>JAKQJM010000030.1 GCA_029561145.1 Pseudomonadota bacterium
CGAATGCCTTTCCACGCGAGGGGCTCATAACCTTCGATATCGATCTTGATCACATCGAGGCGCTCGATGCCTGCCAGCAGGGAATCGACACGTTGCGTCGGCACCAGATCCGCTCCGCTCAGTATCGACGCGCGCACATCGACGATGCCATTGGATGAGTTGACTGCCCGATGCATCGAAACCGCCCCCGCACGATCGGACGCGGCGACCGGCAGGAGGAAAATGTTGTCGAACCCGTTGGCCAGTATTCCCGCGCACAGCGATTGGATGTTCCTCGCCAGCGGTTCGATCGCGTAGATGCGGCCCCCGCGCACCTTCCTTGCCGCGAGCAAGGTGAAGATCCCGATGTTGGCACCGACGTCGAGTACATGGTCTCCAGGCCTCAGGGCTTCAAGAAACACCGGCAGAACGTTCGGCTCGTAATCTCCTCCGTCTGCGAACAACGAATCGCCTATGAGCTGATCGCCGCGCCAGGGATAGATGCCGACTCCGTCAATCTCGATCTTCCGCAACTTCACCGGTTCGTCGCAACGCATGGCGAATTCGGCCGACGCCATCAGCGAACGCGCGACCTCTTCGGAGGTCATTGCATCGCCTTCGATCGCCGCCAGATAGTTGGCGAGACCCTCGGCATCCGGCTCTCGCCCAAGCAGCAGTCGATAGGCATGGCGCACATCGTCCGGCGTTGCCTTCACGGGGCGCATCCCTTCATCCCGGGGACTCCAACGACGAACCCCTTGATCAACCGTGCGCGGGACATGCCCTACTACTGCACGCGCCTGCGCAGGTAGTTGAGCAGGTCGATGCGCGTGATCAGGCCGAGGAATTTCTCCCCATCCATGATGATGGCGACATGGCCTGCCTCGAATACCGGAAGCAGGCTTTCGATGGGCGCGGTGACATCGAGTTTCTCGAGACGGCTGATCATCGCGGTTGAAACGGGATCGCGGAAACGGGCCTCGTCGCCGTAGACATGCATCAGCACATCGGATTCGTCGAGGATGCCGACGATCGCGTCGCCCTCCATCACCGGCAACTGCGACACGTCGTAGAGCTTCATGCGGTTGTAGGCGGTGATCAGCAGGTCTTTCGGCGACACGATCACGGTATCGCGCTGCGAATACGGGCGCAGGATCAGATCGCGCAGATCACCGTAGTGCTCGCGTTCGAGGAAGCCGTTGTCGAGCATCCAGTAGTCGTTGTACATCTTCGACAGGTACTTGTTGCCGGTATCACAGACGAAGACGACTACGCGCCTCGGCTCAACCTGCTCCTTGCAGTATTTCAATGCGGCGGCGACCAGGGTGCCGGTGGAGGAACCGCCGAGGATGCCCTCCTTCGACAACAGTTCGCGTGCGGTCAGGAAACTTTCCTTGTCGCTGATCGCATAGGCCTTGGTCACGCGCGAGAAATCGCTGATGCCGGGCAGGAAATCCTCGCCGATCCCCTCGACCATCCAGCTCGCCGATTTGTCGGAAAGGATCCCGTCGTTGATGTATTCGGCGAGGATGGACCCGACCGGGTCGGCGAGGATGAATTCGGTTTCGGGAGAGTGTTCGGCGAAGTATTGCGAGAGGCCGGTCATCGTTCCGGACGAGCCGCAACCGAATACGATGGCATCGATCTTCCCGTCCATCTGCTCGAATATCTCGGGTCCCGTGCTCGTCCGATGGGCGAGCGGGTTGTCGGGATTGCCGAACTGGTTGATGAAGTAGGCTCCGGGCGTCTCGCTGGCGATGCGAGCGGCGAGGTCCTGGTAGTAGTCGGGGTGGCCCTTGGCGACATCCGAACGAGTCAGGACGACTTCGGCGCCCATCGCCTTGAGGTTGAAGATCTTCTCGCGGCTCATCTTGTCCGGCACCACGAGTATGAGTTTGTAGCCCTTCTGCTGGGCAACCAGGGCGAGACCGATGCCGGTGTTGCCGGCGGTTCCTTCGACCAGGGTATCGCCCGGCTTGATGCGGCCTTCGCGCTCCGCCGCGCCGATCATGCTCATGCCGATGCGATCCTTGATCGAACCGCCGGGATTGTTGCATTCGAGCTTGAGGAACAGCTCGCAATTTCCGGTATCAAGGCGCTGCGCCTGGACCATCGGGGTATTGCCGATCAGTTCGAGGACACTTTGATGGATCGACATGCGTTCTCCGCGCGAGTCTCAGGGAATCGCCAGATGATAACGCAGGGCCGATTCGAACCGCCCGGGATCGGCATGGATCAAGGTGGAAACGGTTCTACACGCCTGCCGTAAGCAGGAGCCGCCAGGTCCGGACCCCATGCTGGGGACGATGCGGTTCGGCAATCGTGCAGGAAGCGCATCGTCCCCGACGAGGGAACAAGCAGCTCAAGTCGCTTCCTGCGGAGGATATGGCGGAGTGATAGCGCGTGCTGCGCCGCCAGCACGTGCGGGCCTGGGCGGCGCGCGGAATGCGAATCTTCAGTGTGCGGCGGAAGGATGACGCCTGTGTTCCCACATGTGCGTAAGACGGTCTTTCGCGAGCAGCTTTTCCTTCTTCAGAGTGTGCAGCGTGACAACGTCCATCGGCAGTACGCCCAGTTCGGCGTCGCGGACCTTGTCATCGAGCTCCCGGTGCTTGTGATACAGCTGTCGGAACTCGGTGTTGCCATGCATCAAGGATTCCAGATCTTCTCTTTCGGTGTTTTCGAACATCAGGCTACCTCCTCTCGAATCAGGACCGCAGACACCATGACGCGACGCCGGTTGGGGCGTCGCGTCATGGGTTGCAGGACGATGGAACAGACACGCGATGGCCTGGAATCAGGCCGCCTGAGCCGGTGAGTGCAGCACTCGGATCGCGAACTCCAGCTTGCGATACGGGCTTGCGCCACTGCCAGGCACTCGACCGTGCGTATCGGCGCTGCTGAGCCGACGGCACTGGGTGAACGGTCTTCTGTGCTGAACTCATGGGCTAGGCATATCCCATGCGGGTTCCAGAGAAACACCGGGTCGCATGGGGTTTAGAAACTACTCCTTTGCCCAAGCCTTGGCAACCGGATTCCGTGATTGATGCAACGCACGATGAAGATCCGTTAATTTATTGTTTTTCCTCAAGAATAATATCGACCCGGCGGTTCTTCGCGCGCCCTTCCTCGGTGTCATTCGGTGCAATCGGGCGGTCCTCGCCGACCCCGATTGCGGTCAATCGGACCGCATCGATTCCGGCAGCGACGAGCGCATCCCGCACCGCCTCGGCACGCCTTTGCGAGAGGGTCTGGTTGGCATTGGCGTTCCCTGTCGAATCGGTGTGGCCCTCGATGCGGACGTGCTTGCCGGGGTCGTTGCGCACGAACTCGGTCAACTTGACCAAAGAATCTGCCGCCTCGGCGCGCAACGCCGACTGTCCGGACGCAAACGCGACATCGTCGAGACTCATCTGCATGCCGCGCGATCCACGCGTCGCACGCAGATCGTCCAGACGCGCCCGCAATGAATCGGCAGCAGCCCCCGCCAGCTCGGCTTCCTTGCGCGCGAGTGCCGTTTCGCGAGCCTGCGCATCGGCAAGGCGGCGCGCCTGTTCGGCCTCTTCGTGTGCAGCAGCGGTTTCCTGCTCGCCACGCAAGCGGGCCTGTTCGGCATCGAGCGCCTGACGCTCCGCTTCCTCAGCCCGGATCTGCGCCTGCAAACGCTGCTGATCGAGTTCGCGGCGCGCCTGCTCGGCTTCATGCCGCGCAGCCGCAAGTTGCAGGCGATCGTGTTCACGCTGCAACTCCGTTTGCTGGCGCTCGAAGTCGGACAGTTGCGCCGTCGCCCATGCGATATCGACGCGTCGCTCGGCCATGTAGAGAAAGTGAGCGCGCTTCTTGCCACGTCCCGATTCACCTAGCTGATCGAGCGCCGCCTGCGCGCGTGCGATCTCGCTGGCCGCATAGGTGCCGAGCTTGGCGTCCGCCTGAAGTTGGGCAAGACTGCGCGACAAGCGCTCGAGGTCCACGTCGCGGCTCGCCGCCAAGCTAGCGCCGACCATCACGGCGGACATGATCAATCCACCAAGAAACATCGCCAACCGCCTCATCGTGCCTCTCCGCCAGCATCAGCGTCGGGACCGAGCACCCGTCGGATCTCGTTGTTGTCCTTGCGCAGCGCATCGACCGACTCGCGCAATTTCCCGAGCCGTGCCTTGATGCCCGCCAATGCACTGTTGGCCTCGGATTCGTCGGCCAGATTGGTCGTCGCGGTGTAGTCACGCTTCTGCATCGCAGCCCGCGCCTGATCGAGGCGCTCCTCGGCAAAGCGCAGCTCGAGTGGCGCGAAAGTTGCAGCGCCAGCACTGCGTGCATCGGCGAGGCGCTGCTCGGCTGTGCCCAGCAAATCGGGTGGCGGGCGCGTCGGACCGCATGCAGCGGCCAGAAGCGCCAGCGAACAGACGAATGGCGCATGGATTTTCATACCGCTTGGTGTCATAACGGGTTTCTGTGCCGGTGATCTTGGCCTATTGTGGGAAGGTGGCGGGGCAATCGCAACGTTTCAGGGGGATGGTTCAGATGGACATCGGGTATTTCCTCAAGCTCATGACCGAAAAGGGCGCGTCGGATATGTTTCTGACCACGGGCGCCCCGGTCAACATCAAGGTCGAGGGCAAGCTGTATCCACTCGGCAATACCGGGCTCCCGGGCGGCATGGTCAAGAAGATCGCGTATTCGCTGATGGATGAGGGCCAGGTGCCGCAGTTCGAGAAGAACCTCGAGCTCAACATGGCGATCGCCGTCAAGGACGCCGGTCGATTCCGCATCAATGTCTTCAAGCAGCGGGGCGAAGTCGGCATGGTCATCCGCGCGATCAAGAGCGAGATTCCGACGATCGAGCAATTGCGCCTGCCGCAGTTGTTCAAGGAACTGATCATGGAACCGCGCGGCCTGATCCTCGTAGTCGGTGCAACCGGCTCCGGAAAGTCGACGACCTTGGCAGCGATGATCGACCATCGCAACACGAACACTTCCGGTCACATTCTTACCGTCGAGGACCCGATCGAGTATCTCTACCGACACAAGAAATCCGTGGTCAACCAGCGCGAGGTCGGCCTCGATACGCACAGTTACCACGAGGCGCTCAAGAACGCGATGCGCGAGGCTCCCGATGTCATCCTGATCGGCGAGATCCGTGACGCGGAGACAATGGAAGCCGCGATCTCGTTCTCGGAGACCGGGCACCTCTGCCTCGCCACCCTGCATTCCAACAATGCCGACCAGACCCTTGAGCGCATCCTCAACTTCTTCCCCGAGTCGGCACACCGCAACATCCTGATGAATCTGGCGCTGAACCTGCGCGCCGTCATTTCACAACGACTGGTCATGGGCAAGGATGGACGACGCATTCCCGCCGTTGAGGTGTTGCTCAACACGCCGCTGATTCGCGACATGATCCGCCGCGGCCAGATCCACGAAATGAAGGAGGCCATGGATCGCAGCCTGCAGGAAGGCATGCAGACTTTCGATCAGGCCCTGTACGCACTCTACAAGGAAGGCCGCATCGATTTGGAGGAAGCCTTGTCCAAGGCCGATTCCCGCGATGGTCTGGCGCTCAAGATCCGGCTTGCCGAAGGCGGCGAGACGCCAATGGACGAGGGCTTCGAGGACGCGCATTTCTGATCGCGTGCGCGATACCCCGCGCCTGCAGGGTCATGCTGCCGTTCGACATCGATTTCGTCGCCTGCCCGGCAGGCTTCGCGGTGCACGGATTGGCTGCGCTCAATCGTCGCAGTCGGGCCGTTCTGAATCCGCGAATCCGGTGAGATACTGCATTTCCCGAATTCGCAGCGACCGGCATTTCGATGATCCAGCAACTTCGCAATGTTCTACAACCCGACGAACTGGCACAACTTCGCGGCTTCGCTGAAAACGCCCATTTCGTGGATGGTCGCATCACCAATCCAAACCATCCCGTCAAGCAGAACCAGCAGGTCGCGCAGGACGACCCGGCCAATGTGCAACCCTCCGCATTGGTTCGGGACGCCCTGTTCCGCCATCCGGACATGCGCGTGGGCGCGTTTCCTAAATCGATGGCCATGCCGACCTTTTCGCGGTATGAGCCAGGCATGCGCTATGGCTGGCATATGGACGAGGCGTTCTTCCCGTCCCAGCCGCCGATGCGCTCGGACCTTTCATGCACGCTCTTCCTGAATGAACCGGAAGACTATGAAGGCGGAGAGCTCATGATCTCGATGGGGCAGCATGCGCTTCCTTGCAAGCTGCCGGCCGGCGACGCGATTCTCTACCCGTCGACCACGATTCATCAGGTTGCACCGGTTACGCGCGGAGTGCGCCTCGTGGCGATCACCTGGATCCAGAGTTTTGTTGCTGACGTGCAACAGCGCGAATTGCTGCAGCAGGTCGAAGAGGCGCGCGCCATCGAAGGTTCGCGTGGCGAAGGTGCCGACATGCGCATGCTGTTGATGCTCGGCTCGCTGCGCAACAACCTGTTCCGCATGTGGTCGGACATGTAAGTCGAGCACGATCCCTCAGCGCAGCGCCTCCAATGCGAGAGTCCGCTGCGGGCGAAGGAACCCCAGGCAGTGACCGATCCAAAGTTCGCGCCTGACGGTGCCTTCCCCCGTTTGAGGCTGCTGCGAAACAGGCAAAAAGGATCAGAAACCCGACGCATCGGCGTTGCGCAGCATTGCCCGGTTTCGTGTATCAGCCCAGCAACGGGCGCAACGCTGACAGTTGCTCGTAACGCTGCGTCACGCTGCCTGCCCAGCGCATGGCGCGTGAAATCCCGGCAGCATGGCTGCGTCGCGACAGGTTCAGATCGTGGTTCCGGTCTTCGGCCGAATAGGCATGTGCGGGATTTTTCGCGTATGCCTTCAGTATCGATTGCCGGGCGTCGGGATTGCCTGCTCCTGCATTGATCGGCAGTCCAAAATGCCGGAGCACGCCACCCAGCATCGTCGGGATGTCGGCGAGCAAATGTTCGAAATCAAGCAACAGCAATCGGTGGCTTGATGATGATCGCGCCAGCAGTTGCTGGAAGCGCGCCAGTTCGGCAATCCAGCCCATGGCGATCATCTCGCTGGGTTCCAGCTCGTGCAGGCGGATCGCCGTATCGTCGAGGAATTCATGCAGGAACTGCAGGCGCCCAGGCGCAGCCTGCAACGCGTCCAGTCCACTTCCTTTCAGCATCGTCGCCAGATACGGTTCCAGGCGCAGATACAGGAGCACGGCTCGGATCCCGGGTTCAGCCTGCAGGATCGGTGCTATCAGGTTGTTGCAGGTGCTGGTGGCCTTGAGGAGGGTGTGCTGGGACGGCGCGAATGGCCGGGACCAGAGTCGCAGCGAAGTAGCGATCAGCGAATGCCAGTGCGTCGAGTCCATTCGGGACAACGGCGAGTCCAGCTCACGCCCGATGGACGCGAGATCCCTCAAAGGCAGGGGTTCACGCAAGCCGAGCACATTCGGAACCTGGTCGAGCAGTCGACTGAGCAGGGTTGAGCCACAATGCCCTATATGGAAAATGAAATCCGGAAGCGGGGCGTTTGCAGGCAGCATCGAGGCGATCTCGTCGATCTGCCTGAAGCTCAGCCAGAATCCTTCACGTCCTTGCAGACCCAACCGCTCGTCGAGAAAGGAGGCTCTTGCCAGTTCGTCCCGGGTCACCCTCACGAACAGCGCGCGGCGGCCGATCAGGTCGAGTTGCTGCAGGAATGCCTGGGCATCGCTGGAAATCGATTCAAGTGCGGCCCGTTCCATCGCCTGCCTCAGTGTTGCGGATCAGCCATGGAACAGATCGTCACGTGCCGGATTGTCGCGACATCGATTCGAATGCCGGATGCTTCTCGAACAACAGATAGGTCGAGAGGATGTACTTGTCGTTCGACAACGGAGGCATTCCAGCGTGCTGATACATCCAGTACGGCGGAAACATCAGGAGACGTCCGCGACGCGCCTGCACTTCGACATCCAGATCGGTGAAGCGGGTTGCTCCTCCGTCGGCGACATCATTGAGATACCACAGGAAAACCATGTAGCGATCGCATTTGTCGTACATCGAGTCGAAATGCGGCTGGAAACGCTCGCCCAAACTGGCCGCGTAGCGCTTGATGACCAGCTCCGAGAGCTTCGCCGAAGGAGGAATCGGCAAACCGAGCCCCACCTCGACGTTGTAGCGCTCGAGGTACTGGTCGATCTGCCTGTGGAAATATTCCTTCATCGCCACGTCGGCGTACAGGCTCATGTTGAGCTCGGTCCAGCGACTGCCTTCCAGTCCGGGTCGAACGCCCTGGCCATTGACCGACTGTGCTGCGGTCATCTGCTCGAATCCCGCGACAAGACGATCGCAGAAGTCCATCGGCAAGGCGTCATCGTACCAACGCACATAGTCGGTCAAGCTGCGCTTCGCGTTTGCCGGCTCAGGCTTCATAGCCCCAATTTTCGATGATCGGGGCCAACTTCGGCAAGACCGGCGCAAGATGGTTCGCATAACGCCGCCAGCGTCCGGCAGCTTCAGGATTTATCGCTTCCACCACTTGCGCGTAGCTTGGCGTGCCGATGAATCCGCGTGCTTTGGCGCGCGTGCTGAAATCAAGCATGGCGGTACTGTCTTCGACGCCGAGGAAGCGGCCGATCCGCTGCAGGTGCTGATCGGCATCGTCGATCAGATTCTCATGTCGACTGACCAGGATTCTTTCAGGAAAGAATCTCGTGTCGTCGTCCCAGCGCTGCGCAAGCCGGACATACAGATCTGCGAGACGTTCCAGACTTGCACATTGATTCGCCAGGCGCGGGTCACGGAAATCCTGCATATAGCTGCTCAGGAGTGAATCGCATGGATGCCGACGACAGAAGATGATCGGCGAGTTCGGGAACATGAAGCGGATCAGGGGCAAGGCAAGGAAGTTCAGGGGATGCTTGTCGATCAGGCGCTGACCTGGCCGCAGCGTCACGGTTCGACGACTTTCCTGCCAATAGCTCGCGCGCAGGGAATCTCGCTGCGCCGTTGATACCGACCCGAGTCCTTGCGGGTACTCGATTCCCTGCCCGCGCAGATGATCCAGCGCGCGCTGGATCATTGGTTGCTCGTCAGCGGATTCGAATGCCGGATGGGCCGCCAGCATCTGCTCGAGCAGCGTCGTACCCGAACGCGGGAAGCCCACAACGAAAACGGGAGATTCGATTTCCGCAGGGGCGTCGTCGCTTGACCATGAAACTGGAGCGGTCATGGCAAAACGCGGCTCGAGGAGCGCCAGCAGTCCGGAGCCGGCGAGACTGGAGCCTTCGCGCTGGATCAGGTCGGATGCCTCGGTCGAATGGGCCTCGGCCAGCGCCGCCATCGCGCCATCCACATCACCGAGCGCATCACATGCCCGCGCAAGCGAGAACAGCAGTGGACGGCGATAACGGATCGGTTGATCGAGGGCCAATGCCGCGTTGAGCGCATCGCGCGCCATGGCAAAGTTCTTCTGGCGCATGGCGATGGTTGCCAGTGCCTGCAAGGTCTCCATGCGCGCCGACCGGTCTCCGATCTGCGTCGGATCGGACATTCGTAGTGCCAGCTCGGTGGCCTCCTCTACCTTGTTCAAGCGCTCCAGTGCGATCACGCGCCGAGCCAGTGCGCGCACTCGCAGCGTCGAATCCTGGAACTCGCGCGAAAGGATGCGCTCTCCCGAAGCATGATCGCCCAGCAACATCAGCAACCAGCCCAGTTCGAGCATGGCTTCCTCGGATATCGGAGGCCATTGCTGCCATCCTTCGACAAGCGCGCTTGCCTCGGCATCGTTGGCCGTGGCCTGGCATGCGACGCCAGCCCAGACGCGCATGCCAGGCTCGGCGCCCGGCATCATGCACGCGCTGCACAATTGCTCCCGCGCCTGCGGGAACTCGCCCAGGTTCAGATGCAACAAGCCGAGATTGGCCCGCAACTTCGCGCTGCCGGTGTGCAGCTCGAGCGCCTTGGCATAGGCCACTGCGGCCGCCGGAAGGTCACCGAGCAAACGCCAGACATTGCCGAGATTGTTCCAGTGCTGCCAGGTAGCGGGATGATCGTTCGTGAGCCGGATCAGGATGTCGCGGGCAATGTTCATATCGCCGGCGCCCTGCTCACTGACCGCGAGCAGCGACAACACTCCCTCATCCGCCGGGAAGCTCTGTGACAGTTCGCGCGCCATCGCCAGGGCGTCGCGGGGGCGACCTGCGTTGATCGCCGAAACGATGTTGTTGATCATCTGTTGCATGCTGGATCCTGAAGCTGGACGGGTGATGTGACCAGGAGAAGCGTTGCTGGATTTCTTGGCGAACTTCGCTGCTTCTGCGGCATCCAGGAGCAGCTACCCACTTGCGGCCGGCATCACCGCCTCAATGCCACCGGCCTGCTGCAGGGTTCCCTCCCAGACAAGGGCAATCCGTTCAACGCACAAGGTCGCCGGCCAGGATCGTCGCGCGTCGGCCCACCACTGACGGGCATCTGCAGGAACCGCCGCGAGCGATCCAGCGCGTTTGCCTTGTACGATCCGCTCGGCGGACTTTGCGAATCCGCAGCGAACAGTCAGACAGAACAGTGTCGCTTGAGCTCCTGCAGGGATGCTGATTCTATTCCAGTTCGACCTCGGCCTGGCCGGCCCGGAGTTGTCACAAGCGTCGCGTACCCAATCAGTCCGTCACCGCCCCATGTGCAATCACACTTCATATCCCCATCGTTCCATTGCCGGCTTGAGCACAGGCAATACCGGCGCGAGCACGTCGCGATACCGATGCCAGCGCCCTACCGCCTTCTTGTTCAGGGGCTCGACTACCTGCGCATAACTCGGCGTCGATATGAAACCCTTGGCGCGGGCGTGCTCCTGGAATCCTCGCAGGGCATTGCGGTCCTCAAGCCCGAGATGGTTGGCGATCCGCTCCAGGCTTGCATCGAAATCGTCCAGCATGTCTTCGTAGCGGAGTTCGAGAATGTTTGCGTTGAACAATCTGGCGTGTTCGGTCCAGAAGTCCATGGACTCCGCATATCCACGCGCAAGGCGTTCGAATGAGGAGCACAGGACCTGATAGGCCGGTGCGGTAAAACACTGCATGTAGTTGCTCAACAACACGTCGCAGGGGTGGCGCAACGCAAGAATGATGCGCGCGTTCGGGAAGATCCGGTGGATGATCGGCAACCGCAGGATATTCAGCGGATTCTTGTCAACAAGTCTTTCGCCCGCTCGCAGATCCAGCACACCCTCGACGCACTTCCAGTAAACCTCACGCAAGCCTTGCAGGTCGGCCGGATTCAGGCGATCGAGATTATCAGGGTAGTTTTCCTTGCCCGCTTCCTGAACCTTTGCAATTACATTCTGCAGGAATGCCCGCTCATCCATCGCTCGTATGCCCGGATGTGCATCGAGCATCTGTTCCAGCAAGGTCGTTCCGGAGCGCGGGAAACCCACGATGAAAATTGGCGACTGTTCGGCCGACGGTGCCGCGGGATCGACCTGCCACCTGCGGTATACCTCTTCGACGACCGGATACTCCACGATGTTCAGCGGATTGGAGTCCGGCGCCAACAGGTCCGGCGCAAGACGCCCGACGTGAAGCAGTTGCAGCTCATGGGCCTTTCGCAAGGTCTGCATGGCGAGCGCCGCGTCGCCCATGCCGTCATGGGCCTTGGCCAGTGCGAACCATGCATCGGCACTCGCGACGTTGTCGCCGCTGGAATCCAGCACGTCCTTGTACAGCCCGATGGCCTCCTGGTAACGGCCGCGGCGTGAGGCCAGCCTGGCCCTGACGAGCTGCGCCTCATGCATGTCGGATGCACTTATCGATGCGCGCGCCAGCGCCGACTCTGCCTCGTCGAGCCGGTTGATCCTTTCCATCAAGGCGGCCAATCTCACCGAGGCAATGCTTTCCGCTTGCGGATGCCTCAACAATGCGCGCAATCGGCGCTCGGCTTCGTCATTGCGATCCATCTGCATCAGGGTTGCGCACAGATCGGCTTCCAGCGTCGGTCCGAGAAACGGCCATTTTTCACATTGTTCCAGCAACCTTGCGGCCATCTCGGGCTCACCACATGCGATGCAGGCGGGAGCGCCATAAATGCGCGGTTCGGGCATTTCCGGATCGAGCCGCCAGGCGGCCAGCATCAAGTCGCGGGTTTCAATGACATCACCACGCTGCCATCGCAATGCACCCAGACTGGCGAGCGCGCCCGCATCCTTTGCATTGAGCGCCAGACCGCGACGATAGGCTTGTTCCGCCCCATCCAGATCGCCCGACTCGAGCAGGGCCGTCCCGAGGTTGTTGTAGTGGGTCGATTCCCCGGGCTGGCGAACAATCAATTCCCGATGCAGGTCTGCAGCCTCGGTCGGACGTCCTTGCATGAGCAGGGAAATCGCCAGCAGCACCATCGCATCCGTGTTGCCCGGCTCCTGCCCGATCAGCGCGCGCGCGCGCAGCTCCGACTCGGCCAGGCGGTTGGTCTGCAGGCATTCGACAATCGATTCGATGGACGGTGTGTTTGGTTCGGTCACGCAGGCATTCTCTTTGTGCGAATTGCGCCGTTGGCTTGAGCGAGGGCGCAAAAAAAAACCGCGCGGCAAAAGCCGCGCGGCAATCTTGTTGCAATGTACCCGTCAGATCAGAACTTGACGGTTGCGCGGGCCCAGAAGAAGCGACCAACGGTGTCGTAGGTACGGACATCGGTGTTCGCATTCACGGTAATGCCCGTGTAGTACAACGGCGGCTGCTTGTCGAAGGCATTGTCAACACCGATCTGGAACTGGGTGTTGATCGGCTCGGCCGTGTAGCCGAAGTTGAAGTCATGATAGGTGACTCCACCGATTGCAAGGAACGGAGGACCAAGAGGACCCGTATCCGCGCCAATCGCCTTCGTGTTGCCGACAAAGCGCATGTTCCAGCCTGCCTCGAACGGACCCATGTCCCAGTTCACGTTACCCGTCGCACGAACGCGCGGGAAGTTGCCGAACAGGGTCGTGAATGCACCAGCATTCGAGAAGCGATCCGCACCCGGAATCGAGTTGTCGAATTCCTGAATGTAGGTCGCATTCATGCCGACTGCGAAGCGTCCGATATTGCGGCCGAACGCTTCAAATTCCGGCAAGCGATAGTTGACGCCGAGGTCGAAGCCGGACGTGTCCAGACGACCCAGGTTCACCGTCGGCTCGAGAATCGTGTCGATCTGGCCATCCGGGAAACGCGAGATGAACGGGCAATACGGGCTGTTCGGATCGGTGTAGCACAGGGTCAGCACGGTCTGCGCATCGATACCGGTGATCGTATCGTTCAGATAGATGCGGTAGTAATCGGCGCTGATCGAGAAGCCTTCCAGCCAGCTCGGGTCGTACACCACGCCGAAATCGAAGCTCTTGCCGGATTCCGGCTTGAGCGAGAAGCCCGCGGCAACTGCGCCCGAGGCGATACCGTTGACCTGGCCATTCGGCTGCTCTTCGATACCCGTGGCCGGAATATTGGTTGCACCGGTCTGCGGACCGCAGGCACCAATACCCAGTTGCTGGCCCGGCAAGTAGCCCTGGCAGGGATCCTGTGCCGGAGGAGCATCGCTCGCAGCGCCAGCAAACAGCTCGCTGACGTTCGGCGCACGGAACACTTCAGACACCGTTCCGCGAACCAGCAGGTCCTCGATCGGACGCCATTCGATGGCGATCTTCGAGTTGGTGGTGTTGCCAGCCAGGTTGAACTTCGAGTAACGCAGACCAACGTCGATGTTCAAGCTGTGCGCAAACGGCACGTCGGAAAGGATCGGCGCGAACACTTCGGCATACACTTCCTTGGTGCTCAGGTTGCCGGTCAGCGGCGTGGTGCAGGCCGTGCCCAGGTCGCAGGTGCCGGTTTGCGGATTCAGGATGATCGTCGAATCGGCGAGGAGGTTCGAGTAGTCCTTGCGGTACAAGGCACCGACCGCCAGGCTGACCGGACCGGCCGGCAGATCGAACAGTTCACCGTTGACGTTGGCCGTTGCTTCGCGCGACGTGGCGAGGAAGTTCTGGAACGGGGCCGACTGCGCGGTCAGGAACGTAGCAGTGGATTGTGCGCTGTCCTGCTCGAAGATGTTGAGCGGGGTGCAGCCTGCAATCGCGGTGCTGGCGTCGCCAGCCGTGCCTACGCAGGTCGGAACGCCATTGACCAGCATGGACGGCCCGAGAGCCGCAGCAAGCTGGGTGAAGTTGAGGTAGCCGGTGGTGTACGAGTCCTGAGTCAGGTGACCGTAGTTGGCATTGATATCCCAACGCCAGGAGGTGTCACCAAAACTGCCGCGCAGGCCACCGATGAACTGCGACGTCTGCGTGTCGAACGAGTTGATGCGCTGGCCGGTGCCGGTCAGACGCGCGGTCAGGTTGGTCGCGCCGGGTCCGAAATCGACGCCGAACGGGTTGTACAGGTTGTCCGCCGAAGTGACGATGCCGTTGCCCAGCGAATCGAGCGGGTACGGAGCGATCAACGATGCCGAACTCGTACGGTTGACGAAGGTCTTGAGGTAGGCTTCGACGTTGTCGGTCAACTTGTAGTTGGCCAATGCAAACAGGTTGGTACGTTCCTGCGGCACCAGGATGACGTTTTCCGGCTGGAAGTTGTATGCGTCGCCAACAGCGTCGTAGCAACGGTAGTTGTCGAGCGAGGTGCCGTTGGTGCCTGCGATGCGGGTGACCGAGGTGCAGCCAAAACGCTCGCGCAGGTTGATACCGCCAGGACCAACATTACCTGCTGGCAGGAACACGCGACCGGTCGGCACGCGGCTGGAACCGCTGGCGAAGACCTGACCCAGGCCATCCGGGCCGCTGTACAGGTACAGCGCGCTGCGCGAGAACTCGCGCCCACCAGCGCCCACGGCCTCGAACTTGTTGTAGTTGATACCAGCAACGACGCTACCGCGATCCGTCGACTGGCCGAAGGTGAACGAGGCGCCAGTGCGCTCGCCGTCATCGCGGTCGGAAATGCCGTAGTCGAGCGCGAACTCTGCGCCCTGGTAGTCCTTGCGCATGATGAAGTTGACAACGCCGGCGATGGCGTCGGAACCGTAGGTGGACGATGCACCGTCCAGCAGCACGTCAATGCGCTCGATCACGCTTGCCGGGATCTGGTTGACGTCGTTGTTGATGACGCGCTGGCCATCAATGAGGATCAAGGTGCGGTTGGTGCCGAGGCCGCGCAGCGAGACGCCCGAAGCGCCCGTACCACCACCGTTGTTGACCTGGGGATTGGTCGCCTGACCAGCGATGGCCGGCAGGTCCTGCACCAGGTCGCCGACGGTCAGCTTGCCGCTTTTCTGGATCTGGGCGCGGTCGATCGTGAGGACCGGGTTGGCCGTTTCGATATCGACGCGGCGGATGTTCGATCCGGTCACGACGATCGTATCGAGTCTCTCGCTCGTGTCTTCATCCTGGGCGAAGACTGCTGCGGAGCTCAATCCGACTACCGCCGTTGTACCTGCATACAATGCAAGGCGTACGGCTTTCAGAAGCTCGTTGTTCGTTAATCTCATTACGCTCTCCAACGTTTTTAGAGTGGTGTCACTGGTGACGCGGATTCGGGACATGACGCGCATCGGGAATTAATGTGAAATCTTTTCCCTGCTGCAAAAATAGCCGGAAACGGCCCAGTGGACCGACGGCAGTGGCAGGATACTAACAACATTCTCACGTTATGGGAATCCCTGATCGCCGCCTTAACATCGATTGCATTCGATCAGAAAAACTGAACGAAATCAGCATGATGGCGGCGATCAATGAAAACTACGAAACTCGACGTGGAGCGAATGGCCTCGCCGATGCAGCAGGAAGGAACGCGCTGCGATGCCCCACGCGGAGGCGCTACAGGAAGTCAGAGATCCTGGCGATACTGGACATAGGGCATGCGCGCCTGCGAGGCATCCGCCTCATGCGCTGCTGCCGGCGCGTCTATCGGTGCGGTCCAGAAATTCTGCGCACCCACCGTCACCTCTCCGCGCCACGGTGTTCGCCACGAGACGCCAAGGTCAATGCCGCTCCAACGCCGGCTCCCGGCAACGCCGGGCTCGTCGAAACTGTTGATGCGCCCCACGATGCTGCCGCGAAGTGAGCCGTTGGCTATGCCGACTCCAAGCGTCGCCTGGTTCCAGTCGAGCCCTGCTCCGGGAATGCCGTACCAGATCGGCGCCAACTCGGCGCGGCTGAGAGCTGCAGAGAGATCGATCGTCGTTCCCTGTCCCAATCTCCAGGCTCCATGCGTGCTGAGCAACTGGCCCGATCGAATCTTGTAGGCCGCAATTTCCGGCATATCAAGAATCGAAAGATCTATCGGTGTCGACGCCAATGAAGCAGAGCCAAGGTGCGGCAAATCAAAACGGCCGCCATTCAACCAGGACAGTCCGAACGACAAATCCACGCCGCGACCGTTTGCAACTTGCCAGCCGAGACCTACGCCTGCCGAGTACAGCGCATCGGCCTGCGCGGATGAAAGGTCACCAAAACAGGATCCGGATTCGCATTGCACCTGCCCGCCCTGGCCATAGGAAATCGGCGCGGATTGCCGCGACAGGATCAGATCGGCATGCAGGCCTTCTCCAGCGCGCAAGCGCAATCCTGCCGAAAACAAGCTCGTGGCGTCGATGATCCGCAGGTCCGACACGCCGCCAAACGCGGGTGACGGCGGCAATACGGGAGCTCCCGAGCCGCTTGAAAGCGCGACGATGGCGAGAAGGCGACCATCCGGGCTGGCCCACAGCGGAACGACCTGACCATCGGCGGCAGTAGGACCGGCATCGACGGAAAGCAGGCGATCAAACAGGGGTTGCTGGCCGTCCACCAACGCGACCGGCGCAAGCTTCTGTCCGACAGCCGTCAGAGGCAGACACAAGGCAAGGACAGTGGCGGCGGCACGAAACAGCATGAATGAACCTGAGATGGCGAAGCCAGAGACCGTGGTTAGTAGCCGGGAAGGTTGGCGAGTTCCCGTGAATCACTGCATCCAGAACAACCGGGTCCGGTAGCAATACGGGGCTGATCGTACTCCGTTTTACGAAAAATCAACAGTCCACGCCGTCTCAGATTTGTGCTCCAAGCCGCTGAATTGCGGAAGATTCGATAGCGGGCGACGCGTTCCGAAACACTCCGGGATCATCTTCGTTCCGAGCCGCCCAGTGGCCAAACGCCGGTCGTTGTCGGCCGCAGTCACTGTTCGGTCATGGGCCCCGGCATCGGCGAAGAATCCGAGAACACGGTCGCCAGATCGATAGCATCGAGCTGATACCGGCGATTGCAGAACTCGCAGGTCACGGTCAGCACTCCCTCGGCGCGAAGCGCCTCATCGGCCTCGGAGGGACCGAGCGATCGCAACATGGCCGCCACGCGCTGCGGCGAACAGGAACAGCGAAAGGCAAGCGGGCGACCTTGCTGCAGCAGGATCTCTTCCTCGTGAAACAGGCGCACGAGTAGTTGCTCGACCGGCAGGTCGAGCAGTTCGCCCTCGGTCAAGGTAGCCAGCAGGTGCCCGACGCGGCCCCAGGCATCCTCATCGGTCGTCGAGCCCGAACCACCCGACGCGGCGATCTGCTGAATCATCAATCCTGCACAACGCCCGTTGCCGGCCGCGAAGACGATGCGCGTCGGCAACTGCTCGGATTGTCCGAAATAGCCTTCGAATGCTTGTGCAAGGCTCGCGGACTCGACCGCAACGAGACCCTGATAGCGCGCGTCTGCCCGGGAGTTCTCGATCGTGATGGCGAGTTGCGTATCCGTGCCGGCGAGTACGACCGAGGCATCGCTGGCGTCGGCGTCGCAACGCGCGAGCCCGCGAAGGAAACCATCATGCGTGCACTCGGCAAACAACAGGCGAAGCGCGCCTGCGTGGCGCAGATGGATCGACAGGCTTCCCTCGAACTTCAACGCGCCAGCAAACATCGCGCTCGCCACCAGTGACTCGCCGAGCAGACGAGCGACCACGGGCGGAAGCTCGGCCTGCTGCCGAATTTCATGCCATGCGGATTCCAGGCGAACGACCTGGCCACGCACTCCCGCTCTCTGCAGTTGGAAGGCATGGATCGCGTCGGCGCTCGTCATCATTGCGGACTCGGGAATATGCGAGTGGCCGAGATTGGGCCGGGACACGTCATTGCAAGCTGAGGCAGGGTGTCCAGGCGAGTGGCCGCCAGCCTGATCTCGATGTCGCGGGCCAACGTCCCCGTGTGGCGCGGCAGGATCTCAAGCCGATATCGAATCCCCTCCAACTCCGCCCAAGGATCATGCGGAATCAGCCCGCCGACGGAGCCTTCCATCCCGACTTCGCGGCACTATTGAGGATCAGGTCCTGGTCTGCGCGCTCGCGCTGGCAGCCGATATGGCCATGAACACTTCACCCTCCGATTCACTACTCAGACGTCAGCTCAAGATGGGGATCCCGATGAATTCCAGTTCTTTCGCTCGTACGGCACTCGCTGCCGCCGTCATATTCGCTCTCGGCAATGCGCAAGCCGCATCCGACAACTTGCTGAGCGTTGCCCCACAGGTCGTAACACCCGACCAGTTGACCGACGCGCGTGCTGGCGACAACCGCCTTCTGCTGCTGCGCTCGGGCCTCATCGATCCAACCACCGAACGCATCGATTTCTCGGCCACTGGTGCCGCCGCTGACGCGGCAACGGGCCGCTACGCGATCGTCCAGTTCAATGACGATCCGGCGAAGGCGCGGGCCCGGCTCGAGCAGCGTGGGGTGCGCTTCCTTGGTTATGTGCCAAACAATGCCTACCAGGTCCGCCTCGAAGGAAATGCGCTGCGCGAATTGCGCGCCGATGCCGACGTGCGCTGGGTTGGCGTCTATCAGCCCGGGCAGAAGCTTGATCCGGCACTCTGGAGCGGCGCCCGCGCAGACTTGAAACTTGCCCCGCAAGGCGGCCTCGAAATCGATGTGTTCGGTTTTGCCGGCGAATCGGCCAGCCAGATCGGAACTGCCCTTGCGAAACTGGCGGGCGCAACGATCATATCGGTTGCGGAAAGCGACTCGGTGCCTTTCGCCCGCGTCCATGTCGGCGAGGACGGGCTTGACGCCCTGGTCCGCGCCGCGACTGCCGAGGACAGTGTCTCCTGGGTTGCCCCGCATCTTCAGGAATACGTCAACAACACGGGCGGCATCAGCGCGATCCAGGGCGACTCCCCGACCGCCGGCACCGCCGGATCGGGTGCCGTAGAAGCCGGTCGGCAACCGCTGTGGGACCACGGCCTGTTCGGCACGGGTCAGATCATCAGCATCTCCGATTCGGGACTCGATGCCAATGAAGCGTGGTTCACGACCCTCAACAAGGGGGCTGGCGATCACACCGAGATCACGACGGCCGACACTCCGGTGCCACCTGCGCTCGGCGTCGCCCACGTCGATAACAAGGTCTACGGCTACTGGGTACAGCCAGGCGCGACCGCGTATGACAACACCGCCACGTGTCCCGGCGGTACCAGCCCGACAAGCTTTCACGGTACTCATACCAGCGGCACGGTCGCTGGCGATGCCGGCGGCACGGTTGGCGCGACCACCTACACCGCATCGACTCCGACCTCATCGGGCCACGAACTGGCCGATGGCATGGCGCCGAATGCGCAACTCCTGTTCCAGGATATCGGCAACGACACCACGGGCTGCCTGTCGATCACCGATCTCGGCGGAACGATCAGGCAGGCGCATGGCGCGGGAGCACGCATCCACAGTGCAAGCTGGGGAAGTGCAAGCGCTGGCGCCTACAGCGGCAGCGACCGCATCGTGGACAATTCGCTGTCGACGATCGAAGACATGGTCTTCGTCGTCTCGGCAGGCAATAGCGGCAGTGCGGCAACGACTACCGGCTCGCCTGGAAACGCCAAGAACGCGATCACGGTCGGCGCGCTCGGACATTCCGGCAGCAAGGTGGTCGCGAACTTCTCAAGTCGCGGGCCGACGGTCGACGGACGCCTGAAGCCCGACATCATGGCTCCCGGAACCAGCACGATCTCGGCGTCGGGTGATGCGAGCACGACCGGAACGATCGAAGCCGCCGTGTCGAAATCGCTCTCTGGAACATCGATGTCCGCACCGACGATCGCCGGCAATGCCGGCCTCGTCCGCCAGTTCTTCACCGACGGCTTCTACCCTCGCGGAGCAAAGACCGCCGCCGACTCGTACAACCCGAGCGGCATGGCGCTGAAGGCCGTGCTCCTGAATGGCACGAACCCGATCCTGAACTCGAACACCGCTCCGACCGATCAGTTCTTCAACGGCAATTACGGCTGGGGTCGCGGCTGGACCGACTCGAATCTGTGGTTCTCGACCACGCCGAGTGCGTTCGGCAACGACAATCGCCGCCTGCGCATCTTCGAACGCACCAACGTGGCCGGCGTGAAGACCGGTGACACACAGGAGTACACGATCGCCAATGTGGCGGCAGGTCAGGAATTGCGAGCAACCCTGACCTGGTATGACCCCGAGGCAACCAGCGGCGCCGCGTTGAGCCTGGTCAACAATCTCGACCTCGAAGTGGTCGGACCGGGAGCCACGCTCTATCGCGGCAACGTATTCACCTCCGGCATATCGACCACAGGTGGCAGCGCGGATATCCGCAACACGGTCGAACAGGTGCGCCTCACCGCCCCGGCCGCGGGCAGCTACACGTTCCGCGTGAAAGGCACTGCGGTACCGGGCGGTTCGCGGCCGAACACGAATCGCCAGGGTTATGCACTTGCGGTATCGGGCGCATTCGGTCTGCCCAATGCGGCGGCTTTCGCGGCACCGACCGGACTCAGCGTATCCCCGGTTGCAGGCGGCACCCAGGTCGCATTCAGTGCCGCCGGTGGCGCCCAGGGCTTCCAGCTCTATCGTGCGGCCGGCACGTGCGCAGCGGCGGCGGGGGATTTCCGACTGGTCGGATCGTCCACCTCCAGCCCGGTCGTCGATACCACGAGTCAGGGCGGCTATCCGTATGCCTACAAGGTTCGCGGCATCAGCAATGATGTCGAGGGCGATGCCTCGGCCTGCATCGATACGACTTCCAGTGGCGCATGCAACCTGCAGCCGTCCTTCGACGGCACCAGCGTGGTCGGCGGTGCATCGCTCAACGCGACCTGCAAGGTGCCATTGACCTGGGCGGCCGCGGCGTCGAACTGCCCGCTTTCCCCCACCGTCAGCTATTCGGTGCAGAGATCCTCGGATCCCTATTTCACGTCGCCAACCACGATCGCCACGAACGTGGCAAGCGCCAGCTATGAGGATTTTGCGGTACTGCCCGCTGCGCCTTACTACTACAAGGTTCTGGCGACCGACTCGCAGGGCAACAGCGCGCCGATCAGCCAGACCGTGGGTGGCACCGCGGTCGGACCGGGCGGCATCGATGGCAATACCTACCTGGATGACGGCGATACGCACGTCTACTCGAACCTCGCTGCTCCTTGGCAAGTCACCAACACTGCGGCCACATCGGGCACCCTGAGCTATCACAGCGGTGCCGATGGGGCGAATTATCCCGCCAGCAGTTGCGGCGCGATGACGACGCCGCCGATTGTGGTGCAGCCGAGCGCCACTCTCGATTTCAAGATGAAGTACAACATCGAGACCGGCTGGGATGTCCTCATGCTGGAAGTGTCGACCAACGGCGGCGCGAGCTGGGCAGATCTGGCGCCGAACGGCGGATACCCGGCCTCGGGCACCGTGACCAATGCCGGCAATGCCTGCGGGTATCCGGTCGGAAAGACCGGATTCGCTGGATCGACTTCCGCGACACCGACCAATGACGCGGCCGTGGCTTCGTTCCAGAACTTCTCGGCGAGTCTCGCGGCGTATTCCGGCCAGACGATCCAGCTGCGCTGGCGCTTCTCGTCGGACGGCGGCTACGAAGTGGGCGGTGCGTTTATCGACGAGATCCGTGTGAACAGTGCCGACCGGATCTTCGTGGACGGCTTCGATCCGGCCAACCCGGCCTATACCTGCACACCGCTCTGATCGCAGGGATTCAAGCCAACCGCAAGGGAGACGGGCGCGGAATTCCGCGCCCGTCTTGCATGAGGGAAGGAGAAACCGGGCACTCCGAATGGCACAATCCACGCATGCGATTGCGCCTGCCCAACCTGCGTCGCCTGTTGCGGTGGCTCGCCCTTGCGGCGCTGGCCTGGATCGTCCTGAGCGTCCTGCTCGTCCTTTGCCTGCGCTTCGTTGCGCCACCGACTTCGGCTTTCATGATCGGTCGGCACATCGATTCCTGGATCGACCGCGAGCGCGATTTCACACTGGATTACCGCTGGGTGCCGATCGCGCAAGTGTCGGGCAACCTGCCGATTGCCCTCGTTGCCGCCGAAGACCAGAAATTCCCGCAGCATCACGGCTTTGATGTCGGAGCCATCCAGACGGCTCTCGCCGACGCCGAAGATGGCTCGCGCCTGCGCGGAGCGAGCACGATCAGCCAGCAGGTCGCCAAGAACCTGTTCCTTTGGAACGGGCGCAGTTTCGTGCGCAAGGGATTCGAGGCCTACTTCACCTTGTTGATAGAAGTACTTTGGCCCAAGCAGCGCATCATCGAGGTCTATCTCAATATCGCCGAGTTCGGTGATGGCATCTACGGCGTCGGTGCGGCCAGTGATCGGATCTTCCGGCGCTCCGCCGCCCGACTCGATCCGCACCAATGCGCCTTGCTCGCCGCGGTCTTGCCGAATCCGCGCAAGCTGCATGCCGATCGGCCGTCAGCCTATGTCCAGCGGCGTGCCAACTGGATCGAGCGTCAGGTGCGTCAGCTCGGGGGAGCGGCGTATCTCCGGCCGTGACCAAGGCAATCCGGATCACGACTCAATCAAGCGTCGGACTTGGCGGATAGCCCCACTTCTGGCGAGCATTGGTCAAGACCGGCATACTTCGACCCGATCCAATTGATGCCTTGTCCAATGAGCTTGTTTCCCCTCTTCGCGGTGCCGTTCGTGAAAACGGAAATGCCGGATCCGGCGTCACTCAACGCTGAACTGGCCAACTTGTTCCTGCTACGTGAAGCAGAAGGTCCGAGGTGGCGCAATCGCGACCCCACGATGGGGATTCCAAACGGCTTGTTCGAGAGCAACTTCGATCTCTTTTCCTGGCCGGAATCCTGCGTACAGCGTCTGCACGAGTTCTGCATGCTCAAGCTGTTCGACGTCATTGGCGAACTGAACGGCTATCCGCCAGAGGAACTGCGCCGACTCGAATCGCAGACACATGCATGGTTCCACATCACGCGCCGGGGCGGCAGGTTCAGCTCGCACAATCATCCAATGGCAACCTGGTCGGGAGTCTATTGCGTAAGCCCGGGAGCGAGCGATGCCGGCGAAACCCAATCCGGAGTACTGCATTTCCACAATCCCCATCAACCTGCCGGCATGTATATCGATCCCGGCAATCAGAAACTGGGTGGCAACTACACCTTGAAGGGACGCAACTTGTCCTTGCTCGCTGGCGACCTCGTCCTGTTCCCGTCCTGGCTGATCCACGAGGTCTTTCCGTTTTACGGAGAAGGACAGCGGATCACCGTGGCCTTCAATTGCGCGTTTCGCCAGCTGGGTGCATCGACGACACGCTGAGCGCCCGGATTCCGCTGCGCCAAACGCAGGATCGGCAAGACCAGACCCTGCCACGGCGACCATGACCAGGACGACGAGGACGAGCAATCCGCGCAAGGCATCCGCACCGACCTGCGCTCGCGCTGACAGAGCCCGAGGCAGGCGCGTACAAGCCTTCGTCAAACGCTCGTGACAGGGTTAGACTGGAAGCCCGCGGCCCTCGACGGGCAGCGAATCCAGACGGAGGCTCCCATGCTGCAAGTCAAGCACCTGCTCGATGACAAAGGTCATGGGATCCTGACGATCGCTCCCGACGCACCGGTGCTCGATGCGATCAGCCGAATGGCCGAACGTGCCGTGGGCGCGCTGCTCGTGATGCAGGGCGACGAATTGATCGGGGTCGTCACGGAACGCGACTACGCGCGAAACGTCGTGCTCAAGGGACGCTCATCCGCGTCGACGTCGGTACTCGAGGTCATGGACCGCACCCTGTTCACGGTAAGCCCGGACGACAGCATCGATCACTGCATGCGCCTGTGCACCCACGAACGCGTGCGCTATCTTCCGGTGATCGAGGATGGCAAGACCATAGGCGTGGTTTCACTGGGCGATCTGGTCAAGGCCGTGATCAACGAGCAGAGCGAACAGATCGAACAACTGCAGCGCTATATCGCCGGCTAGCTGCGCCGGGTTCGCTCAGCCCGCCTGCGATGGCGCATCCGGCTGGTTCTCGGGCCTGGCATTTTCAAACGCGGCAAGGCCGAGGCATTGTTGTTCGATGCGCGCGATGGTCGGATACGCGGTCAGGTCGACACCGAATCTACGCGCGTTATAGACCTGCGGGACGAGGCAGATATCGGCCAGCGTCGGCGCGTCGCCATCGCTGTAGAGTCCGGTCGACGAATTGTCATCGAGCATCTTCTCGAGTGCGTTGAACCCCGTGGTTATCCAGTGGCGGCTCCAGCGGTCGCGTTCGACCACGGGCGAGCTGAAATCGCGTTCCAGAAACTGCATCACCCGCAGGTTGTTGAGCGGGTGGATGTCGCAGGCGACCACCTGGGCGATGGCTCGCACGCGCGCGCGCTCGCGGGCCGTCGAAGGAAGCAGGGCCGTCGCTCCAGGATACGCTTCGTCGAGATATTCGATGATCGCCATGGACTGCCGGAATATCCGCGAGCCATCGAGAAGGGTGGGCACCGTCGCCTGGGGATTGAGTTCCAGGTAACTTTCACTGTGCTGTTCCCCGCCGTTGTTGACCAGATGCACCGGAACGATCTCGTACGCGAGCTGCTTGAGATTCAGGGCAATGCGCACACGGTACGCGGCACTGGAGCGCCAGTAGCTGTACAGCTTCAGTACTTCCGCCATGCGCCCCTCCCACAGGACTCGCAAACGGCTGACGCGCCATGGCCGTCAGCCTGGATAAGCGGTTTCGATCACCGGGGAGAATATTTCTCCACCACCTGATCGATCGCACCGAAGATCGTGCGCCCCGCCGCATCGGTCACCTCGATCCTCACACGATCACCGAACTTGAGGAACGGTGTAACCGGCCTGCCGTCGCGCAGCGTCTCCACGGTACGCTGCTCGGCCAGACAGGAGGCTCCCTTCGAGGTGTCCTCGTTGGCAATCGTACCTGATCCGACCAGCGTCCCGGCGCTCAATGGACGCGATTTCGCCACATGGGCGATCAGTTCCGCGAAGCTGAACTGCATGTCGATGCCTGCCTCGGCCTCGCCAAACCAGTGGCCATTGATCCAGGTGCGCATCGGCAGGTGAAGCTTGGAATCCTTCCAGCTGTCGGCGAGTTCGTCCGGCGTGACGAATACAGGCGACAGGGCCGAGCGTGGTTTCGATTGCAGGAAGCCGAAGCCCTTGGCCAGCTCGCCCGGAATCAAGCCACGCAACGAGACGTCGTTGACCAGGCCGATCAATTGGATATGCGTGGCCGCCTGTGCGGGCGATACGCCCATCGCGACATCGTCGGTGACGACGATGACTTCCGCCTCAAGATCGATACCCCAGTCCTCGCTGGCCGCGAGAATCGGATCACGCGGCGCGAGAAAACCCGCACTCGTTGCCTGGTACATCAGAGGGTCGGTGTAGAAACTTGCCGGCACCTCGGCGCCGCGCGCGCGACGCACGCGCTCGACATGCGGCAGGTAGGCGCTGCCATCGACGAATTCGTACGCGCGCGGCAACGGCGAAGCGAGACTGTCGACATCGAGATCGAATGCATCGGCAGCGTTCCCCGCCTGGAGCTCCTCGAAAAGGGCGTTGAGCCGCGGCGCCGCCCTGCTCCAGTCCTCGAGCGCCGATTGCAAGGTCGCAGCGACTGCATGCGCGCGAACGGCGCGCGTGAGTTCGCGGTTGACCACGATCAGCGTGCCATCACGGCCGCCTTCCTTGAGACTCGCCAGTTTCATGTCGGTTCGGATTCCTGTCGTGAAATCAACGCTGCTGTGGATCGAAATGCTTCTTCAAGCCCTGCCAGCATTCGAAATAGTTGTGCTGGAGTTGCTCGGATTCGAGCGCGCTGCGGGTCGGGCGGATCACCGCCCGCGTCTCGAACATGAACGCCATCGTATCGACGATATGATCAGCCTGCGAGGTATCCGATCGGATCGCCTTCTCGAAACTGGCCGCATCCGGACCATGTCCGCTCATGCAGTTGTGCAGGCTGCTGCCGCCCGGAACGAAACCTCCGGCCTTGGCATCGTAGACCCCGTGGATCAGGCCCATGTACTCGCTGGCGATATTGCGATGGAACCATGGCGGCCGGAACGTATCCACCGCGCACAACCAGCGCGGCGGGAAAATCGCGAAATCGATATTCGCCGTGCCGGGCGTATCGCTGGCTGAAGTCAGCACGGTGAAGATCGACGGATCGGGATGGTCATGGCTGATCGAGCCGATCGTGTTGAAACGCCGCAAGTCATAACGATACGGCACATGGCTGCCGTGCCAGGCGACGACATCGAGCGGCGAGTGCGCGATCGAGGCACGCCACAGGGCACCCTGGAATTTCGCGATGAGCTCGTAGTCGCCTTCGACATCCTCGTAGCGGGCGACCGGCGTTTCGAAGTCGCGCGGATTGGCGAGACCATTCGAGCCGATCGGCCCGAGGTCCGGCAGGCGCAGCGCGCTGCCGAAGTTCTCGGCGACATAACCGCGCGAAGGACCATCCGGCAAGTCGACGCGAAAGCGGATGCCGCGCGGTATCACCGCGATCTGCTGTGGCTCGATCTCGATCACGCCGAGTTCGGTCGCAAGGACCAGCCGCCCCTGTTGCGGAACGATCAGCAGTTCGCCGTCGGCATTGTAGAAATAGCGCCCCTGCATCGAACGGTTGGCTGCGTAGACGTGAATGCCGATTCCGCTCTGTGCTGCTGCACTGCCGTTGCCCGCCATCGTCTGCAGGCCGTCGATGAAATCGGTCGGCGCCGATGGAATCGGCAGCGGATCCCAACGCAACTGGTTCGGCGTCGCCTCGACGTCGTCGAAGCGATTGTGGAATCCGGCGGACTCCATCGCCACGAACGGCTTGTGCATCGATGCCGGCCGGATGCGGTACAACCAGCTCCTTCGATTGTGCGAACGTGGCGCAGTGAACGCGGTGCCGGACAGTTGCTCGGCATACAAGCCGTAAGCCGCACGCTGCGGCGAATTGCGACCTTGCGGCAATGCTCCGGGCAAGGCCTCGGTGGCGAATTCGTTGCCGAAACCGGTTTGATATGCGTCGCAGTTCATGTTCACGGCTCGCGGGCTGAAAGCCCTTCTCCCACCGGGAGAGGGGCTGGGGTGAAGGTACGGTCACTTCGGAACTTCATGCCACCGGGGTGGCGACCGCGGATCGAATTCGAAAGCAATCGCTCGTCGTCCGGAATGTTGATGCGCATCTGGCGTGCGTGTTCGAGCGATCTTGTGGGTGGCGGTGGATTGAGGATTTTCACTTCGGCCTACTCCTGTCCCAGCGCTCTCTCGGCGGAGAGGAATGAACTAGAGCACGCCCCGGCGCATCTGGTCACGTTCGATCGACTCGAACAGGGCCTGGAAATTGCCTTCACCGAATCCCGGATTGCCCTTGCGCTGGATGATCTCGAAGAAGATCGGGCCAATACAGTTTTGCGTGAAGATCTGCAGCAGCAGCTTCTTCTTGGTTTCCTTGTCGGCGTCGATCAGGATCCTGTTCGCGGACATGCGCGGCACATCCTCGCCGTGGTTCGGGATACGTTCGTCGATCACTTCGTAGTACGCATCCGGCGTATCGAGGAAAGCCACATCCTGCGCCCGCATCGCCTCGATCGTCGAATAGATGTCGTCGGTGAAGCAGGCGATATGCTGGATGCCCTCGCCGTGGTACTCGTTCAGATACTCGTTGATCTGCGATTTCTCGTCCGAAGACTCGTTGAGCGGAATGCGCACCATGCCATCGGGGGCGGTCATCGCCTTCGAGACCAGTCCTGTCTTTGCGCCCTTGATGTCGAAATAGCGGATCTCGCGAAAATTGAACAGGCGCTCGTAGTAGTCGGACCACTTCTGCATGTTGCCGAAGAACAGGTTGTGCGTCAGATGGTCGATGAAGGTCAGCCCGAAACCCTTCGGATCCTGATCCGCACCGGCGATCGGGGCGTAGTCGGCCGAGTAGATGTCGCCTGCATCTCCATAACGATCGACGAGATACAGCATGCAATCACCGATGCCCTTGACCACCGGCGCATCGACGGCCTTGCTCGCGGCCTTGTGATCGATCGCCTCGCCGCCGTTGGCGATGACCGTTGCACAAACCTGATCGGCCGGCTTGCTGAAACGGATCGCGAAACCGCAGGCGCAAGGACCATGCGCAGCCGCGAAGTCGGCCGCGAACGAATCGGGATCCTCGTTGATGAGGAAGTTGACGCCGCCCTGGCGATACACGGTGATCGGCCGCGACGTGTGTTTGAGCACCGCGGTGAAACCCATCCGGCGAAAATGATCGCGCAGCTTCTGCGGTTCCGGTGAGGCGAACTCGACGAACTCGAAGCCATCGATTCCCATCGGATTCTCGAACGTCGTAACCTGCATGCCCGTGTTGGCGGATTGGAGTTGCGCATTCATGGCGATTCCCTCGAAACCTGCGCGAGCTGCGCACTGGACCCGTTATCTTGGTTACACTTGAAACCATTTGCAAGAGGCACCGCAATGCCCGGTCGCGCCCTGCTCGAACTCGAAACCTTCTTGCCTTACCGGCTTTCGGTGCTCTCCAACACCTTGAGCCAGGCGATCGCCCGCGTCTACGACAAGCGGTTTGACCTGTCCGTCACCGAGTGGCGAGCGATGGCCGTGCTTGGCTATTGCGCCGACATTTCCGCGCGCGAAGTGGCCGAGCGCACCGCGATGGACAAGGTTGCGGTCAGCCGTGCGGTGGCCCGCCTGCTCAGGAAGGGGCAGATCGAACGCAGTACGGCACGCCACGACAAGCGGCAGTCCGTGCTGCGCCTGTCCGAGGAGGGATGGAGGATCTATGACCAGGTGGCACCGCTCGCGCTCGAACACGAACAACGCCTGCTTGCCCATCTCGACCCGGAGGAACGTCAGTGGCTGACCCGGATCCTCAATACGCTTTGGCAAGCCGAGCAGCTCGAAGCGAAGCGCTGATTGCTGACCCGGTTTGACCGGGACGGGCTGCGCCAACCCCGGTCGCAACGGCGCTGCAGCGGTTTTGCAGGAGCGCCTCAGGCGCTCCTGCGCAATATCGAGCCGTTATTTGACGCCATGCATCAGGCGCTGGATCAGCGGCGCGATCAGGAACAGCAACGCACCGGCGCTGATCAACACCCAGAAGCCAAAGGTGTAACCAGACAACGCGGAAGCCGCACTCAGGCCGCCTTCGCCGCTGACGCTGCTGGCGAAGATGCCGGACAGGTTGTTGCCGATCGCCGTGGACAGGAACCAGCCACCCATGCCGAAGCCGACCAGACGAACGGGTGCCAGCTTGGTCACCATCGACAGGCCGATCGGTGACAGGCACAACTCACCCACTGACTGGATCACATAGACCATGAACAGCGTCCAGAACGGAATCTTGCCGGCGTCGCTGACCATGCCGGACAAGGCAATCATCAGCAGCAGGAACGCCAGTCCGTTGAACATGATGCCGAGGCCGAACTTGCGCGGAATCGAGGGATTGGCGCGCCCCATGCGTACCCAGATCCAGGCAATCACCGGCGCCAGGGTGATGATGGCCAGGGAGTTGACCGACTGGAACCAGCCGACCGGGAAGGTCCAGTCACCAAAATCGCGATTGACGACGTTTTGCGCAAGGAAGTTGAACGAACTGCCCGCCTGCTCGAAGAATATCCAGAACAGGACGTTGAACACAAAGATGATGAGCATGGCGATGGCCTTGTCGCGCGCCACCGTCCCGGTCTGGAAGCCTTCACGAAGAATCAGCACGCACAAGGCCACGAACAACGCGGCCAGAATCCAGCCGAGAATGCCGGCGTCGATGCTCAACAGAAAGTAGATCAGCGGGATGGCCGCCAACACGCCCAGCGCGACAAACAGCACCCGTTGCATTCCGCCCTGGCCCTCGGTCGGATTGCCGATGCCTTGCAACTGCGCGCGGCCGAACCAGAACCAGACCAGGCTGATCAGCATGCCGATGCCCGAAGCGATGAACACCGCCTTGTAGGCCGGCATTTGCGGTGAACCGCCAAACATCTGCTCGGCCGCCCAGCCGGTCAGCACGGGCGCGATCAGCGCACCGGCATTGATGCCCATGTAGAACAGGGTAAAGCCGGAGTCGCGGCGCCCGTCGCCCGTCGCATACAATTGGCCAACCATTGTGGAAATGTTGGGCTTGAACAGGCCGTTGCCGGCGATGACAGTGGCCAGGCCGATGCGGAAGACATCCTCGTTGGGCACCATGATCAGGAACAAACCGGTCGCCATGACCACCGCGCCGAGCAGGATCGATCGCTGGTAGCCGATCACGCGATCAGCGATGTAACCGCCGAACAGGGCCGCCGCGTAGACGAGCGCGAGATAGGCTCCGTAGAGCTTGCTGGCGGGCGCCTCACCGCCACTGTCACCGCCGTAGAACTGAGCGACGATATACAGCGCCAGCGCCCAACGCATGCCGTAGAACGCAAAGCGTTCCCAGAATTCGGTCATGAACAGCATCCACAACGGACGTGGATGTCCCATTCGATCCTGAAACTGGATCTGCCCCGGGGCAGGTGGTGCGGGTTGGGTGGCGCCGGTCATGCAATTCTCCATCGATGAACAAGCATAAACCCGGGGAGGATTACCGACCCGGCGATGGACGTCAATTCATCCGACGCTGCTGCGTCGCAACATCCACCGGCGCGCGATCAGGTTCCGATCACGGTGCGCACTTCGAGCAGTTCCGGAAAGAAGGTCAGCTCAAGCGCCTTGGCCAGGAAGGCGACACCCGAGGATCCGCCGGTGCCGCGCTTGTTGCCGATGATCCGCTCGACGGTCTTCATGTGGCGGAAGCGCCAGAGCTGGAACGATTCCTCGACATCGACCAGTTGTTCGCAGAAGTGGTATTCCGACCAGAACTCTTCGGCATTTTCGTAAATGCGCTTGAACACCGGCACGAGCTCGGCGCGGCGTCGATGCGGCAGCGACCAGTCGCGCTCGACGCAATCGACCGGGACCGCATGGCCGGCGCGCGACAGGTGGCGCAGGAACTCGTCGTACAAACCTGGCGCTTCGAGGGTTGTCCGCAATTCCGCCTGGCGCTGCGGATCATGGTTGAACACGGCCAGCATGTCGGCATTCTTGTTGCCAAGCAGGAATTCGATCATCCGGTATTGATGAGACTGGAATCCGGAAGCCGGGCCGAGGACATGACGGAATTGCTGATATTCGGTCGGCGTCAGGGTTTCGAGCACTGCCCACTGCTCGAACAACTGGCGCTGGATCTGCTTGACGCGGGCGAGGATCTTCAGGCTGGAATCGGTCTGGTCGATCGACAGCAGGCCGATCGCCGCCTGCAGCTCATGGATCACGAGCTTCATCCACAGCTCGCTGACGTGATGCTGGATGATGAAGAGCATCTCGTCGTGATGGGGCGGATCGCTGAGCGGTTTCTGCGCGGAAAGCAGGGTATCGAGTTGCAGGTAGCCACCATAGTTCTGGCGGTCGCGCAGGTCGACTTCGATGCCCTGCTCGAGATCGCGGCGATTTTCCATGGGGCGCGGCACCTTCGTGCGAAATTGAACTCGCCACGCTACCCGAGGCGAACCACGATCGCCAGCCCCGTCGAGGCCACTGCGTCGACCTGTCATTTGCTGCGCCGGGCCTTGCGTGCGATGACGTCGCTTGCTATCAAGCAGGTATCGTCGCCGCACCGGGACACAATTCGGCGCAGTATCGAACCGTCCGGCACTGGATCCGGATTCCGCGCGATACCTCCGCACCGTCCCCTGGAAATCCGTCATTCGATTGCGGATGCAGTGCGGCAACGACAAGTGAAGCCTCCGGTCTTTGCCAGACCCCAACGCACCGTCGATGCGAGGTGCGCTCCAGTGGAGAATGCCGTGCCAACCGCTGCGACGTTCGAGATCGAATACCTGCAGTTCCTCGATGCCGAGGGCAGCCTCGTGCGCAATGACCTTCCCGCGTTCGCGCGCGATACGCGACAGCTCGTCAAGCTGTATCAGGAAATGTTCATGGTGCGCATCTTCGATGCCAAGGCGATCGCCCTTCAGCGCACCGGGAAGCTGGGCACCTATGCGCCTTGCCTGGGCCACGAGGCCACGTACCTGGCGATCGGCAGCGCGATGCAGGAGGACGACTGCTTTGCGCCGAGCTATCGCGAGTATGGCGCGCAGTTCCATCGTGGCGTGAAGCCGCGCGAATTGCTCATGTACTGGGGAGGCGATGAGCGTGGCAACAATTTCTCGGGCCCCGCCCATGATTTCGCCTGGTGCGTGCCGATCGGCACGCAATGCCTGCACGCAGCAGGTGCAGCACTGGCCTTCAAGATCCGCAAGGAACCACGGGTGGCCGTCTGCACGATCGGCGATGGCGGATCATCGAAGGCCGATTTCAACAGTGCGCTCAATGTCGCGGGCGCGATGAACCTGCCGCTGGTCGCGGTTATCGTCAACAATGGCTGGGCGATCTCGGTGCCCCGCACTGCGCAGACCGGCGCGAAGACCCTCGCGCAAAAGGGCATCGCCGCCGGCCTCGAGTGCCTGCAAGTCGATGGCAACGACCTGATCGCGATGCGCGCAGCGATGGACCATGCGCTCAAGCGCGCCCGCCACGGTCACGGCGGCATGGTCATCGAAGCGGTCACCTATCGCCTGTCGGATCACACCACGGCCGACGATGCGCGACGCTATCGCTCCGAACAGGAAGTCAAGGACGCATGGGAGCGCGAGCCGCTGCGCCGCATGAAGGCCTACCTGAAATCGCTCAATGCCTGGACCGACGACGAGGAGGCGGCATTGAAGGAACAATGCATCAAGTATGTCGATGCCGAGGTCAATGCCTACCTGGAGACCCGCGCCCAGCCGATCGAGGCGATGTTCGACTACACCTATGCCGACCTGCCGGCCGATCTGGCGGCCCAGCGCAACGAGGCGCTGGATTGGGAAAAGCGCGCGTGAACACTGTCGGCGGTACGGCAGCGAACCGCGACGCCGGTCCGATATCCGGCGAAAACCGCTCATCACGAATGCAACTGGCGAACTGACACCATGGCCCAAATCACCCTGATCGAAGCAGTCACCCAGGCGCTGGCCTGGGAAATGCAGCACGACCCCAGCGTGGTCGTGCTCGGCGAGGACGTCGGCGTCAACGGCGGCGTGTTTCGCGCAACGCAAGGGCTGCTCGACAAGTTCGGCGCGGAACGCGTGATCGACACGCCGCTCGACGAAACCACGATTGGCGGCATCACGGTGGGGCTCGCTGCGCAAGGCATGAAGCCGGTCGCCGAGGCGCAGTTCGAGGGCTTCATCTACGGCATGCTCGAACAGATCATTTGCCACGCTGCGCGCTTCCGCAATCGCACGCGCGGTCGCATGAGCGTGCCTGCGGTCTGGCGCGCGCCGTGGGGCGGCGGCATCCGCGCGCCGGAACACCATTCCGAGGCAAATGAAGCATTGTTCACCAATGTGCCTGGCCTGCGCGTGGTGTTGCCGTCATCACCGGGGCGCGCCTATGGCCTGCTGCTCGCGGCGATCCGCGATCCCGATCCGGTCATCTTTTTCGAACCCAAGCGCATCTATCGCCAGTACAAGGAAGAGGTGCCCGATGACGGCGAGGCGTTGCCGCTCGATGTCTGCTTCGTGCTGCGCGATGGCAGCGACGTGACCCTGGTCACCTGGGGCGCGCAGGTCAAGGAAACGCTCGAGGCCGCCGACGCGCTGGCCGAACAAGGAATCAGCGCTGAAGTGATCGATGTCGCCACGTTGAAGCCGCTCGATTTCGACACGATCCACGAATCGGTGCGCAAGACCGGACGTTGCGTGATCGTGCACGAGGCACCACGCACCGCAGGCTTCGGCGCCGAGATCTCGGCTCGCCTCGCCGAGCACGCCCTGTATGACCTGCTCGCACCCGTCGAGCGCGTGACCGGCTACGACACGCATATTCCGTTGTTCCGTCTCGAGATGAAGTATCTTCCTTCGGTGAAGCGGATCGTTGCAGCGGCACAAAGGACCATGGAGGTTTCGTGTTGACCGAATTCACGAAGGTTCTCGCTGCCGCAGCCTTGCTTTCCTGTCTCGGCATCGCCGCATCGGCGGTCGCCCAGGGCACTCCGGCTCCGTGGCTGTCGACTCCGCGGCCCGCGCCGGCCGACCAGGAGTTCGGCGCGACCTTGCACCTCCGGATCAATCCCGCGGTTCAGGGGTTTTGGGGTGAGCAACATCCACCGAGCGCAATCAATGGCAACACGATTACCTTCCTGTTCGACACGGGTTGCGGTTGGCTATGTCCACCCGGGGAACCGACCTCCGTGGCTTATCCATTCACGATGCCGGCACTTCCTGCCGGCACCTACGTGGTCCGGTTCGCCAACGACCTTGCTGTGCCGAGTGCGGTGACCGCCGAGTTCACGCTCAATGTCGGGCTCGGCGGGATCACATCCACGGCCTTGCCAATTGGCGGAGGCGCGAGCGTGCTGCTCGGACTGTGCATCCTGCTGCTCGGCTGGCGGCACTGGCGCGTGAACAACAACGTTGACGAGAGGGTAGTCTGACCATGTCCAACAAGACGTTCCACCTGCCCGACCTCGGTGAAGGGTTGCCCGACGCCACCATCGTCGAATGGTTCGTCAAACCCGGCGACATTGCGCGCCTCGATGAGCCGCTGGTATCGATGGAGACGGCCAAGGCGGTCGTCGAAGTCCCTTCGCCGTTCTCCGGAAAAGTGGTCAGGCAGCACGGCAAGGCCGGCGACGTGATCGAAACCGGCGCTGCCCTCATCGAGATCGAGATCGACCCGTCCCTGCCGCAGCGCGCGGATGCCGAGGCAACCGGTCATCATCACGGTCCGCCTCCGTCGAGCAAGGGAAAGACCAGCGATGCCGCGGCAGGCTACTCACACCCTGTCGCCGCCTCCGGTGATGACGGCGAGACCAGCAAGCAGGAGCGCGCGGGCCGCGCTGATTCGGGCACGGTCGTCGGAGCGATGGAGGCGGGAGATCACCTGCATACCGAGCAGGTTTCGACAGTTGCCGGCGTCAAGGCCGTACCCGCGGTACGGGCGCTGGCGAAAAAGTTGGGCATCAACCTGGGCCGCGTTCGCCCGAGCGGTGCAGACGGCGTGGTCACCCTGAAGGACGTGAAAGGTGCGGCTGAAGCCGGCACAGCCAAGGCAGGTCAGGCACCGTCACCGCCACCGGCAGCCCGTCCCGCTGGTGCCGCTGCGGTTGCGACGCCGGCAGCGCGCTCGGGCAGTGAACGCACGGCGTTGTCTGCATCGGGACAACCGATGCGCACGACACCACCTACCATTGCCGCCAGCGGCCAACCCGAGCAGCTCAAGGGTGTGCGCCGGAACATGGCGCGTGTCATGGCCGCCACCCATTCGCAGGTTGTGCCGACCACGCTTTGCGACGATGCGGACATCCATGCATGGGTGCCGGGCAACGACATCACGGTACGCCTGATCCGTTCATTGGTGCGCGCCTGCCAGGCCGTACCTGCATTGAACGCATGGTTCGATGGCGAAACCCTCACGCGCACCTTGCACCCGCATGTCGACATCGGCATCGCGGTCGATACCGACGATGGGCTGTTCGTGCCGGCGCTGCGCAATGCCGATGTGCTCGATGCCAACGGCATTCGCCAGGCCATCAATCGCCTGCGTGACCAGGTGTCCAACCGCAGCATCCCGGCCGAGGAACTCAAGGGCTACACGATCTCGCTGTCGAATTTCGGCGTGTTCGCGGGCCGCTATGCCACGCCCGTCGTGGTGCCGCCGACCGTGGCGATCGTTGCCGCCGGCAAGGGGCGCCACCAGATGACGCCGGTCATGGGCGGCTTCGAATCGCACAAGGTCATACCGCTGTCGCTGACCTTCGATCATCGTGTCGCGACGGGGGGCGAGGCAGCGCGTTTCCTCAAGGTCATGCTTGACGACCTCGCGCGACCGACCTGATCCAGCGACTGGCGGATTCCCGGAAATCGCATCTCGGACGACAGCGCCTTGCGCGCGCTGGCGAATGACTGGGCCCGACAAGGCCTGGGCAGACCAGGATCAAGAGCCAGCCTTCATCCGCCCTGCCGGCCCGTTCTCCCACAAGGAGAAACGGATAAGACGTTGCGATCCGCGGTTTCCTGTTCGCGAATGTCAGCTACCGGCACTCCACGGGTTTTCATAGCCGACGATATCGAGATCGAATCCGGCCAGGCCGACCAGCTTGCGCGGCGTGCCGAGCACGCGCAGATGACGTACGCCGAGGTCGGCGAGGATCTGTGCACCGAGTCCGTGGCGTCGCCACTCGCGGACTGGATCGGCATCCTGAGTCGTTGTCGTTCCGGCCAGGCGATCAAGCAATGTTTCGCCGTCTCCCGCCTCGCTCAGCACGACGACGACACCGCGATCCTCGTCGGCAATCCTGCGCAGGGCCGCAGTGACCGTCATTCCGAGGTCGTCACGGCGCAAATGCAGCACGTCTGACAACGTATTGCGCACGTGAACCCGCGTCAGCACCGGCGCGCCATCGTCGACGACACCGCGCACGAGCGCGAAATGCAGGGCCTTCTGCAGCAGGTCGCGATAGACAACGAGACGGAACGCACCGAACTCGGTATCGACGCCGACATCGCGGACGCGTTCGATCGTGTTTTCGGTCTGCAGGCGATAGCGGATCAGGTCGGCAATCGTACCGATCCTGAGGCCGTGCTTGCGCGCGAATGCCTCAAGCGCGGGACGACGCGCCATCGTGCCGTCCTCGTCCATCACTTCGACAATGACACCGGCGGGTTCGAGCCCGGCCAGGGTGGCAAGATCGCAGGCCGCTTCGGTGTGCCCCGCACGCACCAGCACGCCGCCGGTCTGCGCGGTCAGTGGAAAGATGTGCCCCGGCTGGGCGAGATGTTCCGGTCGCGCGCCGCTGGCCACGGCCGTGCGGATCGTATGCGCCCGATCGTAGGCGGAAATGCCGGTGGTGACGCCTTCCGCTGCCTCGATCGAAACCGTGAAGTTGGTGTGATGCGACGAGGTGTTGTTGTGCACCATCGGCTTCAGGCCGAGCTGGCGACACCGCGTTGCGGTCAGGGTCAGGCAGACCAGACCGCGCGCCTCGCGCACCATGAAGTTGATGTCCTCAGGCCGCACTTTCTCCGCGGCCATGACGAGGTCGCCCTCGTTCTCGCGATCTTCATCGTCGAGGATGACGACCATGCGGCCTGCGCGGATGTCGTCGAGGATATCGGGGATCGTGCTGAAGCTCATGGCGGGTCCGTGGTGCAGGCGCGGATTGATGGGTACGTGCCGCAGGTGGCGGCTTCCGCCGTGATGCCTTGCGCCAGTCCAGGGCAAGACAGCATCACGGCCGAAGCCGTCTCCTGCAATGCTTATGTTTCCTGGTCGCGGAATTCGATCAGGCGCTCGGCATAGCGGGCCATGCGATCGACTTCGATATTGACCGTGTCGCCGATGCGGCGTGCCCCGAAGGTCGTCGCTGCCTGCGTATGCGGAATGAGGTTCACTCCGAAGCGCAGGCCCTCGACTTCATTGACCGTCAGGCTGACGCCGTCGATGCAGATCGAACCCTTGCTCGCGATGTAGCGTGCGAGCAGGGCTGGCACCTCGAAGGTCCAGCGTTGCGAGCGTGCCTCGCCGCGGATATTGACCACGCTGCCGAGACCGTCAACGTGACCGGAAACCAGATGCCCGCCGAGGCGATCGCTGAGCCGCAACGCCTTCTCGAGATTCACGGCGGCACCGGGCTGCAGCGAGCCGAGCGTGGTCAGCCGCAACGTCTCGAGCGAGACGTCGGCAGCAAAGGAATCCGCCGTGACGTCGAGCGCAGTCAGGCAGACGCCGGCCACGGCGATGCTGTCGCCGTCGCGCACATCGTCCAGGCCCAAGGTTCCGGCAAGGAAAACCATGCGCCGATCTCCGCCGCGGATTTCACTCGTGCTCAGCTGGCCGATCGACTGGACGATTCCGGTAAACACTCAATGCTCCAAGGGTCTCAGCAGGAGACGCCAATCCTGGCCACACATGCGCTGGTCGAACGTCCCGAGTTTCCAGCGCGCCGCCATGTCGTCGAGGACCGGCAAGGCCATCAGGGGCCGCGCCGCATCGCCGAGCAGGACCGGGGCAATGTAGAGCAGGACCTCGTCGACCAGGCCCGCGCCAAACAAGGCCCCGCACAACCGCGGCCCTGCTTCGACCTGGATCTCGTTGACACCGCGCTGTCCCAGCAATGCGAGTACCGGGTCCAGATCGAGATTGTCGCCGCGGATTTCAACCGGCGCCAGCTCGACGCGATCGAATCGCTGATCGATCGGCTGCACATCGCGAGCATGGATGACCAGGGTCGGTGCCATGCCATCAAGCACCTGCGCGTTTGCCGGCGTGCGCAGATTGCGATCGAGGATCACGCGCAACGGCGCTATCGGATCGATATCCGGGAACGCCACCGCGTCGGGCGGACGCAGTGTCAAACCGGGATCGTCGGCGAGCACGGTGCCGATGCCGGTCAGGATCGCCGAGCTGCGTGCGCGCCAGCGTTGCACATCGGCACGCGCCGCCTCGCCCGTGATCCATTTCGATACGCCGTTGGCCAACGCCGTGCGTCCATCGAGACTCATCGCGAGCTTGATTCGCACCCACGGTCGTCCACGCTCGACCCGCGAGAAAAAACCCCGATTGAGTTCGCGCGCCGCGGTCGAGAGCAGACCGCTCTCGACGCGGATTCCGGCGCCACGCAACGCGACGATGCCGCGACCGTCCACATCGGCGAACGGGTCGCCGTGGGCAATCACGACGCGCGCGACGCCCGCGGCGACCAGGGCGTCGGCACAGGGTGGCGTGCGCCCGAAATGTGCGCAGGGCTCGAGCGTCACGTACGCCGTCGCGCCGCGCGCACGCGCGCCGGCTTCGTTCAAAGCAAACACTTCCGCATGCGGGCCACCCGCACGCACGTGCCAGCCGCTGCCGAGGATCTGGTCGTCGCGCGCGATCACGCAACCGACGCGTGGGTTCGGTTGAGTCGTGAAAAGTCCGCGCTCGGCAAGGCGCAGCGCATGCGCCATATGCACATGATCGATCGCACTGAACAGGTTCGTCACCTCAACGCACCCACCGACTCTCAGCCCTTGCCCTTGCGCAGGATCGCGGCGTCGAGCAATGGAAGCTGCAGGGTCTCCAGCGCCGGCAGATCGCGTTCGAGCTTCTCGATCTCCTCGCGGAACGCCTGGACGTCCTCGAAACTGCGGTAGACCGACGCGAAACGCACGTAGGCGACCTGATCGAGTTTCTTGAGTTCGCGCATGACCAGCTCACCGACGCGCAGAGAGGCCATTTCACGCTCGCCGCTGCGACGCACGTCATCGATGACGCCGCGAACCGCGGCATCGACCTGGTCGCTCGCGACGGGACGCTTCTGCAGTGCGCGGCTGAAGCTCGTGCGCAGCTTGCGTTCGTCGAAAGGTTCGCGCCGACCATCGGACTTGACCACGACCGGCAACTTCAACTCGGCCGTTTCGAACGTGTTGAAACGCTCGCTGCAATTCTCGCACTCACGCCGACGACGGATCGTCGCGCCATCGTCGGATACGCGGGAATCGATCACGCGGGTATCTTCGTGCTGGCAGAAAGGGCAATGCATCAAAGCGCCGGGAATGGGGATTCGGGCTTCCTAGCCATACACTGGATATGCCTTGCACTGGGCAGTCACTTTTTCACGCGCGGACGCGATGACGGCAGCGTCGCCAGGGGCATCGAGCACATCGGCCATCCAGCCGGCGAGGTCTGCGCAATCCTTCTCGCCGTAGCCACGCGTGGTCACCGCCGGCGTGCCGATGCGCAGGCCCGATGTGATGAATGGCGAACGCGGATCGTTCGGCACCGCATTCTTGTTGACCGTGATATGCGCCTTGCCAAGTGCGGCTTCCGCATCCTTGCCGCTGATATCACGACCAATGAGGTCGATCAGCATCAGGTGGTTTTCGGTGCCGCCCGAGACAATCCGGTATCCACGCGCCATCAAGGTCTTCGCCATCGCCTGCGCATTGACGACGACCTGCTTCTGGTAGGCCTTGAACTCGGGTTGCAGGGCTTCGAGAAATGCCACTGCCTTGGCCGCGATCACGTGCATGAGCGGACCGCCCTGGATACCCGGAAACACGATGGACTGCAGCTTCTTTTCGAGATCCTCGCCGAGACCCTTTGCGACCACGAATCCACCACGCGGCCCGCGCAGGGTCTTGTGCGTGGTCGAGGCGACCACGTGTGCATGCGGAACCGGGTTCGGATACTCGCCCGCCGCGATCAGACCGGCGACGTGGGCCATATCGACGAAAAAGATCGCCCCGACCTTGTCCGCGATGGCGCGCATGCGCGCCCAGTCGACCACCTGCGAGTAGGCACTGAAACCGCCGACCAGCATCTTCGGCCTGTGCTCGACGGCGAGACGTTCAACCTCGTCGTAGTCGATCAGGCCATTCGCGTCCACACCGTACTGGATGGCGTTGAACAGCTTGCCGGAAATGTTGACCTTCGCGCCGTGGGTCAGGTGACCGCCATGGGCGAGGCTCATGCCGAGGATCGTGTCGCCGGGCTGGAGCAGCGCCAGGTAGACGGCCTGGTTGGCCTGCGAGCCCGAGTGGGGCTGCACGTTGGCGTAGTCGGCGCCGAACAGTTGCTTGAGGCGCGCAATCGCCAGGCGCTCGGCGACATCGACGAACTCGCAACCACCGTAGTAGCGCTTGCCCGGATAGCCTTCGGCATACTTGTTCGTCAGCACCGATCCCTGCGCTTCGAGCACACGCGGGCTCGCGTAATTCTCCGAGGCAATCAACTCGACATGATCCTCCTGGCGTACCGCTTCGGCCGCGATGGCATCGGCCAGCTCGGGATCAAAACCCTCGATACGCAAACCTTTGGAGTACATCGACAAACTCCCTTCAGCCTTGACGGAGGCGCATGTTACCGCGTTGCAACACCGCGCATCGCATTCGCCCGCGCAGGGTCGGGGCCGAAACGGGCCAGCCGATCGGTGCTGCCCTAGTCGCCCTCGGGCGCGAGCAGTTCCATGGCCATCACGATCGCGTCCTCACGGCCGCGCTTGCCCGGGTAGTAGTTGGGCCGCTTGCCGATCTCGTTGAAACCAACGCTGTCGTAGAGCGCGAGGGCAGCGGTGTTGGAGGGTCGGACTTCGAGAAAGACGCGCGCAGCACGATGCCAGCGCGCCAGGTCGATCAGGCGTGCGAGCACGCGCCGGCCATGACCGCGGCCCTGCTCGGCCGGCGCGACGCAGAGATTCAGGATGTGCGCCTCGCCGCCGGCGACCGAAAGCACGCCATAACCGATCAGTTCACCGGCCCGTTCGAGCACCCAGCATTCATAACCCGATGAGAGACAGTCCCTGAAGATGCCGAACGTCCACGGATAGGGATAGGCGCTCAGTTCAATGCGCGCGATCGACTCGAGATCCTGAGCGCGCATCGCGCGGAAGCTTGAGAGCGCTTCTTGCGGGTTCGCCGCCATCGTCCGCTCAGGAGCACCGCGCAGTCGCCACGGAGCGCGACAACCGCTTGATCTCGCCCCACAACGCGCGTTTGGCAGCGGCGTCCCGGGCCAGCGCGAGCATCTCGCGGGTGACGACCCAGAAGATCTCGTTCTGGCGCTGCGCCGGCATGTCGGCGCCGATCGTTCGGGCGAGGGATTCGCCCAGAACGACCAGGCCGCGAGCCCGGGCGATCGATTCACCCGCTGAACCATCGGCGATCGCGGCACCGAGTCGCGTCATGCGCAACGCGCGCAGAAGGTCCTGCAACAGCTTTCCATCGGCATTCGGGCCACACAGGACCAGGACGTCCGCGGAATCCTCCGATTCAACCGGAACGACAGGAGCAACTGACCGGATCAGCGAGCGGACGACAGGGGATGGCGCCTCGTGACGCATGCCGACGGATTCGCGCCGCGGTACATGCACGTCAATGCCGATTTCGGCCAGCAGGCGCAGGCTGTAGTCATCGAGCATGCTCGTGGGCCTCGCTCTTGAGCAGTTCGGCATGGAACTCGGCAAAAACCTGGTCGACAGCGCTGGACAGTGCTTCGGCCGTCGATACCAGGCGATTGTCCGGGATGCTGACATCTGCATGATAGATGTCGTCGATCTGCGGCGTGCCGTCCGGACGATCGGCGCGCAACTTGATCACGACGCTCGCAATGTATCCGCCCCCGACTGCGGGCACCCGCTCGAAACGCAGGATGCCGCCGGTGATCCGGACGGCAGCCTGGCTGGCTGGCAGTCCGTCGACAACGAGCGGAGCGATCGCGGCCTCGCGCAATTCGACCAGCAATCGACGCTGCAGCATGCGCGTGGGTGGATCGGTCCACAACTGGTAGTGGTACTGGCGCAGTTCGCTGGCCTCCGGATCGAGCGCATAGATCAGCGCACGATCCGCATACAAGCCATCGGCGGCAAACAGGTTGATGACGATCGGCGTCACGAAAACCTGAGCGGCGCTGACCGGCAAGGATTGCGGCTTGCCCATGCGGAAATAAGTGTGATCGGGTACGCCAGGCACATGCCCGCAGGCAACCAGAACCATGCCCAGGGCCACAACCAGCAGGATTCTCATTGCCCGTCTTCCTCCAGCTTGTCGGGTTCGGGCGAACGCAGCAGTTGCCCCGGGTTGCGCCGGATCTCGCGACTGAACTCATCGAGATTGCGCGTTGCCGATTCGAGATGATGGGTGATCACGTCCATGCGGCTCGACAGGCTGGCCATGACGGTCGCGAGATCGGTGATCGAGCCGCGGATGTCACCACGATTCTCGCGCGCGATATCGGCCAGCTCGCCAACGGTCTGGTCCAGCGTCTTGCGCGTCTCGCGAAGTTCGCCGCTGAGACCCTGCACGTTGCCGAGGATGCCGGCCACCGCCGCGCGGTTCTGCGGCTTGAGCAGGTCATCGAGGGCTGCGGACGCGCCGTTGAGCTTGCCGAGCAGGGTCTGGGCCTGGCCGAGGATCTCCGGTGCACTGCTGTCAAGCGCACCGGTGATCGAATCGACGCGTTGCGACAGAAGGGCGATCATCGGCGTGATCTGCTCGCGGGTCAGGCTCGATACCTGCCCCGCCAGTTCGCCGACCGCGGCAAAGATATCGGCGTTCTCGGCACCGGCGATCTCGCCGCCCTGCGCGAGCACCTCGCGACTGGCGCCCTCCTTGATCCCTATCGACATGTCGGCCAGCAGGCCGCTCGATTGCAGGCGGGCGATGCTGTCCTTCGGGATCGTCCAGTCGCGCTTGACCGACAGGGTCACCTTGTAGCGTGTGCCGCCCGCATTGCGCTCTGGCGCGATCTCACCGACCTCGCCGATGCGGTAACCTTCGTAGAAAACCGGCGCGCCATAACGCAGGCCGGTGACGTTGCGGTAACGCACGAGATAATCGGTCGAGGCACCGCTGCGTCCGGTGATCAGGGCAAGCCCGACCAGCAGCAGCACGAGCGCCACCGTGACAACCCCACCCACCAACACGTAATTGATCGTGTCGCGCTTCACCCGGGAATTCCCCCTGCCTTCGCCCGCATTCTACCGTCGGATCGAAACCCGCTGCAGGCGAATCGCTTCATGCGTCGACCCCGACCAGGCGACGCAGGTATTCATCGGCATCGACTTGCACCTCGCGCGGCCGCCGGTTGAGCAGGTCCTGGATGCGTTCGTTGTCCGCGGCGCGCACTTCGGCGGTGGTGCCGGTCATCAGAACGTTGCCCTGGTCAAGCACGGTGATCGTGTCGGCGATCTTGAATGCGCTCTCGAGTTCGTGGGTAACCACCACGATGGTCATGCGCAGCGCATCGCGCAGGCGCAGGATCAACTCGTCGAGCTCGGCCGAGACCACCGGGTCGAGTCCGGCCGACGGTTCATCGAAGAACAGCAGGCGCGGATCCATGACGATGGCGCGTGCCAGCGCGGCGCGCTTGATCATGCCGCCGGAGAGCTGGCTCGGCATCAGGTCCTGGAAGCCGCCGAGATTGACGACCTCAAGCTTGATCCGGCTCATGATGCGGATGGTCTGCTCGTCGAGTCGGGTGTGTTCGCGCAACGGCAGCGCGACATTGTCGCCAACCGTCATCGAGGTCAGCAGCGCTCCACCCTGGAACGAGACGCCGATGCGCTTGCGCACTTCGAGCTTTTCGCGCTCGCTGGAACGCGCGATGTCCTTGCCGAACAGCTTGACCGTGCCCGATACCGGACGATTCAGGCCGAGCATGTGCCGCAGCAGCGTGCTCTTGCCGGAGCCCGAGCCGCCCATGATCACGCGGATCTCGCCTGCATTGACGCTGAAATCGACGCCATGGAGGATCCGCCGCTTGCCGTACCAGGCTTCGAGCTTTTCGACTTCGATCAGCGGAGCGGACACGTTCATCGATTGAGGAAGAACGAGAAGATCATGTCGGCAATGATGATCCAGCAGATCGAAAGCACGACGGCGCGCGTCGTCGCGCGGCCAACGCCCTCGGCGCCGCCGGTGACCGAGAATCCGGTGCTGACGCCGATCAGGGTGATCAACAGCGCGAATACGATGCTCTTTGAAATACCCTGGCCGAGGTCGCCGGGCGTCAGCAGCGACATCGTCTGCAGCATGTACGCGGTCGGCGTGACATCCAGCGCCGGCGCGCTGTACAGCGCGGCGCCGAAGATCGCCACGGCATCGGCAAAAATGGTCAGCAGCGGCAGCATGACCAGCATCGCGATCAAGGCCGGAGCGACGAGGTAGCGCACCGGATCGATGCCGATCACGGCCAGGGCATCGACTTCCTGGGAAACCGTCATCGAGCCGATGCGTGCCGCCAGCGCCGAGCCTGAGCGGCCGGCCACAAGTATTGCCGTGATCAATGCGCCGAACTCGCGCGTGACCGATTTGGCCACCGCGATGACGACCTGCGATTGCGCGCCGAATTCGCCGAGCGCGGAAACGAACTGGATGCCGAGCATGATGCCGACGGTGAACGCGAGCAGGCAGACGATCGGCAATGCATCGACCCCGACCTGCCGCATCTGTTCGAACACGGCGCGCAGCCGCAGCGGCTGGCCGATGCGCCAGCCCAGTATCGCGAGGTGGAGCGACTCGACCAGCAGCATCGCCGCGTAACCGATCCCGCTCAAGGCATCGACCGTGCCCTTGCCGAGTTTCGCGAGGGGTCGGGTCAGGGCTTCCAAGCCGGCGCACCGGTGACTTCAGGAATGCCATCGACGTCGGCGACGATCGGAAACACCCGGTCCAGCCGCGCCAGTTCGAGTACGGCACGCACTGCATCGCTGACCGCGACGAGGGCGAAACCGCTGCCGTTCGTGCGCGCGCTCTGGAATCCTTCGACCAGGGCGGCGATGCCCGAGGAATCGATGTAGCTGACCTCGCTGAGGACGACACCGACGCGCCGGCTCCTCGCGAGCGCGCCGAGCACCGCGTCGCGAACCTGCTGTGACCACGACAGGTCGACTTCGCCGCTCAGGCGGATCAAGGTGCGGCCTTCGACTGTCTCCTGCTCGATCCCGTTCATTCCTGATCTTCCCCGCTCGTTCCGTTGTCGCCGATCCGTTTGCGCATGATCAGGCGGTTGCCCTTGCCATCCGGCAGTCCCTGCAGATTCCAGTCATCCATTACAGCTTCGATCAACGCGACGCCAAGGCCGCCGCTGCGGCACTCGCCGAGCGGCTTTGCGCGCACGCAGTCCGGATCGACCGCCGGAGCCGAATCGAGCAAGCGGAATTCGAGCTTGCCTGCCTCGCTGGTCACGCGCAGATCGATGTCACCCGAATGCCCCGGCCCGTAGGCATGGCGGATGACATTGCAACACGCCTCGTCCACCGCCAGCACGAGTTTATCCCGAATCGCAGTTTCCACACCTGCATTGTCGAGGGCGGAACGCAGCAGCGAGCGGATCTCGCGCATGTTTTCGGGCCGGGCCGGGAAACGGCGCTTGAGCAGGACCTCGGGGCCGTGCGCCTGCATTCGCTCGATCAGCAGCAAGGTCGTGTCGTCGACCAGGCGCAGATGCCTGAGTTCGGAAAACATGCCGCGCAGCCGCGGCTCGGCGGAAGCCCCTGCATGGCGCCTGATCATCTCACGCACTCCTTCGGAGCCGATCGTGCGCCGTTGCGCATCGCGTACGTCGGTCATTCCATCCGAGAAACAGTACAGCGAGGCATCGCGCAGGTCGATCGTCTGGCCGTCGAAGCTCATGCCGGCAAGGATGCCGAGCGGCGCACCGCCGGACAGGTATTCGGTGAATTCGCCACGCCGGTACCGCATCGCCGGTGGAAAGCCGGCGGCGGCAATCTCGACCTCTTGTGCATTCCGGTCGCACCGACCGACCAGCGCGCAAACGAAACGGCCTTCAAGGCTGGTCTCGCAGAGCTCCTCGTTGACACGCGCCAGCCATTCCGGGGGTGCGATGCCTTCCTTGCCGACCCAGCGCAGCAGCGAAGCCGTGCGCACCATCAACAAGGCGGCATCGAGTCCCTTGCCCGAAACGTCGCCGATGAAGAATCCGATGCGGCCATCGGGAAGATCGAAGTAGTCGTAGAAATCACCCGAGATCTCGTGCGCCGGCAGATTCATGCCGAGCAGCGGGAATCCACCACGACGTCGCTTCGGCAGCAGGGATTTCTGCATGCGCCGGGCCAGATCGAACTCGCGCCGCATGCGTGCCTGCTGGACCAGTTCATTGGCCATGCGGGCATTGTTGATGGCCAGCGAGGTAGGCGCGGCGACGAGGCGCAGGATCTCGGCGTCATCGGCACTGAAGGATCCACCGCTGCGCTTGTTGACGACCTCGAGCGCGCCGATCGGCCCCTTGGCCGTTGCCAGCGGCGCGCACAGCAGGCTGCGCGTGACAAACCCCGTATCGCTGTCGTTCGAACGATCGACGCGTTTGTCGCTCAAGGCGTCGCTGACGAACTGGCTGCGGTTCTCGGCCACGGCACGGCCGACAACGCCCTGGCCGAGCGGTATGCGCAAACCGGAGATATCGATCGGCCCGACACAGACGCGGCATTCGAGCATGTTGCCGTCGTCATCGAGCAGGAACAGCGAGGCCGCCTCGGCATCCATGAAATCGGCGATGCGATTGACCGCTTCGCCGAGTGTCTGGCGCAGGTCGAGGGACACTGCCAGGGTTTCCGAAAGATCCGCCAGGAAGGCGAGCGCACGCGCTTCGCTGGCGCCGGACGTTGATTGCTGCCTGGCCAGCCCGCTGCTCATTTCTCGCCGTGTTCGCTACCGCGGAGCGCGCGTTTTTCGCGCCAGCGGCGCAGTCCCCACAGGGTCATGACCGGACCGGACAACACGTACAGCACGCCGATGCAGAACAGCACGCGGGGCGGATCGATGACCAGCGCAACGATGATCAGCAGTGCAGCCGGTATCCAGATGAACGGCACGCGGTCCGATGTCGGCCAGGCCTTGAAGCTGAAATAGCGAATGTTGCTGACCATGAGCAGGCCGGCAGCGACCGCGATCACCGGCGTGACGAACTGCACGTCGATGCCGCTCTTGTCGAATTTCTCGATGGTCCAGACGAAGGACATGCACAGACCCGCAGCGGCCGGGCTGGCCAGTCCCTGGAAATAGCGCTTGTCGGCGACCCCGACCTGGGTATTGAAGCGGGCCAGGCGCATCGCTGCGCAAGCCGCGTAGATGAAGGCCGCGGACCAGCCAACCTTGCCCCAGAGCGAACCGTACTCGGTCAGTGACGACAGCGACCAGGTATACATGACCAGGGCCGGTGCCACGCCGAAACTGACCAGGTCCGAGAGCGAGTCGTACTGGACACCGAAATCGCTCTGGGTACCGGTCATGCGGGCGACCCGCCCGTCGAGGCCATCGAGGATGCCGGCGATGAAGACTGCTAGCGCCGCTTCCGAATAGCGCCCGCCGATCGCAGCCACTATGGCGTAGAAACCGGCAAACATCGCACCCGTCGTGAACAGGTTCGGCAGCAGGTAGATGCCGCGGGGTCGCTTGCGCGCTGTGGTCGGTATTTCTTCCATGTCGATTGTCGATTCGGAAAGTGTGTCGAGTTTAACCGATCGTTGCGATTTATCGCCGAAGTGCTTGTCAGACAACGAAACTAGTGCTATCCAGTGCGCTGTTTGAGGGCACAACTGTCGGCTCGCACCGACGCGGAGAACATCATGAAGCCCAGCTCGATTGTACTGATCCTGCTTTGCCTGGCGGCTGCCCCGGCCGGCGCGCAGCAGGTCTACTCATGGACCGATGCCAACGGCACCAAGCATTTTTCCGACACCCCGCCGCCGCCGAACACGACTTCCGCCAAGAAGCTGGTCGTCCGTGGAGGCGTGACCAGCGCCGAGGAGGATGCTGCGGCAAAGATCGAGGGCGAACCGAAGGAAGGCCCGAAGATGGCGGCTGCCGCCGGCTACAGCGAAGCGGACATCAAGCGCAATTGTGCCGCAGCGCAGAAGAACCTCACGACCTTCGAGGCCTCCAAGCCAGGCGACGATGCCGACGCCGATGACCAGGCTCGCTATCAGGCAGACCTCAGCAAGGTGCAGGACCAGATCAAGCTGTTCTGCGGTTGATCAACCACGCCACGGCGGATCTCCGCCGCCGCGGCGCATTCGCTGTTCGATCCCGCGCGATTCCACGGAATCGCCGTTGAATACGACAGGTTCGGTGATCGACGATGGCCGTTGGGCCTGGTGTCCGAGTCATCGGCCTGAGCGCACGCAGGTCGCCACCGCGCATCGTCGGTAGGGCGAGCCAGGGGTCAAATCCGGTGCGCTTCTGTAGAATGGCCGGTTCCCCGCGATCGAACCAAAACCATGCGCCTGTCCCGTTTTCATCTCGCCACCGTCAAGCAGGTTCCGGCCGACGCCGAAATCATCAGCCACCAGCTGATGCTGCGGGCCGGCATGATCCGCAAGCTCGCTTCGGGCATTTACACCTGGTCGCCGCTCGGACTGCGCGTATTGCGCAAAGTCGAGGCGATCGTGCGCGAGGAGATGAACCGCGCCGGTGCGATCGAACTGCTGATGCCATCGATCCAGCCGCAGGAACTCTGGGAGGAAACCGGACGCTGGCAGAAATTCGGCGGCCAGTTGCTCAAGATCCGGGATCGCAAGGATGCCGGCTACTGTTATGGGCCGACCCATGAGGAAGTCATCACCGATTTCGCGCGCCAGGAGCTGAAGTCCTACAAGCAGCTGCCGGTCAATTTCTACCAGATCCAGACCAAGTTCCGCGACGAGATCCGGCCGCGCTTCGGCATCATGCGCGCGCGCGAATTTCTCATGAAGGATGCGTATTCGTTCCATGTCGACGCGGAGAGCATGGCGGTCGAATACCGCAACATGTATGACGCCTACTCGCGCATCTTCACGCGACTCGGCCTGCGCTTCCGCGCGGTGGATGCCGATCCCGGCGCGATCGGTGGCAGCACCTCGCATGAGTTCCAGGTGCTCGCGGACTCCGGGGAGGATGCCATCGTGTTCTCGACCGGATCGGACTATGCGGCGAACATAGAGAAAGCCGAAGCACTCGCACCCGATGGCGAACGCCCGGCCCCCGAAGCGGCGATGGCGAAGGTCGTCACGCCCTGGCAACGTACCTGCGAGGAAGTGGCCGGGTTGCTGAAGATTCCGCTTGATCGCACGGTCAAGACGGTCGCGTTGTGCGTGGATGATGAAAGCGACCCGCAATTCATCATCGCCCTGGTCCGCGGCGACCACATGGTCAACGAAGTGAAGTTGGCGCGAATCCCGGGGCTGGCCGGAT
>JAKQJM010000074.1 GCA_029561145.1 Pseudomonadota bacterium
GTGCCGCTCAGGTGATCCATTGCGTTGTCTCCACGGGTCAGTGTCAAGGCTCTATTCGTCGGTGCATCGAAGCGACCCGGCCGGCCTGTGACCGTGATGCTCGTGTACATGGATCGCCGATGAAAGGTGACATCCGGCCGCTTTTGGAGTCACTTTCGGACAGCGTGGGTGGTCCCTCATAGGCGACCCTGGGCAAACCCTGGCATCACGGCATGCGTGCTTTCGCTGGCTGCGCCGAGCGGCTCATCGGCGTTCGAGGCAGGCAGCGATTGGAGAACGTATGCGGCGCTCTCGTCGGCTGCTTTGCGCCGGGACCCGGCGAGGCCTCGGCGCATCGACTTCACATTTCTTCCTGCGCTCCGGGGCGCCAGGCTGGCAGCGTCCAGCTCAGTTGGATCGCCAGTACCCGCAGCAATGTGGCCGTCCCCGCCGCGGCCAGAAGGGCCAGCCACTGCGGTGCGTCAAGCGCCTTCGCCACCACGACTACCCAGGCGCCGGCGAAGGCGCAGATCGCGTACGGCTGGTGGTCGCGGAACGCGCGCGGGATCTCGTTGCAGACAATGTCGCGCAGCACGCCGCCGAACACCGCCGTGACCATGCCCATCAACACCGCGACGATTGCCGGCATCTCGGCGCCGATCGCGATCTGGGTGCCGGTGGCGGTGAACAGGCCAAGACCCAGTGCGTCGGGCCACTGCATTGCGCGCTCGGTCGGTGCGAAGTGCCGGGCGCGCAGGAACAGCATCGCAACGATGCACAGCGCCAGCAGCAGCCAGAGCCACACCGCGTGCTCGACCCAGAAGAACGGGCGCCGATCCAGCAGAATGTCGCGCAGCGTTCCGCCGCCGAATGCCGCGAGGCCGGCCACCACGACCACGCCGACTGCATCGAGGCGGGCGCGTGCCGCAGCGATCAGCCCAGACAGCGCGAATGCGACGGTAGCCGCGGCCTCGATCGCGATCTGGGCGTTCGACAACGACAAGACCTGGAGCGGCGGAAGGGTTGGCATCGAGTCGCCCGAACTACTTCAACCTAGCAGTTTGCGAGCCTCACCGACACTGTCGCGCACGCGCTTCTTCACGACTGCGAACGCATCGGCTTGCGCCTGGGCCGCCACGTCGGTCAATTCGGTGAGGTTGTCCAGCGCCATGCGGAACGCCCCACGGGCCAACTCGTCGATCTGTTCAACGCTCTCAACCGCGCCCGCGCTGCGCATCACACCCGCGACGGCTCGGTACTCACCGATGGTCGCCTTGAGTACCTGAGCCTGCCGTTGCACGACACGCTGCAAACCTTCGTACGACGCCTTGTTGGCCTCGACAACGGCCTGGATGTCCTTGCGGCGCAACTCGAGAAACGCGGGCGCCAGGCCCGACAGATGCTTGTGATCGATCGCCTTCGTCAGGCGGTCGAGGGCGCGCTCCATCAAGGTACCGTCGCGGGCGGCCGTAGTCTCCAGATCGGGCGCAACG
>JAKQJM010000085.1 GCA_029561145.1 Pseudomonadota bacterium
GTGCAGGTGCTCGTCGTCGGGGATCAATTGCTTGACCCTGGCATCGGTCTTGTAGATATCCTCGGGGTCACCGCTCAACGCAACCCAGCGGAACGGGCCTACTCCTCGGCAGAACAGCGGCCGCACATAGGCCGGCACGAAGCCCGGGAAATCGAACGCATTCGTGCAGCCTTCATCCTTGGCCATCTGGCGGATGTTGTTGCCATAGTCGAAAGTCGGAATACCCATCTTCTCGAATGCAAGCATCGCCTCGACATGCACGCGCATCGATTTCTTCGCCGCGTCGCGCACGAGGTCGGGATTCTCCTTCTGCCCGGCGAACCACTGCTCGACGGTCCAGCCGATCGGCAGATAACCGTGCACCGGATCGTGCGCACTGGTCTGGTCGGTGACAGCATCGGGTCTTGCGCCACGACGCACGAGCTCGGGCAGGATCTGGGCCGCGTTGCCAAGCAAGGCAATCGACTTGGCTTCACCGGATTCCGTGTACTTCCGGATGCGCGCCAACGCATCATCCAGATCCGTCGCCTGCTCATCGACATAGCGCGTACGCAGGCGGAAATCGATGCAACGCTGCTGGCATTCGATGTTCAGCGAGCAGGCACCCGCGAGACTTGCAGCCAGCGGTTGCGCTCCGCCCATGCCGCCCAGCCCCGCGGTCAGTATCCATTTCCCCTTCAGACTGCCGTTGTAATGCTGGCGACCCATTTCCACGAAGGTTTCATAGGTGCCCTGGACGATGCCCTGCGATCCGATGTAGATCCACGAGCCGGCCGTCATCTGGCCGTACATCATCAGGCCCTTGCGATCGAGTTCATTGAAATGTTCCCAGGTCGCCCAGTGCGGCACGAGGTTGGAGTTGGCAATCAGCACGCGCGGCGCATCGGCATGCGACGGAAACACGCCGACCGGCTTGCCTGACTGGACAAGCAGGGTTTCGTCGTCGCCGAGCTCACGCAATGTCTTCAGGATCGCATCGAAGCATTCCCAGTTTCGCGCCGCCCGCCCGATGCCGCCGTAAACGACCAGTTCGGCCGGATTCTCGGCCACCTCGGCATCGAGGTTGTTCTGCAACATGCGGAACGGCGCTTCGGTCAGCCAGCTGCGGCAGCTCAGCTCCGTACCGCGCGGGGCACGAATGTTCCGATCCGGTTCATGGCGCGAGAAATGAGTCATGCGGGCTACTCGATGTATTGAAACCTCGATTATGGCAGGGCTTGAGGTTTTGCATGCCGTCTTGCGTAAAGAGGGGCAACCACAACCCGGACGAACATCCATGCGAGCGTTGACCCTCCTGTTCCTGTGCATCCTGACCTGCTGCCTGCCCCAATTGGCACGCGCAGAACTGATGATCGGCGGCTATCCACCAGGCGCGTCGAGCGAACACCCGATCCGGCAGTTCTCGGCGACAGCGCAGGGGACCACGGCCGCGGTCCGCCAGATCGGCGGACCGACCACGACGCTCAACGGCCCCGCCAACGCGAGCTACGAACCGGTGGAAAACCTCATCTATGTCTCCGACTACTGGGGCCAGGCCATCAAGGTATTTCCGGCATTCGCCAGCGGCGATCCTGCCCCGCTGCGCGTGCTCAACCCTCCGCTGCTCGGACAGCCGCGCGCAAGCGTACCGATGGCCGCACTGGACGAACTGATCGTCATCGCCAGCAATTGCTGCATCTACACGTTTCCGCTACACGCCAGCGGCACCAGCGTGAACCGGATCCGCAGCATCAACTGGGGTGGCGGAAGCAGCAGCACCCAGCTCAACAACCCCAGTTCGCTGATCTGGCTCCCGGGCACCGATGAGGTTGCCGTGGTCGACTACGACTTCAATGCGCCCTACGCGGCAAAGGTTGTCTTTCATGCGCGCACGAGCGACGGCAGCCCGGCACCCACGCGCGTCCTCAAGAGCATCCACACCGAAAATGCTGCGGCCATCGCGCATGATCCCGGTCAGCACAAGCTGTACCTGCTGACCTACACGACACCCGACAATTTCGTGTTCGAAGCCCAGGTCAGGGTTTTCGCCGACACTGCATCCGGAACGGACGCGCCGCTTTACATCATCGCTGGCCCCGCCACCCAGCTCGGCTACGACAACCCGCAATATCCGACGGGCATCGGAATCGACCAACCGCTTCAGCGACTCATGGTCGCGATCGGCGCGAACGGAGATCCGGACAACAACCGCGTGGTGAGCTTTGCGCTGGGCGCCAGCGGCGATGCCACGCCGGTCCAGGTGCTGACCGGCGCCTCGCTCAGCCCAGGAACCATCGGAGCACCTTTCGCCGTGCCGGTCGACATCCTGTTCAAGAACGGATTCGAGAACTGAGCAGCCCGTGGGCCGGGGAGTCCGCTTCGTCACGGATCGGCCACGGCCAGGGATGGCGTCGTGTCACATGCTTCGGTGACAATGCAGCATTCCGTGCATTGCCAATACCTTGATCAACGTCCGACTGTTTTCCATCGCGTGCGCAATGGCGATGCTTGTCGCCTGCTCGACCAGCATGCCGCGCCAGGCAAGTGCCCCGCGCACGCCCTTGCTGCTGATCTCGATCGACGGCTTTCGCGCCGATTACCTTGATCGCGGCCTGACCCCGACCCTGAAGGCGCTCGCCGAGAATGGCGTGCGCGCCGAGTACATGCGCCCCTCGTTTCCGTCGCTGACGTTTCCGAACCACTACACCCTGATCACCGGACTGCGCCCCGATCGCAACGGAATCGTCGCAAACACGATGGAGGACGACCGGATTCCCGGCCAGAAATTCACGTCCTGGAATCGCGATGCGATCCAGAACGCACGCTGGTGGAGCGAAGGCACGCCGTTGTGGACGACCGCCCAGAACAACGGACTGCATTCAGGGATCATGTTCTGGCCCGGCTCCGAGGCTCCCGTGCATGGCTCATACCCGGAGTTCTGGTCGAGTTATGACAAGAAGCTGGCCGGCGTGTCGCGCGTCGATGCGGTACTCGAATGGCTCGACCTGCCGATCGAAAAGCGCCCCACCCTGTTGACCCTGTACCTCGATACGGTCGATGGCGTCGGCCATCGCCATGGCCCGGATTCCGACGAACTCGATGCGGAGTTGCGCATCGTCGACGCAACGCTGCGGCGTCTGCTCGATGGCCTGGTCGAGCGCGGACTCGATCAGTCCTTGAATATCGTGGTCGTTTCCGACCATGGCATGGTTTCGACTTCACCCGATCGCGTCGTCTACCTCGATGACCTGTTGCCGGAGAGCATGGCCCATGTCGTCAGCTTCGGCGTATTGACCGGCATCGTGCCGAAGCGCGGTCACCGGCGCGAAGCCGAAGCGGCCCTGCTTGCCGATCACGCGCACATGCGCTGCTGGCGAAAAGCCGAATTGCCGGCGCGATTCCACTACGGCAAGAACCGGCGCGTCCCGCCCCTGCTCTGCCTCGCCAATCACGGCTGGGTGATTTTCGATCGTGCCACGCTGGCTGGAAAGAGTCATTTTTCATATGGCGAGCATGGCTACGACAACGACGACCCCGACATGCGCGCGATCTTCATCGCCCATGGCCCGGCCTTGCGCAAGAACGTGGTCCTGCCGCCGTTCGACAACGTGGATGTCTATCCGTTGCTCGCGCACCTGCTGGGCATCCGGCCCGAGCCGAACGACGGCAATTTCGACGAAGTGCGCGAGGCCCTGATCGAATCAACGCGCTGAATCACGCGAGCAGGCGCGCGATGACGGCGCGATAGCGCGCCGCGATGCGCGCCTCGTCGCGATGGCGGAAATCACGCACGACCCAGTCCCCGTTGACCATCACGTCGCGCACGAGATTCGAGTTGCCCGCGAACATCCAGGTATCGAGCAGGTTCGATTCATCGCGACCCGCAAGCAGCGCCGATGATTCGTCGAGCACGAGCAGATCCGCGCGATTGCCGACCGAAGGCAGGCTTGCGTCGCCGCCGCTGAAATCGCCGATCGGCATGCACGATGCGTTCGCGCCGCCCTGCAGTGCGCTGCGATAGAGCGCCGCGCCGGTATCGGGATGTTGCTCGCTCGCGGCGATGTTGCGATGGCGCGTGATCAGGCGCTGGCCATATTCAAGCCAGCGCAATTCCTCGACCGGTGACACCGAAATATGGCTGTCCGAGCCGATGCCGATGATGCCACCGGCATCAAGCCATGGCCTGAGCGGGAACAAGCCGTCGCCGAGATTCGCCTCGGTCGTCGGACACAGGCCGACCGTGGCGCGCGTTTTCGCCAAGCTGCGCAATTCCTGATCATCGACATGTGTCGCATGTACGAGGCACCAGCGCGCATCGACCGGCGCATGATCGAGCAGCCACTCGATCGGGCGCGCATTGCGAACGGCCAGACAGTCCTGCACTTCTCCGATCTGCTCGGCAATGTGGATATGGATCGGCATCATCGAGCCGGGCAAGCCGCTCCTCGAATCCGGCAAGCCGTTGATGCCGTCCAGCACCGCGCGCATCGCATCCTCGGGAACCGCGCGCAAGGAATGCAAGGCGACGCCGATGCGCAGATGCGCGTTCTCGAGCAGGCGCAGGCGCTCGACGAGCCTCAGATAGCCATCGACATCGTGCGCAAAACGCCGCTGGCGGTCACTCAGCGCGCGACCATCGAAACCTCCGGTCATGTAGAGGGTCGGCAACAGGGTCAGTCCAATACCGGCTTCCTGGGCCGCGTCGACGAGCGCCAGCGACATCGCGGCAGGATCGGCGTAGGGCTTGCAATCCGGCTGGTGGTGGAGGTAATGGAATTCGCAGACCTGCGTATAGCCGGCCTTGAGCATCTCGACATAGAGCTGGGTGGCGATCGCGCGCAATTCATCCGGGCCGACCGTGCCGGCGAACGCGTACATCACCTCGCGCCAGGTCCAGAAGCTGTCCTCTGGATTGCCGCGGCGTTCGGCAAGACCGGCCATCGCGCGCTGGAACGCATGGGAGTGGACGTTGGGCATGCCGGGGACCACCCAATGCCCGAGCGTCTCGGCCCGATCACTGCCGGCACCTGCCCTCACGTCGAGCAAGGCTCCCGGAAGATGGCGCCCGGTGTCGACCTCGAATCGGACGTCACGGCGCCAGCCATCGGCGAACCAGGCATTCCCGGCGTGAAACTGTCGACTGTTCATGCACACACTCCGCTGGCGTGAACAGCATTATCGGCGCTCTGCCCGCGGCACGATACCCGGCTCGGCAGCGCGTGCCTGAATTCAATCGGGATGGCGGACCGGGCGCGCGGGTCTGCGATAATCGGTCGCATGAAAATCGAAATTCCGACACGTTCCTGGGACGGCCTGCTGATCGATTGCGATCTGGCGACGATGGCCGATACCGGCGAAGCATACGGAGCCATCCGCGGCGCCGCGCTGGGCTGGAAGGATGGCCGCATCGTGTTCGCAGGCGCCGCGGACGCCCTGCCTGATCGGCCCGAGGCGCTGTGTGCACGTGTCGAGAGTGCGGCTGGGGCCTTGATCACACCAGGCCTGGTCGACTGTCACACCCACCTCGTCTTCGGCGGCAATCGCGCGAACGAATTCGACATGCGCCTCAACGGAGCGAGCTACGAGGACATCTCACGCGCCGGAGGCGGTATCGTTTCGACCGTTCGCGCGACGCGCGCGCTCGATGACGCCGCCCTGCTGCAAGAATCCCTGCCGCGCGCGCGTGCGCTGGTGGACGATGGCGTGACGACGATCGAGATCAAATCGGGCTATGGCCTCGATCAGGCCAGCGAACTGATGATGCTGCGCGTCGCGCGCGAAATCGGCAGACAACTCGGCGTCAGCGTGCGCACCACCTTCCTCGGCGCGCATGCGGTCCCTCCCGAGTACAGCGGCCGCCAGGCGGACTACATCGACCATGTCTGCGATGTCCTGCTCCCTGAAGCTGCGCGCAGCGGGCTGGCCGATGCGGTCGATGCATTCTGCGAGAACATCGGCTTCACGCCGCAACAGACACGAAAGGTGTTTGCGGCCGCGCGCGATCTCGGCCTGCCGGTCAAGCTGCATGCGGACCAGTTGTCCGATCTTGGCGGCGGCGCACTCAGCGCCGAATTTTCGGGACTGTCCGCGGATCACATCGAGCACACCAGCGAAGACGGCGTCCGCGCAATGGCTTCGGCGGGTACGGTCGCCGTCCTTTTGCCCGGCGCTTTCTACGCCTTGCGCGACACGACGTTGCCACCGATCAACGCCCTGCGCGAACACGGCGTCACGATGGCCGTGGCGACCGATCTCAATCCCGGCACTTCACCGATGCTGTCCCTGCGGCTGGCCATGAACATGGCCTGCACCTTGTTTCGCCTGACCCCGGAAGAGGCCTTGCGCGGCGCCACCGTGAATGCCGCACGCGCATTGGGTCTTTCCGATCGCGGCTGTCTTGTCGAGGGCATGCGCGCCGACTTCGTGATCTGGAACGCCGCAACGCCAGCGGACCTCTGTTACTGGATCGGCGGCTCGCTGGCGCGTCGTGTCGTCGTTGCCGGCCAGACCGTGGTTGCACGGGAACTCGCACCATGAGTACTGCGCACCAATCGGTTTCCGGAGCCATCGGCCTCGCCTTGCAGGGCGGTGGCGCGCACGGCGCGTTCACCTGGGGCGTGCTTGATCGCCTGCTCGAGCAAGATGACTTGTCCTTCGATGGCGTCAGCGCGACCAGCAGCGGCGCGCTGAACGCACTGGCGGTCGCGCAAGGCTGGATGAACGGAGGTCGTGAAGGTGCGCGCACCTGCCTGGATGTGCTTTGGCAGCGCATCGCGGGACACCCCCAGGCAGCCGCCTGGATCTTCGGCTCGCGCATGCCGGCTTCGCAGCACGGCGCGCAAAACCTGCATCGCTACTTCACGAACCGGCAGATCAATCCGCTGGCGACGAATCCGGTCAGCCAGATTGCCGAGGTGATGTTCGATTTCGATCAGCTGAGAACCGAATCTCCGTTTCCGGTGCATCTCGCGGCGACGCGAGTACGCGACGGCGGTCTTGTCATCTTCGGGCCCGAACGACTCGGCGTCGATGCCTTGCTTGCTTCGACCTGCCTGCCACAGATTTTTGCGCCCGTGACGATCGATGGCGAGGTTTACTGGGACGGAGGCTGGGCGGGCAATCCGGTGCTCGAACCGCTGCTCGGGCGCGGGCGCAGCTCAACCGTGCTTGGCGTACTCGTGCAACCGCTGGATCGAAGGGACATCCCGCGGACCCCGGAGAAGATCGCCACGCGCATCGGCGAACTTGGATTCAGCAATGCGTTCCGGCGCGAACTGCGGTCGCTGGTCATGGCGAGAGATGCCATCGACGTCGATGAACAGGGTCGGCACCCGGGGGATCTGCGCATCCACCTGATCGAACCCGGCGAATCGCTGCACGATTTCCATGACAAGGCTGTTTTCACGAAGGCGATAGGATTCCTCACCGCCCTGCGCGACCATGGCCGCCTTTGCGCCGAACAGTGGCTGCAGCATCCCGCGCAACATGAGGTCGGCCGCGACTCGGCACTGTTTGCCTCCAACGGATCCTGAAAAAGACAAACCCCCGCATCGCGGGGGTTTGCAGGCCAGACGTTCGGTCGCCTGGATCAGGCAGTCTTCTTGGCCGCCGCCTTCTTTGCCGGCGCGGCCTTTTTTGCTGCAGGCTTGGCGGCAGATTTGGTCGCGGCAGAGGCAGCCTTCGGCTTGGCGGCTACGGCATTGCCATCGGCATGCGGACGCACGTTGCCATAACTGCGGATAGCGATTTTGCCCTTGCGGGTCTTGCGGTCACCACGGCCCATCGGAAATCCTCGAGATCAATTCGGCAAACAAAGGGCGGGAAGGATAACAGTGCAGCGGCAAAGCGCAAGTCGAATCATCGATTCGACGCACAAGGGGCACCGTTGCAACCACCCGGCGCGCAATCGCCCGCGTCGATCTGGACCGTCGCATGGCTCACCGCAAAGCGCGCTTTCAGCAGCTCCTGGATCGAACGAATCGCCTGGTCTGACGCGAGATCGTCGTCCAGGCGCGCATGCAGGGTCGCCATGCGCTGACCGCCGCTCAACTGCCATACGTGCACATGGTGGATCTCGCGCACACCCGCGATGGCGCTTTCGATATCACGTCGCAGTACGTCGACATCAAGCCCTTCGGGCACGCCCTCAAGCAGGATATGGGCACTGCGCCTGAGCAGGTGCCAGGCACTGTTGAGCAGCAGCAACGAGACCAGGATCGAGATCAGCGGATCCGCCCACAACCATCCGAAATAGCGCACGACCAGCGCCGCCGCCACCGCACCCAGCGATCCAAGCAGGTCGCCCACGACGTGCAGGCGCGCTGCAGCAGTATTCAGATCGTCGTGATCGTGGCCGCCAAGCACACGCAACACGAACAGATTGACCATCAATCCGGCGGACGCCACCGCGAGCATCATGCCGGAAAGGATCGGCGCGGGCTGGACGAAACGAACCACGGCCTCATAGCCGATCCATGCCACGAGCAGGATCTGGCTCAGCGAATTGGTGTAGCCGACCAGCACTTCGAGTCGTGCATAGCCGAAACTGCGTAGCGAATCGGCCGGACGTCGTGCGAACCATATCCCCAGCCACGCGAACATCAGCGCTGCCGCATCGACCAGCATATGACCGGCATCGGCCAGCAGTGCCAGCGAGCCAGAGATCCAGCCGCCGACCGCTTCGACAACCAGCGTGATCGCGGTCAGGCCGAAGGCATACAGCAGGCGGCGTTCACGGCGACCATCCGCCGACACCGGACCGGAATGGTGATGATCGTGCGAATGATCGCCATGGTCATGCGAATGATGATGCGACGACATGTTGCGGAATCCGGCTGAGCCAAGCCCATGCTAGGCAGTCGTACTGCAGTTACACAATCACGCCGCGCTGCGGATCAATGCCGGCAAGCCGGTCCGTGCACGTGGTTCAGGCGCATGTTGATGACATGCGAGAGCGCAATCAGGGTGCCACCGATGCTGACCACGGTCGCATGCCAGGGATCGGCATGGTTCGATCCGATCAGCACGCCGACGACGAGGAGCAGGATCCCGGGAACAAGAAACACGAATGCGCGATAACTGCCGTGTTTGCGCAGCCCGTAGATCAGGCTGATCGTCGCGAGCACGATCGCAAATCCGACGAAGCCCTGCTCGAAGCCGTGATTGGCAAGAAAGCCGAGTCCGAGCGCCGGGAGAACTCCGAAGACCAGGGGCAACAAGGCGCAATGGATCGCGCATAGCATCGAGGCGAATGCGCCAAACCTGTCCACCCGGCCTTCCAGGTCGAGGCGCGCGGGTGTTTTCGGGGATCTGTCGTGCACGATGATCGGCAAGGCGGGAGTCATGGCGAAACGTGGATCGAGCAAGGGAAATCATGACGGCTCGCCACGATATTGTTACTATATAACATACATAGCACACACGCAATGTTCGATCCGGCCAGTGCGAATCCGCGCGTTGCGAATCAGGAATGCGGACGATCCGAGCAACTGGCGCAAGTTCCGTGGACCTCAAGGGTCTGGCTGGCCGGCGTGAACCCGCGATCGCGCGCCTGCGCGGTGAGCAGCACGGCAACCTGTTCATCGCAGATTTCCATCGCGCTCGAGCACCGGTCGCAGATCAGGAAAGGAACCTGGTGCGCCTCGCCGGGGTGATGGCAACCCACATACGAGTTGATCGACTCGAGCTTGTGGATGAAACCGTGTTCGAGCAGGAAATCCAGTGCGCGATAGACCGTCGGCGGAGCGGCCATGCCGGGGCCATCCTTGAGCCGATCGAGCAGGTCGTAGGCCTTGACCGGGATCCTGGCTTCGGCCACGAGTTCAAGCACGCGCAGGCGGATCGCGGTGAGGCGCAGGCCGCGCTCATCGCAAACCCTTGAGACATCGCGCACGAATGCCTGCGCATCATGACGATGCGCATGGGTGGCTGGTGTTTTTCGACCGGTCGGCGACATGGCTCAGCAAAGATGGGGGCGAGCGCGCGAAATCATAGCATCGCACCCGCAAAGGCCCGCCCGACTACCAGCTTCCGTCGCTGTCCGCTCCCTTGAGTCGCGACCGTGCCGAGCGTTGCGCCGATTGCAGCAGGTTCACCCCGCAATGCCTGCAGGCCTTGGCGGCAGCGGCGTTTCCCTTGCCGCACTCGGGACACAACGGCAGATTCGATCTACCGAGAGCGACAACGATCCAGCCAATCGGGCCGAGCACGGCGGCCCAGAGGATGCCGGCCATCAGGCGTCCCTTGATCCAGCCGATCAATGCACCACCCGCAATGCTGACAACGGTCAGGCCAATCACCCACGCCCACAGCGTCGGATCCAGCAGCACATCCATGCATGCCTCGGTCATGCGTGTCACCGCATCGATATCGGAACTGTCGAGCGTCGACAGACCGCCAAGACTGCATTCGGTCATCGCCATCGGATCACGCACCCGCGAGCTTGATTGCGGATTCCACGCGGCGCAGTGCTTCATCGCGACCGGCCAGAAACACGGTGTGGTCGATCGAAGGCGATACCTGGGTCCCGGTGATCGCCACGCGCAGCGGTTGCGCGACCTTGCCCATGCCCTCGTTGATCGCTGCGGCGGCAGCGGCGATTGCCGCATGGACATTTTCGACCGACCAGTCGCGGGTCCCGACCAGTTGCGCATGCACGGCCTGCAAGGCAGGAATCGCGGTCACGCTCCTGAGATGCTTGTTCACCGCAGTCTCGTCGTAGGTATCGAGCGGCGCGTACCAGACCCGCGCCTTTTCCGCCATTTCCTTGAGCGTCTGCGCACGCTCGCGCAACGCGACGATGACATCGGCCGGCTCGGGCCCCTGCTCCGGGTCGATGCCGGCAGCCCGCAATTGCCAGACGAAATGCGGGACGAGTTCCAGCGGATCATCGTTCTTGATGTATTGCTGGTTTAGCCACGACAGCTTCTCGACATCGAAACGCGAGGGTGCGCGATTCGCATTGCCGATATCGAACAACTCGATCATCTGCTCGCGCGAGAAGATCTCCTGATCGCCATGCGACCAGCCCAGCCGGACCAGGTAATTGAGCACGGCGTGCGGCAGGAATCCGTCGTCGCGGTACTGCATGACGCTGACCGCCCCGTGTCGCTTGCTGAGCTTCTGGCCGTCGGGACCGAGGATCATCGGCAGGTGGGCGAATGTCGGCGCTTCGGCACCGAGTGCGTGATAGACGTTGATCTGGCGCGGCGTATTGTTGACATGATCGTCGCCGCGGATGACTTCGCTGATGCGCATGTCGATGTCATCGACGACCACCGCGAAGTTGTAGGTCGGATAGCCGTCCGACCGGAACAGGACGAGATCGTCGAGTTCGTCGTTGCTCCACTCGATCCGGCCCTTGACCTTGTCATCGAACACGACGCTGCCTGACGAAGGATTCCTGAAACGGATGACGCGGTTCGGATCTTCGCGGAATCCTTCGTTGCGATCGCGGTAATAGCCGTTGTAGCGCGGCTTGAGGCCCTTTGCCATCGCCTCGGCGCGCATTGCCTCGATCTCCTCCTTGGACTCGTAGGCGTAGTAGGCCTTGCCCGCCTTGACCAGATCCTCGGCCACCTGGCGGTACCGGTCCATGCGCAGTGTCTGGTAATACGGCCCCTCATCGTGATCGAGCCCGAGCCAGCTCATGCCATCGAGAATCGCCTGCACGGCTTCCTGGGTTGACCGCTCGCGATCGGTATCCTCGATGCGCAGGATGAATTCGCCGCCGCGGTGGCGCGCCTCCAGCCAGCAATACAGCGCGGTGCGTGCACCCCCGATATGCAGAAAACCGGTGGGGCTCGGAGCGAAACGGGTGCGAATGGTCATCGAAGGTGAACAACACGGAGTGCGGTCTGCCAGTTTACCGGACCAACCCGCCACACTGGCAATTCAGGGCGGTCAGCGCAGGACAGATGACTTCAAGAGGCGATGCTGGCATGTTGCCGCACCCGGTTGCGGACATGCGCGATGACCTTGCCTGCCCTGCGTCTCGTAGTTTCCTGTCTCATCGTCGGACTTGCGGCCTGTTCCGCCTCGCCGTCGAAGCACTCGCCTGACATCGGTGGCGCGCGCGCCACTCTTGCCATCCTCGAATCGACCGACATTCATTCGAATATCCTGAGCTACGACTACTACAAGCTCGCCGAGGACGACTCGCTCGGCTTCGAGCGCACGGCGACACTGGTCCGCGAGGCGCGCAAGGAATATGCCAACACGTTGCTGTTCGATGCGGGCGACACGATTCAGGGCACCGCGCTGGCCGACTGGCAGGCACGCGGCCAACATCTTCCCTGCGATCACGAGCTGGCGATGTACAAGGCGATGGACGTGCTCGGCTATGACGGCGGCACGATCGGCAATCACGAGTTCAACTATGGCCTGTCGTTCCTCGGTCAGGTGACCGGCCAGGCGATGCCGATCGACGGTGTCATCGAGCCACGTTGCGCAGGTCCGAAATTCCCGCTCGTGCTGGCCAATGTGCTCGGCGCGCACGACGGCAAGCCGCTCTATCCGCCAACCGCCTTGCTGAAGCGGAAGCTGAAGGCATTCGACCGGAGCGGCCGTCCGGTCGAGGCAGCGGTCCGCATCGGCATCATCGGCTTTGCTCCGCCGCCGATCGTGCTGTGGGACCGCAACAACCTCGAAGGCAAGGTCACGACCCTCGGCGTGGTCGAGGCCGCCCGGCGCTACGCGCCGGCGCTGCGCGCACAGGGCGCCGACATCATCGTCGCGATCTCGCATGGCGGCATCGATACCCGCGCGTATTCGGACAGCATGGAGAACGCCAACTGGCATCTGGCGCGGGAGCCGGACATCGACGTGCTGCTACTCGGTCACTCGCATCAGGTATTCCCGGATCCCGGCAACGCCAGGTCGCGCTACAACGGATTGCCCGATGTCGACAACGAACGCGGCTTCATCCACGGCAAACCCGCGGTGATGGGAAACATGTGGGGCAAGAGCCTCGGCGTGATTGAACTGGCTCTCGTACAACGCGACGGACATTGGCAGATCGATGCCGATGCGACGCATTCGGAGGTACGCCATATCCGCAGCGCGGACGGCATCACGGTGGCGGCTGATCCAGCCATCGGCCACGCCGTCTCGGAAGAGCACGCGGCGACCATCGCCTATGTCTCGACACCGATCGGCGACAGCGATTTCGCGATGACGACCTGGTTCACAGCCGTTGGCGACGTCAGTGCGCTACAGCCGCTCAATCATGCGCAGCGCGAGTACGCGCAGCACTTCATCACCGAAAACATGCCTGAAATGAAGTCCGTTCCGGTGCTTTCGGCCGCGGCTCCGTTCAAGGCAGGGTACGGTGGTGCGACCGACTTCACCGACATTGCTGCCGGCCCGATGGCCATCCGCAACGCCGCCGATCTCTACCTCTATCCGAACACGCTCTCGGCGGTCAAGACCGACGGCACAGGCATCAAGGCCTGGCTTGAGAAGTCCGCCGCCTACTTCAACCGCATCGACCCGTCGCTCGCGGATCCGCAGGAACTGGTCAACCGCAAGACGCCGAGCTACAACTTCGACGTGATCCAGGGTGGCATCCGCTACATGATCGATCTGGCCAAGCCGGTCGGCGATCGTATCGTCGACCTGCGCTACGAGGGCAAGCCGATCGATCCCGCCCAGACGTTCATCGTCACCACCAACAACTATCGCGCCAGCGGCGGCGGCGACTTCCCGGGCACCGGGCCCGAGCACGTGCTGTTCAATGCCCCGGACATGAATCGGGACGTACTGATCGACTGGATCAGCCGACGCCGGCACCTCACCCTCGCTGCCGACGGATCCGATCAGGCCTGGCGTTTCGCGCCGATGCGGACCGCCGGACCCGTCGTCTTCCATTCAGCCAGTGGCAAACAGGACATGGCGCACCGTGTGGGCCTGAACAACGTCCAGCAACTGGCCGACGACGGAAATGGCATGGCTACCTATACAATCGATCTTTCCGGACCGCGCTGAGCATCGGATTCCTTGAGACCGCGAGCACCCGCCATCGCTGCACAGGGAGCACGACCTACTCCCGGCCGATCGACGCGTCGTCGACCATCGAGATTCCCGGACACCGGCTCGATGCGGCGCACGGCGCTGGCATTGGCCCTGCTCGTGGCGCTCCCGTGTGCTTCGGCGTCCGATCGGTTGCTGTCCGACATTCCGCGGCAATGGCCTCTCTCCTACGAGCGCAGCAAACAAACAACGCCGCTGCGCGCGCGCCTTGACGCAATGCGACTTGAACGCCCTGCACCGCCGGGCCATGCACCACGCGTTCTCGAAGTCGGCAATTGCGCCGATGACGATTCGCCCGACAGCTTGCGCAGCGTGGTCGATCAGGCTGTCAGCGGCGACACCATCGATCTGTCCGACCTGACCTGCAGCGTGATCAGCCTCGGTCAGGGCGCGCTCAAGATCGAGCTCGACGACCTCACCCTGCGCGGCCCGGGTTCGGACCGCCTGATCCTTGATGGCGAAGGGCGCGACCGCATCCTCCTGCATCCCGGCTCAGGAACACTGACCATCGAGAACCTGACCATCGCCAACGGTCGCTTCGATGCGGTGGACAACGATGTCGGTTTCGGCGGCTGTATTGCGACCGGCGCCACGCTGGTGCTGCGCGACGCGGTCATTCGCGATTGCGTCGCGGTCGGCGTCGGCGCCTATGGCGGCGCCGTGCTGTCGGGATTCCTGAGCATGGGGCACAGCACGATCTCGGGCAGCACCGCGTTCGGCGACCACCCGACCAACGGCACGGCTGCTTATGGCGGCGGTGCGTTTTCCTATGGTGTCGACATCATCGACAGCACGATTTCCGGGAACTCGGCGATCGGCACCGACAACGCCCCGCTCACCCATTTCGAGATCGCCGGTGGCTTGTTCATCGCCCGCAATGGCGGGCACATCGAACGCACCACCATCAGCGACAACTTCGCCATCCGCTTTGCCGGCGGCCTGACCCAGGAGGGCACACTTGAGCTGCGCAACTCGACGATTTCGGGCAACTCCACCGAACAGGACGACGGCGGTGGTTTGCGCGTACGCCAGATCACCTCGGTCCTGATCGAGAACACGACGATCACGGACAATCACGCCGGATCGACCGGCGGCGGCATTTCCTTCATCAACAACGCCCTGCCCTCGACCTTCAACAGCACGATCGTTGCCGGCAACAGCGCGAATCAGGGCGGCAGCGACGTCGACAGTGCAATGCCGCTGTCGATCTCCGGCTCGCACAACCTGGTGATCGCACCGGGCGCCAATCTCGCGCTGCCAGCGGACACGCTCAATGTCGACCCGAAGCTGCTGCCACTCGCGGACAACGGTGGCGCGACGCAAACCCATGCACTGACCGCAAAGAGTCCGGCACTCGATCGCGGCGGCAATCCACAGGGCCGTTCGACGGACCAACGCGGCCCGGGCTTTCCGCGCGAGATCAACGGCTCCGCCGACATCGGCGCCTACGAGTACCGCGGCAGCGATGGCGCGCCGATCGCCGTTCCGGGCCTGTCGGCGTGGGCAAGCATCGCGCTGGCGAGCTTGCTCGGGATATTGGGACTGCGAAGACGCCGCCGGCAAGGCCTGGATTCAGGTAGCGTGGCCGAATCCGCTCGAGGGCTTACTTCACGGTCACCGTGATCTTTTGCGACACGATCGGCGGGTCGAACTGCATGTGCAGGGCATCGGCAAGATCAAGCTGCAAGCTGTGCTTGCCCGGCTTGAGCCGGATCGTGGTTTCGGTCTGGCCACCACCAAAATGGACGTGATGGTCATCGGCGGGAATCGGCTGATCGAGCGATGGCAAGGACTCGGTATCGATGAGCAGGTGGTGATGGCCGGTCTTTTCCTTGATCGTCCCGGCCGGCGAGACGCCCATCCCGCGCAAGCCGAAACGGACCGTGAGTTCTTCCCCAACCACGTCGCCGTCCTTCGGCGAAATGAAGTAGAGCTCGACGCCCGAGGGCGCCGCGGTGCGAGGCAGGCTGACTGGCTTGGCCGGATCAGCGCCGGCAGCCGGCGCAACCAGTCCGGCACCGGCAATCACGAGTGCCGCAAGCGCGTAATTCAGGTGACGCATCGGAATTCTCCTGTCGAAACGGATCGTGCCCGATAATAGCCCGGATGCGGGCGATGCCGGGCGCAATCACGCCCGGCGATCGCCAAGGCCTACCCGCGTTTCTGCGACAAAATGTCGGGCAGATTTCATCCGGCTCGCAGAATAAGTGTTGACGATGACCTCCGCACTCCTTATTCTCTCGCGCCTCCCGGGGCCATAGCTCAGCTGGGAGAGCGCTACAATGGCATTGTAGAGGTCGGCGGTTCGATCCCGCCTGGCTCCACCAGATTTACAATCAGGTTTTCCAAGGTTTCTCTATGCGTCCCCATCGTCTAGAGGCCCAGGACACCGCCCTTTCACGGCAGTAACAGGGGTTCGAATCCCCTTGGGGACGCCAGTGACGATCAGGCTCGCGAAATCGGGTCGGATCGGTGAGAATAGCGGATTGCGCAGGACGCGCGATTGAGAGATGTGGAGCGGTAGTTCAGCTGGTTAGAATGCTGGCCTGTCACGCCGGAGGTCGCGGGTTCGAGTCCCGTCCGCTCCGCCACTTTTGCAGAAGAACCCGCGCAAGCGGGTTTTTTTGTGGGCGCGATCCGGGAACGGCGTTTCCGTCAGGCCGAGGCCATGCGCGCGTTGCCGGCCCGCGATGCCGGTTCGAGCGTTCCGATCGAATGCCCCTGCTCGGCCAGGTACTCAAGCCAGCGATTCAGGAACGAACTGCGGCGCACGCGCCGTTCGAATATCGTGCGCGCCGGCGGCAATGGACCGATCGCGCGCTCGAGGCGTTGATCCGCGTGATAGTGCAGCACCTCGGCCATGCGCGCGTCGCGGTACATGCGGATGTTGGCCGAAGGAACCAGCCCGCCGGTCTCGGCGTCGCGCAGGCAGTAGGTCAGCAGCAGGTCGACCGTGTAACGATGATGTTCGGTGACTTCGAGCATCACATCGAGATGATCATCGACGGTCGAAAGATAGCTGCCGGCGACCAGGCGCTGTGGCGCAAACAGTCGCGCAAGCCGGTGATAGTTTTCCGAGTGCATGCCCATCAGCCACGAGAAGCGGCTTGGCAGTGCGGCGACACGGCTGGCGATCAAGGTCGACATGGCCCGATCATAGCATCGGGTTTCCTGTCGACCAGACTGTTGCTGACAGGCATCCACGACGTATTATCGTGGTCTGACCCGATGTTCGCCGCACGGCTCGCCGGGATCCGCCGTGGCCGCTCAGAACATGTGCTTCTCGATTCCAAGCTGCGACAGGATCTTGCTCGCGATTTCCTCGATCGACGTATTGGTCGTGCTCTGCATCGGGATGCCGTCGCGCCGGTAGAGCTTTTCCGCCAGTTCCAGTTCACGCCGACATTGCGCCAGCGTCGCGTACTTGCTGCCCGGTCGACGCGCTTCGCGAACCTGGGCGAGACGCGGCGCATCGATACTCAACGCATACAGTTTCGATTTGAACGGCACCAGGCGGGCCGGCAGCTCAAGCTTGTCGAGATCCTCCTCGGTCAACGGATAATTGGCCGCCTTCACGCCATAGTGCAGGGCCATGTAAAGGCAGGTCGGCGTCTTGCCGACACGTGACACGCCAACCAGGATCACCTCTGCGTCGTCATAGCGCACGTCGATGCCGTCGTCGTGCGAGAGCGCATAGTTGGTCGCATTGATGCGCGCCTCGTACTCGGCGAAATTGGTCAAGCCGTGCGCCTTGCCGACGCGGGGCGAACGCAGCGTGCCGAGCTCCTCCTGCAGCGGACCAAGAAACGGCGCGAACACGTCGAGCATCAGCGCGCCGCCGGTAGCGACCACATCGCTGAGCGCCGGATCCATGATCGTGTTGATCACGATCGGACGCACGCCGGTCTGGGTTTGCGCGGCACGAATGCGCTGGGCGGCGTGCTCGGCCTTCTCCGCCGAATCGACGAACGGCAGCCGGAACGTCTCGAAATCGATGCCTTCAAACTGGGTCAACACGCTGTGCCCGATGGTTTCCGCGGTGATGCCGGTGCCATCGGAGATGTAGAAGACGGTACGACGCATGGGTATTCCGTTGTCTGAAGGACAACCAGTCTATGCAATCGCGGCAGGCACCGCTAACGAACTCTCGCCCAGTTGCCGCAAGGCCACAACGCGGTGCCGGCGCGATCGGCACGGTGATTCCATCGCCCGCCGTCACCTCTCGCCCCCTGCCGGCAATGCGCGAGAACGAACTTCCGCCCTGCCCGTTGCTGTCCCGCGACACCACGTCGACCCGGGAAATGGAGCTGCTGATTTCCGGCGTCACTGTTTTCGCCCCGCTGCAACTCCCCGGCATGATGGATCAGGCCTGCCTTGGGTTGCGCCCACGGCTCGATGCGGATTGGGGCACCCTGAGCCGGCTGCTGTTTACCTGCAGCAAGATGAGCGTGCTGACCCTGACCAAGGCTTTCGTGATTCACTTGACCATGCGTGCCTGCTGGATCGCCCTGGTCGGCATGAATTCGATCTGTCCGGACGGCGTGCGCCGGGATCGCCTGAAGATCGGCACGATCCGACATCCGTTGCTGGCGAGCCCGTCGAACCACGATCGAACGTCGCGGAGATGCCTGCGCCACGTGGAAGCGCCCTTCGACGGGCTTGGGGCGAACGGCCAACGCCCGTGCCTTGAGGAGGCGCAGCGGCATCTCTACCCGAGCAACGGTGGGCTCTCCGCCATTGGGGAAGCTGACGGAACGCGATGTCCTCGTGCCTCCCACAGTGTTGTCGACCGGACAACCCCGGTAGAATGATGCGCTGCGATATTTTCCCGGAGATGTCCCTTGAGCGACCTGGTTCTTTGGCTCGATGCGTTGCGCCTGTCCGATCTTGGCAAGGTTGGCGGCAAGAACTCCTCGCTCGGCGAGATGATCGGCAACCTGAGCAAGCTCGGTGTTTCGGTGCCGGGGGGATATGCGACGACCGCTGATGCCTTCCAGCAGTTCATCGCCCAGAGCGGCCTCGCCCAGCGCATCCACGATCGCCTCGCCACGCTCGATGTCGACAATGTCTCCGAGTTGACCACGGCCGGCGCCGAGATCCGTCGCTGGGTCATCGAAACCCCGTTGATTCCTGCATTCGACAAGGCCGTGCGCGAAGCGTATTCGCAACTCTGCACGAAAGCCGGCAGCCAGGACATCGCCGTCGCGGTGCGCTCGTCCGCGACCGCGGAAGACCTGCCCGATGCCTCGTTCGCCGGCCAGCAGGAAACCTTCCTCAATGTCAGCGGCGCAGATGATGTCATCCACACGATGAAGGAAGTCTTCGCCTCGCTGTACAACGATCGCGCGATCGCCTACCGCGTGCATCATGGCTTCAAGCACGAAGACGTTTCGCTTTCGGCCGGCGTGCAGCTCATGGTGCGTTCGGACATCGGCGCCTCGGGCGTGTTGTTCACGCTCGACACCGAATCCGGATTCCGCGATGCGGTGTTCCTCACCGGCAGCTACGGGCTCGGCGAGATGGTCGTCCAGGGCGCAGTCAATCCGGATGAGTTCTACGTCTACAAGCCGACACTCAAAGCGGGCAAGCCGGCCATCCTGCGTCGCCAGATTGGCTCCAAGCAGCAACGCATGGTCTATTCGGACAAACCCGGCGAGCGCGTGCGCATCGAGGAAACACCGGCGGCGGACCGCAATCGTTTCTGCCTCAGCGATGCAGATGTCCACGAGCTGTCGCGCCAGGCCTTGATCATCGAGGAGCACTACGGCCGCCCTATGGATATCGAGTGGGCGAAGGATGGCAATACCGGCAAGCTCTACATCGTGCAGGCGCGACCCGAGACCGTGAAATCGCGCGTGCGTGCGACCCAGATCGAACGCTTCCAGTTGCAATCGCGCGGCAACGTACTCGCTGAAGGACGATCGGTCGGGCAGAAGATCGGCAGCGGCATCGCCCGCGTCGTGCGCTCGATCAAGGACATGGATCGGGTCAAGGAAGGCGATGTACTCGTCGCCGACATGACCGATCCGGATTGGGAGCCCGTGATGAAGCGCGCCTCAGCCATCGTCACCAATCGCGGCGGCCGCACCTGCCACGCCGCGATCATCGCGCGCGAACTCGGCGTACCCGCCATCGTCGGCAGCGGCAACGGCCTCGACAGGATTCCCGATGGCGCCGAAGTCACGATTTCCTGTGCCGAAGGCGATACCGGATTCATCTACGAAGGGCTGCTCCCGTTCGAGCGCATCACCGCTGATCTCGATCAGATGCCGCCCGCCCCGCTCAAGATCATGATGAACGTCGCCAATCCGGAGCGCGCCTTCGATTTCGCGATGCTGCCGAATGCCGGCGTTGGCCTCGCCCGCCTCGAGATGATCATCGCCAGCCATATCGGCGTGCATCCGAAAGCCCTGCTCGACTACGAAGGCCAGGATGCCGAGACGAAGCGCAAGATCGACGAGCGCATGGCCGGCTATTCCAATCCCGTCGATTTCTACGTCGATCGCCTCGCCGAAGGCATCGCCACGATCACCGCCGCGTTTGCACCGCAACCGGTCATCGTGCGCCTGTCGGATTTCAAGTCGAATGAATACGCCAACCTGATCGGCGGCACGGCCTACGAGCCGCACGAAGAGAATCCGATGATCGGATTCCGTGGCGCCAGCCGCTATGTCGATCCGAGCTTCGCCGCCGCGTTCGCGCTCGAATGCCGCGCAATGAAGAAGGTTCGCGAGGAGATGGGCCTCGGCAATGCCTGGGTCATGATCCCGTTCGTGCGCACGCTCGAGGAAGGCCGCAAGGTCGTCGACGTGCTCGCGAAGAACGGCCTCAAGCAAGGCCAGGACGGCCTCAAGATCATCATGATGTGCGAGGTTCCTTCAAACGCCCTGCTCGCCGACGAATTCCTCGACATCTTCGACGGCTTCTCGATCGGCTCGAACGACCTGACCCAGTTGACCCTCGGCCTCGACCGCGACTCCAGTATCGTCGCCAGCCTGTTCGACGAACGCGATCCTGCCGTAAAGAAACTCCTGTCGATGGCCATCCAGACCGCCAGACGCAAAGGCAAGTACATCGGTATCTGCGGACAGGGCCCCAGCGACCACCCCGACCTCGCCGAATGGCTGATGGAGGAAGGCATCGAATCGGTGTCGCTCAACCCCGATACGGTCGTCGATACCTGGCTCAAGCTGGCCAGGAAAAAGGCGGGTTAGGCGTCGATGTCGGGTCAGGTCGATGAGCCCTGGCCGAACCCGTAAGGTTGGTCTTCAACCGCGTCGCCCACGTCCGCTCCGCACGAGGCGGCCCGGACCGAGCGATGCGCGCGTCAGAAGCTGTATCGCGCACTCACCTGGAAACTGCGCGTCGGGCCTGTCGTGCAGGAGGGAGTGCCGTACGCTTCCGGCGGGTAACTCGCATGACAGTCGTAGTTCTTGTAGTTGAAGATGTTGAACGCATCGGCACGCAGTTCGACAACCTGGTTCTTGCCGAAGCCGATGTCCTTCGACACGGACAGGTCGACCTGACGATAGGCCCAGAAATTCGGAAGAATGAAGGAATAGCGTTGCGGGTAGCCGCTGCCGAGATGGACACCGGTGCTGTCGCTTGGGCCATTCGGACCGCCGTTGTAGCCGAAGCTGAGGATCTTGTCGTAGGGGATGCCCGAGCCCAGGGTGATCAGGCCGCTCAACTTCATGTGCCAGGGCAGGTCGACGATCCCGCTCATGACCAGGCGATGCTTGTCGCCGACGTTGTTGTCCGGGTAAAGGTCCGGGGTCACGTAGTCGAGCGAGAAGGTGTCGCCGCCCTGCTTGTGCGCGCGCTGGTAGGTGTAGGCGAAACCCACACCCCAGCCCGAGTCTTCGGTGTAGGGTTTGTCCAGGCTGATGAACGCGCCGTAGGACTGGGTGTTCCTGGTCGATGACAACAGCACGGTGGAATAGCCGCCGGGCAATCCCGTGATGAACTCGCCGGTCGGCCTGCGGTTGCCCCAGATCGTGGTGTATTGGCGGTAGCCGAGCACGCGGCTCAAGGTCAGAGAACTGTTCCAGTCGCCGAACGCTTGCCTCAGCCCAAGGCTGAAAGCGTCGCTGTAGGGCGACTTCTGCTCGTTGTCGAGCAGGTAGATTTCGCTGTTGTTGACGCTGGCACCGGCGAGCAGCGGCTGCAAGCCTTGCGTCGTCAGGTAAACCGGATCCCATATGACGGATGGTTGGCCGTCGACCAGTTCTCCGTCTCTGGAAAAGTAGATGCTATAGAAACCCGGTTGGGAGCGAAGGGATTCCTGGGCCAGATTGTCCAGCGGTGTACGGTCGTAATAGCGGCCAGCGCCGCCAAACAGCGTGGTGCTCTGGTCACCGTCCCTGCTCACGTCGTAGGAGAAGCCGACGCGCGGCTGGAATTCGCCCTTGTATGGATCGCGACTGCTGCCGTTGCTGACATAGTCCTCTGAGATGCCCAGCGCGTCGATCACCGCGATATGCGCGGCCGGCGTCACATAGGCCTTGTTGTTGGCATTGCTTTCGACATCCCAGCGGACGCCAAGATTGAGCTGCAGGCGCGAAGTGACGTCCCAGTCGTCCTGCACGTAGAGGCCGGTCTGGTTGTCGCGCAACGCGACGGATCTGTCGGTCGGCGCATACAACACGAGGTACGGAATCTCGAAGCCGGTCGGCCTGTTCGCGTCGTAGAAATAACGCGGCACGATGAAGCTGTTCTCGCTCAGCTCGTTCCTGATGGTCGCGAACTTGATGCCGGTCTTGATGACATGCTGGCCGTTCCAGTCAAAGCTGTTGAAGGTCACATCGTCACGCAGCGTGGTGCCCTGCTGTTGCTTGTCGAGGACGAAGTTCGCGCTGCCGATCAAGGCCACGCCCTGGAAATCCTGGGAAATCAGGTCCGGGTTCGCCGGATGGGGGTGGTATTCGTACCGGGAGTTGTCGAGCAGCACGTCGTTGACGAAGCTTGCGCCGCGGAACTGCCACTTCAACAAGAGATTGTCGACCTGGTTGTCGCGATTGGAGTGCGCGTCATAGGCGACTGTGCCGCCGAAGCCGAAAACCTCGGTGTCCCTGCGCCGCGTGTAGCTGAGGTCGACCGTATTGTCGCTGTTGGGTTGCCAGCTCAACTTGCCGAAACCGGCCGTCTCGCGGAATGGCACATTGAAGCTGCCATCGTACTGGTTGAATTGGTCCTGGTAGGCCGGGTTGGTGATGGCGACGCTGCGCCTGGTTTCCTCGATCTTCGACTCGTAGGCGAAGAAGAATTGCAGCTTGTCCTCGATGATCGGGCCGCCGAAGGTGCCGCCAAACTGCTCGCGACGAAAGTCGGGCTTGTCCTGGCCGCGCTGCTCCGCGAAGTACTCGTTTTCCAGCATGCCCTTGGTTTGCACGTAGTTGTAGACCGAACCGTGGAATTCATTGCTGCCGGATTTGGTGACGGCGCTGACGATCGCCGTGCCGGCCTGCTCGTACTCGGCCTTGTGGTTCTGGACAAGTACCCGGAACTCCTGGATGGCCTCCTGATTGAACGGATTGCCGCGGCTGCCGTCCTGGCCGACCAGGCCGCCCTGCAGGATGTTGTTCTTGAGGCTTGCGCCATCGATGAAGACATTGGTCTGGTTTGCGGGTTGCCCAGCCGCACTGAAGGATTTCTGATCAACCTGGCGCGACACGGTCACACCGGGCACCAGTGCGCCGAACGACAGGAAGTTGCGATCGCCCTGCGGCAGCGAGCGGATCTGATCCTGGCTGACATTGGCGGCGACTTCCGACGTCCGCCGCTCGACCAGAGCAGCGGCAGCGTTGTGCGCGCCCTCTGACGTAGCGGCATCGATGGTCGCCAGATCCAGAACCAGCGACTGGCCGACCTGCACGCGCACGTGTCGCGCACCGATCTTCTGCCCACCGGCCGAGGATTCGATGTCGTATGCGCCGGGCTTGATGCTGTTGAGCACGTAGTGGCCGTCGGCGCCGACCCGGGTGCGCGTGACGAAGCCGGTATCACGCTCAGTCGCCACCACCTCGGTGCCGGCAGCATCCGGCACATCGACCCTGCCGCGTATCGTCGCAGTGCTGGTTTGTGCCTGGGCGGTCAGATTCAGCAGCAAGGCAGAAAGAGTCAGCGCCAATCGTCCCGGCGTCAGACGGCGATGGCTTTTTTTCGAATGGCGCATTGGTGTTTCCCCTGAAAAACACGGCAATCATCGATTCTTCGACGCTGGCGATGAAGCGGCGACCGTCAGTTGGGCTCCCGGACTGGCGGATCACGACGACCGCACCGTCCGGTGCCTGTGCCAAAGCGCAACACTGCAGGGCCGCGGCGGCGTCGAAAGGCCGGCCCAACTGAAACCACGACATCCAACCAATCACTCCCCCGAGCCCGGGATCCCCATCAACCTGCTCGCAGCCTGCCCAGTCTAGCAACCGATCGTGCGATTGTTCGATCCCTCAAGCCGAGCACGGAAAACCACCACTCGGCGGGTTCAAATCGGGCCCGCCGCTGGACCGATTGTTCGTCGGCGCGCGCGCAAATTGGCGCGGTTGCCCGGTCGATCGCGCCGCAGCGGAGCGGTCGAGGCCGAAAGAGCAGGATCAAGTCGTGAATATCGAATCCACTTTGCGCAACGTGTAGATAGAAACCTATCGAACCGGGATATCCGCGTGTCGCGAACCCACGACGTTGCGACTGCCTTATTGGAACAAGCCGGCGCGCAGCAGTCGGCGCTTTTCTTCGCGAGTGCACGCAATGACGCCGCAGAGTTTCACGATCGACTGACGCGGTGTTGCGATGGGCGCGGCTTCGCGGCACGGAAGGACTTAAAAACCCCGCCAATTGCCACCATCCCGCCATGAGCCCAAGCCTCGACCGGGACCCAGTTCGTCCTGCTGTGCGGACCTCGAACCGGTTACTTCAGACGGTCCGCTTGCGCACGATCCTCACGTCGCGTCGAACTTCCTCGGCGTGAGCTTGCGGGCATGGAAGGCTGCGAGAGC
>JAKQJM010000088.1 GCA_029561145.1 Pseudomonadota bacterium
GCCTTATCGATTCGTCGCCGCCGTCAGCGGAGTACGAGTTGACCGATCTGGGGCGCGAACTGATCCCGGCGATCCGCTCGATCGTTGCGGTCGGCAGCAAGCTGAAACTTCGCGGGCACTCCGGGCGCCGCGCAAAGGCAGTATCCGGCAAGCCTTGAGTCCCTGCCTGGCGGGTTGGGCCGTCAGGCTTTTCTCCGCAATCGGGACCTCGATATAGACTTCACCGGCTCCGCCCTGGCGACACGCATGTCGTCGCGACCGTAGAGGAGGTTCGACCCATGACCAGTGATCCGTTCAGTCCCTTGCTTGAACGCGCGCGCGCTCATGCCCTCGCCCATCTTGCGGACCAGCCTGACCGCCACGTCGGTGCGCGCGGCACTCGCGTCGAGCTTGATGCGGCATTGCGGATGCCGCTGCCGGCGCAGGGAGAGGATTCCGCTGCCGTCATCGACCTGCTCGCTGCGCAGGCCGCACAGGGCGTGGTTGCAAGCGGTTCGCCACGTTACTTCGGTTTTGTCATCGGCGGCACCTATCCGGTCGCACTGGCCGCTGACTGGCTGTCTTCCGCGTGGGACCAGAATGCCGGCATCCACGCGACATCACCGCTTTCGGCGGTCATCGAAGCGGTGGCGGCGGATTGGATCCTCGAACTGTTCGACCTGCCGCACGAATCCGCGGTCGGCTTCGTCACCGGCTGCCAGATGGCGAACTTCACCTGCCTCGCTGCCGCGCGACATGCCGTGCTCCGGCGCGTCGGTTGGGATGTCGAGGCGGATGGCCTGCAAGGCGCCCCCCGGATCCATGTCGTCACGTCGGCCGAATCGCACGTGACGATCGATGTCGCCCTGCGTTACCTCGGTATCGGAACGCGGGCGCTGCATCGCGTGCCGAGCGACGCGCAGGGTCGCATGCGGGCCGACAGCTTGCGTGAGCTCGTTGCGACGCTCGAAGGGCCGATCATCGTTTGCGCGCAGGCCGGCAACGTGAATACCGGATCCTTCGATCCGCTGCGCAGGATTGCGGAGACTTGCGCAGCTCACGGCGCGTGGCTGCACGTCGATGGCGCCTTCGGCCTGTGGGCGCGCGCCAGTCGTTCGCGCGCTGCGCTCGCCGATGGCATCGAACTGGCCGATTCGTGGGCAACCGATGCGCACAAATGGCTCAATGTTCCGTATGACTGCGGATTCGCGATCGTGCGCCACGCCGACGACCACCGTGCGGCGATGACCTCGGCGGCGGCCTACCTGATCCAGACCAAAGGCGAGGAACGCGACGCCGTCGACTGGGTGCCGGAGTTCTCGCGCCGCGCGCGCGGCATCCCGGTCTATGCGACGTTGCGCGCACTCGGCCGAAACGGCGTCGAGAAGCTCGTCGACAACTGCTGCGAGCGGGCCAGTCAGATGGCCAGGCTGCTCGCAGCACATGCCGGCGTGCAGGTCCTCAACGAGGTCGTCCTCAACCAGGTGCTGGCCCGCTTTTCCGACGACGACGAAATGACCCGTGCGGTCATCAAGGGTGTCCAGGACGAGGGGACCTGCTGGCTCAGCGGCACGACCTGGCACGGCCAGGCCGCGATGCGCATTTCGGTTTCCAATCGCGCCACAAGCGAGGAAGACGCGGCACGCAGCGCCAGCGCAATCCTGCGCGTGTTCGATTCCCTCAGCGAGCCCGATTGGCGGTCGAGGCCGGGTCAAGCCGTCGACGTTTGAAGTGCTTGTCGGTCGCCGCGTCGGCACCGATCCGTCGCGCGGATCGGTGCCATGGCTTTCGCATTCAACCCTTGTTTCTGCCGGCGATGCCTTCGCGGGCGGGAAGTTGTGTCGGCCAGCCGCCCGCAAGCGCCGTGTAGACGTCAATCGCGCGCGTGACGCTTTGCGTACGCGCGACCGCGAGTGCGTCCTGCGCCTGGAGCCGCGTCCGCTCGGCATCGAGCACTTCGAAAAGGTCGGTCGCGCCTGCATCGAAGCGGGTGCGTGCAAGCGAGGCGGCACGCGTGCTGTCGTCGGCGGCACGCCCGAGATGCTCGTCTTCGGCCAGGGCGTGGACATAGCGCGTCAATGCATTTTCCGTTTCCTCGAGTGCGTGCAGGACGGTCTGTTCGTAGCGGGCCAGCTCGCCGCGTGCGCTGGCATCGCTGGCCGCGATGCGGGCACGGACGTGGCCGATGTCGAGGAACGACCAATCGACGCCGAGCGCAACGAAACGGGTTTCGCTGTCGCGTTCGAACAATGCCGAGCTGTCGATCGCCTGCGTTCCAAGCAGACCGCCCAGAGTGAAGCGCGGGAACAGATCAGCGGTCGCGATGCCGATTCTCGCAGTCGCTGCATGCAGGCGTTGCTCTGCCGAGGCAATGTCGGGTCGTCGACGCAGGAGATCGCCCGGCGTGCCTTCATCGATTGTCGCGGGCAGGGTCGGCAGCGCACGCGCGCGACCGAATTCCTCGACCAGTGCGTCGGGCGTTTGCCCGGTCAATACGGCGAGTCGATGCAGATCCACGGCTATCGCAGCTTCGAGAGCAGGGATGCGCGATCGGGTCGATTCAAGCTGGGCGCGCGCACGCGATGTGTCGAACTCGGTGCCGCGTCCCGCTTCGAAGCGCACGTCGACCAGATGCAGGGTGTCGCGCTGGTTGTCCGCATTCTCGCGGGCGACACGCAGGCGCTCCTGAAGTCCGCGAAGGTCGGCGTAGCTGCGTGCGACCTCGCCTACCACGACCACCTGGGTCGCCGCGAGGTCGGCGGTGTTCGCCGCCGTTTCGGCGCGTTGTGCCTCGATGGTTCGTCGCACGCGGCCGAACAGGTCGAGCTCCCAGCTGGCATTGATGCCGGAACGGTAGCTCTTGCCGTCGCGATCAGCACGTCCGACTCTCGGCAGCTGATCCGCACTGGCACGTGCATCGCGCGCTTCGGCGTCCGCGCTGACCACCGGCAAGGCATCGAATTTCGCTCCTCCGAGCAAGGCTTCGGCACGATCGACATTGGCCAACGCGATGCGCAGATCGTGGTTCGCGACGAGCGCGAGCTCGATGAGACGACTCAGCTGAGGATCCCCGAAGCTGTTCCAGAATTCCGCCACGGCGGGTTCGGCCGACTTCACTGAATCTTGCGTTGCCGGGGCCAGTTGGGTGCCGAACGCAGCCGGTGTCGATACGACCGGACGTATATGGTCGGGTCCCACCATGCAGGCGGACAGCGCGGCACCGAGCAGGGTCGGCACCAGCATCTTGAGGTTACGCATGGACAATCTCCAGATTGTCGCCGCGCGACGCACGTTCGTCGGCGGCGCGGCGCGTCACCAGCTTGCGCAGGGCGACGTAGAAAACCGGGGTAAGGAAGAGGCCGAACACGGTGACACCGAGCATGCCGGCAAACACCGTGATGCCCGTTGCCGAACGCACTTCGGAACCTGCGCCGTGTGCTACCAGCAGCGGTACCGTGCCGGCGATAAAGGCGATCGAGGTCATCACGATAGGGCGCAGGCGCAGGCGACACGCTTCGAGCGCTGCTTCGACGATGCCCTTGCCCTGCAATTCGAGTTCGCGGGCGAATTCGACGATCAGGATCGCGTTCTTGCAGGCAAGACCCATCAGCACGACCAGTCCGACCTGCACGAACACGTTGTTGTCACCGCCGGTCAGCCATACACCGAGCAGGGCCGACAGCAAGGTCATCGGCACAATCAGGATCACGGCCAGTGGCAATGTCCAGCTTTCATAGAGTGCCGCGAGCACGAGGAATGCCAGCAACACCGCCAACGGAAAAACGACCATCGCCGCCTTGCCCTGGGTGACCTGCTGGTAGGTCAGGTCGGTCCACTCGAAACTCATGCCGTTGGGCAGCGTCGCTGCGGCGGTCTCGGTGATTTTTTCGATTGCCTGCGCGGAAGACATGACGTGCGCGTCGGTTTCACCAGTCAGGTCGGCGGCGGGGTAACCGTTGTAACGGATCACCGGATCGGGGCCGTAGGTCTGGCTCAAACGCACCATGCTGCCAATCGGAACCATGTCGCCGCTGGCATTGCGTGTGCGCAGGTTGGCGATGTCCTCGACGCGGTTGCGATAAGGCGCGTCCGCCTGCGCTATCACGCGATAGGTACGTCCGAAGCGGTTGAAGTCGTTGACGTAGGATGAGCCCAGGTACACCTGCAGGGTCTCGAACAGGCTGGTCAGCGGCACGCCTTGTGCCTTGGCTTTCACGCGATCAACCTGTGCATCGAGCTGCGGCACGTTGGCCTGGTAGGAACTGATCGGTCGCCCCATGCCCGGCGTCTGACCGATTGCACCAGCGAGCCCGTTCGCCGCATTCTGCAATTCGCCATAGCCGAGACCGCTGCGATCCTGCAGGTACAGCGAGTAGCCGGACCCGCTGCCGAGACCGAAGATCGGTGGCGGCATCAGCGCAAACGCAAATCCTTCCTGCAGGCCCGAGAACTTGCCGTTGAGCTCCTCGGCGATTTCAGCGGCCGTGCGCGAACGCTCGCCTGGCGGCTTCAACGGGAAGAACACGGCTGCCGTGTTCGGCGAGTTCGTGCGTTGCAGCGGATTGAAGCCCGGGAAACCAACGGCATGCGCGACACCTTCCGTGTGCAGGGCGATGTCGCCCATCTTGCGCGCGAGTGCTTCGGTGCGATCGATCGAGGCACCTTCCGGCATGCGGATCGCGCCGATCAGATAGAGCTTGTCCTGCACGGGAATGAAGCCGCCTGGTACGACCTGAAACATGACGCCGGCCGTGATCAGGAGGAGGGCGTAAACGGCAAATGCCGCGCCGCGCTTGCGCAGGCTCTTCGCCACCATGCCGTGGTAACGCTCCGAACTGCGTGAGAAGAATCGATTGAATGGCCGGAATACCCAGCCGAACAGGCGATCGATCAGGCGTGTCGGGGCATCTTTTTCCTCGCCGTGGGATTTGAGCAGCAGTGCGGCAAGGGCGGGCGACAGGGTCAGTGAATTGACAGCGGAGATGACGGTCGAGATCGCGATCGTGACGGCGAACTGCTTGTAGAACTGGCCTATCACGCCGGACAGAAACGCCATCGGCACGAATACGGCGCAGAGCACGAGCGCGATCGCGATGATCGGGCCTGACACCTCCTTCATCGCCTGGTGTGCTGCGGCGAGCGGCGACAGGCCTTCCTCGATGTTTCGCTCGACGTTCTCGACGACGACGATGGCATCGTCGACGACGATACCGATCGCGAGCACGAGTCCAAACAGCGTCAGCGTGTTGATCGAGAAGCCGAGCACATAGAGCACGGCAAATGTGCCGACGATCGACACCGGCACTGCGAGCAGCGGGATAATCGATGCGCGCCAGGTCTGCAGGAACAAGATGACGACGAGAACGACCAGCAGGATCGCCTCGAACAGGGTGGTCACTACCGACTTTATCGAATCGCGCACGAACAGCGTCGTGTCGTAGACCTGCTCCCAGGCCATCCCTTCGGGGAAGCGCGTCGCCAATTCGGTCATCTTGGCACGCACTGCATCGGATACTTCGATCGCGTTTGAGCCGGGTGCCTGGAAGATCGGCATTGCGACCGCCTGTTCATTGTCGAGCAGGGCGCGCAGCGAATAGTCGGACGCGCCGAGCTCGATGCGTGCTACATCGGAAAGGCGCGTGATCTCGCCCTCGCTGCCGGTCTTGATCACGATTGCGCCGAATTCCGATTCGTTCTCGAGACGTCCTTTCGCATTGATCGAGACGAGGAAATCGCTGCCTCCATGAACCGGTGGCGCGCCGAGTTGGCCAGCGGAAACCTGCAGGTTCTGTTCGCGAATCGCGGAGACTATGTCGCCCGCGGTCAAGCCGCGAGCCGCCGCTTCGCCCGGATTGATCCAGACGCGCATCGCGTAATCACCGGCACCAAACAGCAAGGCATCGCCGACGCCGGGGATGCGTGCCAGTTCGTCACGCACGTGCAGCAGCGCGTAGTTGCGCAGGTAAAGCGTGTCGTACTTGCCTGTCGGCGAAGTCAGATGCACGACCAGGGTCAGGTCGGATGCGCGCTTCTGCGTGGTGACGCCCTGGCGACGCACATCCTCGGGCAGTCGCGCGAGCGACTGGTTGACGCGGTTCTGCACGTTGACCTGGGCCTGGTCCGGGTCGGTGCCCGGGCGAAAGGTGACGGTCAGCGCGAGCACGCCATCGGATCCGGCGACCGATTTCATGTACATCATGTTCTCGACGCCGTTGATCGCTTCCTCGAGCGGCGTCGCCACTGTTTCGGCGATCACTTTCGGATTGGCGCCGGGATAGACGGCGGTGACCTGCACGGTCGGCGGCACCACGTTCGGGTAGTCGCTGATCGGCAGCAGCGGAATCGCGATCACGCCAGCGGCGAAGATCACGATCGACAGTACGGCGGCGAAGATCGGCCGGTCGATGAAGAATCTCGAAAAATCCATTGCGGTTTCCTTTGCGACCCTGGGCCGCAGTCAGCCTTCGCCTCCGCAACGCGGAGGTCGTATTGCATGGGGTTCAGGCGGGCGCGCCGCATGAAGGCGCGCCCGAGTCACTCATTGCGTCATTTCATCGCAACCGGATCGGTCGGTGTCGGCGCCTGCATGGCGATCACGGTCGGCTGCACGGGCATGCCGGGGAAGAACACCTTCTGCACGCCACGGATGACGACCCTGTCCGTCGCATCCAGGCCCGAAGTGACGACGCGCAGGTCATCGACGAGGCGACCCGTGACGATGTCCTTGCGCATCGCCTTGTTGTCGGCGCCGACGACATAGACGTATTTCCTGTCCTGGTCAGTCAACACCGCTTTCGGATCGATCAGCACAGCCTCGGCTTCGGCGGCGCCTTCGAGTTGAACGCGCGCGAACAGGCCGGGCGTGAGGCTTCCGTCCGCATTCGGCAGTACCGCGCGCGCATGGATCGTTCCGGTCCGTGCATCGACGCCGTTGTCGATGAAATCGACCTTGCCCAGATGTGGGTATCCCTCTTCGTTGGCGAGGCCGACACGTACCGCGTTGCTCATCTCGGTGCGTTCGCCGTTGCGTGCCAGTGCCTGGTAGCCGAGGAACGCGCGCTCGTCGCTCTCGAAATTGACATGCATCGGGTCGAGCGAAACGACGGTTGTCAGCAGGGTCTGGTCGGCACGCGCAAGGTTGCCAGCCGTGATCATCGCGCGACCGGTGCGACCGGCAATCGGCGAGCGGACTTCGGTGAACTGAAGATCCAGTTCGGCGCTGGTCACCGCCGCTTCGGCCGCGCGCACGGAAGCATCGCCCTGGGCGACCGCTGCCGTTCGAGTATCGGCTTCTTCTTGCGAGATCGCATTGACCGCCACCAGCGACCTGGCCCGGGCTGACTGCGATTTCGCCAGTTGGGCCTCGCTGCGGGCGCGGGCCAGATCTGCCGTCACGTGTGCCAGGGTGGCGCGATACGGGCGTTGGTCGATCACGAACAACAGATCGCCCTTGTTCACCTGCTGGCCTTCGCTATAGGCGACGCGTTCGACATAGCCGCTGACGCGCGGCCGCAGTTCGACGGTCTCGACCGCTGCCACGCGGCCGGTGAACTCATCCCACTGGCGCACCGGTTTGACGAGAACCTGGGCGATGCTGACTTCCGGAGCAGGCATCGCGGCCTGTGGAGCCGCGTGGCTGCTGCAGCCGCTGGCGAGCAGGGCGATAGAGATGGCGGTCGCGATAGCGAGGCCTGCGCGCCATTGGACAGTCGTGATGCGTGAAAGGTGGATATTCATGGGGAAACCTCGTTGCGGTTCGGGAATGTCAGGCTAAGCAGCAAGCGGCGCGCATCGACGATCGAGCTGTCCTGCGCGGTGTCGGGGTCGGGTGGTGGAGACGGATCTGTACTGGCCTTCACGCCGAAAGGCGGTTCTTGACGGGCTGGCAGCAGCGTGCGGAAAGGGACGACCGGCCGGGTGATGCTTTTTCCCTCATTGCGCCTGATCAATCCGATCGCGCGCGCGCCGATCTCGAGCGCACTTGGCCAGCGGGCGCACAAATGGACGTCTTCACCCTCGCCATTGGCTGGCGTATCGACGATCAGCAATTGCACGCGGACACCGAACGCGCGGGCCTCGTCATGCAGGACGCGTGCGACCATGCTCAGCGCGGCTGCGGCGACCGATCGCGGCCCATAGCCAGCCCATGGCGATTCGCTGCCGGGGCCGCCGACCAGAATGTAGTGGCCGCCGCGGTAACCCTCGGCAAGCAGGGCAAGCAGGTGCCTCGCCGCAGACAGGTGCGGCATCAGGACGCCATCGAGCATTTCGCGCAAGCTCGCCACAGGCTGGTCGAGCAGCCTGCCGCGACCCGGTGTGCCGCACATCGCGGCGATGACACCCGCAAGCGGACGCCCGAGGTTGCGCAAGGACGTCGCGAGCTCGGCGCCATCGCTGTCATCACGAATCGACTGGACGACGATCTCGATATCCGCAGTGGGATGCTGACCGCGCAATGCCTTGAGCTTGCGCAGGTCGCGGGCGACGGCGATCACCGGAATTCCTTCGGCGATGGACGCAGCGATGATGCCGCGACCAATCAGGCCGGTTGCGCCCAGCACGACGATCGGGGATTTCATTGTCCCGGATTCCGGATAGTCTGTCCCGAGAACGGGACGGTTGCCGCGTTGCGGTCAGGTGCACTTGCAGCATCGTTCATGAATCGGAATCTTGTGATCGTGGGTGGTTGCGCGCGCTGCTTGAAGTGGCTGGAAGTGCTTGTGGAATGGCGTGAACGCCCGGTTTCATCGGAGACAGGGCGCGCAATCAAGAACGCGCCTGGGGCGACAGCTTGACCGATCAAGGTCGGTCCAGAGACGAGTGGAAAGGGAAGCGAAATGGCCATGTCCGGATCCTGTGTGGCGACGCAGCAAAGAATACGGGCGAGCTTGGCACTTGATTAGTCGGCAATTGAGGGAATAATTGTCCCGACTGCGGTCCAATCTCTATTTGCTCATCTCTATTTGCCCAGGAGTCAACATGTCTCGAGATCTCAATGACACGCTGATCTTCGTCAAGGTCGTCGAACACGGCAGCTTCATCTCCGCTGCACGCGCGTTGCGCCTGCCGAAGACGACGGTCAGCCGCAAGGTGCAAGATCTGGAAACGCGGCTCGGTGCGCAGCTCCTGCATCGGACGACGCGAAAGCTCGGCCTGACCGAAGCGGGCAACATCTATTTCGAACATTGTCAGCGCATTTCGCGTGAGCTCGATGAAGCCGAGAGTGCGGTCGGGCAATTGCAGAGCGGCCCGCGTGGATGGTTGCGGTTCACGGCGCCGTATTCGGTCGGCATCACCTGGATCGCGCCCTTGCTGGGCCAATTCCATGCCCTGCATCCCGAAGTCCGTGTCGAAATGCTGCTGACCCAGGAGCCCCTCGATCTGATCGCCAAGGAAATCGATGTCGCGCTTCGGGTCGGCAATCTTCCGGATTCGAATCTGATCGCGCGCAAGCTGGCTGTCTTCCGGACCCAGGTCTATGCGAGCCCGGATTACATCAAGCGCCATGGCGAGCCGTTGCATCCGGATGATCTGCAGCACCATCGCGCGCTGGCAGCCCACAAATCCTTGCGCAACGGCAGCTATGTCTGGACCCTCAACGACGGCAACCGCACGGGCGACTACCGCGTCGATCCGATTCTCGTCGCCAACGATCCGGCGGCACTCAAGGGCGCCTTGCTTTGCGGGGAAGGCCTGATGCTGGCCAGCGACGTCACGGTCAAGGCTTACGCCGAGCAAGGTTACGTGCAACGCGTGCTCGCTGGATGGACGGGACCGGAGATGGATTTCAACGCGCTGTTCCAGCGTGGCGCGGTGCAATCACCGAAGGTACGCGCCTTCGTCGATTTTCTCGTCGATCGACTGAATTTCGACTCGAACTACATGCATGAACTTTGCCCCGATCGCCCAGGTGCCCGCTGTGCGCAGCCCATGCAAACGGATGCAGGTGTCGCCACCGAGCTCAAGCGTGTTGCGCGGCGGAATTCCGAAAATGCGGATACGGAAGCGAATCCAGACGTGGTTGTCGAAACGGCCTGAGCGCGAGTTCTTCCGCAGGTTCAAGCGTTCGTCGGCGGATTCTTCCTGTCGGGTTGGTGTTCGACCGGATTCACGCCGGCCACTTCGTGACCATCATGGCCACGGCGATCCACAGAGGCAGCACCGAGAGCCATCCGAGTCGATGCCAGCGTTGCAGCAATCGCGCACGCGTGGAGGCATCGTTTGGCGATGCATCGATTTCGGCGACGATCTTTCGCTGCAGCGGTGCCAGCAGGGCACCGAACACGACACCCGACAGCGTGAACATCACGATCGACCAGAAGATCCAGCCGGTCGAGAGCACGCGCAAGTGGCCCAGCAAGGCCGCTGCGACGCCGCCGGCAATGATCAAGGCGACACCGGGCAAGGTGAACCAGCGGTCGGAGCGGATGATGCCAAGCATCGCGTGGCGGATGATCGCCGGATCGCCATCGCGCTCGGCGTGCGCCACCCAGAACAGACCGAGCGTCACGTTGCCGAGAAACAGCATGACGGCGACCAGGTGGACGAATTTGCAGAGTGCGTAGACCGTCATGGCTCTGGGGGCTCGTCAAGGCTGGCGAACGACTTTAGATCCTCCCCGAGCGAAACCTGAAGGTGCCAGTCGTCATGACTTTGCGCAATCACTCCTGGCGGAGTCTCATGTTGCGGACTTGACTGCCGTTCCCGGCAGCTTCGCTGGAATCCGCGCCAGGCATCGCCGATAGCGTTCGTCGACGCGTTTGGCGAACCATTCGGTAGTGAGCTTGCGCGAGATCTTCGGACTGTGCAGGTCGATCTGCGGAATGATCGCGCGCGGCAGCGGCCGGCGCTCGATCTTCTCGGCGAGTTCGAAGACATCGCGATAGAGGAGGGTCTCCTCGAAGTCCTCATTGTCGCCCTTGTCCAGATCGCGGCGAATCCGCGAATCGCTCAGGTCCAGTCGTTTCCCGAGCGAACGCACGGCACGTTCGGTCGTCCCGATCCTGCGTTCACTCTTGCCAGCGTCGTGAACAACCAGGTCACCGTCGTAGGCGAGCGGAATCCCTGTCGCCAGGCTCACTGCTTGCTGGAATGCGGCGTTCCGGCTTGCGTACATGCCGGCGTTGAAATCGGCGAAGCGATGGATCATTTGCCGGTAGCGTGCCGGATAGCCGAGCAGGTGGGCAATGCCGAAATACATGCCGCCACGACGCGTGAACACTTCGCGCCGGACGGATTCAGCGACCTCGTAGGGATATCCATGTGCGCGGGCGTGCTGTTCGGCGAACGCGATGCTGACCTGCATCGGCCCGCCGGTACGCACGGGGTTGGCGTTCGCGAATATCCGGCTGCCCAGCGGGACCGACCCGATCAGGTCTTCATAGATCCGGCTCAACTGGCTCTCGGTGCGAATGCCGGCAATGCGTTCGTCGTAGCGCTTGCCGTTCGGTGATTTCAGGGTCAGGGCGGCAGCCACGGCGAACTTCGGGATGTGATGACTGGCAGCACGCTTGTCGATCTCTGCGCGGGCAATGCGCGCAAGGCCTGGAACCGCCGGATCGGCGTCGAAGGTCGATTCCTGCTCGGTCACCGCCAGCACGGCACACAGGTTTTCGCTTGCCGGTTCGATCTCGAGAGCGGCAAAGGCTGCCTGGATATCAGCGGCCCAACCGGGACGATCGCGGGTCGCTGCAGGCAGCAGCGTGACGATGCGCGCACGAACCTCGGCCGGAGTCGGTGGAGCCTCGGAGAGCGGCGAGCGGGTCGCGCAGCCGCCGACCAAGGCAAGGCTGGCGAGGCAGCTTGCCGCGCCGAGTCGTGACAGGTTCATTTGATTCTGGCCCATGCAGAGCGGGTCACGCGGAGTCTGGATCTGTTCTCAAGGCTGCTGGGCACGGCCGTATGCCGGGCTGCATCGAGACAATTGTTCTGGGTAATACCTGAATGGAACGGTTGCGCGCACGCGCTGCTGGCAGGTGGTGCAATTGCGCTGAATCGAATGAGGCCATTCGATCGGCTTGCTCCGAAATGCCTGCAAGCCTCCGCTACCTGATCGCACGGCGTGGATTCCCTACGCCGGTCGATCATGCGCCGGATCAAGGCAGGTCCGGTGATCCGCTGTTTCGCGCCGGCCCGTTGCCAGTTGCCTGGTTCGATGCCACGGGTGTGCTGCACCGACCTCACAGGCTGCGCTGGAACGCGCTACATCTGGCGATCTTCGGCAACGAAGTGACCTTCGCTGATCGTCATCACGTTGCCGCCCGCGCTGGTCATGTGCAATTCGAAGCTTCCCTCGATCAGCCTGGCCTGATTCGTGGTGATTTCGAATCGGTTCGCCGCGTTGTCCTTGTCGAGGGTGAAGTGCTCATCGTTCGTGCCGAGCGTGTAGGTCGCGTAGCAAATGTCCGGCGAGAATTCGTTCTTGCCGATCTGCAGCGGCTTTCCTGGCACGTAGCCCCGGCAGACGATCGAGAGCCGGTCGATCGGCGTCTTCGGCGGCGGATAGCTTGCGGCTCCCGCGGTCGACGCGCTGAGGGTGAACTCGCCGGAATCCAGCGGCACGAACAGGATGGTGTCGTCATCGCCGGAGAAACGTGCGCCGTTGACGGTTGCGCTGAGCGATTGCGGCGAGTCGGCATCAGCGGGGCTCGCACAGCAGGCGAGCGCGACAACGAGCGACAGGACAGGCAGTTTGATCATGGGCAATTCCAGGCTGCGTATGCAGGAGTGGGGCGGGCCCGGGGATTGTCATCCCGTGCAGGCGATACGGCAACAGGCGTGCACGGGTGCGGCGATACCGCGGTGGGTCCGCTCGTCGAGCATCGCGCGCGGATCGAGCCGATCTTCAGTCGCGATCCGGTGCGCCGAGCGGGAAATAGCTGCGATAGGGGCGTGCCTCTTCGACGGCGCGTGCAAACGATGGCCGTGCGAGCAGACGCTGCCGATAGGCGAGCAGGGCGGGGTGGGCGTCGCTGATCGGATGTGTCCAATCCGCGTAGAACAGCGAGGGTGCGGCCGCGCAATCGGCGAGAGTGAAGCTGTCTCCGCACGCCCAGCGGCGATCCTGCATCGTGTTCTCCAGCCAGGCATAGGCGCGATCGAATAGTTGTCGCGCCTGGTCCGTTCCGTGCGGGTCGCGCAGTGCGGGCGGACGAAGCTGGTTGCCGACGATGGTCTGCAGCGGACCCGAGACATAGTTGTCGAAGAATCGGTCCAGCGTGCGAGCCTCGAGTGCCGCATCGGGATCCCGCGGAATCAGCCGGACCGGTCCTGGATGGTGGATCTGCAGGTACTCGATGATGATGCTTGTTTCGATGACGGTGCGATTGTTCTCGACGAGGATCGGAAAACGCTTCAGTGGCCAGCGCGTCTCGAGTTCGCGCATCGCCGGGTTGTCGGCGCCATCGAGGTTGCGGTACTCGAACACTGTTTCGTTCTCGTAGAGCGCGATCAGGACCTTCTGGCAGTAGGACGAAAACGGGTGCGCGTAGAGGCTCAGGTTCATCGTGCATATCCTGTTCGGTAGCGGGGTGATTTCGGCAGCGGGTGCAGTGCCTGCGCTTCGGTCATGTGCGGCGACGAAACAGGGCAGGGCAGATCGACAATGTGCGACATGCGCGTGCTGCCCGGAGTCTGTCGTGCCGACGAATCGATGAGGAGTGCACCGATCCGTTGCGGCCACTTCTTGCACAAATCCGCGAATCCGGAAGGTTCAGGATGTCACTTTCTGCCGATCCGTGGTTCCCATTGCGCGGAACTGCAGGCTGGACCGCCTCGGGCGATGCATGGCCCGGCCCTTGCAAGGCTGCCGTGGTCGACCTGAATCGATTGATATCACATGAGAATGGAATCAGCCAATCTCCGCATTGCTGACGAGGCCAACGCGAGCGAGCACGCACCACGCGGCAGCATTGATGTGCGCCAGCGCAACGCGATCCTGCTGTTTCCACCGAATGTCAAATTGCCCGATGGCTGGCAGGTGCCTTGGATCCAGGCAGGCTGGGCCGTTGCCAACTGCAGCAGTTCCGAGCGGATTCCCGCTGCACTGCACGGGCCGGGTGCATCCGCCCTGATCGCTTCGCCCTGGGCCGAGGTCGGCAAGCCGGCGCTGAGCGGAACGGTTGCTCGAGGTCTCAAGGCAATCACTGCGCAGGCTGCCGAGGTCAAGGACAGTCAATGGCCGGTCGCGAGTCCCGGCGGCATGCTTCGTCGCTCGGATTTCCTTGCGCGATTGTCACAGGTCATCTCGGCTCCTGAGCAAGGCTGCACCGTGCTGATGTCGATCCAGGTCGACCAGGCGGCCTCGCTCGCGGCGAACCTCAAGCGGACCGGCATCTTCGAACTCGAGGAGACCCTTTCGCAGCGCCTGGCTTCGGTGCTCGAGAAATCCGATGCGATTACGATCTGGCTGGAGTTCGGCTTCGGTGTTCTGGTCCAGCGCGAGCGCAGCGACGAGGTCGTTGCACTGACGTCCCGCATCTGTTCGAGCATTGCCAGTAAACCGTTCCTCGTCGACGGCGAATCGTGTTCGCTGACGGTGTCGGTGGGTCTTGCCCTTGCACCGCGTGAGGCGACCGGTGATGGCGCTCAGCACTGGTTTGGGTCGGCGCATGCTGCGCAGGGAATCGCGAGCCGGCATGGAGGCAACCGCAGCGCCGGTGTGCTCGGTCGGGAATACGAACCGATGCTTCCCGAGCGCGTGCTGATCATTCGCGAATGGGTGCAGGAAGCGCGCAGTGGCAACAATGTCGTCATTGAATACCAGCCGCTGATGCCGATGAACGCGGGCGCTGCGGAACTGTATTCGGTGCACGCGAAACTGCGCGACCATCGCGCGCCGCTCGGTGGCGTCCATCGGCAGGAATACCTGCGCATCGCGCGCGAAGCCGAGGCCATGGTCATGATCGATCGCATGAGCCTGTTTCATGCATTCGAGACGCTGCAGCAGGAATCGGATCGCGGTCGCAACACGCAACTGCTGGTTCCGATCGAGTTGGAGACCCTCAGGGATCTGCCGTGGCGCTGGTTCGAAGCCGAGTTGCGCAGGCGCCGCCACCTGGCGGGTCGCCTGATTGTCGAGATCGAGGCAAGTCCGACCCTGATGGACAAGGACAGCATCAAGCGCATCGTGCGGCTGCGCCATCACGGTGTCCGCATCGGCCTGTCGGATGGCAGTCGCAATCTCGACCAGGTCTGGTTGTGGGCGAAGCTGCCGGTTGATGTGCTGCGCCTGCAATATTCGGTCGTGCTGGCCTTCTCCGACGCCAATTTCCGCAGGGCGATCGAACCCTGGACATCCAAGGGACGCCTGCAGATTGTCGATTCGGTCGAGGACACGGCCGCATTGTCGCGACTCGCCTCGCTCGGCATCGACCACCTGCGCGGTGCCGCCCTCGCCGAGATCGGTCCTCGCCTCGACTACGATTTCTCGTCTATCGGTTGAGCGGGTCCGGAAAGTCCGGGCAGGCGCTTGCGCATCTGTCCGCGAAGCAGCAGCAGGCTGATGATCGCCTGCAGGGCCACTGTCGCGACCGACAAGTACCAGACATGCTCGATGCGGAAGTCCGCTTGCCGCGACAACCAAAGCACCGGCGCGGCAAACGTGAGCAGGCGGATCGACGTGCTGAGCAATGCTGGCCAGGTGTTGCCGAGCGCCTGGAACATGCCCGAACACGTGAAGATGAGTCCCTGGGCGACGAAGTTCAGCGAGATCAACTGCAGGAAGCGCGCTCCGATCGCGATTACCTCGGGTTCCGCGGTGAACCGGGAAACCAGCCACTCGGACTGCCATTGACAGAGCAGGGTCAGCAGCAGCATGACGACGCTGCTCATTACGGCTGCGGTGGCAAAGGTTTCGCGCACGCGCCCCGGAAGACGTGCGCCGAAGTTCTGGCCGGCAATGGCGGGCGTTGAAAACGCAATCGCCATCGCTGGCAGGAAAATCGCCTGCATGACGCGTCCACCGATGCCGAAGCCGGCCTGGGCCGGAGCACCGAAATCGGCAATGGCGCTGTAGATCACGGCCATGAAGATGAACATCAGGGCGAATTCCGCGCCGGCCGGAAAGCCGATCGCGAGCATGCGTTTCCAGGTGTGCAGCCGCGGCCGCCATTGCCCGCTGTGAAACGCGACGTATTTTTCCATGCGCGCGAAATAGACCGCCATCATGATCACGCCGAGCGCAATCGAGATCGAGCTGGCAAGTCCTGCTCCGGCGACTCCGAGCGCATGCCCGGTGCCCCAGCCTGCGATCAGGATCGGCGCAAGCATGATATTGAGCAACAGGGTCAGCGCCTGCACGATCATCGTCGGTTTTACGATGCCGGTGCCGCGCAGCGCCGATCCCATGGCGATCAGTGCGAACTGCAGGGCAAGGCCCGGGATATAGCAATACAGGTAGGTGATGCCGGCTGCCGTCGTCTCCGCATCGGCGCCGATCGAACGCAGGTAGGCGCCGCCGAGGCCGTATCCGCCGAGCAAGGTCAGCACGAAGCAGAGGGCCGACAGGACCAGTGACTGGTTGAAGACGAGGTTGGCGTCGTCCTTGTCCTTGCGTCCCACCGCGTGGGATATCAACGCGACGGTACCGACGCCGAGCATCTGGGTGAGGCCGAGCACGATGTACATGACCGTACCGCCGAGGCTGACTCCGGCGATTGCCGCTTCGCCGAGACGGGCGACGAAATAGAGATCGATGAGGAAATAAAGGGTCTGGATCAGCATGCCGATCGCCATCGGCACTGCCATCTGCAGCACATGCTGCGGGATTGGGCCCTTGGTCAGGTCTTTCACGTGCTGTTCCTCCCGGTTCGCGCGACCACTCCTGCGAGGGCGCGGCATTGTGCCGGAGCCTTCAGCGCTTGGCGAACCGCATCGGATGCCGGCGCAGGACGTGCGCTGCCGCTCGGTCGAGCGCGAGCCGCCTTGAACGGGCAATCGCGCCCGGGTGGCGCTATGCTTTTGCCTGGATTGCGTGCGCGGGTGCGAGGAGTTCGGAATGGCGACCGGTTGGGCGGGTGATGGTGCGGTCCAGGAACAGATCGATGCGACGATCAAGGACGGCATCAAGCGTGCGCGTACGCAGTTGCGCGAGGGCCCCGGACTGAAGAAGTGCGAGGAATGTGGCGCACGGATTCCCGAAGCGCGACGCAAGGCCGTTGCCGGCGTGCGCCTGTGCGTGACCTGCCAGGATGCGCGGGATCGCGACATTCGCGCGAGCGCCGGCTACAACCGTCGTGGCAGCAAGGACAGCCAGCTTCGTTGAAATGGCGGTCGGCCGTTCAGGCCGTCGTGCATTCGCAATCAGGAAAACGGCGACCGGATTGATCCGGTCGCCGTCGTGGCAGGGTTCACCTGATCAGCAGTGATTTCTCACGGCGTGAAACTGGTCGTCAAGCTGACTCCGGTGAATGCAGCATAAGCACGCACGCTGACGTAGTAGGTTCCGGCAGTCGGTGCGGCAAACGAACAGGTCTCGCTGTTGCCCGAGGTGTACGGGCGGCAGGTGTAGGTCGTCGTGGTGGGTGCCGCTCCGAGTCGCACGTAGAGGTCGGCATCTCCGGTTCCGCCCGAGATCGAGAACGACAGGTTGCTCGCGCCGGAGGGAACGACGAGGGTGTAGACGGACGTGAAGTTGTTCTTGGCCGCCGACAAGCCACTGATCGTCGTGCCATTGCACAGGACTGTTCCCGCCGGCGTGCAGCCGCCGCCACTCGTGACCGTCACCGATTTCGAGATCGAATTGACTGCACCGCTGTTGTCGGTGACGGCAAGGCCGACGCTGTAGGTTCCGGCGGCCGCGTATGCATGACTCGGATTCGTCGCTGTCGAGCTGGTTCCGTCGCCGAACGTCCACGAGCGCGAGGCGATGGTCCCATCGCTGTCGCTCGAGGAATCGGAGAAGTTGGCGGTCAGCGCGCTGGTCGTGAAGCTGAAGTTGGCGACCGGCGGGACGTTGGCCGTGATCGAGTAGCTGCCGGTAAGCGAGACCCCGGTGTAGGTGGTATAGGCCTTGACCCGGATGAAGTAGGTGCCGGCCTGCGCGCTGGCGATCGGACAGGACTCCGAGTTGCCACCGGCGTATGGGCGGCAGTCATAACTCGAATCGGTCGGTGCGCTGCCGAATTTCACGTACATGTCGGCATCGCCGGTGCCTCCGGCAATCACGAAGTTGAGCCCTGTCGCACCGGCCGGCACGACCATCGTGTAGTTGACCGAATTGCCGGTCGTCGCACCCAGGCCGCTGACCGTGACGCCATTCTGCAGGACCGTGCTACCAGTGTCGGTGACGGCCACCGATTTGGTTACCGAATTCGTCGCGCCGGTGTTGTCCGTGACCGCGAGTGCAACGCTGTAGGTGCCGGCCGCGGCATACGTGTGGCTCGGATTGGTCGCAGTCGAGGTGCTGCCATCGCCGAAGTTCCACGAGCGCGACGTGATCGTGCCATCGCTGTCGGTCGAGCTGTCGGTGAAGGTTGCGACGAGGGCGCTGCTCGTGAAGCTGAAGTTTGCGACGGGCGGAATGTTCGTCGTGGCCGTGCCGGTGAAGTTCTGGCCGGTCACATTCGCTCCGCTGACGGTGACGCTGCGGCTGGTCGGCGCGAAGGAGTAGCCACCCAGTGACGGCGTCAGCGTGTAGCTGCCATTGGCCACACTGCCGAGCGTATAGGCGCCGCTCGAATTGGTCGTCGTGCTGACCGAACCCGTGCTGACGGTGACGCCCGAGATGCCGACGCCGGTACCCGTGCTGACCGTGCCGGATATCGAGTAGGTGGTCGGTGCCGCACCGCAATCGCTGAACTTGAAATCCTGGATGCGCGTGTTCCAGCTGCCGGACGGGCGATACATGCCGACCATCCAGAACGTGCAGTCGTCGACCGGATCGACGGCCATCTGGTAATAGTCACCCCAGCGCCCCGAGGTTTCCGCGGCGGTGCCGGCGACGATCGTGTTCGCGCCAAGCGTCATCACGCCGGCTGGATCAGCGGCCATGCGACCGGTATAGCCAAGGCTCGCGAAGGCTGTCGGCGCCGTGGTCCGGGTCGTGTTGTAGCCAAGCCCGATATTGCCCTTGTTGTCGGTCGCGATCGTGCCGAGCAGATGATGCGTGTTGGCGTCGCCAGGTGCGTAGGTGCCTTCCTGCTGCAGGGTCCAGTTGCCGCCACCGGTCCGACGCAGTTCGAACCAGCGGATGCCTGCATTGACCGTGGTGCCGGTACGTGCGGCGTTGACGTTGGTCGCGAACTGGCCAACGATCGATTCGTAGCTGCCGACATTCCGGTAGACCAGCGAATTCAGGATCACTTCGCGTATCGGGTCGAGGCGCGAGGTCGAACCAGGCTGCGGCACGGTTGCAAATGTCGAGTAGTCGCGGAACCAGCTGTTGAACTCGGTGATCGCGATGCGCGGCAGGGCGGTCACGCTGCTGCTGGCCGGGGTGGTCCAGTTGATCGTCATCGAATACATATCGATGAAGTCGCGTGTTCCATCGGCCGAGGTTCCGGCATGCGCCTCGTCATCGTTGTGCCGTACCAGGATCTGGCGGGTCGAAGCCGGCGGTGCATGGGCGGAGTCGCCCATGAAGGTGGCCGGTGTCAGCGCCTGGAAGCCGTAGCCACCCAGCGCGGGAACGCTGACGAATCGCTGCTGCGCGCGCGCGGTCGCGCCATTGAGCATGTTCGCGCGATCGTAGGCATAGGCCGTGACGCTGCTGCCGCCTTCGTTGTCGGTGCAGACGTAGGCATCAGTCCATACGCCGCAATGCGGGTAGTCGTTCAGCACGGGTGTCGAGAACCCGTAGAACCACCAGCCGCCCGAGACCGGGTTCTCGGTCTTGGAGATATAGATGCACATCTTGGCGGCTGAGGACGTGCCGCCCATTTCGAGCAGGAACCAGCGGTTGGCCAGACGATCGAACAGCACGATCGGGTCGCTGACCGAGGTCCTGCAGCCATCACCGGTCGGCGCCAGCGAGGCGAACGTGGTCGGCCCGGAAAGCTTGGTGCCCGCCTTGTCGTACACGGTGAATGTCGTTCCGCTGCTGCCATTCACGCCGTAGATGATGTAGTTGGCGCTGACATCGACAACCGGGTCGCCCGGGGACACGCCGGTCGAGCTGTTGTTGATGCTGACGCGGGTCTCCGAGCGTCCCTGGCGCAGGTGCGCCGGGGCATTCTCGTCCCACATCTTCTGCAGTTCAGGCAATCGATCAGGCTCGGTCAGGATCCATTTCGGTGCCGACGTGTCGAGGCGATCGGGCGGGAAGAACTGGCGCTTGTGCGCTTCCTTGATCGGCATGCCAGGGCGCCATTGCGCCGCAGTCGGCACGTCGCGCAGGTCGACATCGATGCCGACCGCGCTGACCGGTTCGCCGACCTGCACGCCAGTCGAACCCATCGGTGCGTCGGACCCGGAGGCCAGTGGAGGGATCGCCAGCAGTGCGAACAGAATCAATCCGTGAATTTTACAATTGCGAAAATTCATACCGAAATCCTCTTGTGTGCAGCGGAGACATTCCTGCGTTCGATCGGGTCATCGACCAGCCGGCAGGTTCAGGCTGGATCGTTCAATCACTGTCGTTGTCGATTGCATCGTCGTCGTCGACGTGCCGGCCGTCGGGCAACGAGAAATCGCGCCAGCGCAGGAGCCGGATTTCACCGCGCAGGCTGGTCACGACGATGCCGGCTTCGTCGTCGCCGACCACCGCCAGCGCACGCTTGTTGGGTTCCTTGCCGGTCAGTTGTTCGACCTTCAACGAGTATTCGGTGGCGAATGCGGCCGAGGTCGAAAGCTCGAGATGGGCGTCGAGCTTGTCGTTCACTGCGAGGAGAATGGTGCCGGTGCTGGTCGCGAAGGTCTGACGTGAATTTCGTGGCGCCTTGAGCAAGGACGCCTCGATCGACCCGGCGCCGGTCCTGGCCTGGATGGCGCCCTGCGTGCCGCGAAGTGCAATATCGCCGCTGGTGCTGTTCAGCGTCACGTCGCCACGAATGCCACGGCTCTCGATCAGGCCCTGTTCGGTGCGCACATCGACCGCGTGTCCTTGCGGAAGGAACACGACCAGGTCCATTCGTTGCCCGTTTGCCGCGAGCGAGTCCGCCGGCAGCCGAGGAGCGATGCGGTAACTGCCGTCAACAGCGCCGGGCGTGAGCGCGATCGGTGCGGCACCGGTGGGCTGCTGCGCGACGGCGTGGATCTCGATGCGGCTTTCGTAACCACCGAAACGCAGCCGGACATCGCCGTAGGGATTGTCGACGACAACCCGCTGGTTCTTTTCAAGGAGGCTCTCGAGGTCGATCCGAACCAGTTCTCCGTCCTGATCGGCGCCCGGGCCGACAGTAGCGGGCGAACCCGTCATTGCATCGGGTTTGGCAGGCGCAGGCGCGCACCCGCACAGGACTGCCATGACGCCGCCGAAGAGCAGATTCCGCAAGACGGTTTCCCGGTTCCGTTGTTGCATCGCGCTCGCAATGTCCGCAGGCGTGTCCCGCCTGGGTCCCCTCATTGCGACGCCTTGGCCGACATCCGTCCAAAGGTGGATATCAAACCATTCCCGCGGCGGATAATGCATAGCCGAGGCTGGGCTTGCAAGCGGAAATGTGGAGGTCTCGACAGTTTTGCCGTCACGACGGGTCGACATCCTTGTCCGCCCGCTGCCGGGACTGTCACGCAGGCTTGCGATCCGAAGCAGTCCCGGAGCCCTCCGACCCAGCCATCGGGCGCTCGCCGAGGCCGGCAGGTGCTGGCGGCGCGCATCCGGGGCAGCAATGCGCAAGCCCTCTCCGCAGCCAATGCCGGCTGATTCCCGTAGCATGGCGCCCTTCCTGCCAGCGTCCCGAAACCGGAGCCCGTCCATGACTGAAACCCTTCCCGATCGCCTGTCGGTCGATCCCAAGAGTCCGTTCCATGATGCGGACCTTCTCGCCCGCGGTATCGGTATCCGCTTCAATGGACAGGAACGCACCACGGTCGAGGAATATTGCGTCAGCGAGGGTTGGATCCGGGTCGCTGCTGGCAAGTCGCTCGATCGGCGTGGCCGCCCGATCACGATCAAGATCAAGGGCGAGGTGGTTCCGTACTTCCTCAATGCGGACGCCCCTGCCGGCGATTGATTCGGGAGGGTCGGCTTGCAGATTCCGATGCGGATGGGCCGGGCGTAATATGCGCAGCAGGTTCGGGCGGGGAAGCGATGTCGCAGACGGTTGCCAGGTTCGGTCTTGCGCACGCCTCCGCTGCGGGTTGGGGCGGGCAGTCTGCGGCGAAACGCCGGATCATGCTTGCCGAGATCCTCGCCGAGGTGTCGACCGAGGCATTGCAGGGCGACACGCTCGAAAGCGTCCTCAAACGCATCGTTGACTGCGTGATCCAGCGATTGCCCGTGACCATCGCGAGCGTGATCCTGCTGAATGACAACCAGACCCACTTCGTCCAGGAAGTGTGGTCGGGCGAGATCGGCCTCGAACTCCCCTCGGATCTGCCATGGCCGGTCGAACTGGGAGCATCCGGTCGCTGCGTGCGGACCGGCAAGGCCCAGCTCATCGTCGACGTCGAATGCGATCCCGACTACGTGCCGGGCAACAGCGGTGTCAGTTCCGAATACCTCGTGCCGATCACCCATCGCGGTCGACTGCATGGCGTGCTCAATCTCGAGAGCGTCGATGCCGGATTTTTTTCGGCCGAGGTGTGCGCGGCCTTCGACGCGATCGCCACGCAGATCGCCGGTGCCATCCATCTGGCGCGCGTCGTCGGCGAGCTCGAACACGCCAACCGCAAACTCCGGCAGTTGTCGATGAACGACGGATTGACCGGCATCGCCAATCGCCGCTGTTTCGACGACCGCCTGCTCGAGGAGTGGACAGCGCACGCCGTGGATGGTCGCAGCCTCGCCTTGCTGTTCGTCGACGTCGACTGCTTCAAGCTGCTCAACGATGCGCGAGGACACCTCCATGGAGACGAATGCCTGCGCGACCTCGCCGCCGCGTGTTCGGCGATGCTCCCGGACGGGAAGGATCTGGTTGCCCGCTATGGTGGCGAGGAGTTCGCGTTGCTCATGGTGGACTGCGACATGCCGACCGCGAAACGCGTGGCCCACCGCCTGCGGACATGCGTCGAAGGCATGGGCATGCTCCATCCGACCTCGCCGATTGCCCGCGTCGTGACCGTGAGCATCGGGGTCAGCGCGACCCGCCCCCAGCCCGGGACCTCGGAGATCGTGCTGATCGACACGGCCGATCGCGCGCTCTACACGGCCAAGCGTCGCGGCCGCAATCGCATCGTTTCGCGCTCGGTGCGCGCGTGTAGCCTCGATCCCGCGCCGTCATCCGTCGATTGAGCAGACTGCGTCAATACGCGTGCTGCCCGTCCCGCCGGCGTGCGAGGATGTGCCCATGAGCCTCGTCGATCACCCCGGCCGTCAACACGTGCACATCGACCACGCAGCGATCCTCAGGCAGATCCATGCGGAGGTTGCTCCGCTTGTCGGCCAGGGCAAGGTCGCCGCCTATATCCCGCGGCTTGCGGATGTTCCAGCCAATCGCTTCGGCATGGCCGTCGCAACGCTCGACGGTCGGTTGTTCGAGGTCGGTGACGCCGCCGAGCCGTTTTCGATCCAGAGCATTTCCAAGGTCTTCAGCTTGACGCTCGCTCTCGAAGCGCTCGGCCCGGACCTGTGGAAACGGGTCGGAAGAGAGCCGTCAGGAAGCGCGTTCAATTCACTGGTGCAACTCGAGAGCGAGAAGGGCATTCCGAGGAACCCGCTGATCAATGCCGGCGCGCACGTCGTCGCCGACGTGGTCCTCTCGAGCAACCGCAACGCGCGCGAGCACCTGCTGGCCTTCGTCCGCGAACGCGCCGACAACCCGGGCGTCATCATGGACGCCGAGGTCGCGGGTTCGGAACGCAATACCGGATTCCGCAATGCCGCCCTCGCCAACTTCGTCCGCAGCTTCGGCAATCTCGACAATCCGGTCGAGCAGGTTCTCGATTTCTATTTCCACCAATGCGCGCTGCAGATGAGTTGCGCGGACCTGGCCCGCGCCTTCGTCTATCTCGCCAATCGGGGCCGCTGCCAGCGCTCGGGGAAATCGGTGATCAGTGCCGGACTTGCCAAGCGCATCAATGCCCTCATGCTGACCTGCGGAACCTACGACGCGGCGGGCGAGTTTGCTTTCCGGGTCGGCTTTCCGGCGAAAAGCGGGGTCGGTGGCGGCATTGTCGCGATCGTGCCGAATGTGCTGACTGTCGCGGTTTGGTCGCCGGCGCTCGATGACAAGGGAAATTCGCTGGCCGGGGCTGCGGCGCTGGAACGTTTTGCGGCGCTGACCGGTTTGTCGATCTTCTGAGTCGAAGGGCCCAGGGCGAACGGTATTTGCGGGCCGGATCAATCGACGCGAGTGATTTTCTGCAGTTCCTGCCCGATGTGTTCAATATGCGGATCGTGCTCGCCGAGTTCGCGCAGCGCGTCAGCCAGGTGACGGAAATAGTCCCGATTGAGGCCGCTCGGACCTTTTGCATTCGCGATGTGTCTCGCGATGTCGGCGTCACTCGCGTCGCCGAGGAAGGCTGCGTTGGCGGGGTTGGCGATGTAGACCAGCCCGAGTTCGTGACCGCCCGCCTTGAACTCGATCGCGAGTGTCTCGCGCAGATAACCGTTCTTCTCGCGATGGTCGAGATGATCGAACACTTCGGGCGTGATCAGGTAGGCCATTCCTGCACAACTCGCTCCGGCCTCGGCGACCAGGGTCACGACGCGACCAGGGGATTCGGGCGTGCCGCGATGATCGTGCGATCCCTGCCAGAATCGCCGCGACCAGCCATGGATCCGCGCCGCTCGCCGTTCGATGTAGCTGAAGTCGGCTTTCCAGATCAGCGAGCCGTAGCCGAACAGCCAGATCCGGTCGTGGCCATCGAATCGATGCAGGGACTGGTTGGCGATGATGGTGTCGTGGGACATGCGGCGGAATCGGCGGCGATACGCGCGCCATGGTATCGGGATCGTGCCTCCTGATCGAGGCGATCGCCGGGTCGCGCTTGGCGCGATGCGAGCGGAGGTTGATGGAACCGAATCCGGGGACTCGCGTGGCGCCACCAAACCGCTGATGGGCGGGTTTGCGGAGCGACGTGCCGTAGTGGGCAGAGGTCAGCCCGGATGCCGCGCGTTCAGTCGAGGAAACCCCTCGACGCAGTATCCTGCGTTGCACGCACAGCATTCATCGACGAGGACTGTTCCATGCGCAATCCCCTGATATTCGCGATCGCCGCGCTATATGGCACGGGTTCCGTCAACGCGGAAACGCCCGACTACTCGTTGACGATCTACAGCTCCGCCCAGCCGGGACAGATAAGCACCGAGCGGCTCGCCGGCTATGGACCCTCGTTGCCGGGATACGCGCTGGTGCGCGACGGGCGCAAGATGCCGCTTGTATCGGGCAACGGAGTACTCCGCTTCACCGACGTGGCCAAGCGCATCGATCCGACCACGGTTGCATTCGAGTCGCTGACCGATCCCGCCGGGACCCGCGTCATCGAACAGAACTACCAGTACGACCTGGTCAGCGGTGAAAAGCTGCTCGAACGCTACATTGGCGAAAGGATCTCAGTCGAACAGGTTCGCGGCAACGCCGTCGAGCGCATCGACGGCAGTTTGCTCTCCGCCGAGGGCGGTAGCCTCATCCTGCAACGCGACAATGGCGAAGTCCTGAGTCTGACGAATGTCGGCAACGTCTCGTTCCCGAGCCTGCCTGGCGGCCTGATCACCAAGCCCACCCTGGTCTGGCTGGTCAACGCACGCAAAGGCGGATCGCACGATACCCGTGTTTCGTACCAGACCCAGGGCATGACCTGGTGGGCCGACTACAACATCACGTTGCGCGAGTCGGGCAATGGCTGTGCGATGGATCTCTCGTCCTGGGTCACGATCGTCAACCAGAGTGGCGGCAGCTATCCCGCCGCCCAGCTCAAGCTGGTCGCCGGCGAAGTCAATCGGGCGCCATCGCCGCAACCGAGTCCCGTGCTGATGATGAAGGCGAGGGGCGGTGTGGTTGCCGACGAAGCAGACCAGGGTTTCGCGGAGTCCTCGTTGTTCGAATACCACCTCTACACGCTCGGTCGCCGCAGCGACCTGCCGGACAACTCGACCAAGCAACTCGAACTGTTTCCGTCTGCAGCGGGCATCGCCTGCCGGAAGCAACTGATCTTCACCGCGGCACCGACGCCGTCCGGCTACTGGGCGCAGCCGGTCTCCGATCAGGGCTATGGCGCGACCTCGCAGGGAACGGTTGCAGCGTATGTCGAGTTCGACAACAAGGAGGCGAACAGTCTCGGCGTGCCGATGCCCGCCGGGCGCATGCGCGTCAACCAGGCATCGGTCGATGGCAGCCTCGAATTCATCGGCGAGGACGTGATCAAGCACACCCCGCGCAACGAGTCGGTGCGCATCAAGCTTGGCAGTTCGTTTGATGTGGTTGGCGAACGCCGCCAGACCGGCTTCACGATGGACAGCGCCGGCAAGATCATCGACGAGAGTTTCGAGATCAGCGTGCGCAACCGCAAGAAATCCGCCGCAAGCGTGGTCGTTCGCGAGTACCTGTACCGCTGGAGCACCTGGAAGATCACCGCCAGGAGCCACGAGTTCGACAAGCGCGACGCCCAGACCATCGATTTCCCGTTGAACATCCCGGCCGATGGCGAAGCGAAGCTGACCTACAACGTGCGTTACACCTGGTAAACGGGCTGGGAGGCGCAGGGCCCACGACTGGACAAGGTTGTGGGCCGCTGCTGCGCCCTGCCTCGCGTCATGCCCAATCCTGCTCGCGAACGCGCATGCAGGGTCGAAGCGGGAGTCGCCGTGTTCATGAGCCGAACCTGTAGTATTCGCGTCCGCTCGCAGAGATGACAACGCCCTTGAACCTGGTCCTTGTTGCGCTCGATCTGCTCGGTACCTTTGTCTTTGCGATCAGCGGTGCCGCGGTTGGCGTGCGCCATCGCCTCGATGTCTTTGGCGTGCTCGTGCTTTCGTTCGCTGCGGCGGTTTCGGGAGGCATCGTCCGCGATGTGCTGATCGGCGACACGCCGCCGGCGGCGCTGGTCGGTTGGCATTATCTCGCGACCAGTTGTCTCGCCGGAATCGTGACCTTCCTGAGGCATGAGGATGTCGAGAAGCTGCGCAATCCGGTGCAGATATTCGACGCGCTCGGCCTTGCCCTGTTTGCCGCAACCGGCGCGAGCAAGGCACTGGCATTCGGGCTTGGCCCGGTCCCGGCGATCCTGCTCGGCATGTTGAGCGGGATCGGCGGTGGCATCGTGCGTGACATGCTGGTCGCGCAGATTCCGGTCATCCTGCGCTCGGAACTCTATGCCGTCGCAGCACTGGCAGGGGCTGCGGTGATCGTCATCGGGAAATCCCTTTCGCTTCCCGATGTACCGATGCTGGTCGTTGCAGTGGGCCTCTGCTTCGGCCTGCGATTCATGGCGATCCGCTTCGGCTGGCGCTTGCCGGTGGCGAGCTCGCGGGCCAGGTAATCAGCGGTAGCAGGCAGGCGACCGACCGGATCGACAGTCGATCCAACCCGGGATCAGTACAGCACGCGCGTCCGCAAGGTTCCCGGAATGGCGGCCAGTGCGTCCTTGAGTGCGACAGCCTGCGCTTCGCTGGTTGACACGTCGGCGACCACGTAGCCTATGTTCGCATTGGTCTGCAGGTACTGGCCGTCGACGTTGACGTTCTCGCGCGAGAAAATTTCGTTGATGCGCGAAAGCATGCCGGGCATATTGCGGTGGATATGCAGCAGGCGGCGGCTGTGCGGATGCTCGGGCAGGGTTGCCTCGGGGAAGTTGACCGCAGACAAGGTTGATCCGTTGTCGCTGTAGCGCACCAGCTTGGCTGCCACCTCGATGCCGATGTTGTCCTGCGCCTCGAGCGTGCTGCCGCCGATGTGCGGAGTCAGGATCACGTTGTCCATGCCGACCAGTGGCGAGACGAAAGCTTCGCCGTTGGCGGTCGGCTCGGTCGGGAAGACATCGACAGCGGCTCCCGACAGATGGCCCGAGCGCAGGCTCTGCGCGAGCGCATCGATGTCGACGACGGTGCCGCGCGACGCATTGATCAGGGAGCTGCCTGGGCGCATTCGGCCAAGCTGGGCGGCACCGATCATCAAGTCTGTCTGCGCAGTCTGCGGAACGTGCAGGGTGACGACGTCGGAGCGTTGCAGCAGGTCGTCGAGGCCCGATGCTGCACGGGCGTTGCCCAGCGTCAGCTTCGGTTCGATGTCGTGGAAGATCACGCGCATGCCAAGGCCCTCGGCGAGCAGGCCGACCTGGGTGCCGATATGCCCGTAGCCGATGATGCCGAGCACCTTGTCGCGCACCTCGAAACTGCCTGCCGCCGATTTTGACCAGCCGCCACGATGGCATTCGGCATTCTTTTGCGGGATGCGTCGCATCAGCAGGATGGCTTCGGCCAGTACGAGCTCGGCAACGCTGCGCGTATTCGAATAGGGAGCGTTGAAAACCGGTATGCCAAGCGCTTGCGCGGCATCGAGGTCGACCTGGTTGGTGCCGATGCAGAAGCAGCCGACCGCGATCAGGCGCTTGGCCTCGGCGAGCACCTCAGCGGTCAATTGGGTGCGTGAGCGGATCCCGACCAGGTGCGCTTCGGCGATGCGCCGCTTGAGCGCGTCCTCGGGCAGCGCCTTGTCATGCAGCTCGATCTGCGAATAGCCGGCAGTCCTGAGCGTTTCGACGGCGCTGGCGCTGACGCCTTCGAGCAACAGCACGCGGATTTCCTGCCTGGGGTACGAGGTCTTCTTCATGTTCGTCCGGACAACGGTCGGGAGGGTTGCGGCGGATACGCCAGGGTCGCCGCGCGACGGAACTATGCCAGATCCCGGGCATTTTGCGGCAGCGCAACAGTGGACGTCCCGTTCGATCGCTGGCAGGCTTCCCGGATCGCTGCAATCCCGCTGCAGGCCTCTCATGTCCTTGTTGTCGAACCGGAAATCCAGCCCATGACCGATCCCCGAATGGCGCGTCTGGGCCAGCGGTTGCCTGGGCTGCTGCTCAAGACCGAGCCCGCCGATCTCGAATTCTACGGACGCGACTGGACGCGGCGCTGGACGCCGAATCCGATCGCGATCGCCTTGCCGGCGCAGTCCGCGGAAGTTCAGGAAATCGTGCGCTGGGCTGTCGAAGAACGGGTCGGCATCGTGCCATCCGGTGGACGCACGGGCTTGTCGGGTGGTGCGGTGGCCGCCAACGGCGAACTCGTCATCAGTTTCGAGCGCATGAATCGCGTCCTCGGCTTCGAGCCTGTCGATCGCATCCTGACCGTGCAGCCCGGTCTCGTGCTCGAAGCGCTGCAACGTGCAGCGATCGAGCACGATTTGACCTATCCGGTGGATTTCGGTGCGCGCGGCTCGTGCACGATCGGCGGCAATATCGCGACCAACGCAGGAGGCATTCGCGTGATCCGCTACGGCAATACACGCGAATGGATCGCAGGGCTCAAGGTCGTTACCGGCACGGGCGCACTGCTCGATCTCAATCGTGGTCTGATCAAGAATTCGAGCGGCTACGACCTGCGTCACCTGATGATCGGTGCCGAGGGCACGCTCGGCCTGGTTGTCGAGGCCAGCGTGCGCCTGGCCGAACCGCCGCCGCCATCCAACGTGATGGTCCTCGCGGTGCCGGCCATGCAGGACCTGATGCAGGTCTTCGCGGCCTGCCGACGCAGCTTGAGCCTCAGCGCGTTCGAGTTCTTCACCGATCGTGCACTTGAACATGTCGTCCGGCATGGCGCGCAGGATCCGTTCGACCAGGTATCCCCGTTCTACGTCATCACCGAGTTCGATGCGCCCGACGAAGCGCGGCACGCGCTCGCGCTTGAGGTGTTCGAGCATTGTCTGAACAACGGTTGGGTCAACGACGGCGTGATCAGCCAGAGTTCGGCGCAGGCGGCATCCTTGTGGCGCCTGCGCGACAGCATTACTGAGAGTCTTGCGCCGCTCAAACCCTACAAGAACGACATTTCGGTCCGTATCAGCGCAATCCCGGCATTCATGCAGGCGATGCGCGAAATCTTCGAGCGCGAATACCCGCAGTTCGACATCGTCTGGTTCGGCCATATCGGCGACGGCAACCTGCACGTCAACGTCATCAAGCCAGCTGCGACCAGCGACACGGAATTCATCGTCGAATGCGAACGCGTGACGGCCTTGCTCAGCGCGACCTTGACCCGTTACCAGGGCAGCATCTCGGCCGAGCATGGCATCGGTCTGGTCAAGAAGAAGTATCTCGCCGGAACCCGCAGCGATGCCGAGATCGCGATGATGCGTGGCATCAAGCGTGTGCTCGATCCGTTCGGCATCCTCAATCCCGGCAAGGTTTTTGATCCTGCCTGAGCCCGGTTGGCAAACGTTGATCTGTTGGCAAACGTTGATCTGTTGGCTGGCGTCGATCAGTCCGGAATTGCGACCGCTCGGTCATCCGTGCGGATTTCGCCCCGGCCGCGACGCCGTTCGATGACACTTGCACTCATTCCGGTTGCCGCCATCTGATCGATCAGGCACGCATCGATACGAGACAGCCATGAATGACAAGCGACTGCTGATTCCCTGCATGAATTGCGGAGCCATGAACCGCTCGCCCGAGTCGCGGCTTGCCGAAGGTCCGACCTGCGGGCGTTGTCATCAGGCGCTGTTTGCCGCAAATCCTGCGATCATCGAGAGTCACGACTTCGATGCCAAGGTCTTGCGCGGCGACCTGCCGGTGCTGGTCGACTTCTGGGCCCCCTGGTGCGGACCCTGCCTCGCCATGGCGCCGCATTTCGCCGAGGCTGCAACGCGGCTCCAGCCTCGCGTGCGTCTGGCCAAGGTCGATACGGAGGCACAGCCGGCGCTCGGGGCACGCTTCGCGATCCGCAGCATTCCGACCCTGATCCTGTTCGATCGAGGCAGCGAACTCGCCCGGCAAACGGGTGGAATGGGCGCCCGCCAGATCATCGAGTGGACGGGGCATCAGTTGCAGAATCGCCGATGAATCCTGCCGACGACCCGAAACCGCAGGCGCCGGTCGAGCCTGATCCCTCGGAGTGCTGCGGTTCCGGTTGCCTGCGCTGCGTCTTCGATATCCATGCCGAAGCCATGCAGCGCCATCGCGAAGCGACAAGTGCGTGGGAGGAACGCCAGCGTGCCGATCCGGCTTGCTCAGGCGACTCTGAGGGTTAATCCGCCACGCGCGAATATCTCACGCTCGAGTCGGCAGTAGCCCCCGCCCATCGCGAATCTGCGACACACTGACGGGCGCTGCGCATAGATGCTGCAGCACTGCCTGGACCGATCGAGCGCGCTGCACCAGCCATCCTTGTCGTGCGCCATCGTATCGACGCCATTTTCGCCGTGTGCAACGAGATGTTCCGGGACCTCGTCCGACGCTTCGAGCACCACCGTCAAGCGGCAGCAGACCGCTTCACAGCTCGAGCATGAAACGTTCGGATCGATCTTGCTGTCGTCGAGGTGAATGCCAAGTGCCATGGTCGGATCCTCGCTGTCGCTCAGCGTCGATAGCTGAGCAGGTGGCCGCGAAACGGCGGGGTGTCGCTTTCGTTGAAGCGACTACGCACTTCGGTGACGCTATAGCCCTGTTCGGCCAAAGCGCGCGTGAACGGCGCGCTGTTGCCGCGTCCCGGATCGGTGAAGACCACTTCCGCGCTGGCCAGTGCGTGACGCTTGAGCAGGATCGCGAGTAGCTCGATGTGGTCGCGCTCGTAGAGGATGTCGCTGCCGATCATCAGGTCGAAACGTCCGAGTTCCACATCGGGAACGGCCCAGTGCAGGTCCCGATAGGCAAGCTTCGGCAAATTGTTCAACCGCGCGTTGTGGGCGAGGAACGACTCCGCGAGCGGATGCTGGTCGCTGGCCGTGATATCCGCTTTGCGCCGCTGCAACACGAGACTCGAAAGGCCGAGCCCGCAGCCGATCTCGAGGATGCGCTTGCCGGCCACTTCGAAACTGCACATCGCTTCGGCGAGCACCCTGCCGGATGGCCAGACCTGGCCAAACAGGCTCCATTGCGCGGAAGAGATGCCGAGACGCTCGGCGAAACCATGCGGATCGGCGAATTGCCGCAGGTCGCTGAGGGCGCGGATACGAAAATCATGTCCACCCAGCCGGACGACCAGCTGGCGGGTACGGTAGCCCGGCATGGGCACTCCCGTGGAGGCGTCAAGGCAGGAATCGAGATGACGGCGCGAAAGGCGCGTAACGGCGACGGAAACCCGGCCGATCGAGACGCGTTCAAAGGACAGACAGCGCAGCCATCCTACGGCATGCGTTGGCCGGATGTTGGATTATCTGACTGACCGGATTGCGACGAACGGCGGATTCAGATCCAGACATCGTTGCCCGCGGTCAGTTCACCACCTGCCTCCCCGGTATTGACGACGCCGCGCGGCTCGACAATGAGTGCGTGGCATTCCTGCACTGCGCGCGTGATGTGCTCGACTCCCTTCGGGACGACGAACATCTCTCCCTGCCGAAGCGTGACCTCGCGATCGCGAAATCCGATCTGCATCTCGCCGGCGACAACGAGGAACACCTCGTCGGTCTCCGCGTGCTGGTGCCAGACGAAATCGCCCTGCAACTTGACCAGTTTGAACTGCACGTCGTTCATTTCGGCGATCACGCGCGGCGACCAGTGCTCGCGGATCAGGGTCAATTTGCTGACGAGATTGATCGCGATGTCGGACATGCGCTGCGCCGGATGGACGGACGGGAGGTCCGGCCCCATTGTGTCATGCCGGTGGCGTGCCTATCGCTTGCGCAGCCGAGTCCGCTATCCTGCGCCGCCTGCGATTGCGGATCCTCCGCGATGGGAACCGGACAGCAAGAACGAACCCGCGATGAAGATTCCTCCTGGCCTGCAGGCACTGATCGACGACGGCATCATCGATCGTGTCGTGCGTCCCCTCAAGAGCGGCAAGGAAGCGGCGGTCTACGTGGTCGGCGCAGGCGAAGACATCCGTTGCGCCAAGGTCTACAAGGATATGGCCCAACGCAGCTTCCAGCAGCGCGTCCAGTATCAGGAAGGGCGCAAGGTGCGCGGCAGCCGCGAGGCCCGCGCAATCGGAAAGGCGACCAAGTACGGACGCAAGCAGCAGGAAATCGCCTGGAAGAACACCGAGGTCGACGCGCTCTACCAGCTGATCGATGCGGGCGTGCGGGTACCCAGACCGTATGGCTATTTCCACGGTGTGCTGGTCATGGAGCTGGTCACCGATGCGGATGGCTACTCGGCACCGCGCCTCGGCGAAGTCGAGCTTTCTGCCGCGACCGCGCGTGACTATCATGCCTTCCTCATGCGCCAGGTCGTGCGCATGCTGATGGTCGGCTTGATCCATGGCGACCTCTCGCCGTACAACGTGCTGGTCGGCGAGGATGGACCGGTCATCATCGATCTGCCCCAGGTCGTCAGCGCGAGCGGCAACAATGCGGCGCGCACGATGCTGCAGCGGGACGTCAACAACCTCACCGCGTTTCTCGGCCGGTTCGCGCCGGAACTGTTTGATACCTGGTATGCGGAGGAGATCTGGGCCTTGTTCGAGTCCGGTGAACTGCGTGTCGACAGCGAGCTCAGTGGCCTGTTCGAACACGATCAGCGCGAAGTCGATCTGGATGGCGTCCGCGCCGCGATCAACGACGCCCGCGAGGAAGCCCTGATCCGGCAGCAGGGTCGAGAAGCGGCGGCGGAAGCCGACTCCTATTGATTCAGCTCGGGAATAGCCGCGACTGAAAGCGGTTCGGATCCGCGGCAGTGCGCGTGGAGCAGGACTTGCCGTCTCTCGTGCAGAGCCGGAAGACCGGCACGAGTGGCCTGGTTCAGCGCCGCTTGTCGAGCAGATCGGTCGTCTTGAGCCTGATCTCGAATACCTTTGGCCACAGTTTGCCCGTGACGAACAGGCGATCGGTCTTCGCGTCGTAGGCGATGCCGTTGAGTACGTCGACTCCGGTCGATCGATCATCCGCCGAGAGCAGGGCGGGCAGGTCGAGCTGCGCGGTGACACGGCCGTTTGCCGGATCGATCACGACGATGCTCGTGCTCTGCCACACATTCGCGAAGATCCGTCCGCGGACGAATTCGAGCTCGTTGAGATTGGCCAGCGGCTTGCCCAGGTAGGTGACTTCGAGAGTGCCGGTCTGCGCGTAGGTCTTCGGGTCGAGGAAGCGCAGCGTCGAGGTTCCATCGCTCATGATCAGGCGTTTCGTATCATGCGTGATGCCCCAGCCTTCGCCGCTGTAGTGGAACGGCTCGCCGGGCTCGAAGGTCTTGAGGTCATAGGTGAAGCCCGTCTTCGATTGCCAGGTGATCTGGATCAGGCGGTTCTTCCAGTCGGTCAGCCCCTCGGCGAAGTATTCGTTGGCGACCTTCAGGTGCTGCACGACCTCCCCGGTTTCGAGCGAGACCTTGCGCAGGCTTGAGCGCCCGTTGAGACCGGTGCTCTCGTAGAGAAAGCCGTCCCGATAGATCAGGCCCTGGGTGAATGCGCCGCGGTCGTGCGGCCAGGCCTTGACCACCTCGAAATCGAGCACGGCCGGGGGACGCGCCGCCTCGCTCATGAGTGGCTCGTCGGCAGCAACCCCCGCCAATGGAGACAGCGCCATCAGCACGGCCGGAATCCGCAGATGGCGATGCGAGACCACGGTTGCGGACTTGGAACGACGATCAGTTGAGGGCATTGCTGGCTTCCAGAGGCTCACGACGGCGCGGGTTGCAGGATGCGCTCCCCGGCCGCTGCCGATGAATGATCGGCAGCGGTGGGCAGTCGCATCAACTCACTTGCTCTTCTTCTTCTCGGTCTTGGCGGCGCGCTTTTCCTTCAGGGTCTTTTCGGGTTTCTTCTTTTCCGATTTCTTTGAATCCATACCTTTGGACATGATGCCCTCGCTGGTTTCCTGTACGGGTTGTCGTGAAGCGCGCCAGCCCCGGCTGACGCGCCATGCCTTTCTAGCGCGGAATGCGCTGAATGACCAGAGGTCGCGCCCGACTGATGCGGGCTTGGCGTAAAATTGCCTGATGATCCTGAACATCGCCGCCTACAAGTTCGTCACGGTCGACACGCCTGAATCCCTGGCCGCGCACCTGCAAGGGCTCGCCGAAGCGCATGCCTTGCTCGGCACGGTGCTTGTCGCAAGCGAGGGTTTGAACCTTTTTCTCGCCGGTCCGGATCCGGGCATCGAGGCATTCGTCGACGGTTTGCGCGCCGATCGGCGGTTTGCCGATATCGTCATCAAGCGCAGTCGCAGCGCGGCACAGCCCTTCGCGAAGCTCAAGATCAAGGTGAAAGCCGAGATCATCCGCTTCCGCCAGCCCGGAACCGCACCGCTGGCGGGCAGGGCGCGCGCGCTGGCGCCGACCGAACTTGCGCGCTGGATTGCACAAGGCTCGGATGACCAGGGCCGTCGCCTGGTGTTGCTCGATACGCGCAATCGGCAGGAAGTCGTTCACGGCAGTTTTGCCGGCGCCATGAGTCTGCCGATCGACCGCTTCACCGAGTTGCCAGGGGCGGTCTTGGAGCGTCGCGAGACGCTCGACGGAGCGGCTGTGGTCAGTTTCTGCACGGGCGGCATCCGTTGCGAGAAGGCCGCCTTGTGGATGGAAGCCGAGGGCATCGCCAACGTGTACCAGCTCGACGGGGGCATCCTCGCCTACTTCGAGCAGGTCGGCGGCTATGGTTACGACGGTGGTTGCTTCGTGTTCGACGAGCGCGTCGCGCTGGACAGCGAATTGAAGCCCCTGGCAAGCGCGCAGGCAGCCGAAACCATCGACTGATCGCATCGGCGCGGCATTGCGATCACTCGTTCATGGCTTAGCCGGCCTCGACAGCGCCACGATGATTTCGCGCGCGACGCGGACCCGTTCGCTGGCACCTTCCAACTGCAGCTTGATCCGCAATTTGTCCTGGCCGTCGAGGGCATACACCTTGGGCAGGGTCTGGACCATGCGGATCACGGTCATCGGGTCGATGTCGGGCTTCGGCGTGAAGATCACGCGCCCGCCGTTCGCTCCGAGTTCGAGTTTGCGGATGCCGAGTGGCGTCGCCAGCAGCTTCAGCTCGGTAACGGCGAACAGGTTTTTCACTGCATCCGGGAGCAGGCCGAAGCGGTCGACCATCTCGACCTGCAGATCGCGCAGCGCCTCGTCGTCGGCGGCGCTGGAGATGCGCTTGTACAGCGTGAGGCGTGAATTGACGTCGGCCAGGTAGTCGTCCGGGATCAGCGCGGCCAGGTGCAGCTCGATCTCGGCCTCGTGTTCGCTGGTCAAGTCGAAATCCGGCACTTTGCCTGACTTGAGCGCGCGCACGGCGCGATCGAGCATGTCGCGGTACATCGAGAAGCCAACCTCCTCGATCTGCCCCGACTGCTCCTCGCCGAGCAGTTCGCCGGCGCCGCGGATTTCGAGATCGTGGGTGGCCAGGGTGAAGCCCGCGCCGAGTTCTTCCAGCGAGGCGAGTGCCTCGAGTCGCTTTTCCGCATCGGCGCTGATCGAACGCGTGTCAGGAACGATCAGGAAGGCATAGGCGCGATGGTGCGAGCGTCCGACGCGGCCACGCAGCTGGTGCAGCTGGGCCAGGCCGAACTTGTCGGCGCGATTGATCACGATCGTGTTCGCACTCGGCACATCGATGCCGGATTCGATGATCGTCGTGCAGACCATGACATTGAAGCGCTGGCGGTAGAAATCGAGCATGACCTGCTCAAGCTCGCGCTCGGGCATCTGGCCATGGGCGATGCGGATGCGCGCATCGGGGACCAGGGCTTCCAGCTCGCGCGCCGCCTTCTCGATCGTGTCGACCTCATTGTGCAGGAAATACACCTGGCCGCCGCGTTGCAGCTCGCGCTGGAAGGCTTCGCGAACCAGGGCGGGATCCCAGGCTCCGATGAAGGTCTTGACGGCAAGACGATGGGCCGGTGGGGTGGCGATGATCGAAAGATCGCGCAACCCGGCCATGGCCATGTTCAGCGTGCGCGGAATCGGCGTCGCGGTAAGGGTCAGCAGGTCGACTTCGGCGCGAAGCTTCTTCAGTTGCTCCTTCTGGCGCACGCCGAAGCGCTGCTCTTCATCGACGATGAGCAGCCCGAGGTCCCTGAACTTCACATCGGACTGCAGCAGCTTGTGCGTGCCGATCATGATGTCGATCTGGCCTTCGGCAAGTTTCGCCAGCGCGTCGCTGGTTTCCTTCTTCGACTTGAAGCGCGACAGCACCTCGACCCGGATCGGCCAGTCGGCGAGACGGTCGCGGAAATTCTGGAAATGCTGCTGGGCGAGGAGGGTGGTCGGGGCCAGGATGCCGACCTGCTTGCCGGCGACGGCAGTCACGAATGCCGCACGCAATGCAACCTCGGTCTTGCCGAAGCCGACATCGCCGCAGACCACGCGATCCATCGGCCGCGCACGCGCGAGATCGGCAATGACGGCTTCGATCGCCTGCAGCTGGTCCGGCGTCTCCTCGAACGGAAACGCGGCGGCGAACTGGTCGTAGAGAAGGCGATCGATCGCGAGTGCGGTGCCGGGCCGGGCTTCGCGCTGGGCGTAGATGGCGAGCAGTTCGGCGGCAACGTCGCGCACCTTTTCCGCCGCGCGCCGCTTCGCGCGATCCCAGGCCTCGCCGCCGAGCGAGTGCAGGGGTGCGAGTTCCGGTGCGGTGCCCGAGTAGCGACTGACCAGATGCAACTGCGCCACCGGCACATAGAGCTTGTCGCCCTTGGCGTACTCGATCGCGAGGAACTCGCCGTCCGCGCCGCCGACATCGAGCTTGAGCAGGCCCTGATAGCGGCCGACGCCGTGATCGACGTGGACAATCGGGGAACCCATCGCGAGTTCGGTCAGGTCGCGGATCACTGCTTCGGGATCGCGCGCGGCGCGCTTGCGCCGTCGACTCTGCTGGGCGCGCTCGCCGAGCAGTTCGCGTTCGGTCAACACGCTCAGCGCGGGCTTGGCCAGGGCGAATCCCTGCTCGAGCGCGGCAACCGTGATGGCGAAGCGCGCCGGCACGGCTGGATCGACGAATTCCTTCCATGAACCGACCGTCGTCACCGGCAAGCCGGCGGCCATGACCTGTTCGATCAACGCTTCGCGGCGGCCGGCGGATTCGGTGGCGATCAGGATGCGACCCGGATAGCTCGCCACGAAGCGCTGCAACTCCGCAGCCGGCGCCTCGTCCTTGCGGTTGATCGGCAGGGATGGCACCGGTTGCGTGCCGAGGTCTGCCGAGCGCTCGTCGCTTCCGGCCGCAACGAGATCGACGCGCAGATTCCCGTTCAGGCGTTCACGCAGGTCCTGGGCCGACAGGAACAGTTCGACGACCGGAAGGATGGGCCGTTCGATGTCATGCGCGCGTTGCTCGTAGCGTTCGCGGGTCTGTGCGGAAAACAGCTCGGCGGCATCGAGTGCGCCCTCGCACACCACGAACAAGGCATTCTCGGCGAGGTAGTCGAACAGGGTTTCGGTAGGCCCGAACGGACCGCCATCGAAGAACAACGGCAGGTAGTACTCGATGCCGGCGGGAGCCGTGCCTTCCTTGATGTCCTGGTACAGCGGGCAACGACGCGGGTCGATCGGAAAGCGCTCGCGCAGGGTATTGCGGAAGCCGCGCGCGGTCTCCTCGGTCAAAGGGAATTCGCGTGCCGGCAACAGGCGCACGCGGTCCACCTTGCTTGCCGAGCGTTGCGACTCGGGATCGAACGTGCGGATCGAGTCGATCTCCTGGTCGAACAGCTCGATGCGATACGGCTCGATGCTGCCCATCGGGAAAATGTCGACGATCGCGCCGCGCACCGCGAAGTCGCCGGGTTCGACCACCTGCGGCACGTGACGATAGCCCGCCTCGGAAAGACGACGCTGCTCGGCCGCGAGATCGAAGTGCTGACCGCCTTCGAGGACGAGGCTCGATCCGCCGATGTAACTGCGCGGCGCCAGACGTTGCATGAGGGTCGCGATCGGCACGACGAGCACGCCGCGCCTGAGTCCGGGCAGGCGATACAGCGTGGCAACGCGCTGCGAAACGATGTCCGGATGTGGCGCGAACAGGTCGTAGGGCAGGGTCTCCCAGTCGGGAAACTGCAGGACTTCGAGCCCGGCACCCGCGAACACCCCGATTTCGGCTTCAAGTGCGTGCGCACTGTGGGTATCGCGGGTCACGACGACAACCAGGCCAGGGTGGCGCAGGCCCGCTTCGGCGAGCGCTAGCGCCAGCGCGGAGCCGTGTGGCGTGGTCCATTGGCGACGCTGCTTCGGCGAGGTCGGCAGCGGAGATGGGATCAGCGGAGGATGGGTCATCGAATCGGCAAACAGCGGCAGCGCGGTGCGCGAATGCGATCCGCGCGGGGGGCGCAGTCTAGCGTTTCACGATGTCGAGGTGTGTCGCAACCGGCTGCAGATCGAGCTGGAAGCGCACCAGGGTGGCATCATCGCTTTGCCTGCGATGGCTGAATCCGAGGCGCGTGGTCAGTGCCAGCATCGCGTTGTTCCCGGCCTGGGTATCGCCCCAGATCTCGCGCATGGCATGCGCCCTGCTTGCAGCGATCAGGCGTTCGATGAGGATGCGACCGAGGCCCCGGCCGGTGTAGTCCGGATCGATCGCGATCGCCAGTTCGGCGGACTCGGTGATCAGGTCGAAATGCACGCGCGCCTCACCACGGATCTCGGCGCCGTTCGGGTCGGTGGCAACCAGGGCCACCGCATGATCGGGATCGATCCGGCACATCGAACGCGCGACCGGTTCGGGCAGTTCGCTGAGGGCATGGAAAACGCGCGCGCGCACCTGTTCTGGTGTCATGCGCTTGAATGCGCGCATCAACGCGTCGACATCACCGGGGGCGATCGGCCTGAGCAGCAGCAGCGTTCCGTCGTCAAGGAAGATCGGCTCGTGCACCGTGGATGCCGAACGCGCGGTAGTGGAAGCGACCCTGGAACGACGGGGAGGGCGGCTGGATGGAAGCAGGAGAGGCGAATTCATTGGCGCATGGTGACGGGCGGAATTGGAGCAGACCATCCAATCCGCTCGTGATGTTGCGACCGGTTCAGCCGGGCCGGATCACGCGCCGCCGACATCGAGGTGCGCGGAGTAGGCCTCGAGGCGCTCGATGACATCGCCGACCTCGATCAGGTCCATGACGTCGCGGTATTCGAGCTTGGTGCCCCAGGCCAGCCTCGCCGCAGGCTTGCGGCGGAATTTTCGTGCCGCGGCGTCATAGCGGTCGACGCACCACTGGCGATCCGTGTACGGGCCGGAACGATGCGGATTGCTGGCCGCATGCAGGCCCAGGACGGCTGTGCCGACCGCGTTGGCCATGTGCATCGGCCCCGAATCCGGTGCGAGCACGAGGTCGGCGCGACGCAACAGCGCGAGCAACTGCTTGAGCGTGTCCTTGCCGGTCAGATCGATGCAGTGCGTTTGCATGTGGGAGCGGATTTCATCGGCGAATTCGCGCTCGAAATCACTGGGCCCGCCGCACAGCACGACGCGCCAATCGAGCTCGTGGGTGGCATGGTCGGCGACCGCTGCATAGCGTTCGGGTCGCCAGTTGCGCAGACGATGACTCGATGTCGGGCTGATCAGGAGGATGCGCTTGTCGTTCGGCACGTGGCGCTCGGCGAATTCCTGTGCCTCGAGCGGAATCGGGATGTCCCAGCGAACCTCGTCCTGGGCCAGTCCAAGGGGTTCGAGGAAACTGGCCATCGCATCAAGGACGTGTTCGCCACTGCGTGCGGGAATGCGGCAATTGATGAAAAGGCCGTGCAGGTCCTTCGAACGTGCGCGATCGTAGCCGATCCGCAACGGCGACTTGACCAGCACGCTGAGCAGGTTCGAACGCAGTGCCACCTGCATGTGCAGCAACGCGGAAAAGCGCCTACCGGCCAGTTTTTCGCGAACCGCGCGGAAGCCCTCGCGCTTGGCCGACTTGTCGAACACGATGAATTCGACGCCCGGCAGATCGCCGACGACGCGATGCTCGAGCTTGCCGATCAGCCAGGTCAGGCGGGTTTGCGGCAGGGCGGCCTGCAAGGTATGCACCAGCGGCACGACATGGGTCACGTCACCGATTGCCGAGGTGCGCAGGATGCACAACGACTCCAATTCGGCAGCAGGTTCGGCGGCAGGTTGTTTCCGCATGCGGAAGCGAACTCCTGAACGATCGGGACCTCGCATTGTCTCAGGCCGGCGACCACGGTGCGATCATGCATTCGAACACTTGCGCCTGCGGGCCTTCATCGGGCATGTGACAGGTAACGGTCCGCGCTGCATCCGTACGGGTTCATGGCTTGCCGGTTTGTCCGCTAGACTTCCCGATTCACGACGTCGACAGATTTCCGGAGTGATGATCAAGGCGCAGATCCAATCGACCGCAGACGGCGCCATCCTGTTCGATGCCGCGCAAATGGACAAAGCCGATGCGCAATGGTTCGATCGGACGGCGACCGTCGGCGAGGGCGAGCGCGCTGGTCGGGGCACGGTCATTTTCTTCGACGCTCCGTTTGGCGCCTGCGTGTTGCGCCACTACCATCGCGGCGGCCTTGTTGCACGCGTCAACACCGATCGCTACCTGTGGACCGGTCGCAGCCGCAGTCGGGCATTCCGCGAATTCCGCCTGCTAGCCGAACTGCACGATGCCGGCTTGCCGGTGCCGCTGCCGGTAATGGCGCGCTACGTGCGTTCGGGCATGAGTTACCAGGCGGATCTGATTACCGCGCAGATCCCGGCGGCGTTGACTCTCGCCGAGCGACTGGCTGCCCGCGATCTGGATGCCGCGCTGGCGACGTGGGTCGGTCGGACCCTGGCCGGCTTTCACGCCAAGGGCATCTGGCATGCCGACCTCAATGCGAGCAACCTGCTGGTCGATGGCGGCGGAAAGGTATGGCTGATCGATTTCGATCGTTGCCGCAAGCGCAAACCCGCGATGCCCTGGCAACAGGCCAACCTGCAGCGTTTGCTGCGTTCGTTTCGCAAGTTGCATGCGGGCAAGCTGATCGGCGATTTTGACGCGGTGTTCTGGCATCCGTTGCTTGCTGCCTACCACCGCAGCCTTGCCGATCGATATGCGCGCGGAGAGCGCACTTGAACCTCGCCCTCCGCTTCCTCGGGGTCGGCAATGCGCATGCGGTCGAGCTTGGCTCGGCTTGCGCGGTTGTCGAGCGCGAGGATGAGCCCCTGCTGATGATCGATTGCGGGCCCGATGCGCTGACCGCCTACGTGGATCGCTATCGGTCCGCGCCGACGGCGATCTACCTGACCCACGCCCACATGGACCATGTCGGCGGACTCGAACGCCTGTTCTTTTCGACGTACTTCGATGCCGAACGGCGCGGTCGCCTGCGCATCTACGCGCATGCGGCACTCATTCCGGTCCTGCAGTCACGTGTCGCCGACTATCCCGAAGTCCTTGCCGAAGGCGGCGCGAACTTCTGGGATGCCTTCCAGTTGGTCGCGTTGTCTCGGGGCTTCTGGCACGACGGGCTCTGGTTCGACGTGTTTCCGACCCGACATCACGCGCCGATGACCTCGTTCGGCCTCGCGTTGCGCGCGAGCCTGGTCTGGACCGGCGATACGCGCCCGATACCGGAAGCGCTGTCGAGCATGGCCGGCGCGAACGAACTGGTCGCGCATGACTGCGTGATGCAAGGCAATCCCTCGCACACCGGCATCGACGATATCGAACGCGAGTATCCGCTCGCGTTGCGTGAGCGCCTCGTGCTGTATCACTACGGGTCGCTGGCGGAAGCCGCGATGCTGCGTAAGCGGGGTTTTCGCGTTGCCGACCGCGGCGAGGCGATAGCACTGGCGCCGCCGCACGCATCGGTTGTAATGGCGACGCGGGCGGGCAACTGATGGGCACGGCCATTCCACTGCGCATCGACACCGCGCCGTTGCTCGATCGACGCAGGCGTGCGCTGACCGATCTGCGCATCTCGGTGATCGATCGCTGCAATTTCCGCTGTCCCTACTGCATGCCCGAGGACAGCTATCCGCGCGATCACCGGTTCCTGAGCAAGGCGCAACGCCTGCGCTTCGAGGAGATCGAGCGACTGGCGCGACTGTTCGCCGGGCTTGGCGTGCGCAAGTTGCGCCTCACCGGGGGCGAACCGTTGCTGCGCCGCGAGCTTCCCGAGCTCGTGCGCCAGCTTGCGGCGATCGAGGGCGTTGACGATATCGCGATGACGACGAATGGCAGTCTCTTGCCGAATTCGGCGCAGGCGCTGCGCGATGCCGGATTGCGACGAATCACCCTCAGCATCGACACACTCGATGCCATCGCGTACCGCCGCCTGTCCGGAGATCGGGGCGAGGTCGGCGAGGTTTTCGCCGCGATCGACGCCGCGACCCGCGCCGGATTTTCCTCGCTCAAGCTCAACAGCGTGATCATGCGTGGCGTCAACGATGCGCATGTCCTCGACATGGTCGATCATTTCCGCGGCAGCGGCCACGTACTGCGTTTCATCGAATACATGGATGTCGGAACCTGCAACGAATGGCGGCAGGATCTGGTCGTGACCAGTGCCGAACTTCGCGAGCGCATCGCAGCGCGATGGCCGCTGCGTGCGTTGCCCGCGAACTACGGCGGCGAAGTCGCGCAGCGCTGGGCATTCGCGGATGATGGCGGCGAGATCGGCTTCATCAGTTCGGTCAGCGAACCGTTCTGCGGAGACTGCTCGCGCGCAAGACTGTCGGCAGATGGACGGCTGTACACCTGCCTGTTTTCCAATGACGGACACGATCTGCTGGGTCCGCTGCGTGCGGGTGCCAGCGATGCCGAACTGTCTGCCCTGATCGCCGCCGTGTGGTCGTCGCGCGATGATCGTTACAGCGAGATCCGCGGCTCGACCGATACCTCGCAACGCAGGCACGTCGAGATGTACGAGATCGGCGGCTGAATTGCCCTCCATTGCTCAAGGCGGAAGCGAACTTCGATGACGAGAAAGCTGACCCATGTCGACGATCAAGGTCGACCAGCGATGGTCGACATAGGCACGAAACAGGCAACGCGACGCGTTGCGGTCGCCTCGGCGACGGTGCGCTTCCCGTCGGATGTTGCCGCGACACTGCAGGCGGATGGCCTGCGCTCGGCCAAAGGACCGGTACTCGACACCGCGATCATCGCCGGCACGCTCGCAGTCAAGCGCACGCATGAGCTGATCCCGTTCTGCCATCCGCTGCCGATCGAGAACTGCCGCTTCGAGATGGCGTTTGCGTCCGCAACCGAACTGGTGATCCGCTGTGAAGTGGCCATCACGCACAAGACCGGTGTCGAGATGGAGGCGTTGACCGGAGCGAGTGTCGCTGCGCTGACCGTCTATGACATGTGCAAGGCGCTCAGTCATGAGATCGTGATCGCCGACGTGCGCCTGCTCGACAAGAGCGGCGGCAAGCGCAAGGTCACGGCGGGCAGGGCGGAGCGATGAGGGTTCGACTGCTGTACTTCGCGAGTCTTGCCGATCGTGCCGGGTGCCCGGAGGAGTCTGTCGACACGCAGGCTGCCGATCCCGCAGCGCTTTACGACGCCGTTCGTCTGCGCCACAACTTCAGCCTGGGTCGCGAGCACCTGCGCGTCGCGGTGAACGGCCAGATCGTTGAATGGGATCACGCGTTGAACGACGGCGATGAAATCGTCTTCCTGCCACCGGTATCGGGCGGATGAGTCGCTTCAGGATGTCCGAAAGCGTGATCGATCCGGTCGTAGAAAAGGATCGCCTGGGCGACGCGGGCGCGGGTGCCTGCGTGATCTTCGAAGGCTGGGTGCGCAATCACAACGAGGGTCGCTCGGTGCATAGCCTCGACTATCAGGCCTATGCGCCACTCGCCCTGAGTGAAGGCGAAACCATCCTCGACGAGGCCATCGACCGATTCAAGCTGCGCGCCGCCAGCGCCGTGCATCGCGCCGGCAGCCTCGCGATCGGCGACATGGCCGTCTGGGTCGGCGTCAGCGCCGATCACCGCGATGCCGCCTACAACGCCAGCCGCTGGATCATCGACGAGATCAAGCGACGCGTGCCGATCTGGAAGAACGAACACTACGCCGATGGCGAGTCGGGCTGGCTGCATCCGGACAATTCGCCGGTCGAGCCCAATGCGTGATTGACGCCCTGCTCAACGATGCTGGCGCTTGCCTTGCGCCAGCGTCGTTGAGCGATGAAGCGCAAGGCTCATTTGCGGCGCGCCACCCTGATCGTCAGGGTGAAATCCAGCCGGGGCGGTCGTGGCGGGTTCGGAACGATCCAGCCGTTGAGACCGGGCTGGATTGACATCTCGCGTATGTCATTGAAATTGAAGGTGTATACGTCGCCAGGGTCTCCGCCGCCCCCTCCGCCTGGTCCTCCTGGTCCTCCTCCCCCTCCACTCGAACCCGACTTCCGGTCGCTGGCGGCCCTGCTCGCTGCCATGGGTTTGCTCGATGCCGGTTTCTTGATCGTCGCTGCCTTTTTCCCGGTTGCCATGCCGTTCTCCCGATTGAACCCACTGGGTGGTGGGTGGTTCAGTGCCGTCATTCGGACAGCGGAGCTGTCGTGCTGGGCTCGAGCAGGCCGAGACGGCGGAAGTCGGCATTGCTCGTGATCGCGATATCCGGGATACCTTCCTTGCGGGCACGCGCCAATCGTTTGCGTGCGCCTGCAAGATCGCCAAGCGTGGCCAGCGTCTCGGCGTTCAACAAGGCAACTTCGCCCGCCTGGGTGCCGAGGGTTTCGGCCCGCAGCAGCAGATCGCGTGCCTGCCCTGCTTCGCCGAGTTCGGCGCGATAGTGACCAAGGGCAGCGGTGGCCCGCGCATCCTGCGATTGTTCATGAACGTAGCGTTGGGCGAGATCGGCGGCCTGGGCGAACGCAGCGTGCACCTCGGCCGCAGGAGCCGAACCGGCTTTCAAGGCCATGCCGAGGTTGCCCCAGGTCATGAAGTCCACCGGATTGAGTTCGACTGCGCGGCGTTGCAGTGCGGCCGCGGCGACGTAGTCTCCGGCTTGATAACGGATCAATCCAAGATTGCTCAGAGCGGCATAGCTCGGTTCGATCGCGATCGAGTGTTCCAGGGCTTGCGCTGCTTGAACGGTGTCGCCGTCCACCCCGAGCAGGCTGCCCAGGGTCAGCCACAGATCGGCATTCCTTGGTCCCAGTTGCACCGCCTTGCGGAAAGACGCGATCGCGCGCTTCACATCGCCATCCAGGAACTGCTGATAGCCCGTTTCGGAATACACGAATGGGTCGTCCGGACTCGCTGCCTGGGCCTTGGCGAAATGCTGTTGCGCCAATTTCGGATTCTTCTGCGCGGCGTATACCTTGGCCATGCCGATATTTGCCTCGCTGATCATGCCGGGCGTGTATTCGATGCGCGCGTACTCTTGCAGTGCCTTGTCCGGTTGGCCTTGCACGCGGTACAGATCGCCGAGGGCCAGGCTCACTTCGGCCAGCGACGAATCCATGTTCAAGGCGCGCTGGCAGGCGATGCGCGCATTCTCGAATGCATCGACGTTGTGCAGGTTTTCAAACTTGCGGATTTCCGCCTTGCAGATGCCCGCCTGGGCGCGTGCGAATCCGGCATCCTTCTGCAGGGCATGGTTGAATCGATCGATGGCCTTGTTGTCCGGCTCGGCAGCATTCGCCTGGCGCAGCAGCTGCATGCCTTGCAGAAAAGCGTCATAGGCCTCGACATCGCGCGTCGGCGTCAGTCGTTTGCGCAGCGCCTCGCTTTCGCCGGGAATCGAGCCGAGCAGCGCTGCGACCACCTCGTTGGCGATCCGGCTCTGGGTATCGAATACATCCGCCACTTCGCGATCATAGGCCTGGCTCCACAAGGTGAAGCCTGTGGAGGTGTCGGACAGTCGCGCATTGATGCGCAAGCGCGTGCCCTGGCGGCGGATGCTGGCTTCGAGAATGCTGGCAACGCCAAGTTGTGCGCCGAGCGCCCTGGCGTCAGCCGACGACTCGCGCACGCCGGGTGAAATCGATGCGGCAACCTTCAGTCCAACGACGCCGGCCAGTGCCGAGCGCATTTCCTCGGTCAGGCCTTCGACAAAATAATTGTCGTCCGCACTGCTGCTCAGGCTCGTGAACGGCAATACGGCGATCGACGCCGCGGGCGGGGACGGTCGTGGTTCGGCACGCCAGAACACAAGCATCACCAGCGTCAGCGCGACGATGGCGACGACGATGTTCAGCGGCGTCAGCCTGAAAACTCGTCGCAGGGATGCGGGTAACGAAGTGGGCGTGCCGGTCGAGGTCCTGTCAGTGGCGCGCCGGCCCGCCGTGGACGGGGTTTGCACGGGAGGTCCGGCGGTGGTCGGCGCAGGTGCGCTGGTCGCCGTTGCCGCGTCGGCCTGGTCCGCATCCGTATCCGGCGAGATGCGCTGTACCTCGGCAATGAAGCGATACCCGAGACTGTGCAAGGTCTGGATGAAGCGCGGGTTTTCGGCGTCGTCACCGAGCGCCTTGCGCAGGTGGCCGATGACCCGGTTCAACACGCCGGGAGTGACGTGCCGGTGGCCCCACACGCGATCGAGCAGGTCGTCACGCGCGAGGGCCTTGCCGGATTCTTCGAGCAGGGCCAGGAGCACTGCAAATGCCTTGGGCTCGAGGCCGAGGTCAATGCCTTGCCGGGTCACCCGATGTGCCAGCGGGTCGACCTCGATGTCGCCAAAACGGTAGATCCAGGACCCGCCGCTCATCACCGACGCCCCTTGCCGGAAGTCGCCGCCGCAAGATACGCCAGAGCGAATGGAAAAATCACCAAAAACCCGTATCCGACCGGGTTCCATCATCGCCCTGACCGGCTTTCCTCAAGCTTGGCCCCGCGGGTTTGCGCAATCTGGCAGGGCGCGGAATCGCCGCGCTCAATCCATCCAAGGAGTCCGCCATGAACCTCAATATCGCCACCTTGCCGTTGCCCTCGCTTCGCGAAGTCCGCCCGGGCCACGGTCGCCGCAGTCGGATCGGCAACATCGACCTCAATCACCTCGCGCTGCGCCAATTCCGGAACGTGGCCGAGTTCCTGCAACCGTCCAGCCCGGTACCTGACCGCGATGCGATCGTCAGCAGCGCAAGGCAACTGGACCGCCAATACTCCGGCATGCATCGCGCGCCGTGCATCCAGATGCGCCTGCGTTGCCTCACTGCGCTGCGTGCGATGTCGAAAGAACCCGAATGGCCGCTGCAGGCGAATCTGCGCCAGCCCATCGAGCGGATCGTTGACTACGCCGCCAAGGCGCAACATCTGATTCCGCAGCGGTTGCCGGTGATTGGCGGCCTTGATGATGCCATCCTCGTGGATCTGGCCTGGCCGGCCTTGCGCTTCGAACTCGATGACTATCTGAGTTTTCGCCGCTTGCGCGCCGTCGAGGCACAACTGTGCGGCCTGCATCCGCGCGAACTGCGCTTCGGTCGCGCGCAATGGCTGGAATCGCTGGCTGCCGAAGCTGCGATGTTGCACCGGGTGCGCCGTCGGGCCCGCAGCCCATACGAAACCGCGCCGTCGGCCGCGATGTTCCGTGTTCATGGATGAGATGACCGGGCTGGCCTGCAGCGACATTCCGGCGCCCGAGTCACTTGCTGCCGTTGCTTCCTTCCGGACCTGGTGGGCGAAATGCCGCGCTGATGCGTTGTCGTCGGACAACGCATGCGGCGTTGCGCGACCGGCCACGGATGGCCGGGCCGGAAGCAGCTCCAGGGAAGGCTGCTGGCGAGGAAGCGCTGTGCAACTCAAACAAATGGGAGTGGCAGCTCCGCCAGCGACACTCCGGCACCCGAGTCACTTGCTGCCGTTGCTTCCTTCCGGACCTGGCGGAGTTCACAAGCTATCGTCGCGAAGGCACCAACGGAGCCACCATAAAACGCTTTGGGCAAACTGGCGGAGAGAGCGGGATTCGAACCCGCGAAGCGGGGTTAAGCCGCTTACACACTTTCCAGGCGTGCTCCTTCAACCACTCGGACACCTCTCCGCAACCGATGAGCTTCACCTTCCATGGCGCGGAACTCGACGGGCGGCGGAGGATACTAGGCATGCCCTGATCAGACAAGCGCAAACGCCGGGATTTGGTCAGCCCGTCGATAACTTGGCACAATCACCGGATCGGTTTACGGAAGTCACGATGTCGTATCAGGTCCTCGCGCGCAAATGGCGTCCCCGGCAGTTTTCCGAGCTCGTCGGTCAGGAACACGTGGTCCGTGCACTGTCACATGCCCTTGACGGCGGTCGCATCCACCACGCGTTCCTGTTCACCGGCACGCGCGGCGTCGGCAAGACGACGATCGCCCGCATCTTCGCCAAATCGCTGAACTGCGAGAAAGGTCCGACATCCCGTCCTTGCGGGGTCTGCAGTATCTGCACCGAGATCGACAGCGGCCGTTTTGTCGACCTGCTTGAAATCGATGCGGCGAGCAACACCGGCATCGACAATGTGCGTGACCTGATCGACAACGCCCAGTACACGCCGGCGCGCGGTCGACACAAGGTCTACCTGATCGACGAAGTTCACATGCTTTCGAAGGCCGCGTTCAACGCGTTGCTGAAGACCCTCGAAGAGCCGCCTGCGCATGTGAAATTCCTGCTGGCGACGACCGATCCGCAGAAATTGCCGATCACGGTGCTGTCGCGTTGCATCAAGTTCAACCTCAAGCGGCTGACCGGCGAGCAGATCGTCGGGCAGATGCGGCACATCCTCGCTGCCGAGGCGATTCCGTTCGACGACGAGGCAATCGAGGTGCTGTCGCGGGCCGCCGACGGCTCATTGCGCGATGGATTGTCCCTGCTTGACCAGGCGATCGCCCATGGTGGCGGCAGCCTGGTCGCGGCGGATGTGCATTCGATGCTTGGCACGGTGGAGCGGGCCAGGGTGCGCATCCTGCTCGAAGCGTTGGTGGCGAATGATTCGTCGCGCTTGTTCGACGAAATCGAGCGCATCGCCGAATTCGCGCCCGATTTCGCCCAGGTCCTTGATGAACTTGCGGGCCTGTTGCATCGAATCCAGCTCCGCCAGTTGCTGGCCAACACGGCGGACCAGGACGATGCGGGGCTCGCCGGGCTGGCTGCGCGGATCGATCCGCGCGAAGTACAACTCTACTACCAGATTGCGATCACGGCGCGGCGCGACCTGCCGCTGGCGCCAACTCCGCGGGTCGGCTTCGAGATGGCCTTGCTGCGCATGCTTGCATTTGCCCCGGGCAGCGGTGGATCGGTGCCGACTGGCAGGACGAATGCGTCGCCCCCGGTGGCCGCGGCTCCCGCACGTTCGGCCATGCCGACGCCGCCCGCTGCCACGCCGCCGCCTCGAGCGGTTCCGCCGGCGGCCATGAGTGCGCGGGACGACAGGATTGCCGAACCGTCCGCGCCGATCGGGCCGCTCGTCGTGGACAGCTGGCAGGCGCTGCTCGATCGAGCGGAACTGGGCGGACCGGTCGGGCAGTTGGCGCTGCATTCGGTACTGCTCGGCACCGAAGGCAATTTGCTGCGGCTCGGCGTGAAGTCCGCGCACGAACATTTTGTCGCGCCAGCGCTGATCGAACAACTTGGCAAACGTCTTGGCGAGGTGCTTGATCGGCCGGTGCGGATCAAGATCGAGCGCGTTGCCAATGGCGCGGAGAGCCCGGCCGATGCGCGTGCACGTGCCAGCGCATCGCGACAACAGGATGCGCATGCCGGCTTGCAGGCCGATCCGGCCGTGCAATCCCTGATTGAAACCTTTGGCGCGCGCCTCATCTCGGATTCCGTGCGTCCCCTGGAGAATTGACATGAAAGGTCCCTTGGCCGGTTTGATGCAGAAAGCCCAGCGTATGCAGGAAGACATGCAGCGCGCGCAGGAGGAGCTTGCCCAGCAGGAAGTCACGGGGCAGGCGGGAGGTGGCCTGGTCAGCGTGATCATGAGCGGGCGACACGAAGTGCGTCGCGTGACGATTGATCGTAAGCTGTTCGCGGATGACGCGGAAATGGCTGAAGACCTGGTCGCCGCTGCGTTCAACGATGCGGTCAACCGCGTCGCGGCGATGAGCCAGGAGCGCATGGGTGGGTTGGCTGCAGGCCTGAATCTCCCGCCCGGATTCAAGATGCCGTTTTGAGTACTGGCTCGCCCCTGCTTGCCGACCTGATCGAGGCCTTGCGCTGCCTTCCAGGCGTCGGCGCGAAGACTGCCCAGCGCATGGCCTTCCATGTGCTCGAACGCGATCGTCCCGGTGCGCGACGCCTGGCCGAGCGTCTGACCATGGCGATCGAGAAAGTCGGCAATTGCCGGCGCTGTCGCGGATTCAGCGAGCAGGACATCTGTGCGTTCTGCGCCAGTGCCTCACGCGACAGGCACCTGCTGTGCGTCGTCGAAACGCCGGTCGATCAACTCGCGATCGAAACAGCAACCGGTTACCGCGGCCACTACTTCGTCCTGCTCGGCCGTCTCTCGCCGATGGATGGACTCGGCCCGAAGGAACTCGGTCTCGATCTGCTCGCCGCGCGACTCGCCGAAGGCGAGATCGAGGAAATGATCGTCGCTACCAATCCGACCGTCGAGGGCGAGGCCACCGCGCACATGCTTTCGCAATTGGCCAGGGCTGCCGATGTGAAGGCCAGTCGGCTTGCCCACGGCGTACCGCTCGGCGGCGAGCTTGAGTTCATCGACCGTGGCACGCTCGCGCATGCCTTCGGTGGTCGTCAATCCTTGTAGGGGAGAAGCGCGTGGGTGACACCATTTTTTCGAAGATCATCCGCCGCGAGATTCCGGCCGACATCGTGCATGAGGATGAAGATGTCCTCGCATTCCGCGACATCAACGGCCAGGCGCCGACCCACATCCTGTTCATTCCGCGCAAGCCGATCGCGACCTTGAATGACCTCGATGCGGATGATGCCTTGCTGATCGGAAAACTCGTGCTTGCGGCCACCGCTTACGCCAAGGCCCAGGGATTCGCCGAAAGCGGTTATCGCTGCGTGATCAACTGCAACGAAGATGGCGGCCAGTCGGTCTATCACCTGCACCTGCACCTGCTGGCAGGGCGGCGCCTGAGCTGGCCGCCGGGCTGATCCGGTCAATGCTTGTCGCCGCCGCCCGATGACGGATTCGGCTTGATGATCACGACCGGCGGCGGTCCCCAGTAGCCACCGCCCCACCACGGGCCGAAGCCGGGGCCCCAGAACGGATCATGCGGCCACGCATTGCGTTGTTCGATGACGAGCGGGCGCCGCGGCCAGAGAAAGACCGTGTCGGCCGCCACGCGCGGATAGGTGTAGTCGAACTGGCCGACTCGACCGGTCTGGGTGCCGCTGACACTGCCGACAACGGTCAGTTCGCGACCCTTGGTGAAGACTTCGGGATCATAGAAGCCCGCGCGGCAGGCGATGAAACGGCCTTCGCTGGTATCGCGCCGGTTCGGCCGTGCGCTCGAATCGAGTTCGCGCGAAAGCACCTCGAAACAGGTTGAGGATTCGGCGGGCTCGACCTTGATGATCTCGCCGCCCCAGCGCACGCGCTCCCCGGAATGGCTGCCGTCGACACTCCCGGACGGCTTGAGCGGCGAGAATTCGCCCTTCAACGGTACGGGCGTGGTCGCACAGGCAGCCAGCGTCGCGATCAACGGGACCAGAAGCATCGATTTGTTCATTGGGCACCTTCCACGGAATTCTGTGTGACGCGCATCGACGATCGAATCGACGATCCGGTCGTTGAGGTCAATCCCTGACTCGGACCGCGCGCGGGAGATGGAATTCCCCGACTGCCTTTGCGAAAGCCGACACCGCCGCAGGATCGGGTTCAATGACCGCGTAGCGCAGGGTGACATAAGCATGGACCAGTTGTTCGAGCCGTTGCTGAACATCAGGCTCTTCGATCCGGTGTCTGGTGCGCGCCATGAAGTCGAAAGGCCCTTCCGCTGTGCGGGACACGAGACCGCGTCGACCCAGCCGGGCGCGTAGCCGGTTCCAGCTGGCATCGAGTGCGTCGACGCGTTGCGCAGTGCCGCTGTGCAGGACCCACGCGGTCGCAAGCAGGAGGATCACTGCGATCGCGCTGCCGAGGGCAAGCAGCAGGTCCTCCTGTTCCGCCTCGGAGATGCCGAACGGACTGAGCAGGCTCTTCTGCCGCAATGCGTTGAACTGGACGATGGACTGTGTCCAGAGGCGATTGATCAGGTCGAGACGGTTGCGCATCCCGAGCAGCCACGAGCCGGGACTCCAGTTCTGCGCTTCACTGTCAGCGGATGCGCGTCCTTCGACGCGCGCCGGATTGACCGCCGCGGTCGGATCGACACGGACCCAGCCGCGCCCGTGCAGCCAGACTTCGGCCCAGGCATGCGCATCGGATTGGCGGACCAGAAGATAATTGCCGAGTGCGTTCCACCATCCGCCCTGGTATCCCGTGACGACGCGGGCAGGAATTCCGGCAGCGCGCATCAACACGACGAAGGCCGAGCTGTAGTGTTCGCAGAAACCTGCCTTCGTATCGAACAGGAATTCGTCGACCGAATTGCGTCCGAGCAGCGGTGGCGACAAGGTGTAGGTGAAGCTCGCCTCGAACAGTGCCAGCGCGCTCTGCACGATCGCCGCGTCGGACTGTCCGGCGCCGCGCCACTGGCTCGCCAAGGCGTGGGTTTTTGGATCGAAGCCGTTCGGCAGATCCAGGGCACGCTTGCGGTCGCGCTCGGCAAGTTCGCCGGCGAGCTCGTACCGGATCACCGAGCGTGCCCGGTACTGGCGCAGATCGCCGATCCGTTCGCGTGCGAACAGCGCCCGGTCATTGCTCATGTGCAGGTTGGCAGGCGCCTGCAGCGGCACGTCGAGTGCCACCAGCCACGGACGCTGCGTCGGCTCCAGTGTGATCTCGTACACGATCGGCGTGTCGCTCGAGCGGACGTCCTCGGCCGGTCCCTGCAACAGGCCCGGCTTGCGCGTCCATGTCCGGCCATCGAAATCCCAGAGCACGATGGCCCTGAAGTAGCGTGCCGGGTTGGCGGGCGGCTCGCCAACGAAGTCGACGCGCAAGGCGGGCGAGTCGTCGATCAGCAGGTCGGTCATCGAGCCAGGAGACATCTGGTCATCCAGACCGGTGCGCGCGTCCAGGGAGCCGCCCGGGGATCCCCACAGCGGTGCGCCAAGGCGTGGAACGAACAGGAACGCGGCAATCGCAAGCGGCAATCCAAGAGCGAGCAGGCGCGCGCCGGTACGCAATTCCGCGGACAGGGGCTTGCGTGTGTCGAGCGGCGCCGGTTCGAGCGAATTCAGTGCCGCGAGCAGCAGGATCAGGCTCGCGCACAGCATCAGGGTGAAGCCGAACGTCTGGGTGAACAGCAGCGCGCTCATCAGCACGAATGCCGAAAAGCCGAGCCCCGCGCGCGCATCGCGAATCGTCTCGCTCTCGATCAGTTTCAGCATCAGCAGCCCGCAGGCCAGCGCGCTGCCCGGTTCGCGACCGAAGATGTTGCCGAATTGAAGGGTGATCGCCAGCAGCAGGGCGAACACCAGGGGAACGCGCAGCCACGCCGATATCCGCGCGCCACCACGACGTCGTTGCAGCATGCGCAACGGCGCGATCACCAACAGGCTCGTTGCCAGCCACCAAGGCAATCGCGCCAGATGGGCGGCGATGGCCATCAGGGCCGTCGCGCAAAGGAGATTGAACTGGCGATTGCTAAGGCGCATCGGGCAGCAAGGCCAGGGCGCGCAGGCACTGATCGCGGTGCTGGCTGCCCAGTCCGGCAGGCAGGACCTGATCGCCGAGATCGAGCGAATAGCTCTGCATTGCGTCCTCCGCGGCCAATACCCATGCGGTCAGGCGCGATATGCGCTGTTCGCGATCAAGCCCGTGCAGGGAGGCGAAGTCGAAATGAAGCTGATCATCGATCTGCCGCTCGCTTTCGCGCACCAGTAGCGAATCGTGACGCGCGGACGCTTTCCACGCGATCTGACGCTGTGGATCGCCGCTGCGGTAGTCGCGCAAACCCGAAAAATCCTCGCCATCGCCCGGGACATGCCGATTGCCGCGTCGACCTGCGCTGATTGGCCATGGCGGCGGTGAGGGTTCGGCCTGCGGATAGACCAGGAAGGCCAGGTCGGGGTTGAGCCAACTCCAGATCACGAACAGGCCGAGTGGCTGCTCGGTCCAGAGCTTCAGGCGACCGGGCCGGTACCAGCCTCGCCGCGGCGCCGGTATCTGCAGCGTCACGTGACAGGCAATACCGCGCGGTAGCGAAAATTCAAGGCGTTGTTCGGCCCAGCGCGCGCGCAGGCTCGGCCGGGCGCGTGCGCTTGCCGCGAATCCCAACTGGATATCCAGTGCCGCACCCGCATGGGCATCGGCCGCGGTGATCGAGACGAGTTCAAGGTCCGCCAGGGCGCGGAATCCGGCAAACAGGCTCATCCATGCCGCGCCCGCGAGGACGCAGGTCAGCAACAGGGCCGGATTGTTGGAATAGTTGAGCGCGCCAAGCTGCATGATGACGAGCAGGGCAGCGAATCCGATTCCAAACAGCGAAGGCAGTACATAGATGCGTCTTCGATGCAGTTGGATCGGCAGGCTTTCAGCCTTGCGCAGCCGGGTCAGCGCCGGCAATCGCCGCTCCGCGATGGCCAGCAGCGGCTGGATCAGCTCGCCAGCGCTCCTGCTGCCGATCTTCATCGCACCGGCGTTGTTCCGATCAAGCCGGCAACAATCGCCGTTCTCGATGAGCGGGCGCTGGATCCGAGCGACAGCCGGTGCGCGGCGATATGCGGGAACACCGCCTGCACATCCTCGGGAATTGCATAGCCGCGTCCCGCCAGCAAGGCGTTTGCGCGCGCTGCGGCGATCACCGCGAGGCCTGCTCGCGGCGACAGACCCACGCGGATTTCGGCATGTTGCCGGCTTGCCTCGAGCAGGGCCTGCACATAGCCGATCAAGGCCGAACTGGCGACGACTTCTCGTGAGGCCATGCGCAAGGCGCGCACCTGGTTCGGCGCCAGGCAGGCGCCGAGCCGCTCGAGCAGGACGCGCCGATCGGTCGAGCCAAGCATCGCGCGCTCTGCGTCGGAATCCGGGTAGCCAAGGCTCATGCGCAGCATGAAGCGGTCGAGTTGCGAATCGGGTAACGGGTAGGTGCCGGCGAAGTCGACGGGATTCTGCGTCGCGACGACGAAGAACGGCGAAGGCAGCGCATGGCTGCGCCCGTCCACCGTAACCTGGCCTTCGGCCATCGCTTCAAGCAGGGCGCTTTGGGTCTTAGGGGTCGCCCGGTTGATCTCGTCGGCAAGCAGCAACTGCGTGAATACGGGTCCGTTGTGGAACCGGAAAGCGCCGGTCTCGCGCTCGTAGATGCTGACCCCGATGATGTCGGAGGGCAGCAGGTCGCTGGTGAACTGGACGCGCTGGAAGTCGAGCCCGAGGGTGATCGCCAGCGCGTGAGCCAACGTGGTCTTGCCGACCCCCGGCAAATCCTCGATCAGGAGATGGCCTCCCGCGAGCAGGCAGACGAACGCCAGATCCACCTCGCGTTTCTTGCCGAGCAGGATGCTGTTGACCTGGGCGATGCTGGATGCCAGTGCATCACGCAGTGCCTGGGGCAACAGCGTCGTAGCGGAGGAGGGTGTCGACGGGGAATCAGGCATGCTCATCCTGTCTGGTGACCGCGCATCGCTCGCATCGATTGCGTCGCAGCAGTGTAGCTGTCGTCGATTCGTGCAGGCGAGTCCTCCCGACCAACGGCGTCAGGGCAGGGGATGACCTGCCTCGCGCAGCAGGCGACAGGTGGCGATCAGGGGCAGCCCCACGAGTGCGGTCGGGTCATCGCATTCGACGCGCTCGAACAGGCTGATGCCGCGCTTCTCGATCTTGAAGCTGCCTGCGCAGTCGAATGGCTGGTCTGTTTCGAGATAGCGATCGATTTCGTCGTGGCCGATGTTGCGGAAGTGGACGATGGTCAGGTCGCAGGCTTCCCGGATGATACGACGGTCGCTGCGCAGGTCGACCAGGCAGACGGCGGTGTGGAACCGCAATGTCCGTCCCGCGAAGGCGTTCAGTTGGGATCGTGCGTTGTCCAGGGAGCCCGGCTTGCCGATCGCGCGGCCATCGAATTCGGCGACCTGATCCGAGCCGATGACGAAACCGCCGGATAGACTGGCCGCCACCGCGCAGGCTTTGCGGTGGGCAAGCCAGATCGCGGTCTGCATCGGGGATTCGTTGGCCAGGGCGGATTCGTCGACCTGCGGCGCCTGGCAGCTGAAATCGTCGAGGACGCGGCGCAGGAGTTCGGCACGATAGGCGGATGTCGAAGCGAGGACGACACCGGTTTTCCGCGCTGTCACGGGACCGGATCCCCGACGTCGTTTCCGGCACTGGCCAGCTCTTCACGGACCTTGCCGAGTCGATCCAACTGGCTGGAAAGCCTTTCCCGCGAATGGACGAGGGCGTCCCTGGCGCTCTGCAAGGCTTCCAGCGACGCGTCGGCGCCGTGCTGCTTGAGCCAAAGCCGATGCTGCAGCAGATCGTGAAGCGCCGCCTGGACTTCCGGTTCGGCGGTCAGCGTTGCGTGCGCTGAAAGGCTGATCGAAGGTGGCAGCCGGCTGACCAGGGCGGGAATTTCGCGCAGGCGCGCGCGACATTCCTGAAGCTCCCCCTCGAGCGCGTCCGCGTTGTCGAGTACCTCGCGCAGGGTGCGGGTGCGCGCGGCCATGCGCCGTTCGCGGAACCAGATCACGATTGGCAGCGGCGCGAGCAGCAGCGCGGCGATGAGGAGATATTCAGGCAAGGACGATCCTCCGGTTGAGGGGCAAGTCTGCCGATTGCGCGCAGCCGCAGCAATTCGGCCCCGTTTCAGGGCAAATTGCCGCTTGCTTCAATCGCTTGCGATGAAGCGCCATTTGACTTTGCGTGGGTGCGCACCTACCATCGCGCGCCCATGTCGAACACCCTGCCCGAAAGTGTGGACCCTTGGCGCATGGTGCAGACCCGGCGTGTGCTCGAGGGAATCCTGCCGCTGACCGAGTTGCCGAGACTGCTCGATCTGTTGGCGGAGCCGGTCGGCGAGGTTGGTTACCGGGTCGAATTCGGGCGTGATGAATACGATGTTCCGCATATCGACATCCATGCCGAGGCTGGATTGACCTTGATCTGCCAGCGCACGATGAGTCCTTTCGTGCAGCCGATCGGCGTTGACCAGAAGCTGGGGTTGATCAGGGACGAATCGGATGAAGCGGCGTTGCCGGACGGTTACGAAGCGCTGCTGGTGACCGATGGTCAGGTTTGCCTGAAGGATGTCATCGAGGATGAGTTGATCCTTGCATTGCCTTTGGTCGCGCTGAGTCCGGGCGCGCCAGTGGAACAGGTTCAGGTCACCGCTGGCCCTGAGCCGGAAGCCGAGCAGCCGTCGAATCCGTTCGCGGTGCTCGGGCAATTGAAGAATTTGCAGCGCTGAATTGTCCCTGGCGATGGCCAAGACGCCGCGCCGCGATATAATTTGTCCATTCACACACGCTTGCACGCAAGCCTAAGTTTCATCTGGAGAGTTGTCATGGCAGTCGCCAAGAGTCGTAAATCCCCGTCCAAGCGCGGCATGCGCCGTTCGCACGATGCACTTACTGCCAAGCAGTTGGCCACCGATCCGACCTCCGGAGAGGTGCATCTGCGTCATCACATCACCAAGGATGGCTACTATCGCGGCAAGAAAGTGATCGAAACCAAGGGATCAGTCGCCGACGCGGATTGATTCCGCGCGGCATAGCCCTGCGCGGTTGATTGGCCGAAACGGCGGATGCCAAGGTGTCCGCCGTTTCCTTTTGCCCGGAGAAACGACTCTGTTGTACTCACGCATCGCAGGCACCGGCAGCTATCTGCCGGAACAGGTCGTCACCAACAAGGATCTCGAGAAGTTCGTCGAGACCAGTGATGAGTGGATACGCACGCGTACCGGAATCCGCGAGCGACGCAAGGCCGCCGATGGGGAGACGACCGGCGATCTGGCCTTTCATGCCGCAACGCGCGCAATGGAGGCGGCGGGTGTGGAGGCTTCGGAAATCGACCTGATCGTTCTCGGCACGACCACGCCGGACATCATCTTTCCGTCCACGGCCTGCCTGCTGCAGCATCGCCTCGGCGCCAACGGCTGCGCTGCATTCGACGTCAACGCGGCCTGCTCGGGATTCGTCTATGGGCTCGGAGTGGCCAATGCGTTCATCCGCAGCGGGCAGTCGAAGAAGGCGCTGGTGGTTGGCGCCGAAACCCTGACCCGTATGCTCGACTGGAGCGACCGCGGTACCTGCGTCTTGTTCGGCGATGGGGCCGGCGCGGTTGTCCTCGAGGCAGCGGAAGAGCCCGGCATCTACACGACCAAGCTGCATGCCGATGGCGGTTACAAGCACCTGCTGTACAACCCGGTAGGTGTCTCGGCCGGTTTTCGCGATGGCGAACCCAATCACGGGATTCGCGTGATGATGACCGGCAACGAGGTGTTCAAGGTCGCCGTGAAGACCCTCGATCGCATCGTTGGCGAAACCCTGGAAGCGGCCGGCATGGATGAATCGCAGGTCGACTGGTTGATCCCGCATCAGGCCAACCTGCGCATCATCGAGGCCACGGCAAAGCGGCTGAAGCTGCCGATGGACCGCGTGGTCGTGACCGTGGACCGACATGGCAATACCTCGTCCGGCTCGGTTCCGCTCGCGCTCGACGAAGCCGTGCGCTCGGGCAAGGTGACGCGCGGCCAGAATGTGCTGCTCGAAGCCTTTGGTGGAGGTTTCACCTGGGCATCCGCGCTGCTGCGCTACTGAATCCGGAACCATCCAATGACGGCTATCGCATTTGTTTTTCCGGGGCAGGGCTCGCAGAGTGTCGGCATGCTCGCGTCCTTGTCGGACCAGCACGATATTGTTCGCGAAACCTTTGTCGAAGCCTCGGAGGGTGCGGGTACCGATCTGTGGGCGTTGAGCCAGGGCGGCCCCGAAGAAATGCTCAATCGCACCGAATACACGCAGCCGGCCCTGCTCGCGGCCGGCATTGCCGTATGGCGCGTGTGGCGTGCATCGGGCGGTGCGCTTCCGACCCGGTTGGCTGGCCATAGCCTCGGTGAATACACGGCGCTCGTCGCTGCGGGTGCGCTTGACCTGAAGGATGCCGCGCACCTCGTGCGGATCCGCGGCCAGGCCATGCAGGCCTCGGCGCCTGCGGGCGTCGGTACGATGGCGGCCGTGATCGGTGCCGAGGATGCCCTCGTCGAGTCGGTCTGCAGGGAAGTATCTTCCGACCATGTCGTAGTGCCGGCGAACTACAACTCTCCGGGCCAGATCGTCATTGGCGGACATGTCGTCGCGGTCGACGCGGCGCTGGCCATGCTTGCCCAGCAGGGTGTGCGCAAGGCAGTGAAGCTCGCCGTCAGCGTTCCATCACATACGCCGCTGATGCGCGAAGCGGCCAATCGCCTCGATGAAGCGATGCGAGCCTACACGTGGCGCGACCCTTCGATTCCCGTCGTGCAGAATGTCGATGCGCGCAGCCACGATTCGATCGCACAGATTCGCGATGCGCTGGTTCGCCAGCTCTATCTGCCGGTGCGATGGACCGAATGCATGCAGGCGCTGATCACCGCGGGTTGCGGGCGTATTGCCGAATGCGGGCCTGGCAAGGTGCTCGCAAACCTGACGCGGCGCATCGACAAGAATGTCGACATGCGCGCGCTCGGCACACCGGCCGAACTTGACGATGCCCGTACCGCCTGGGCCTGAATCGCAACCGATACTGCAACGAGCATGGAATTTCGATGAATGGATCGCTGAAAGGTGAGATCGCCCTGGTAACCGGAGCCAGTCGCGGCATTGGCGCTGCGATCGCAGATGCATTGGCAGCGCGTGGTGCCACCGTGATCGGCACGGCCACGAGCGCGGCAGGTGCCGAGGCCATCGCTGCGCGATTGGCGGCAAGCGGCGGAGCAGGACGTGTCCTCGATGTCAGCAATGCCGCCGATGTCGATGCACTGATTACCGGCATTTCCGGGGAATTCGGCGCAGTCTCTATCCTGGTCAACAACGCGGGTATCACGCGCGACCAGCTACTGCTGCGCATGAAGGAGGACGAGTGGCAGGCGATCATCGATACCAACCTCAGTTCGGTTTTCCGCACTTCGAAGGCGGTGTTGCGCGGAATGATGAAGGCGCGCAAGGGACGCATCATCAGCATCGCTTCCGTGATCGGCGCGACTGGCAATCCGGGCCAGTCGAACTACGCCGCGGCCAAGGCCGGGATCGTTGCATTCTCGAAGTCGCTTGCCCGCGAGGTCGGTTCGCGCGGAATCACCGTCAATGTCGTCGCGCCCGGATTCATCGACACCGACATGACGCGCGCGTTGCCAGAAGAGCAACGCACGGCCCTGCTTGGCCAGATTGCCTTGCAGCGCCTGGGTGAACCTTCCGACATCGCGGAAGCGGTCGCTTTCCTCGCGTCTCCCGCTGCGGCCTATATCACGGGCGAGACCATGCACGTGAATGGTGGCATGTACATGGCATGAAAACGCTGCGCGGGCGGCCAAACGATCGGCGCTAGCAGGTACCGGCACGTTCCACTACAATTCGCGGCGCCTTGCAGTAACCATTCTGCGCTGCGGCTGGCAGGAATCGCCTGCAGGCCGTCGGTGCGCAATCCGAATCACGAAACGAGATCCCCTCGGGAGACAGCAGACTCATGAGCACTATCGAAGAACGCGTCAAGAAAATCGTCGTCGAGCAGTTGGGCGTAAAGGAAGACGAGGTCACGCCGAATGCGTCGTTCGTTGACGATCTGGGCGCTGATTCGCTCGACACGGTCGAGTTGGTGATGGCTCTCGAAGAAGAATTCGAATGCGAAATCCCGGACGAAGATGCCGAGAAGATCACGACCGTCCAGCAGGCCGTCGATTACGTCAAGGCACATGTGAAGTCCTGATGTTTGCCGGCCGGCACCTGGTGTCGGCTGTGCGGACGTCATTGCAAGCGTGCTTTTTGTCGCCATCTGTTGCGTCAAGGCGTGCGTGATCTCAACAACCCGGTTTCGCCTAGCTGCGCCCTTGAGGCGCAGCTTTCATTTTGAGGCCAGGGAACACTACGCCAGCGTATGTTGATCGGCGGGTTTCCCGGCAATACGGAAACACAGCATGAGCAAGCGTCGCGTCGTCGTTACCGGTCTCGGTATCGTCAGCCCTGTCGGCAACGATCTGGCCACAGCCTGGGGCAATATCACCGCTGGCCGCAGCGGAATCGGACCGATCACCAATTTTGACGCGTCCGCGTTTCCGACGCGGATCGCGGGTGAAGTGCGCGATTTCGATCCAACAACGTGGATCGCACCGAAAGACGTCAAGAAGATGGATTCCTTCATCCACTATGGCGTCGCCGCGGGCTTGATGGCAATGAAGGATGCCGGCCTAGAGATCGATGGGACGAATGCCGAACGGGCCGGAGCGCTGATCGGCTCGGGGATCGGGGGCATCGCCGGCATCGAGAAGACCACGGTCGCGTGGCATGAGGGTGGCCCGCGCAAGATTTCGCCGTTCTATGTGCCGTCGACGATCATCAACATGGTCTCCGGCCACCTCTCGATCATCGCGGGTATCAAGGGTCCGAACTTTTCAGCAGTGTCGGCCTGTGCAACATCGAACCACAGCATCGGCATGGCGATGCGCCTCATCCAGTACGGTGATGCCGACATCATGGTTGCCGGCGGTGCCGAATACGCGACCGTGCCGACCGCGGTTGGCGGATTCTGTTCGATGAAGGCGATGTCGACCCGCAACGATGATGCGCAACGCGCAAGCCGGCCGTGGGACAAGGACCGCGACGGTTTCGTGCTGGGTGACGGCGCCGGCATTCTCGTCCTCGAGGAATACGAATCGGCGAAAGCCCGCGGTGCGCGCATCTATTGCGAACTCGCCGGGAGCGGCAGCAGCAGTGATGCGTTCCACATGACTGCGCCCAGCGAGAATGGCGAAGGTCCGGCACGCTGCATGGTTGCGGCCATGAAGGATGCCGGCATCAATCCTGCCGAGGTCGAGTACCTCAACGCGCATGGCACGTCGACACCGCTCGGCGATGTCGCCGAGACACTCGCGCTCAAGCGGGCGCTGGGCGATCACGCCTACAAGACCATGATCAGCTCGACCAAGTCGATGACTGGCCATCTGCTCGGTGCGGCGGGGGGCGTGGAGGCGATCTTCACGATACTCGCGCTGCATTACGGCGTCATTCCGCCCACGATCAACCTTGACACTCCCGGCGAAGGGTGTGATCTGGACTACGTTCCGAACACGGCACGTGAAAAGAAGATCTCGGTCGCCGTGTCGAACGGATTTGGGTTTGGCGGTACCAACGGCACGCTCGTGTTCCGTCGAATCTGATCGCCACGCGAGCCGGCGCAACAGCGTTGTCGCAGTCAAGCTGGATTAGCCGCACTTTCCCGGGACGGCGCGACCTCCTCGCGCTGGCGTCCTGCTTTCCGACGCGCTATCCGGGCCTGCTCGAAAGCGCGGTGGATGGAACGCCGCATGCGCGTCACGATCTGCTGTTTGGATTTCCGCAGGAGTTCATCAGCCTGGATGCCGACCGGCGCGTGCGCGACCAGGCAGGGCGTGATCGTGGCTCTCATTTCCTTGAAGCGCTTGATGCGTCCTGGCGGGCCGCGCAAACCACACCGGACCCGGATCCGGATGCATTGCCGTTTCATGGCGGCTGGTTGCTCTATCTTGGCTACGAACTGGCTGCCGAGATCGAGCCCAGGCTGGAACTGCCGATGCGGTCGACATCAATGCCGGTGGCGCTGGCAATCCGTTGCCCGCTGGCGATCCTCGTCGATCATGTTGCCGATCGAACCACGGTCATCGTCGAGCACGCCTTTGCGCATCTGCTCGATCAGGCCCTGTCCGACCTCGATCTGGCCCAGCCATTGCCCTTGCCGGACATCATGAATGCGCGCGTCAGCGAGGACGACGCACAACGATTCCTCGACGGTGTCGCCCGAACCCATGACTATCTGCGCGCCGGAGACGTTTTCCAGGTCAATCTGTCCCGTCGCTGGCAGGTCTCGCTGCAGGATACCTTGCCGCCCGCACAGATCTATGCCGCCTTGCGACGCGCCAACCCGTCGCCGTTCGCGGGTCTCCTGCAGTGGTCGGACTGGGCCGTCGCAAGTTCGTCGCCCGAGCGCCTGGTCCAGGTGCGCGGGCGCTGTGCGCAGACCCGCCCGATTGCCGGAACCCGGCCTCGTCTGGCCGATGACGATGTCGACGAGAAGATCCGGGAGCTGATCGGCCATCCGAAGGAACGCGCCGAGCACGTGATGCTGATCGACCTGGAGCGCAACGACCTCGGCCGTGTCTGCGAACCCGGGAGCATCGAGGTCGACGAGCTGATGGTCGTCGAGAGCTACGCCCACGTGCACCATATCGTCTCGAACGTACGCGGCATGCTGCGCAGCGGCACGTCGCCCGGCCAGGTCATTCGCGCGGTGTTTCCAGGAGGAACCATCACAGGCTGCCCGAAGGTGCGTTGCATGCAGATCATTGCCGAACTTGAGCGGGTTGCCCGCGGCGCCTATACCGGCGCGTTCGGCTATCTGGATCGCAACGGCAATCTCGACCTGAACATCCTCATCCGGACCTTGTCGATCAGCGGCGCCGAAGTCGAGTTCCGCGCGGGTGCGGGCATCGTTGTCGATTCGGATGCATCGACCGAACTCGCCGAGACCCGGGCCAAGGCACGCGGGATGCTGCGTGCATTCGGGCTCGATGTCTGAGGTGGCAGTGTCCGACCTTGCCGGCAATCCTGATAGGCTCCGAGCTTGACCACCGGATCTTCCATGACCGACCGATTTCCCCATCACGCGCAAGGTCGCGTGCGATGGCCACTCACGATCGTGCTTCTGCTGTTTGCCGTCGCCGTCGTGGCCATGGCCTGGGTCCGGCAGGACTACCTGCGTTTCTCCGATGCGCCGCTGAATCTTGACGGTGTGCGCACGATCGAGTTCGCACGGGGCAGCGCGTTCAAGGAAGTCGTGCGTCAGTTGCGTCGCGAGCGGATCAGCCGTGGCTCACCGTTCTACTGGAAGCTGCTTGCACGTGAAATGCAGGTGGCTTCGCGGCTTCAGGCGGGCGAATACGCGCTTGAGCCGGGCTTGAGCCCTCGCGGGCTGATCCGGATGATGGCTGCCGGCAAGGTCATCCAGCATCGCTTCACGATAGTCGATGGCTGGACGTTCAGGCAGTTGCGCCTCGCCCTGGCGAACGAACCGGGATTGCAGCAGACCCTGCCGGGTATCGACAATGCCGCGCTGGCCGCCCGCCTGGAAATCGACGGCGGCAATCCGGAAGGCTGGTTTCTGCCCGAGACCTATGCCTGGGTGAAAGGCGACAGCGACTTCAACATCCTGCAGCGTGCGCGAGCATCCATGCGCGAGGCGCTCGATCGTTTATGGCCGGCGCGCGACCAGGCGGTGCCCTTGCAGAGTCCCTATGAGGCATTGATCCTGGCATCGATCATCGAAAAGGAAACCGGCATCAGCGAAGAGCGCGCCTCGATCGCCGGCGTGTTCAGCCGACGCCTCCAACTCGGCATGCGCCTGCAGACCGATCCGACCGTGGTCTATGGTCTTGGTGAGCAGTACAACGGCAATATCCGGCGCCGCGATCTGGAGGCCGATACGCCCTACAACACCTATACGCGTGGCGGATTGCCGCCAACCCCGATCGCCATGCCCGGCTTGGCCGCACTCGAGGCGGCGCTGCATCCGGCTGCGGGAAATGCCCTGTATTTCGTTGCACTCGGTGATGGCAGCGGACGCCACGAGTTCTCGAATACGCTGGCCGAACACAATCTCGCCGTGTCGCGCTTCCTGGTCCGGCGCAAGCAGCCATGACAACCGTGAAAGGCTGCCTGATCACGCTCGAAGGAGGCGAAGGCGCCGGCAAGAGCACGGTGCTCGCGGCCTTGCGTGACCACATGGTGGCGCAGGGTGTGCGCCTGCTGGTGACGCGCGAACCCGGCGGCACCCCGCTTGCCGAAGCGATTCGATCTATCGTGCTGGACAGCACGCTCGGCCCGGTGTGCGCCGAAAGCGAACTCTTGCTGATGTTCGCCGCGCGTGCCCAGCTGGTTCGCGAGCTGATCCTGCCGGCGCTCGATCGGGGCGACTGGGTCTTGAGTGACCGGTTCACGGATGCGAGCTATGCGTATCAGGGCGGTGGTCGTGGCCAGCCCAGCGCGCGCATCAATGACCTTGAGGCATGGGCCGCTGCCGGACTGCGACCCGAACTGACCTTGCTGCTCGATGTTCCAGTGACAATCGGCATGGCCCGTGTCGAAGGACGCAGCGCGCCCGACCGCATCGAGAACGAGAAGACGGATTTCTTCGAGCGCGTTCGACGGGCCTATCGCGAACGCGCCGCCGCCGACCCATCGCGTTTCCGCATCATCGATTCGAGCCTCGGAATCGAGGCCGTGCGCAAGTCGGCCTGCGCCGCTGTCGACGCGTTCATCGCGCGACGCAAGGGGGGTGCATGAAGCTGCAGCCCTGGCTGGCCGAGGCCTGGCGATCGCTGGCGAAGCGGCTTGAGCGCAGCGAATTGCCGCATGCGCTCCTGTTCAGTGGTGCAGCGGGCCTCGGCAAGCGTGATCTGGCCAACGCGCTTGCAGCGGCGGCGCTTTGCGAGAGTCGCGATCAGGACGGACATGCCTGCGGCACCTGCCGGGCTTGTCGGCTGGTCTCGGCGGGTTCGCATCCGGATCGGGCAATGGTCACGTTCGAGTTGCGCGACGACGGCAAGCCGCGCACCGAGATCGTCATCGAGCAGATCCGCAACCTGTCGCAGCGACTGTCGCTCTCGAGCCAGTTTGGCGGATTGCAGATCGCCCTGATCGATCCCGCCGACAAGATGAATGCCAGTACGGCGAATGCCTTGCTGAAAACGCTGGAGGAACCGTCATCGAACACGGTGATTCTCCTGATCAGCGACCAGCCGGCACGGCTGCCGGCGACGATCCGCAGTCGTTGCCAGCGCATCGAAGCCGGATTTCCGCACTTTGTGCAGGCTCGCGACTGGCTCATCAGCAAGGGTGTGGCTGCCGATCCGGCCGAACAGGCGCTCTCGGCCACGCTTGGAAACCCCGGACTGGCCCTCAAGGCATTGCAGGAAGGCGTCCTCGAACTGCGCAAGAGCTGCACGAAGGATCTCCTGGCGCTTTCGGCCCAGCGTGGCAGTGCATTGGAGATTGCGGAATCCTGGGCGGCGGACCGCCCTTCGGAACGCCTCTGGCACGCAGCTGTCGTCGTTCGCGACGAGGCCCGGAACCTCGCGCGAGGAGAACGCGGCATACTTGGCTTGACCGGTGCCGGCGAAATACCGAAGCTAACGGCCTGGTTTGCCGCAGCCAACCGTTCGCGCGACCTGCTTGCCACCCAGGTGCGCGCCGAACTGGTCCTGCTTGACCTGCTGCATACTTGGCAGACGCCACGGAGATCCTGAGATGTCCACACTCGCCAATGGAGGCATGCCACGACAGGGCATCCTGTCGCTCGCCATCAAGGACAAGGGCGCCTTGTTCAACGCCTACATGCCGTACGTCAAGGGCGGCGGACTTTTCGTGCCGACCAGCAAGCGCTACAACCCGGGCGATGAAGTCTTCATCCTGCTTTCACTGATGGACGAGAAGGACCGCTTGCCGGTCGCCGGCAAGGTGGTCTGGATCACGCCGCCCGGAGCCCAGGGCAACCGCACCGCCGGCATCGGCGTGCAGTTCAATGAATCCAGCGACGGTGACGCCGCGCGCACCAAGATCGAATCGATCCTTGCCGGGATTCTTGGTCAGGAACGTCCGACGCACACGATGTGATGCGCGTCCTTGTCCTCGGGGCGGGTGCGACAGGCGGCTACTACGGCGCCCGCATGATCCAGTCCGGCGCGGACGTGACGTTTCTCGTGCGAGCGGCCCGCGCGACAGCGCTGGATCGGAATGGCCTGCATGTACGCGCGATCCGGGACCCGGTGCATACGCGTGTCCGCGCGGTTTCGTCGATCGCGGGCGCCACGCCGTTCGATCTGGTCTTGTTGTCCTGCAAGGCCTACGACCTCGGTACGGCCATCGATGCGATTCGCCCGGCGATGGAAACCGGCGCATGCGTGCTGCCCCTGCTCAATGGGGTTCGTCACCTCGACACGCTCGACGCAGCATTCGGCAAGCAGAAAGTACTCGGCGGCCTTTGCCACATTTCCGTGACCCTGGATACGGACGGATCGATCCGCCAGGTAGGCACGATCGATCGGCTGACGTTTGGTCGTCGCTCGGGAAACCCCCCGTTGACGCCGACGGTTCGCGACGGCCTGCTGTCGATTCGCTCGGAGGTCGCCAACAGCGACGATATCCTCTCGGCGATGTGGAACAAGTTCTCGTTCCTGGCGACCCTGGCCGCCGCGACCTGCCTCATGCGCGCAAGCATCGGCGAGATCGTCGCCGTGCCGGATGGCGCCGATCTGGTTCGTTGGCTCTATCTGGAATGCGCGGAAATCGCCCGTCGCAGCGGCCACGCGCCGGATGAAAGCGCAGTGGCCGAAGCGATGGAAATCCTGACGACGCCGCACTCGCCGCTCAAGGCATCGATGCTGCGCGACGTCGAAAAGCGACAGCGGACCGAAGTGGAGCATGTCCTCGGTGACATGCTTGCGCGCGCGACCGCGCTTGGCGTCGACACCCCGCTACTCGGCGCGGCTTGCACGCAACTGCGTGTTCACGAAGCCCTGATAGCGAGCGGCCAGCGCTGAGGCAAGCGTTGCCGGTCAGTCTTGCGTGTTCCCCAGTGCAGGATTTTCCCATCCTTCACGCGGCGTGAAGCGCGGTCCATGGCGCAGCGCAAGTTCGTGCAGGCGCTGTTTGAGCAGGTCGGCTCCGGTGTCGCGGATATGCTGGATCGGACCTCCGCGGAACGGTGCAAACCCGGTCCCGAAAATGACTCCTGCATCGCAGAGGTCGGCGCTCTCGACGACGCCATCATGGACGCAGGCCACAGCCTCGTTGAGCATCGGCAGGATCATGCGATCCTCGATATCGGCGGGCGCCGAATAGCCCGGATCGACTTCGGGCTTGATCGCCTTGCCGTTCTCCCATTTGTAGAATCCTTCGCCGTCCTTCTTGCCGCGCTTGCCGGATTCGAGCAGGGATTCCATGCCTTTCGGAATCTCGAGATTGAGGAATCCCGAAAGCTCCTTTCCGACCGAGGCGGCGACATCGAGTCCCACCGTGTCGGCGAGTTCGATCGGCCCCATCGGCATGCCGAATTTCTTCGCGGCCCTGTCGAGCACCGGTCCCGGCACGCCTTCACCGTAGAGGCGCACCGCCTCGAGCATGTAGGGCATGAGGATGCGGTTGACGAGAAAGCCCGGCGTGCCCTTGACCGGAACAGGCAGCTTGTCGATCGCCTTGCAGAAAGCGAAGGCCCGTTTCTCGATGGCCGGGTCGAGCTTGTCCTGGCGGACGATCTCGACCAGCGGCATCAGGGCGACCGGATTGAAGTAGTGCAATCCGAGGAATCGCACCGGGTTGGCAACGGCCTGGCGCAACTCGTCGAGTGGAATGCTCGACGTGTTCGATGCGAGCAGTGCATCGGCTTTCATGTCGGGTTCGGCCTTGCGGTACAGGGCTTCCTTTGCTTCGGCGTTCTCGAAGATCGCCTCGATGACCAGGTCGGCTTCGGCGACACCCTTGCCCTCGACGTCGGCCTTGAGTCGGGCCAGGGCCGGATCGATGCGTTCCGACGTCTTCAGGCGCTTTTCAAACAGTTCACGTGCGCGTTTCAGCGCCGGATCGATGTATTTCTGCTCGCGGTCCTGCAAGGTGACCTTGAATCCGCGCAAGGCTGACCACGCTGCAATGTCTCCGCCCATGACTCCGGCGCCGATGACGTGGACGTTGCGGATGCCGTGCTCGACCCCCGCGCCGAGTGCCTTGAGTTGTTCCTGCAGGAAAAACACCCGGATCAGGTTTCGCGCCGTCGAGGTCTGGGCCAGCCGGGCGACCGCTCGCGCCTCGTTCTTCAAGCGTTGCGGAAGACCGCCGCCTCGACGCCAGGTATCAATCAGGGCAAACGGAGCAGGATAGTGATCGGGCCGGGCCTTGGCCGCGGTCTGCTTGCGTACCATCGGGGCGAGGATCTGCCGCGCGGGCCAGGTGTTCGTGGCCCAGGCCCGCAAACGTTGCTGCAACGGGCGGGTCGGCGGGCGACGAATGATCTCCCTTGCTCTTTCAACCAGCATCTCGGGCGAGGTAACGGCGTCAACGAGGCCGAGCGCATGCGCGTTTTCCGCCGAAGCTGCGCGACCGCTGAGCATCAGTTCCAGTGCCGCCGGAGCGCCGATCAGGTAGGGCAGGCGGGCGCTGCCTCCCCAGCCCGGGAAGATGCCGAGTTTGACCTCCGGCAGGCCGATGCGGGTCGACGGATCACGGCTCGCCACGCGGAAACGGCAGGCCAGTGCCAGTTCGGTACCACCGCCCATGCAATGCCCATGGATCGCCGCGACCGTCGGGCAACGCAGGCGCGCAAGATTCTGCAGGACGCGCTGGCCATGGCTGATGGCATCAAGCACTGCTCCCGATTTCTCGTAGCTCTCGAACTCGCGGATGTCCGCCCCGGCGATGAAGCCGGCGGGCTTGCCGGAGCGAATGACCACGCCCCGCGGCAGTTCAAACGAAAGCCGCTCGACGATCTCGTTCAGTTCATCGAGTACTTCACGCGCGAACGTATTGACCGAACTGCCTGCGCGATCAAGCGTCAACACGACGATGCGGTCGGCGTCCTGTTCGCTGCTCCAGTGCTGGAAACGGAGTCCTTCGAACATGGCATCATCCTCGCTGAATTGGGCGGCCATGATCCGGGCAAGGTGGGCTCTGGTCAATGTGCGCGGTTCGGTCTACTGTTGAACGCTTGGGGGCGCTGGTCAACACGATGCTGGAATCAACTTCCGTACTGGTCACGCCTAGGCTGTTCGACCAGATCCTCAATGCCGAGGGCAACCTGATCGGCATCGAGACCGCACATATCGAGGATGCGCTCGAACAGTTCCGCCAACTGGCCATGCGCAGCGGACAGTCGGTCTACCTGTGGGATCCTCAGAACGGCATCGCCGCCTTGCGGCAGAGCGAATTGCGGGTGCCCGGATCGAAGCGCTTCAACGACGCCTTGCGCTTCATCCTGCAGAGCATGCAGTTCGGCGTCTACCTGCTGGTTGATTTCGACGACCAGATCAAGCCTCCGAATACGGCGTTGTTGCGACGTTTCGCCCGGATCCGGGCGGGCAACCAGCGCAAGATCGTCTTTCTGGCCCAGAAACTCGAATTTCCCGAGGAGATCGACAGTCTGGTCGAACGGATGACCCCGGGCTCCGTGTCATCCTCGCTGCCGCGCTTGCGTGACGGTCGTTGGGTGCGCTGATGACGATGGAGACGGACAACGGGGCGGTTCTCATTGTCGCGACCGATCGCGATGACCGCCGGTACCTGTTTGATGCGCTCGACGCGCAGGAATTCGATGCGATCTACACGGCGAAGGATATCGGTCAGGCGCGTACCTTCCTGGCCCAGGATCCGCAGATCGACCTGATCCTGCTCGAGTTCATCGGCAAGGCCGAGGATGCCGTCGCGTTCTGCAACGAGCTGCAGCAATATCGCCCACAGAAGCCGGTGCCGGTGATCGGCATTCTCGCTTCATCGCCAGGTGATCGGGACTGGAGAGGGCAAGATCTACCGCCGGGAGTCGTCGAGTGGATCGCGAGCCCGATCAATCCGGCCGAAGCGCTGGCACGCATTCATGTCCAGCTCGGTGCCAGACGCAAGGGTGGTCTTCCGCCTCAAGCGGCGGAATCATCCGATGCGCGCTATCAATATGCCTTTGATGGCAGTGTCGACGAATTGGCCCTGGTCGACGCGAAGAACGGGCGCCTGCTTGAGGTCAACCCGACCTTCGTGCAGCGCAGCGGATACTCGCGAACCCAATTGCTCGGCGGCAGGATCGACAACTATGACGCGGCGCTCAGTCCCGAGCAGCGCTCCGAGCTGAACCTCAGGCTCGTGCGTGAAGGCAGCATCCAGTATCGCGCACAGAAACCGCGCGCCGACGGAAGCAGCTATCGGGTGGATGTACATGTCCAACTGGCCGTGCAGGACGGTCGCGTCTGCCATTTCTACACGTTCCGCGAGCTCGGCGAGCTCGGTCGCTATGAACAGGCCCTCGAGGTCATTTCGACGATCGCCCAGGCCGGAGGGGGTGACGAGGGCGTCAATGCCGCCGTGCGCAATCTGGTCGACTGGCTGGCGCTGGATTTTGTCGCCTTGGTCTCGTTGCGACTCGATCAGGCCGGGGAGATCCAGCCGCTCGTCATCTACCATCGCCACAGCCCGTCCGACGACACGCCGGACCCGTTGCGCCAGTCGACCCTCAAGCATGTCCTTGACGGTGACGAAGTCGTGCAGCTGGCCGACGCCTGGCGATTGAGCCCCGACAACGGATTTGTCCGCGACCGTCGTTTCGAGTGCCTGATCGGACTGCCCTTGTGCGACGAACGCAAGGTCGCCCTTGGCGCATTGATCGTCGCCCGGCGCGATCCTGTCCTTGCGCAGTCTCCGGTCATCGAAGGCCTGCGTGCGGTTGCGCATCGCCTTGCGCTCGAACTCGAGGTCCGCAGGGCCCGTGAACAGGGCAGGGTGCGCGGCTTGCAGGACTCCCTGACCGGCCTGCCGAATCGATTGCTTTTCAATGATCGCCTCGAATCGGTCATCCAGGAAGCACACCGGACCGGCGAGATGTTCGCCGTCCTTTTCGTCGATCTCGACCGTTTCAAGAACATCAACGATTCGCTCGGGCACAGCGTCGGCGACCACGTCCTCGTGGCTGTCGCGCGGCGCCTGCGCATGTGTGTGCGTGCATCCGACTCGGTGGCGCGCTATGCCGGCGACGAGTTCACCATGATCCTGCGCCATATCGTCCAGCGCGACGACGTCATGCGCATCGCGGAAAAGATCGTGCGTGTGATGGAAGCTCCCTTGACCCTGCCCGACGGGCTCGAAATCCAGATCACGGCAAGCCTGGGCATGAGCTTCTATCCGGACGATGCGACGGTGGCCGAGCGCCTGCTCAAGCATGCCGACGTCGCGATGTACACGGCCAAGGGCATGGGACGCAACAACTACCAGACCTATGTTGCCGTTCCGGAGGAGTCGCACCAGCAACGTCTCGCCCTCGAAGCGAAGCTGCGCCAGGCCGAGCGCAATGGCGAACTGCGCGTGTTCTACCAGCCGCAGGTCGATACGACGACCGAGGACATCGTCGGCATGGAAGCCTTGATCCGCTGGGAGCATCCGGAACTCGGCATGATCAGTCCGGGCTTCTTCATCCCGCTCGCCGAGGAAACCGGATTGATCATCCCGATCGGCGAGTGGGTCCTGCGCGCGGCCTGCCTGGATGCACGTCGCTGGCAATTGCGTTTCTCGTTGCCGCTGCGGATCAGCGTGAATCTCTCTCCGCTGCAGTTCAGGCAGCCGAATCTGGTCGGGCTCGTAGCCTCGGTGCTTGAGGAAACCGGCGTGCCGGCCCATCTGCTCGACCTCGAGGTCACCGAAAGCATCAGCGTCAAGTCGATCCCGAACCTGCTTGAGACCCTGCAGGCGCTGCGCGAACTGGGATGCCAGATCTCGATAGACGATTTCGGCACGGGGCAGTCGTCACTGGACTACATCAAGCGCTTCCCGGCTGATCGCATCAAGATCGATCAGGCGTTCGTGCGCAACATCGGCCTGGACCCCGACGACGAGGCGATCGTGCAGGCGACCATCGGCATGGCCCATAATCTCAATCGCTCGGTCGTGGCCGAAGGCGTGGAAATCGAGGCGCATCTCGATTTCCTGCGCAATCTGGGCTGCGAGGTGCTGCAGGGATATCTGTTCTGCCGTCCATTGCCGGCCGCCAGCTTTGAAAGCCTGTTGGCCGAACGCGAGCGTCTGCACGAGGATCTCAGGGCTACAAGCGGGCGGGATTGAGTCGGCTGCACACCGGCCGCATATCGGACCGCCAAGTGTACAGTCGACCAGGCGCATGCCACGGGCGGGAAGGCGGCGCAACGGGGTTCGTTGAAACTATTTCCCGCTGATCAGGTCTAGGGCAGAGTGCCTCGACCTGATCGCCGGCAAGGAGACCTGCCCGCATGGGCGAAAGCGAATTGGATCAGGCGCTCGTCGAGCGCGTCCAGAAAGGGGACAAACGCGCGTTCGATCTGCTGGTGCGCAAGTATCAGCACAAGATCGTCAGTGTGGTGACCCGCTATGTGTCGGATTGGAGCGAGGCCCAGGATGTCGCCCAGGAGGCGTTCATTCGTGCCTATCGAGCGATCGGTGCATTCCGTGGTGACAGTGCGTTCTATACCTGGATCTACAAGATTGCGATCAATACGGCGAAAAACCACCTGGTCTCGAAAGGACGGAGGCCTCCGATCGGTGACATCGCGATCGAGGACGCCGTGCTGCTCGATGGCGCGTCGCAGTTGCGTGACCGGGCGACTCCGGAGCGTGAATTGTTGCGACAGGAAATTGAACGAACTGTATTCGGCACGGTCGAAGACCTGCCGGAAGAGCTGCGCACTGCAATCACCCTCAGGGAAGTTGACGGTCTCAGCTACGAGGAAATTGCCGAGGCGATGAATTGCCCGATTGGCACCGTGCGTTCACGGATCTTCCGCGCACGCGAAGCGATTGACGAGAAATTGAGACCGCTGCTGTCGGAAAACGAGGATTGAGGCATATGAGCCAGCAAGCCCGCGAACACCTGTCTGCCCTCATGGATGGCGAACTGTCCCGTGAGGAGACGATGTTTTTGCTGCGAAATGTCGCGCATGACCAGACGCTCGCGCCCTGCTGGTCGAACTTCCACGCGGCGCGCCAGATCCTGCGCCGCCAGGAACTCCTGATCGTCGGCAATGACTTCGCCAATGGCGTGCTTGCCCGCATCGAGATGGAAGCACTGCCTCAGGCCGTCCGCCAGGGATCGTGGTTGCGTTGGGCATCCGGTGGCGCCATCGCCGCCTCGGTGGCGGTGATGGCGCTTGTCTTCAGCGGCCCTCGCGGAGATATGTCGAGTCCGGGCGATGCGACACTCGCTTCGTCCAAGCCATCGCCTGCGGTGTCGACGCTCGCGCAGCCCAAGCCGGCCGAATTCCGTCCGCCGATGATTTCGCCGGCACTTGATGTCCAGCCCGCGTCCGCGGCCACGTCGGGTTTTGCGTCCCAGAACACGCCCATCGACCCGCGTCTGCAGTCCTATCTGGTCCGCCACTACGATGCGGCCGGCAGCTCCGGACAGTCGGGATTGATGCCGTATGTGCTGCTCATTGTTCCATCCCAGCAGCAATCTGCCGAGATCAAGGCGGACGTTTCGTCGGAGCAACGCTGAGGCCCGATGCGACTCCCGGGACCGGAATCCCGCTTCGCGGCTGGAATTGACTTGAAAGGGTTTGCAACCAGGATCGTCTTGTCGATGGTCTTCGCGCTGGCGGGTCCGGTTTGCGCCGAGTCAGCGGATGCGCGTGCGATGTTGAACCAGATGTCCGCAGCAATCCGTTCGTTGGACTACCAGGGTTCGTTTGCCTACCAGCACGCGGGCCGGGTTGACACGCTTCGCGTTTTTCACGCCGGCGGGGCCGTCGAGCGCGAACGGTTGATCAGTCTGAACGGACCTCGCAGCGAAGTCATACGCAACGGGCGCAACGTCACCTGTATCCAGCCGGACGGTTCGGCAACGGTGTATGTCAACGGATCAGGCCGTGGCTTGTTGCCTCTTGTTCCTGATGCCAGCAGCCGCCCGCTGGGTGATCAGTACGACGTCAGTATTTCCGGAAGTGATCGTGTTGCCGGGTACCTTGCCGACATCATCGACGTCACGCCGCGCGATGCGTTCCGCTATGGCTATCGCCTCTGGCTGGATCAGGGCACCCGGCTTCTGCTTCGCTCGACGGTGCTCGACAGCGAGAAGCGCGTGCTCGAGCAGTTCATGTTCGTTTCGCTGGAAATCGGCAAGCTTCCCGACGAGACGGAGCTGGTGCCGGGTCAACGCGAGTTGAAGACAACCGCGGCGGCAGCTTCCGACGAAGCCGAGCTTCGAGGTGCATCGGAATGGCGGGTCAACAAGCCGCCCACCGGCTTCGCGCTGGTCTCCGCGCGGCGCTCGGGCCTGGCGGAAAAGCCGACCGAGCATCTGGTCTATTCGGATGGCCTGGCGAGTGTCTCGATCTACATCGAACCGCGCAATGAAAACGCTGCCGACATGACCACGATGGCGGGTCGCGGCACATTGAACATCTATACCTATACGGAAGGGGACCTGCGCTACACCGTGCTCGGTGATGTTCCTGTCGCGACCGTAACCGCAATGGCACGATCGATCGGCAGGAATACGCAGCCTCGCGCAGAAAGCCGATAGGCTCTGTTGCAAGGTGGCGATCGATGGGAACTTTGGAGCAACCGGAACATCCAACCTACCGCTTTTCAGCCAATTCGATCGCGCAGCGGATCCCTTCATTGATGCAATTGCAACGAGGAAACCCCCAATGAGAGCACCATCAGGCAAGTATTTCGCCATCGGTTTGACGATCGTCTGCTCGATTTCATTGATCATCGGCAACGTGGGTGCGGCCGAACTGCCGGACTTCACGGGCCTGGTCGAAAAGAACGCGCCGGCGATCGTCAACGTTCAGGCCTCGTCCAGTGGAAAGGCGGATCCGCACGCGCAGATCCAGGGGTCCGACGAAGATCAGGAGGTGCCCGATATCTTCCGGCGTTTCTTTGGACCGATTCCGCGCGGCCAGCAGCCAGGCGGCGAACGTCGATCGGCCGGATCCGGATTCATTGTCTCGGCGGACGGCTATATCCTGACCAACAATCATGTCGTTGATGGTGCTGACCTTGTGACCGTGCGACTGTCGGATCGTCGCGAGCTCGATGCCAAGGTCATTGGCACCGATGAGCAGACCGATATCGCGCTGCTGAAAATCGAGGCTTCCGGATTGCCCGTGGTCAGCATCGGTGACTCGACCCAGCTCAAGCCTGGCCAATGGGTCGTTGCGATCGGCTCGCCTTTCGGAATGGATCACACCGTCACGCATGGCATCGTCAGTGCAGTCGGTCGCGGTTATGACCGCAGCCAGCAATACGTCCCCTTCATCCAGACCGATGTGCCGATCAATCCGGGCAATTCGGGTGGTCCGCTGTTCAATCTCGGCGGTCAGGTAGTTGGCATCAATTCGCAGATTTTCTCGAACACTGGCGGGTACATGGGTGTGTCGTTTGCGATACCGATTTCGGTAGCGATGAACACGATGGGCCAGCTCAAGGACAAAGGCCATGTCTCGCGCGGCATGATCGGCATCCAGATCCAGAACGTCGATCGTGCCTCGGCGAAGGCGCTGGGCTTGCCGCGCAGTGGCGGCGCCCTGGTCAACAATGTTTCTGCGGGCGGGGCTGCTGAGAAGTCCGGGGTGAAGATCGGCGATGTGATTCTTTCGTTCGACGGCACCGAAATCGTCGGATCGTCGGACCTGCCCCCGATTGTCGGCATGACTCCCCCGGGCACCAAGGCCGAACTGGAAGTATTCCGCAATGGCAAGACCCTCAAACTCCCGGTTACCGTCGGCGAACTGCCACAGGATCAGGATCCGGTTGCCTCGGCAGCGCCAAAGGCCGCGGCCGGCAACCAGCTCGGTATCGTCGTCGAGGATCTGACGGCGGATCAGAGGCAGCAACTTGGATTGAAGTCCGAGGGCGTCGTGATCACGCGTATTTCCGGAGATGCGGCTCGCCGCGCCGCGTTGCAGCCGGGTGATGTCGTCCTCATGGTCGGACGCAAGTCGGTCAAGTCCGGGGCGGAATTCAATGCTGCGGTCAAGGAGCTCAAGCCAGACGATTCGGTCATGCTGCTGATCCGCCGGAATGACACGACCTCGTTTGTCGCCCTGACCGTGCCCAAGGCCGACAACGAGTAGGCATCAGGCCGAACTCTGCCCGGCGTTGCAGAGTTGGCATCGGACCGGTGGCCCGGAGCTGTTGCGGCGCAGCGAAGTGCGCCGCAATCTGCGATAATCGCCGTTTTGTGCCGACCCCCGGAAGGCACACGACGGCTATCCTGATGGACCATATCCGAAATTTTTCGATAATCGCCCATGTCGATCATGGCAAGTCGACGCTTGCCGATCGCATCATCCAGCTGTGCGGGGGTTTGCAGGAGCGCGAGATGTCCGCGCAGGTGCTCGACTCGAACCCGATCGAACGTGAGCGCGGCATCACGATCAAGGCGCAGAGCGTGTCGCTTCCGTATACCGCGCGCAATGGCAAGACCTACCAGCTGAACTTCATCGACACTCCCGGGCACGTCGACTTCTCCTACGAAGTCAGCCGCTCGCTGGCGGCCTGCGAGGGAGCGCTGCTGGTCGTCGACGCGGCGCAAGGCGTCGAGGCACAGTCCGTGGCCAACTGCTATACCGCCGTGGAGCAGGGCCTGACTGTTATCCCGGTCCTCAACAAGATCGATTTGCCGACCGCCGACATCGAGCGCTCGAAGGAAGAAATCGAAGCCGTCATCGGTATCGAGGCCGACGACGCCGTCGCCATCAGCGCCAAGACGGGGCTCAACGTGGTCGAAGTCCTCGAGGCCATTGTCGAGCGCATTCCGCCGCCGCGGCCGCGCGATACCGACAAGCTGCAGGCGCTGATCATCGATTCCTGGTTCGACAACTATCTCGGCGTGGTTTCCCTGGTTCGCGTCATGCAGGGTGAAATCAAGCCGAAGGACAAGATCCTGGTCATGTCGACGGGTCGTTGGCACGAGGTCGACCAGGTCGGCGTCTTCACTCCCAAGCGTCTCGTCAAATCCAGCCTTGGCGGCGGAGAAGTAGGCTGGGTGACGGCCTCGATCAAGGAAGTCCACGGCGCGCCAGTCGGCGACACGCTGACTCTCAACGCCGATCCTGCCGCGGCACCGTTGCCCGGATTCCAGAAGGTGCAGCCGCGCGTGTTCGCAGGACTGTTCCCTGTCAACGCCGAAGACTATCCATCGCTCCGCGAAGCGCTCGACAAGCTCAAGCTCAACGACGCGGCACTGCATTTCGAGCCCGAAAGCTCGGAAGCGATGGGGTTCGGTTTCCGTTGCGGCTTTCTCGGCCTCCTGCACATGGACATCATCCAGGAGCGCCTTGAGCGGGAGTACGATCTCGATCTGATCAGTACCGCGCCTACGGTCATCTACGAAGTCCTGCAAACCAACGGCAACATCATCTCGCTGGACAACCCGGCGAAGCTGCCTGCCAGCCAGACGATCGAGGAAATCCGCGAGCCGATCATCGTGGCGAACATCCTCACTCCGCCAGAACACATCGGCAACGTCATAAAGCTGTGCGAGGAAAAACGCGGTGTGCAGCGTTCGATCAATTACATGGCGAACCAGGTTCAGATCAGCTACGAGCTGCCGCTGGCCGAAGTGGTACTCGATTTCTTCGACAAGTTGAAATCCGTCTCACGTGGCTATGCGTCGATGGATTACCATTTCGATCGATTCCAGATCGCGCCGCTCGTGCGTCTGGACGTACTGATCAATGGCGAGCGCGTCGATGCCCTGAGCCTGATCCTGCACCGGTCCGCAGCCGACCGCCGTGGTCGCGAGCTGGTCGAGCGCATGAAGGATCTGATCCCTCGACAGCAGTTCGATGTCGCGATCCAGGGTGCCATCGGTGCGCAGATCATCGCGCGCTCGACCGTAAAGGCATTGCGCAAGAACGTCCTGGCGAAGTGCTATGGCGGCGATGTTTCGCGCAAGCGCAAGCTGCTCGAGAAGCAGAAGGAAGGCAAGAAGCGCATGAAGCAGGTCGGGCGCGTTGATATCCCGCAGGAGGCATTTCTGGCGGTCCTGCAATCTGAAAACAAGTAGACGTGTCGGGCCGGCCTTTGGGCATCCCGTTAGAGGAGCATGAATGAATTTCGACCTGGCCCTGATTCTGGTGGTGCTCACCGCCTTGACCGGCGTGATCTGGCTGATCGACAAGCTCGCCTTTGCGCCGGCACGCAACCGGCGCGCTGTCAGCATCGAGCAGATCGCTGCATTGTCGGACGCGGAACGCAAGGCGCGCATGCAGGAAGCCCTCCGCGAGCCGGTGATCACCGAGTACGCGCGCTCGTTTTTCCCGGTACTCGTGCTGATCCTGGTGTTCCGTTCCTTTATCGCCGAGCCGTTCAAGATTCCATCCGGATCGATGATGCCGACCTTGCTGGTCGGCGACTTCATCCTGGTCAACAAGTTCTCGTACGGCCTGCGTCTGCCGGTACTGAACAACCGCATTGTCGATCTTGGCGAGCCCAGGCGTGGCGATGTCATCGTGTTCCGTTATCCGGGCTACCAGTGCGACCGCGAGGGTGTTCCCGTGCGCAGCGGCAGCCCGTGCTACGAGCCCCTCTCGCCGGTGCCGAAGCAGGACTACATCAAGCGCGTGATCGGCCTACCGGGCGACGAGGTCACCTATCGGAACAAGGTGATCCTGGTCAATGGCATCGAGATTGCGCAAACCTACGTCGGTCCGTACATCGGACCCGCCGAAGCCGGGCGCAACCTCGATGGCGCCCAGGTCAAGGACGAGATGCTTTCGGAAACCAGCCATCGCATGATGACGATGCCGCGCAATGCCGGGCTTGAGGGAACCTGGCGTGTACCCGAGGCAAGCTATTTCGTGATGGGTGACAATCGCGATGGCAGCGCGGATAGTCGATACTGGGGCTTCGTGCCGGAAGCCAACCTGGTCGGCAAGGCGATCGTTATCTGGATGAACTGGGACAATTCCATTGATTTCCGTCGTATCGGAACTGTCATCAACTAGCGGGGAGGTCAACATCATGTCGATTCGGAAGCGCGCAAGCGGAATCACCCTGATCGGGTTTCTGGTCATGCTGGTGGTGGTCGGTTTCTTCGCCTACATGGCCATGCGCCTGATCCCGATGTATGTGGAATACATGGGCGTCGTCAAGGCGATGGAACTGGTGCGTGCGGAACCGAATTCACGCAACATGTCTGCAGAGCAAGTCAGGCGCTCACTCATGTTCAAGTTCGATACCCAATACATCGAGAGTGGCGCAATCCCACCCGAATCGATCACTGTCACCCGGCAGGGAGCCGCGTCCACGCTGCGTATCCGCTACGAGCGTCGCGTGCCGTTCATTCACAACATTGAACTGCTTGCCACATTCGACAAGGCGGTCAGCCTGTCGGGCGCGGATGACGAGTAGCAGCGATCCGCTCGGTCACCGGTTTGCCGATGCCGCCCTGCTCGAACAGGCGCTTACACATCGCAGCGCGGGCAGACCCAACAACGAGCGGCTGGAGTTTCTCGGCGACGCCTTGCTCAACCTGATTGTTGCCGAGTACATCTACGAGCACTATCCGAAAGCGAGCGAAGGCGAGATGACGCGCCTGCGCGCTGCACTGGTCAGCGGCGCCGCCCTAGCCGAACTCGCGCGCGAGGAAGCCGTTGGCGACCTGATCCGGCTCGGGGCAGGCGAGCTGAAGACGGGCGGATTTCGCCGCGAGTCGATCCTTGCCGATACGCTTGAGGCACTGGTCGCGGCGATCTATCTCGATGCCGGTTGGACGGTGTGTCGGCAGCTCATGCGTGAACTGTTCGCGAGCCGCGTAGCGGAAGCCGAGGGCAGGGTGGCGAAGGATCCAAAGACACGCTTGCAGGAGTTGCTGCAGGCCAAGGGTTTCGTTCTGCCGATCTACGAACTGATCTCGACAAGCGGTGACGATCACTCGAAGATGTTTGAAGTTTCATGTGTCATCGAGCCCTTCGGATTGATGGCACGGGGCCATGGTTCGAGCCGTCGGGCTGCCGAACAATCCGCTGCCGAACAGGTTTTCGATCAGGCGCAGGCGGCCATCGCCGCACGCAGAAAGGCACACAAGGCATGAATGCAGAACCGCAATCCGCGCATCGATTTGGCCAGGTCGCCTTGCTCGGACGACCGAACGTGGGCAAGTCCACCTTGCTCAATGCGCTGATCGGTGCCGACCTCAGCATTGTTTCCCCGAAGCCGCAGACGACGCGCCATCGCATCCTCGGCATCGCCACCTACGACAACGCGCAGATCGCGTTCCTCGATACACCGGGACTGCATCTCGGTGGCAAGCGCGCGATGAACCGGCAGCTCAACAGGGTTGCCCGACAGGTGCCTGACGAGGCTGATGTCATTGTCCACGTGATCGCAGCCCCGCGTTGGACCGACGAGGACGAACAGGTATGGGATCTGATTTCGCGGCACGAGATACCTCGCCTGCTTGTGATCAACAAGATCGACCTGGTCACCGAGAAGTCCGAACTTCTGCCGTTTGTCTCGCGCATCAGCGAAACGCGCCAATACCACGGCATACACTATCTGCGCGCGACCCACGGCAAGGGGATCAAGGCGCTGCTCGGGGACTTGGTCCGCCATCTTCCCGAAGCGCCTGCCCAATATGCCGAGGACGAGTTGACCGACCGCAGCGAGCGTTTCCTGGCTGCGGAAATGATTCGCGAGCAGCTCATGCTGCGGCTCTCGGAAGAGCTTCCGTACGCGACCACAGTCGAGATCGAGCATTTCGAACAGGTTGGAAACCTGGCTCGCATCGCAGCGGCAATCTGGGTCGAGCGCGAGGGCCAGAAGGCAATCGTCATCGGTGCCTCTGGCGCGCAGCTCAAGGCAATCGGCAGCAACGCTCGCCGGCGCATGGAGAAGATGTTCGGTTGCAAGGTGTTTCTGGAACTCTGGGTCAAGGTTCGCGAGAACTGGTCCGATGACGAGACGTCGCTCAGGCAGTTCGGTTATTCGGGCTGAGCCCCGGCGGGAGCAGCAGCGTGCGCGTCGATGACGAGCCCGCGTTCATTCTCCACGCGCGCCCCTATCGCGAGACTTCGCTCCTGCTCGAGTGCCTGACCCGGGGACATGGCCGCGTGGGTATCATTGCTCGCGGAGTTCGCCGCGAACGTTCCCGCTACCCGCGCGGAGTCCTGCAGCCGCTGCAACCCTTGCGCCTCGGCTGGATGGGGGGTGGCGAACTGTTCACCCTGGTCGGAGCCGAAACCAGCGAAGCGCCACTGCGCATGGCCGGTGAACGCCTGTACTCCGCGATGTACCTCAATGAACTGGTCTTGCGCCTTTGCGCCCGCGGCGATCCGCACAGTGACCTGTTCGAGCATTATGACGTGTGCCTGCAACGCCTCGCCGCTGGCGAGCCGCAAGCGTGGACCCTGCGTCGCTTCGAGCGCGACCTGATGACCGACCTTGGTTATGGCCTGGTGCTCGATCGGGACTGCGAAACGGGCTTGCCGATTTCCAGCGAGGTCGTCTACGCCTATGTCATCGACAGCGGACCGCAGGCGTGGCGTGGTGATGCGATGAGTATTCAGGTCAGTGGCGCTGCGTTGCTCGCGCTCGCTCGCGATGCAATGCCCGACCCGGAGCAGGGTGTGGAGCTTCGCAGGCTCATGCGAACACTGCTTCAGCAGCAACTGGGAGGCGGCACATTGAATGCTTGGGCGCTGAGGTCATCAAGGCCCTCGCGCCCGACCCGATGAAATTTCAATCAAGCGCGCCGCGGGTCTGCCTCACCGCGGCAAGCAAAGCGTCGATCGCGGCGTCGGGCCAGGTCCCATCGAGAACAAGCTGGGCGCGCAGGTTCCGTGTGGCTTCGCCGAGGACAGGCGCCCCGCAGAATCCGGCCGAGGCATCCAGGCGGTGCAGGCGATCGCGCAAGGCCGGAAAATCCTGGACACCCGCGTAGCTCTCGATCTCCGCCGGCAGCGCATCGAGCTCGATCGCGAACAACGAACGCAACGCCGCAACGATGGATGCGTCGCCGCCGGTCGTCTCAAGGGCCAGAGCGTCGTCAAGCGTCGCGGTTCCTTGAGGGGTTATTTCCGGGATCGCCACATGGCGCGAGATCGATGCGTGCAGCCTGGCAATCGAGATCGGCTTCACGATTACTTCGGCAAATCCCGCATCGAGCAGAAACGCCCGATCAACCGATGCATCTGCCGTCGTCGCCAATGCCGGCACGTCTCTGCACGGGCCATTGCCGCTGCGTATCGCATGCAATGCCTGCGGACCGTCTTGTACCGGCATCCGTGCGTCAATGAGCATCAGATCGAAGTGTGCCGAGTCGGCGCGTTGCACCACCGAATCGCCATCGTCGGCGACCACGCAGACGTGCCCGGCTGAGGTCAATGCTTCCTTGAAGAATTCCAGGCTGAGCGCGTTGTCGTCCGCGACAAGAACACGGGCCATGTGCGGAACTCCTTGTCCATCCAGTTCGTGAAGGATCGGTCGAAAGGATGCGGTGGTCAATCCGCATGGTTGGTGGGAGTCAATACCGCCGCGAGGCTGACCCGATCGCTGCTACCATGACTGCATGCTCCCGTACTCAAGCCCGTAATCCCTGCATTCATGCTGAATTCCGAAGTCGAAATCGACAGTCTTACCCATGATGGTCGCGGAGTTGCGCGCGTTGATGGGAAAGCCGTGTTCGTGGCGGGAGCCTTGCCCGGCGAGCGCGCCCGCGTGCGCTACACGGCACGCCATCGCACCTACGATGAAGCCAGGATCGAGGAGCTGCTCGTGCGTTCCCCGGAGCGCATCGAACCACGCTGTCCGCATTTTGGTGGTTGCGGCGGATGCGCGCTTCAGCACCTGTCGCCGGAAAAGCAGATCGCGGCAAAGCAGGACGTGCTCGCAGAGAATTTCGAGCGAATCGGCAAGGTGCAGCCCGCGCACTGGATGGCTCCGTTGGTTGATGCGCCCTGGGGCTACCGGCGCAAGGGCCGCCTATCCGTCAAGTGGGTCGAGAAGAAGGGCAAGGCCCTCGTTGGCTTTCGGGAGGACAATCCACGTTTTGTTGCCGATCTTTCGATCTGCCATACCCTGCTTCCCGAGGTCGGGTTGCGCATCGAGGCGTTGTCGACCCTGGTTGGCGCACTCGATGCACGGCGCGAGATTCCGCAGATCGAGATTGCCGCGGGCGACGATGTGGTAGCGCTTGTTTTTCGTCACCTGGCTCCCCTGACAGTCGAAGATCGCGAACGACTCATCGCGTTCGGGCAAGCGATGAATCTCGCAATTCTCGTGCAACCGAAGGGGCCTGAAAGTGTGATTCCGCTCTGGCCCGAGAACGTGAATCTGCATTTCCGGATTGGAAATGCAGATGTCGATCTTGCGTTCAGGCCACTCGACTTCATCCAGGTCAATGCCGGCATGAACCAGCGCATGGTGGCAACGACGCTCGATCTGCTCGATCTGAAATCCACCGACAGGGTGCTGGATCTGTTCTGCGGCCTCGGGAATTTCACCCTTCCGATTGCGCGGCGCGCAGCCGAGGTCGTCGGCGTCGAGGGGGATGCGGGTCTTGTCGAGCGGGCCAGCGGGAACGCCTTGCGCAATGGCATCGGCAACGCGGAATTCCATGCCGCCGACCTTTTCACGAACCATGCAACGACGCCATGGTCGACCAGGCATTACGACAAGCTGCTTCTCGATCCTCCGCGTTCAGGTGCCGCACCGCTGCTCGACTACCTTCCGCGCAAGGGTACCAACCGTATCGTGTATGTTTCTTGTCACCCGGGATCACTGGCGCGTGACGCGGGAACATTGGTGGCGCGGCATGGCTTCCGTCTGGTCAGCGCCGGCGTCATGGACATGTTCCCGCAGACCGCCCATGTCGAGTCGATCGCGTTGTTCGAGCGCTGAACGATCGGTAGGATGCGTCGTGTCGCATTTCGCAACTACAATCACGAATGGTTCGCTCTGGCCCTTCACATGACCACAATCACTTTCGAGGCAGATGAGGCATGTTGATCATCGGCATTCCCGGAAAAGTTCTGACGGACGACGATCGCATCTGGCTGTCGGCGCCGCAGGTGAGCGGAGTGATTCTTTTCTCGCGCAATTTCGCGAACCGGGATCAGGTCACGACCCTGATCGACGACATCCGCATGGAGCGTCCCGACGATCCGTTCCTGATCTGCGTCGATCAGGAGGGCGGGCCCGTGCAGCGTTTTCGCGGTGAATTCACGCGCCTGCCTGCGCTTTCCCGCCTCGGAAAGCTGTTCGATTCCAATCCGGCGCTGGCCATCGCGCTGACCGAGGATCATGCATGGTTGATGGCCAGCGAAATGCGCGCCATCGACATCGACCTCAGTTTTGCCCCGGTGACCGATCTTGCCTGCGGGAATGTCGCCATCGGCGAACGCGCGTTCCATGCCGATCCCGCAATCACCTCCCAACTGGTCCAGGCCTATGCGCGTGGCATGCACCTCGCCGGCATGGCCGTCACTCTCAAGCACTTCCCCGGGCACGGCACCGTGCTCACCGATACCCATTTCGACGCCGCGGACGATGCGCGCGAACTCGACGAACTGCGCGCCATGGACCTCGTTCCGTTCGTCGACGGTATCGCCGCAGGGGCGGAAGCGGTCATGCTCGCGCATGTCACCTATCCTGAAATCGATGTTCTTGCTGCGGGCTATTCCAAGGTCTGGATCGGGGACATCCTGAGGAAGGAAATCGGATTTGGCGGGATCGTCATCGGCGATGACATCGGCATGGCGGCCGCCGAGTCGATCGGTGGAATTCCTGCGCGCATCGAGGCGCATCTGAAGGCGGGATGCGATCTCGTACTCGCGTGCGGCCCCTCCATTGTCGACGAGGCGGTAACCGCGAGTGGTCATCTGCCCGCATGCAACCCGGCGCGCGTTGAAAGCCTGCGCGGCGCGGTGGCGCCGACCTGGGAAGCGCTCGTCGACAACCCGAAACGCGACGAAATCATCGCCCGACTGGCGGAATTCTGCCCGGAACCTGCCAGCAAATGAATCGCCCCAGACTTTCCGATGCGCTGCGCGATGCAGAGCTGATCCATGATCACACGACGCTTCGATCCGCCATCTCGAAGATGGGCGCCGAAATTTCCCATGAATTGATCGGCCAGTCTGCTGTCTTCCTCAGCATCATGCAGGGCGGACTTGTCTTTGCGGGCCAGTTGGCAACCGAGATCGATGCGGACCTCGAATTCGATTACGTCCATGCAAGCCGTTTTCGCGGCGGTACCGAAGGGGGGGAACTGCAGTGGATGCGTCGACCCGCGATATCGCTGGATGGCAGGATCGTCCTGCTGGTCGACGATATCCTCGATGAAGGTCACACCCTGAAGGCGATCCGCGACTGGTGCGTCGCGCAAGGTGCAGCGCGCGTCCTGCTGGCGGTCCTTTGCGAGAAGCATCACGGCCGAACCGTGCCCGGACTGGCTGCCGATTTCGTCGGTGTCGAGGTCCCTGATCGTTATGTGTTCGGGTATGGAATGGATTTCCATGAGCAGGGACGCAACCTGCCGTCGATCTATGCCCTTTGAGCCTGCCCATGAGCATTGACCTGGCCCTGATCGGCGGTACCGGCCTGTATCGGCTCCCGGGCCTCGAGGAGGTCAGCGAGCAAGTCGTCGAGACTCCGTGGGGCAAGCCCTCGGACGCGATTGTCTGCGGGAATCTCGGCGGCCGGCGACTTGCCTTCATTGCGCGGCACGGACGTGCGCACGACATCGCGCCGCACCAGGTGAACTACCGCGCCAACTTGCATGCGCTCAAGCAGCTTGGCGCCATGCGCATCGTCGGCATCAACGCGGTCGGCGGCATTCGCGAAGACATGGGTCCGCGCGCCCTCGTCGTGCCGGACCAGATCATCGACTACACGCATGGTCGGATCACCAGTTTTTGCGATGGCGTCGATACGCCGGTGCAGCACATCGATTTCAGCGAACCCTACACTGCATCGATGCGCCGCGGATTGCTCGATGCCGCCTTGCAGGCGAGCGTTCCTGTCGTCGACGGCGGCTGCTATGGCGCTACCCAGGGACCGCGTCTCGAAACGCGCGCCGAGATCGGGCGCATGCGCCGCGATGGTTGCGATCTGGTTGGCATGACCGGCATGCCCGAGGCGGCACTCGCGCGCGAACTTGGACTGGAGTACGCCTGCCTGGCCCTGGTCGCAAACTGGGCTGCAGGATGCGGCGATCAAGCCGAGATCAGCCTCGACGAGATCTTCGCCAATCTCGAACACGCCACGGCCAAGGTACCCCTGATCGTCGCGTCCCTGATCGCATCCTGAGCGTCGGCGACTGCATTGGCGGCTATCGCCGCCGGAGCAATTCAGGCGGCAAATTGCAGTTTTGCGAGTTCCGCGTACAAACCGCCTTCGCGCAGAAGTTCGGCATGCGTGCCTTGAGCGACGATCCGCCCGCCATCCAGGACGACGATGCGATCCGCCTTCTGCACGGTCGCGAGGCGATGCGCGATGACCAGCGTCGTGCGGTGCTCCATGAGCCGTTCCAGGGCATGCTGCACGAGCCGTTCCGATTGCGCATCGAGGCTCGAGGTGGCTTCGTCGAGCAGCAGGATCGGCGCGTCGCGCAATAGCGCACGCGCTATCGCCACGCGCTGTTGTTGCCCACCTGAAAGGCGCACCCCACGTTCTCCGAGATAGGTGTCATAGCCTTCAGGAAGTGCCGAGAGGAAATCATGCGATTCCGCCGCCCGCGCTGCGGCCTCGACGGCAGACGGGTCCGCCTCGACCCGGCCGAAGCGGATGTTGTCCGCAGCGCTCGCGCCAAACAGGACGGGATCCTGCGGCACCAGGGCGAAGCAGCTTCGCAGTTCAGCGACGTCGAGTGCGCGCAGGTCGATCCCGTCGAGCGTGATGCGGCCGTCCTGCGGATCATGAAACCGCTGCAGCAGCTGAAAGAGGGTGGTCTTGCCCGCTCCGGACGGTCCGACCAGGGCGACCGTTTCGCCCGGCTCGATGCGGAGGGTCAGGTCGTGCAGGGCAGCCTGATCGGGACGCGACGGATAGCGGAATTCGACATGTTCGAAGCGCAGCGCGCCACGCACGGGGCGTTGCAGCGCGGTCGCATTTTCACGCGATCGGATTTCAGCGTGGGTGTCGAGCAATTCGCTGATGCGCCCCAGCGCTCCGGCACAGCGCAGCAGTTCGCCCCACACCTCGGTCAGGCCTCCGACGGAACCCGCCGCGACGACCGCATAAAGCACGAACTGGGCGAGCACACCTGCGTTCATTTCACCGGCAATCACCGAATGCGCGCCGGCCCAAAGCACGAGGGTGATAGCACCGAAACTGAGCAGGATGACGAGCGCCGTGAGCCAGGCTGTGGTGCCGATACGCGCGCGCGCGGTCGAGAGGGCGACCAGAACCGCGTTCGTGTAGCGTTCGCGTTCACGCGGCTCGCGCGTATAGGCTTGCACCGTGTGAATCGCGTTGAGTGATTCCGAAGCAATCGCCGATGCGTCCGCGATGCGATCCTGGCTTTCGCGCGAGAGCTTTTCGACGCGCCGCCCGAGGAACACGATCGGCAGGATGACGGCAGGGATGACCATGGCGGTCAGCCCTGCCAGGCGCGGACTGGTGACGATCAGCATCGTTGTCGAACCGACCAGCATGACGAGGCTGCGCAAGGACAATGAGAGCGTCGAGCCGACGACGGTCTGCACGAGCTCGGTATCGGCGGCAAGCCGCGAAACCAGTTCGCCTGAGCGGGTCCGCTCGAAGAATGCCTGGTCAAGGGTCAACAGGTGCCCGTAGAGCGTAGAACGGAGTTTCGCGGCTACGCGCTCACCCAGCAGGGTCACGCAGAAATAGCGTGATGCACTCGCGATGGCCATGATCACCGCGACTGCGAACAGGCCAATGAATCCCGCGTTGAGCTGCGCCGGATCGGTCTGGCCGAAGCCTCGGTCGATCATGAAACGGGCAGCAGCGGGCAGGGCGAGGGTGGCGGCCGAGGATATCGCGAGAAAGAACAGCCAGCCTGCTATCAGGACCCGTTGTTCGCGCAGGTACGGAACGAGGCGTCGGAAAGTGCCGAGCTTGCGCGGTGCGGCGGGCATGGGTTCGGGCATGGCAGGAATACTTGATGCGGTCGCCGATCCATGGGTACCGCTCGACGTGAATTCAAGCATGCCCGACTCGCTGGGCGGCGCCGCGGTGAAGGTGTGTGCTCGAAAACGCGGCTCAGTCGATCCGGTACACGCGTGCTTTTGGCAGGTCCTCATCGATCTGCAGGAACCAGCGTCCAGCAACGCCCGGTACGACAACTATCGGGGGCGCTTGCAGGGACTCGGGCAATTTCACCTTGCCCTTGAGTACCTTCCATAGCTGGCCATTGTCGAGTTCAAACACCGTGCCGGGCTGCCAGCCGTCGAGTGCGCCGCGTAGGCGACCGTGAATCGGGCCATCCTCGAGACCGACATGGCCGTGAGGATCCTGCGGTGGCGCGTGACGGTAGATTCCGTCCGGGCCGGCATCGGTCGCGTTATCGCGCAGCAGGCGATTGAGCAATTCCATTTGCGCGGGAGACAACGTATCGAGGCCTGTCGCATGCAATTGCTCGGTGCTCAGTCGATGTTCGATGTCGACATGGGTCGAACCCGCCAATGCGGGGGGCATGGCAAACGCCAGTATCGAGGCAAGCAGGAGTGAGGCGAGAACGTTCAAGCGGGTCACCCGCGGTTCGCGCGCTCGGGAGTCCGGGCGCAGAAGGGCAGTATGTGTCCACCGCGTTTCAGATCCGTGACAGCGGAAGGAGCGATTGCTTCGCTTCGAAATCGAGCGGATACTCAATGGTATTTACTTTTTAAACATGAGCTTGCGATCTATTTCTCAAGCATTATCGCCCAGCTGTGCAGGCCCTCCACGCGGCTGCAGATGATCTTCAGGCAAACCAGCATCGGCACGGCGAGCAGCAGGCCGAGTATTCCCCACATCCAGCCCCAGATCATCAGCCAGAGAATGATCGCGAGCGGATTGAGATTGATCGTTCGCCCAAGCGCCAACGGCGTCGCAAACTGGCTTTCGAGCAGGTGCAGCCCAAGGTATCCGGCCGCAGGCAGGACCGCCGCGCCGAGGGTCGGGAACTGCGAAAGTCCGACCATCGCGAGCAGGGCTGCCATGAGCAAGGGGCCGACGTACGGTGTCAGGTTGAGCAATGCGGCGAGAGCACCCCACAGCAACGGCGTCTCGACCTGCAACGCCCAGAGCAGGATCGACGTTGCACCACCGAGCAGGATGCTGGTCGAGCAAACGGTCATGAAATAGCGCGAGAGATCGTTCTGGATCGAACGCACGATATCCACGGTGACGCGTTTCTGCTGCCAGGTCGGACGCATCATCAACGTGCGACGCAGCAGGTTGTCCCCGTAGAGCAGGAAAAAGTACGTCAGGAGTACGACCGCGAGTGCGCTGGCCAGCACTCGGGGTGTCGTCGCGAGCAGGCTGGCTCGATTCACGGTCTGCACTACAACTTGCTGATTGCCGCTTTTCGTATCGCCGGTGATCTGGCTGAGCGATTCGCCCATCTTGTTCGCCTCGGCGATGGGCCGCATCAAGGACTTGAGCTTTGGCGTGACGTTGCGAACGACCTGCGGTGCGCGTCCGATCCACTCGGCGGCCGGTGCATACAAGGCGTTGCCGATGCCAGCCAGGGTCGCCATCGAGATCGCGATCAGCAACAAGGCGGCAATCCAGCGAGGCAGCCAACCGCTGGCCAGCCGTTTCATCAGCGGACCGAGCAGCAGCGAAAAAAAAGCGGCGAGCAGGATCGGAAGAATCAGCTCGCTGGCGAAGTAGCAGGTGTACAGACAGCCACCGATGACGAGTACTCCGAGCAAACGATGGATGCCGGCGCTCAGTTCGAGCTGCGACTCGCGGACCGCGCGGTTCAGCGCTGCACCGGAGACGGTCTGCGCAACTTCGTGCTCATGTGCCGGCATCCCGGTTTCGTCCGCGATCTCCGGCGCAGTCGCAGGTTCCGGAGTGGCTTTGATCGGCTCGGCTGGCGTCATCGGCTGGTTCCGCGGTGTAGTCGCTCGACATTCTGCACGCGTTCGAACGCATTTTCGTGCAACACCGTGCGAGCCGTTCATGCGCTGGCAGGTTCGCGCAAGGTCACAGACGAATGCCACAAGCGGCGGTAGCCCTGCACGCCGGGCTTTTCGAATGCGTAAGGGTCAGGCTCGGCCAGCGGTGAAACGGGTCGTTCCTCTCCACGGGAGCGCGAGCGTGACATCCAGCCAGCGACAGGCCGCCGAAACGGGTTGTCACCCAGCCAGGTAGACTTCCGGATAGAGGCCACCACCATCAAGAAATCGCTGGGCCTTGTCCGTGGGCTTACCTTGCTGATCGCAGTATCGGTCAGCGGCATTTGGGGGCAACTCGCTATTGCGGTGGCCCTGTTGCCCTCACGATTGCCCCCAGTTGCCCCCGGATTGCAATAGACCCCGTGGGATTGCATCGCACATAAAAAAAGGCCGAAACCCTTGTATTTATTGGGGGTTCCGGCCTTTGTTGGACTTGCTGGTACTCTGAATTGGTGGCGGATGGACGCCGGTTCAATTCCGTCTCTGTCGCTTGAATAGCAATGCAGCGGGCGTAAGCGGCAATGGGCGGATCAGAGAACTGCTTACCGCACCGGCGATTCTGGATCTGCGCCGAACACCGCAGGAATATCTCGTGCGCCGTGCAGGATGCGCACGATCACCACCACGTCGGAATGCGATTCGAAGAAGATAACGTGGTGGCCGTGGGCGCAGGAACGGATGCGGTCGCCCAGCTCGGGGCGCAGGCGATAGCCGGGTGGATTGAGGGTGATCCGCTGACACTGCGTGCGCAGCTCACGCACGAAGCTCAGGGCGCGCACCGGATTGTCAGCAGCGATGTAGTCGGCAATGGCTTCGAGGTCTTGGTCGGCCAGCGGGGTGAAGGCCAGGCGCATCAACGATCAGCTTGTGCCGCGTACTTGGCCTCAAGGCGGTCAAACACTGCATCGGCAGACTTGGTGGGGCCACTGGCCCGGCCTGCGGCGATCTCGGCACGCAGGGCATCCAGTTCGAGTTGCTTGCGCTCCTCGCGCTCCTCCAGCAGACGCAGTCCTGCCCGCACCACCTCGCTGGCGTTGTTGAACCGACCACTTTGCAGTTGATCGCGGATGAAGGTTTCGAAGTGATTGCCAAGAGCGACGCTGGTAGGCATGGCAGAGCTCCTAACTATTAACAACTATTATTATCTGCCGTACCCAACCAACCGTCAATGCACGGGCTCGTTCAGCCGGTAACCAGCAGCCCAGCCGACATCACCATTCAAAACTTCCTACAGACGGTGCACCCGAATCGACGACACATCGACTGAATCAAGCCTACGGAATGGCTGGAGGGTGAAAACTACTTCCGTGGTGGCTTCGGGAGTGATTTGCAGGGCAAATCGCGCGGCCGGCGGGGAGCGTGTCCCTTCGTTGTCGGTTGTCATGGGCAAGTCGACCCTCAGTGATATACCCGTGCACTGCCGTCCACGCCTGAGGTGTAAATGTGCGTAAACAGCGCAGTAGCCTTTGCGTTGATCTCATCGGCGTCATAGGCGTCAGGGGGCAGGTGGGCAAACAGGTGCTTGATGATTTCGGCTTTCACCTGTGCTTGTGCGGTTGCCTTCTCTCGCCAATGATCGATCTGCAGCTTGCCGCTGGTCAGCCTGGCCAATAGTTCCTTGGCTACCTGCTTGATGGCATCCCGGTTGCCCTTCGTCAACGTATCCTTCTGCAGCAGGTCGAACACGACCAGTTGGTCTTCGCTATCCAGCCCCTCACGCAAGTAGCGCTTTTCCTCGTCGTTGAGGCTGTCATTCAAGGTGAAAAGGTTGTCCATCACCTTATGGACCTCGGCGGCATCCTTGTCCTTGTTGTACTCCTGAACGATCTCCTGGTAGCGCTCGTACAGGTCGACCCGCGTTGGATTGGCCTTCACCATCGCGGCCAATCGCTTCTCGATCTTCTCCATCAGGTTGGTCGCCATGACATTCTTGAACGGCGTTTTCGCGAATTCAGCGCGAAGGCGTGTGAAGTCGACGGCGGACAGGTCGTATCGCCCTGCATGTTCCTTCACGTCCCGTGGCACGGTTGCCATCGCCACGTCCACCACCGCGTAAAGGTCCTGCAGCAGGGCGCTCACGTCTGGCGTGGTGCGCGCATCCTCAAGTTTGTTGTAGATCGCATTGATCGCGCTCTCTTCGGCGTCGAAATCGAATAGACCCGGGTGCGGGAACAACCCTCGATGGCGGGCCTGCACGTCTTCCACGATTACCTGATAGGTTTTGCGTCGTTCGTTGCTTTCGCACAGCAGGTTGACCGCGACCAGGATCTGCTGCTGCTTGTCGAAGCCCTTGGCGGCGATCAGCACGTCTACATCAAAACCGATGTCGGCCAAGAAGTCCCGGGCAGCCTTCAGGCTCTGGGCGTACTCAGCCAGCGCCTCGGCGTCATCGCGCACCGTGTTCTGTTCGCGTTCACCCTTGCCAGTGCCGGCGCGGTCGCCCTGCGCAAAGGTGGCCAGCGCCTTGCGCAGACTCTTGAGCATGCCGTTGTAGTCGATGATCAGACCATGCTTCTTGCCACCGCCCACGCGGTTGACGCGGGCGATGGCCTGCATCAGCGTGTGGCCCTGCATCGGCTTGTCGAGGTACAGCGTGGCCAGGCATTTCACGTCGAAGCCCGTCAGCCACATGGCGCACACAATGGCGATGCGGAACGGGTTGTCGGCCTGCTTGAACTCCTTTTCCAGGTTGCGCTTGACCATCTTCTCGCGGTGCGGCGTGATATCGAGTGGCTCGTCGCGGTAGTTGTGCCACTTGGCGAATTCGGCCACCTCGCCCTGTTCCTGCGAGACCACGACGCAGCATTCGGTCGCCTTCAACCACTCGACCTGTTCGCGCCGCTGTTGCAGGAGCTTCGGCAGCGCCTTGCCCTTGGCGGCGAACAAGGCCTCTTCTGCTACCACGCTCGCTTCCAGCTGTGCAGTCTTCTCCTGCCACTTGGCCTTGACCAGATCGTGCATCTTCACGCAAGTGATCTTGTCCAGGCAGACCATCATGGCCTTGCCGCCGCCTGTGTCCACCACCTTCCAGCGCTGGTGGAAATGATCAACGAAATCCTGCGCCACCTTCTCCAGACGCGTCGGTGAGGTCAGGATCGGGTAATCGCGCGCCAGTTCGCGATAGAGCTTTTCTTCCTTGTCGTCCGTCCATGGGTCGCTGAGCGTCGCAGTTTGTCGGGCCGCCTCGATGTGCTCCGCGATGCGCTCGCTCACGCTCGGGTCAACGATCTTCAGCTTCTCGCCCCGGTTCTCATAGAACAGTGGCAAGGTCGCGCCATCGGCCACAGCGCGCTGGAAGTCGTAAATCGACACGTAGTCGCCGAAAACCTTGCGCGTCAGCTCCTTCTCGCCGGCGTCGATCAGGGGAGTGCCAGTGAAACCCAGGAACTTGGCGCGTGGCAGGCCCTTGCGCATGTTCAGCGCCAAGCGACCGTACTGGGTGCGATGCGCTTCGTCGCTGATGACGATGATGTCGTCGCGTTCCGAATAGGCGTCCCTGACCAGTTCACGATATTTCTGGATCAGGCCGAACACGTAGCGACGGTTCTGGTCCCGCAGCATCTTGCGCAACGCATCGCCGCTGGATGCTTGGTCCGTCTTGCTGTTGGCGCGCCCGGCATTGGTGTAGGTGGAGGCGATCTGGTCGTCGAGTTCCGTGCGGTCGGTGATGACCACGAAGGTGTAGCTACCCGAGATCTTGCGGTGGATCTTCTCGGTTAAGAACACCATGGAATACGACTTGCCCGAGCCCTGCGTGTGCCAGTACACGCCCAGTTGCCCGGCGCGCACTTCGGCGCAAATTTCCGGATCGTCAGAAGTGAGGCGCTCGATCACCCGGTTGACGCCCAGGTACTGGTGATTGCGCGCCACGATCTTGTGCGTTGCCCCTTCGCTGGCATCGAACAGCATGAAGTTCTCGACGATGTCCAGCAGCCGTGCCTTGTCCAGCATGCCCTTGAGCAGGATGGGCAGCAGGGGCTCGTCCTTGCCTGGCTCCGGGTCGTCCTCGTCCAGCCGTTTCCATCGGTAGAAGTGTTCGCGGGTGCTGGTCAGTGAGCCGTACTGCGCATCGTGGCCGTTGGAGATGACCACCAGCGCATTCCAATGGAACAAGTGCGGAATGGTGTCGAGGTAGTCGCTGTAGTTCTTCTTGTAGGCGCTGTCGATGTGCACCTCGAAGCGCTTGAGCTCGATAAACACCAAGGGCAGGCCATTGACGTAGCCGATCACATCCGGGCGGCGCAGCCACAATCGCCCGCGCACCCAGAGTTCGCGCACCGCTTGATAGCGATTGTTCCCAGGGTGGTCGAAGTCGATCAGGCGCAGGCGCTTGTCCACCAGCCGGCCGGCCGCATCCCGATACTTCACCGGCACGCCGTCGCGCAGCAGCTTGTACTTCTCTTCGTTCAGGGCAATCAGCGTCTTGGTGATGTCGTCCTGCAGCACCTGCGCCAGCGCCTGACTGTAAGCCTCTGCAGCCAGGCCCGGGTTCAGGCGCTTGAGCGCGGCCAGCACCTCGCGGCCGAGCACCACCTCGGTGTCGTTGCTGCGGCCCAGAAGGCTGTCGGCTCCGAAGTCCTCTTCGTCCTGGGCAAACACGTTTTGCCAGCCTAGCTGCTTCTCCAGCAGTTCGGCGGTCGGCGCCTGGATCAGCAGGTCTTCGGAATAGTCCTTCTTGGTCATCAGCGCCGTCCCGTGCTCATTGCGCCACCTCGCGCCGACGCGACAGATCCAGCCGGTTCCACTCGATGGCCCGCTTGCGCCAATGCGTCGCAATGGCCTGAGTGAAATCGGGTCGGACCAGTTTGGCGCGCGCTTCGCACCAGCCCGCGGATTCGCGGCGAACGACGATGCCTTCCATCGGCCCGTCGCGGAATCGGCTGGACGCTGTCGCGACGAGCTGTTTCAGCTCGGGCAGAGTCGTTTGCCCTCGAAAGACCTCCCGCACCGTCGCCAGTCCCGCTGTCTCCGCCAACGCATTGCGCCGCGACGTACTCCAGAATCTCCCCGCATCGCGGTCGTAGACATCGAACACCAGGAACCAGTCGGGCAGTGCGCCATAGTCCAGCGAATGGCGGGCCGCGCACCATTCGCCGAACACCATCATGCCGGGCTTCAGCACGTCCAGCAGGGCGTCGCGATGCAGGGAGATCCAGGCCTGCAAGCGCGCGAACTGGCCGCCATGCGGTTCGACGAGGTACTGGCCGCGGTTCTGGGCCAGCAGGTCGCCCTCGGCGGATAGCGAAAAGCCCAGATTGGCGCCATCGAGTTTCTCTTCGACCACGACATCGCTGGCCAACAGCGCCTTTGCTTCGGCCGCCGAGAGGACCTTGTCGTCCCGCGGCTCACCATCACCCAGCCAGGCCAGATGCGGCGTATGCGGGAAACGGAAAAACGAAGTCATGGCGCTCCACCTGGCAGTGGGGGCACCGCCTTGCGGGGAAATTTGTTGCGGTAGAACTCACACACGTCATCCGGGCAAAGGAACTCCACCGCGACGCCTCTGGCCTTCAAGGTCGGCCACCAGTTCAGCCATTTGCAGTCCGCTGCCTGCCAGATCGGCGGCTTGTCCGCATGCGCATGGGCAACGGCGGCGAATTTTCGATCAGGCGGATCGAACTGTGGCTCCAGGGTCGCATCGGGAAATTCGGCGAAGCAATCCGCCGCATGCTCGGTCAATGCCACCTGTTCGACCCGCGCCGGATTCCCGGCTTCCCGAAGCAGCCACTTCAGGAACACATCGCCGACGCCCTTGGGCGGATTGAGCGTGGTTTTCTGCTGGTACTCGCCGAGGATCCGGTAACCATCATCGATCACCACGATTCCGGCCTTCTGCATGGCCTGCAAGCGCTGGACGCAAGCCTCCACACAGACGTCCGAGACATCGTCATGCTGCTGGTTGGCGACCAGCAGGACATTCGTGTCGATGACCACCTTCATTTCGGATCGCTCTTGATGGCCATCTCGCGCTTGCGCTGCATGGCGGCCAGCGTGCGGCCAGCGATGTCATCCATTTCGTTGCCGAAGAAGTGCTCTGGCCAGTTCTCGATTTCGCCGAACATGTTCAAGCGCAGCGGCTCCAGTTCGGTGGCCGCGCCGGCGCGCCGACAGAAATAGACCGCAACATCCTGCGGCTGGATCGCACCCTCGGCGACGCGCCGTTGCAGGCGGTTGAGGAAATGCTCGGAGTGGCTTTCCACGATCAGCTGGACGTTGCGTTCCTTGCTGTCTTCGCGGGCCTGCGTGGCGGAAATGAACACGTCTGCCAATTCGGCCTGTACCTGCGGGTGCAGATGGATTTCCGGCTGCTCCATCCACACGGTGGAGTTCGGCGGGCAGTAGAAGGCCTGCACCAGCGCTGGCAACACCTGGGAGACGCCAAAACCGACATCGGTGATCTTGACGTCCGGCGCCTTGGCGTGGGTCTTGATGAGCACCTCGTACTCCTTGCGGCCTTGCGCCACGGGCCGAACGGAGAAGTCGTGGATCACGCCCAGGTCCTTCAACCAGGCGGCGATGAAGGGCGCGAATTCCTGCTTGGCGCGTTTCGGGCCGCGATTGAGCATGCGGCCTTCGCTCTGCGCGGCCAGGATCGCGGCGATGGCGTTCTCGCCCATTTGCCCGACGCTGGACGGCGTGTCGCCCGACCACTGATAGATCCGCTGCGGGTGATTTCGCAGCGGCCCGAGATAGGAAATGCTGTCCAGCATGGCCTCGGTGGCCAGCGCGAAGTCGGAGAGAAACCCGGCGTTCTTGAAGCGCGCGATGCTGATGTCGGACAGTCGGTAGAACTTCTCGGGCTCTTCCAGCGGCCATTTGCGGCCGTCGGCCATCTTGAAGCCGTAGTGCTCGGAGGACAGGGTGAACTTGCGTTTGTCGTCTCGGCGCAATTGCACGTCGAGCACATCGCTCGACCCGGCGCCCAGGGCATAGCGCAGCTTTTGCACCTCGGGTTGCGCGGCCTTGCCGGCCGCCAGCGACACCGCCAGCTGCATGCGGTCGCCCTGATAGCGCGCGTTCGGCTGCAGCGGATCGCGCACGTCGAGCGCCTTGGGCAGGTCCCAGCCGATCTCGAAATCCAGCGACTGGGTCAGGTCATGCCCGTGCAGGCAGTCGGCGAAGGTGCCGAGATCAATCAAGGACGCGGTGTCGCCCAGATGCAGCGCGCGCTTGCGGTCGGTCGAGCGCGCCGTCTGCTGCAGGGCCAGCAGCAGATGCCCCAGGCTGCTCTTGCCCGCGCTGTTGGCGCCGAAGATCACCGTCAGCGGCGCCAGGCGAATCGGGCCGGTGTCTTTCCATGCCTTGAAGTGCTTGATATGCAGGTGCGTCAGCATGGCAGGGGCACTCCTTCGGTGTGTGCTGCTTGGGGCAACGCGATACCGGAAACATCGAGCTGCCCGGACATGAGTTTGGGCAGAAGAGAATTCCGCGCTCGGGCCAGTTGTTGATTCTGGGCCTTGAGATTCAGCACCAGGTCCATCATTGGATCAACGAGCGCCGCAAACGCTTCGGCCACCGCTTGGTCGGGAACCAACATGAAATGCGTTTCCAAAGCACTGCGCCGAATGTGTTGCATCGTGGCCCCTACCGATTGACCCAACAATAGCGGGATGGCAGCTTCTACTGAGAACCGAATCAGTCGACTGTGAATCGGATTTGCTGGTACCACTTTAAAAAGGTGCTGATTGAGCAGCGCTGGCCCTTCGCTCCATTCGTTCACCAGCAGCGTTGCTGACCAAGAAAACAGAATCTCGCCGGTGTCAATGTGATGGCGGGATGGCACCGCGGCACCGGGATTCCTCGGTGTTTTGCTGCTGACGCCATCACGCAACTCAGGAATCTTGACGATGGGCAGTCCGGCCTCGTGTTGGTGCTCAGGCTTGAAAGCGAAGCCGTTGACGAAATCCGCACAGTCAGCCAAAGGCAGCGAGTGCCACCCCTCCGGCACTCCATCCTTCACCGCCACCGACTCATGGCCAGGAAAGCGCAGGTGCACGAACCACTCGCGGTACAGGCGGCGCGCGGCGTCTTCGAGCAAGGCGATGCGGCGCTGGTTGGTGGCGATCAGGTCGTCGTAAGCGGATATGCACTCAACAATCCGAGACTGGTCTTCGAGCCCCGGCAACTCGAACTCGTAGGCCGAAATATCCTTGCCGCTTATGTGAGGAATATTGGCTCCGGTGGTAATCCGCTGGATGTGAGCGGAAAAATCGGGAGCGGCCAGGACGTAGCGAATGAATTTGGTCAACGCCATGCCCTCCTTGCCGCGCAATCGACATACGCGTTGAACAAGGAGCGCAGGCAAGTCCTCCTGCTTTATCCAGGCCATTTTCAGACCATCCCCGACGATGGGCCGATCCATGGCAAGAATCACATCGCCCTCTGCGAGTTGATACCGTTCCAATTCATCGCACTGCGTTGCTGGCCACTTCTTGGTCTTGTCGCCCCAGCGGATGTAACCCTGCTGGACGTTGTCACCCCGCAATAGGCGAACGCCATCGGAATCCTCTTCCAGAAAACCTGCGCTCTTGAAGGCAAAGCCGACCAGCATGTCGGACACGTCACCCAACCGTGTCATCCCAGCAACTCCTCAAAGTTGCGTGCAATCCGCCCCGCCAATTCCACCGCCTTGTCGTTCAATGCGGCAAGTTCGTTGTGGATCTCGCGCAGCTTCTCGGCGAAGTCCTCCTCGTCTTCGGCCGCGGCCGCCGCCACGCCCACGTAGCGCCCCGGCGTCAGCGAGTAGTCGTTGGCAGCGATCTCAGCCAGCGTCACGGCCTTGCACAGGCCCGGCACATCCTCGAACAGGGCATGCGGAAAGCGGCTGTGCAGCCAGTGGACCTGGTGGATGAAATAGGCAGCCTGCTTCAGTGCGTCGAGCAATGCGTCGCGTGCCGTAGGCTCTTCGTTCTTCTTCGCATCGGCGGGCAGCAAGGCGCGTTTGGCGTCGCGGACCGCCCGGCCATTGAAGGCTTCGCTCTGGCGAGCGCGAAGCTGCTTTTCTGCCACATCGAGCAATCGCAGCCATTGTTTGTGGCGTGCTTCCACCATCTTGCCCGTGGCCTTCAGCCGAGGCGCGAGCGCGTCGAGCGAGGCTTGCAGCGCCAACTGCCCGGCGTGACAGGTCAGGTCTGCGCTGGCGACCGCGGCACGGGCGTCGCTGCAGGCAACGAGCAATTCGGCCAGCGCGTCGGCCGCTTGGGTGTCGCTTTTCGCCGCCGCGAGTTCAGCGCGAAATGCCTCCAGCTGGCGCTCGGAGACGCGGCCCGCAGGCGCGTCCTCTTCCGGTGGATTCGGTGGCCCATCGACCGCCATCGCGCGCACGCCACCATTCAACTCGTAGATGTTGGTGCGCTGGGCAAAGTCGGAGAGCAAGGCCGCCAATGACGCCACGGCCGCGTCGTCTGCCGCGACGCGTTCAGGCAGTGCCGCAAGCAGCGCATCGGCCTGCCGTTGGTAGCGGGCAACCAGTGCCACGAACTTCTCGAGTTGGCCCCGGTACAGCCAGACGATGGCGTTGAGGTTGGCGTGCTGCTCGTCGGTGAAGATGTGCGAGCGCGCCGAGACCACGTGGTAGACGTTGCGCGCATCGATCATCAGCACCTGGTCTTGCAGGTCCTCCGGCTTGCCCTTGTCGAAGAACCACAGCGTGCAGGGCAGGCTGCGGGTGTAGAAGAACTTGTTGCCGATGGCCATCATCACGTCGACGTGGCCGGTCTTGACCAGCTTCTCGCGGATGTCGCGGTCCTTGTTGCCGGCGTCCGAGGCGCTGGACGCCATCACGAAACCGGCGCGGCCGGTGTCGTTCAAGTAGGCGTAGAAGTACTGGATCCACAGGCTGTTGGCGTTGCTGATGGCGCCGGTCTTGGCATTGGTGCCGGGCAGGCCGAAGGGCAGGCGCCCGCCGTCGCTGGCCTGGCCTTCCACCTTCTTGGTGTCCACGCCGTCGACATTGAACGGTGGGTTGGCCATGACGAAGTCGCACTGTCCGACCAGTTGGTCGATCTGGTCGTAGAACGTGTTGCCCTGACGGATGTTCGAGGCGTCCAGCCCGTGCACCACCAGATTCATGCGCGCAAGCTTGGTGTTGGTGTCGCTCTTTTCCTGGCCGTGGAACGTGACGGTGTCATTGACCTGCTGACGGCGCACGTCTTCGATGAAGTGGCCGGTCTGCACGAACATGCCCGCCGAGCCGCAGGCCGGGTCCAGCACCAGGCCGTGGTCTGGCTCGATGATGTTCACGATCATGCGCACCAGCGACGGCGGCGTGAAGAATTCGCCGCCTTCCTGTGCACCGCTCATGGCGAACTTGTTGAGGAAGTATTCGTAGATGCGCCCGAACACGTCGCCGGTGGCCGCCTTGATGGCCGGGCGGTCGAAGATCTTCACCAGCTCGGCCAGCAGGTCGGTCTCGAACGCCGGATAGCCGCGCGGCAACGCGCCCTTGAGCACTTCGTATTCAGCCTCGATCACGTCCATGGCGCGGTCGATCACCTCGCCCACGTTCGCGCCTTGCGGCAGGCTGGCGATGCGGTCGAAGCGGACTGCCTCGGGCAGGTAGATGGCGGCCTTGCCCTGGAAGCCGAGTCTGATTAGCACCTCGCGCTGTGCGGCCGGCACCTGCGACGGAATGTCAGCCTGGATTTCGGGCAGGTACGTTTTGAATCGGTTGTCCGCGTGGCGCAGAAAGATCAGTCCCAGTACCGGCATCGCATATTCGGCGGCGGTGAGCTTGGAGTTGGCCCGCAGCTGGTCGGCAGCATCCCAGAGTTCAGTTTCGAGTTGCTGGATAATCAAGGGCTGGTTCTCGTTCGCGGCACGCTCGGCGCCTCGGATTGCTGATCGGCGTCAGTTGCACCACCGGTTCTCACACCGTCATCCACCTAAGACGCCATGAATTCCCACAGCCGCCCGACGCCATGCCCGAGCACACCCCTTCGATCAATCCATCGGTAGATGGATTCGCAAGTGAGGTCGAGATGCTCGGCGATCTCTTCTGCGGACCCCAAGGCTCGGTCAATACGTGCTCCATCGGCGACAGGAATTACGACACAAAGTCGTAGTCAATCGTAATACGCCGAATCTATCAGGTGGCGCTGGCAGCGGCCACCCGATGCTTGGCATCTAACAGCGCGTTCATCAGTTTCGCAATCGCTCTTTCAGGGATCATCCCATGACCGCCGTCTCGTTGAGCCCGGCACAGCGCGCCATCCTCGACCAGGCCATGCGCAAGGCCCTCGCAGCGTGGGGTTCCGGAAAAGAAAAAGGGCCCGAAAATTATCCGGGCCCTTCTGATTGGTGGAGGTGGCGGGAGTACTCAGGCCGGTCCCGGCCTTCGCCCTTCGGGCCATTCGCGTTGCGAATGTTCGCTCCGGCATCCTGCCTCCGCAGTCAAACCCTGCGGGTTCGCCTCCCGCGCATCTCGGAAGCAATGCAACGCAAAAAGGCCGCCTTGCGGCGGCCCTCTTGTGTTGCATTGGTGGAGGTGGCGGGAGTCGAACCCGCGTCCGAAGGCGATTGACGCCCGGTACTACATGCTTAGCTCACCGTTCGATCTCGTCTTCCGGCAGTACGATGTGCAAAACGCACCGGTTGACCAGTCTGGAAGATTTCGCCGTGCTCCGTCAGACCGCGGATTCGGGCTATCCCATGATAATGACGGTACATCCACGAGCATGAGCACAAGTGGGTTCCCGGCTTACGCCTTAAGCGGCGAGAGCGTAGTTGTCGTCGTTGGCAACTAAAAGTTTGCTACTGGATTAACGAGGAAAGTCGCCCCCTCGGCATGCACCAAGCTATCTCACTACCCCCGTCGAAGCCATGACACCCCCGGGGAACGGGATGCTACCACGCGGGCAGCACGTCCAATTACATGGATGCGGTGCTGAGGATAATCAAGGTTGATGCGTCGATGGTTGCAGCCGTTTGTTGTTGCACGAGTGCTTGCAGGAGCCTTGTGCCGCACGCGCAGGAGCGCCCTCATCCCCTTCGGCCATCTCTCCTGGCCAGGTGAGGCAGAGCTGGACGGATTGCCGAAAAGCCATGGCCTCTGACGTCGACCAGCATTGGGGTTGTGCGCCGACCTTACCCGGGTGGAGTGGTCCCGATTGATCCTCAGGCGTTCTTGTTGTGCGCACGCATGGCCCGCTGCTTGTCACGCTGCCAGTCTTTTTCCTTGAGCGTGTTGCGCTTGTCGTGCTCCTGCTTGCCGCGGGCGAGGCCGATCTCGATCTTGACCTTGTTGCCTTTCCAGTACATCGCCATGGGCACCATCGTGTAGCCCTTGCGCTCGACCGCACCGACCAGCTTGTCGATTTCCTGGCGATGCAGAAGGAGCTTGCGTGTGCGTCGATCATCGGCGACGACGTGCGTCGACGCGGAAATCAGCGGCACGATCGAGGCGCCGAACAGAAAGATCTCGCCGTTGCGCACGATGGCGTAGGCATCGGTCAGGTTGGTCCTGCCGGCACGCAGGCTCTTGACTTCCCAACCTTGCAGGGCCACGCCGGCTTCGTAGCGTTCATCGATGTGATATTCGTGGCGCGCGCGCTTGTTCAGCGCGATGGTTCCGCCGCTCTTCTTGTCCTTGGCGTTCTGTTTGGTCATGCTGTTTCAGAGGATCCCTGGCGACGCTGCCGACGTGTCGCTTGTATGCTGAGTGGAGCGGTTCGTGGGGCATTTCAAGCGCCCGCACAGGTCTTGTCATTTTTCGGGTGCAGCCTTGATCCAGATTCGTCGCAGCGCACTGGTGCGCCAGACTCCCGAGGTGATGTTCGACCTCGTCAACGATGTGGAAGCATACCCGAGGCTGTTTCGGTGGTGCGCCGGTTCGGCAGTGCTTGAGCGCGACCAGCAGTCCTTGGTGGCGCGCCTGGATCTGCGCATGGCCGGCATCACCCAGAGCTTCACGACGCGCAACACGCCCGAGCGCCCGCAACGCATCCACATGGCGTTCGTCGAAGGCCCCTTCCGTTCCCTGGAAGGCGAGTGGAGCTTCCTCGCGCTGGGTGACTCGGGCTGCAAGATCGCCTTCGCGCTGGACTTCGACTATTCAGGGCGTCTGACCGCGCCTGCGTTGCGCCTGGGGTTCCAGAACCTCGCCGATCGCATGGTGGATGACTTCTGTCGCGAGGCCGCTCGTGAGCACAGATGAATCGGTGCATGTCGAGGTGGCCTATGCCGAGGCCGACCGCCAATTCCTTCGCGCCTTGACCCTTCAGGTTCCCGCGACGGTTGCCGATGCGGTCAGGGCCAGCAGCATCGAGTCGGATCTTGCTATCGATATCGCGTCGCTCAGCGTTGGAATCTGGTCGAAAACGACCACGCTTGAGCACATCCTTGTCGATGGCGACCGAGTTGAAATCTACCGGCCGCTCAAAATCGACCCAAAGGAGGCGCGACGCAAGCGCGCGCGAACGCGAAAATCCCCCGCCTGACGAGCCTGTTCAGGTCTGCTCGCGCCGCTTCTTCCTGCCGTCCTCGTCGCGCTTTTCATCCGGGTACTGGCGTTTGTACTTGCGAGCATCGCGAATCAGAAGCTCGGGATCTTCCGGGAAGTAGTCACCTTCGATCCGGGTCAGGGCCTCGTTCTCGAAGTAGAGGACGAGGTCCTTGCTCTGCATGTCGCCACGACCCCGGCGAATGCTCGAAACGTAATCCCAGCGATCCTGATCGAACGGGCTGATGATCGAAGGTGATCCCATGACAACCAGAACCTGGCGTTTGGTCATGCCCGGTTTGAGCGTATCGACCTGGTCCTTGTCGAACAGGTTGCCTTGCTGGACGTCCAGCTTGTAGAGCACTCCGCAACCGGAAAGGGATACCAGGGCAATCAAGGCAATCAGGCGAAGCAGCATGCGGTCGTGCTCGGCAGTGTCGAAACGGTGAATGATACACTAGCGATCATTTTCTGATCGTTATGGCAGCCCGCCGGGCTGAGTGGAGGAGCACCATGGAATCGACGGAATTACGCAAGGCGGGGCTCAAGGTCACCCATCCGCGCATGCGCATCCTGGAAATCCTCGAAACCCTCGATGGCAAGCACGTGACCGCCGAGGACATCTACCGGCAATTGCTCGAACACCAGGACGACATCGGGTTGGCGACGGTCTATCGCGTGCTGACCCAGTTCGAAGCGGCCGGCCTGGTCCTCAAGCACAATTTCGAGGGTGGGCAGGCCGTGTATGAGCTCGATCGCGGCAAACACCACGATCACATGATCGACGTGGAATCGGGCAAGGTCATCGAGTTCACCAGCGAGGAGATCGAACGCCTGCAGCACGAAATCGCGGCAAGGCATGGCTACCAGATCGAGGACCACAGCCTGGTGCTTTACGTGCGACCGCGCAGGAAAGCCTGACGAGGAAGGCTCACGATTGAAAGCGGTTTGCGGGGCTCGAGCGTATCGATGCGGAAGCCGGCATGCACGCCGCAATAGCGCTCAAGACGAAAATAATCCGGGCAAGGGAGTTGACGAAACCTTCGCCGCACCGAATAATCCGCCCCCTCGTTGAACCGGGCTGACTGCGCAATGCAGGTTTTTCCGTCAGACGACGCTCAAAGCGCCCGTAGCTCAGCTGGATAGAGTACCAGGCTACGAACTTGGTGGTCGGGAGTTCGAATCTCTCCGGGCGCGCCATATCGATCAAGGGTCAGTGGGTTCATTCCCGCTGGCCCTTTTTCTTTGGGCGGAAGACAGTGGGCTGGTTTCCTGTCGGGTCGATTGCTTGTTGATTTCGGATCGGCGGCAATTCACGATCGCGGGCTTGGTGATCGTCCGGCTCCAGCCGGATCGATCGATTGTCCCTCGTGGTCGGCGGTCCGATCGGCTCACCTGCCGATCCTTTGCGGCGTTCGCCGCGATCAAACGCAGAGGTTTGCCAATCGATGAGTGCTGCCGCATGCGCGATCTTCACCATCTGCTCCAACAACTATGTGCCGATGGCGAAAGTCCTGCTCGAGAGCGCGCGCCGTCATCATCCACAAGCCAGGCTCTATCTTTGCCTCGCAGACGAGCCGGTGGATGGAGTCGAGCACTTCTATCCCGAGGATTGCGAGGTGGTTCGAGGAGACGCACTCGGCGTACCCGATTTCCGCGATCTCGCTTTCCGCTATGAGGTCATGGAGTTCAATACGGCATTGAAGCCGTTCATGATCCTGCACCTGCTGGCGCGCGGGCATGGCAATGTCATCTATCTCGATCCGGACATCGAGATCTTTGCACCGCTGACGCCGGTTCTCGAACTGCTGGATCGTGGCGCAAGCTTCGTGCTGACACCGCACCTTACCCGGCCAGCCGAGCGTGATGCCTACCCGGATGACCTGGGCATCATGCGCGCGGGCGTCTACAACCTCGGCTTTCTCGGCGTCGGCGCGAGTGAGGAGACCGATCGCATCCTGCGCTGGTGGGCACGAAGGCTTCGCTTCGAATGTGTCAACGAACAGGATCGCGGCCTTTTCGTCGATCAGAAGTTCATGGACCTTGTTCCCGGCTTCGCCGGGGGTGCCCGCGTCCTGCGCAACACCGCATGCAACGTGGCCTACTGGAACCTGCACCAGCGCGAGCTGACGCAGTCCGACGGCAACTGGTACGTGGATGGCGAGCCGCTGTGCTTCTTTCACTTCAGCGGCATCAATGCGCGCGATCCGTCGCGGCTGTCGAAATATACCCTCGCGTTCCAGGGTGAACAGTGCCCACCTGCTTTGTGCTCGCTCATTGCGCACTATGTGGATCGGTTGCGGGCGAATGGACATGGCACGGTGCCCAACGGAACCTATGCCTACGCACGCTTCGCATCGGGAACGCCGATTCCGGAACGGGTCAGGCAGATGTATCGCGATTCGCACCTCGCCTGGTGCAACGGGGACCCGTTCGAATCCTACGAAGAGTTCCTGCATCTGCCGAGCGCGCCGCGGATCGGCTCGTCACGCCATCCGATCAGCCATCTCATGCGCTACGTGCACCTGCGCGATCCGCAGCTGAGGGCGATGTTCGACCTTGGCACCAGCGAAGGCGTCGTCAACTACTCGAAGTGGTATCTGCGCCATGCGACCACGCTGATCCGCGACAGGCGATTGGTCGAACCCGTGGCCATCCGCATCGGCCATGCGGATTCCCGCGAGGTTCGACGCAAGCCTCCGGCGAAACGAACCGGGTCCGAACCTGATGTCAACGTGATCGGCTACCTTCGCCTGGCTCTCGGCATCGGTGAAGCCGGGCGCCAGCTGTTGCGCGCCATCTCGGCAGCTGGTGTCGGCGCGCGCGGACTGCCGGTCCAGTTCGGCTCGAGATCGACAGCCAACGATCACTCGATGGACGCCTTGTTCGATCAAGCTGCGCTTGCGCCAATCCAGATCTTCAACATCAATGCCGATCAACTGCCCTCGACGCTTGTGCATCTGCAAGGGGTCCTGCGTGAAGATTCCTACCGCATCATCATGCCGTTCTGGGAACTGGAAGAATTTCCGCAGCCCTGGCTCGCTGCCTTCGATCAGGTTGATGAAGTCTGGGCGCCGACCCGCTTCATCCAGTCGATGTTGACGCACAAGCTCGACAAACCGGTGATCCACATGCCGCTGCCGCTCGGCATTGAACAACCCCCGCCCTGCGAAAGAGCCGCATTCGGTCTTCCCGATGAAACCTTCCTGTTTTTCTTCGCGTTCGATTTCTTTTCGTTCGTGGAGCGCAAGAATCCGCTCGGGCTGGTTCGTGCCTACAAGAAGGCATTCGGCTCGGGCGCCGAAGGATCAAGGACCAAGCTGGTCATCAAGACCCTGAATGCTGAAATCGTGCCGGAACAGAGTCGCGCATTGCGTGATGCCTTGCGCGACGACCCGGATGTGATCGTGATCGAACGTACCCTGAGTCGCGAGGAGACCCTGCAGCTCGTCGCTGCTTGCGATGCAGTCGTGTCCCTGCATCGCAGCGAAGGCCTGGGCCTGCTCCTGGTCGAAGCGATGGCGCTGGGAAAGCCCGTGATCGCGACCGACTATTCCGCGACGACAGAATTCCTGTCGTCGCAGACCGGTTGGCCCGTCGATTTCGATCTCGTCAGGGTAGCCGAGGGCGAGTATCCGTTTCACGAAGGGCAGTCCTGGGCGCGACCGGATGAAAACCATGCGGCATGGCAGATGCGCCAGGTCTTGCGCAACCCTGCCGAGGCCGCGCGTCGGGCAATGGCCGCGCGAGCGTTGCTTCAACACGAATTCGGCGCGGAGACTTGTGCCGCTCGCCTGCTCGAACGACTCGACGAGTTGAACCATGGTGGAGTTCAGGCTCGTGGAACTGGAAGATAGGCGCAACGTGAATCGAAAGAGACGCAGTGTGGCTGCGCCTTGTTCCATCAGTGAAGGAATTGAACATGACTCATCCAGACCAGACTGATCCGGTGCACGGCAAACCCTCGTCGGGCTCGGTACCGCCTCGGGTCGCGGGCGCGACTGATTCCGGCATCGCGCTGTCGCCTGCGGATGAGATCGCGAGGTTGCGTTTTCAACTCCTCGAGATCGACGACCTGCGTGGCGAGAACCGGCGCCTGCTTGCCGCGACCGGGCAGATGCGCGCCGAGAACCTGGTCTTGAATCGCGAACTCGATGGCACGGTCGTGCCCCAGGAATTGCGTCAGATGCAATTGGTGGTGGACGATCTCAACAAACGCCTCGAACTGGTACATGCATCGTTGTCCTGGCGCATCACGGCGCCATTGCGCGCGATCGCGGGTGTGCTCGGCGTCGGACGTCGCCGGGCGTAGATCCGGCCCATGCAGTCGAACGCGTGGCCTGGATGAAACCGGCGTCACGTTCTGCATCGTCGCAAGGCCTCATGCTTTGCAGCCCCGTTGCCGATTGCTGGGCATGCGCGTGATTCGAACGATCGGATGTCTGTCGTTGCTGGCCCAACTTGTGCCGGCCGTTGCGCAGCCAACATTCGACTGTGCAGCCCCCGCAGCCCCGCTGCCTCCCAACCCCGTCCTGCTTGGCAACGGCTCGGATGGCAGCGTCAGTACGGCCATGCTGCAGAGCGCGCTCGATGCGGGCGGCGCAATCCGGTTGAATATTGGCGCATCCAGCCTGGCGCTCTCATCCGAATTGCGGGTTACCCGCGCCACGATCCTCGACGCCGGCGGCGCGACTTTGTCCGGTGGCAATGCTCGGCGTGTATTGCGCGTGGACAACCCATCCAACCTGACGTTTGCCTTTGACCTGCTCAACGCGACCATCGCCAATGGATCCGCGCCGGCCGGCTCGGGTGCAGGGCTTTGGAAGCCGACCGGCGGTCCGTGGCAAGCTGTCACGATCCGCGTGTTCAATTCGCGCTTCACGAACAACCATGCGATCACCTCGGCCCAGGACGATGGCGGCGGGGGAATCTATGTCGTGGGTGCCGCGGAATTGAGCCTGGTCGGGTCGCAGTTCGATGGCAACAGCGGGGCCAACGGCGGAGCGATCTACTCCCTCGGCTCAAAACGAATCAATCTTTTCGACAGCGTGCTTTCGGGAAACTCGGCGACCGGCACAGGCGGGAATCCCGGCAATGGCGGCAATGCCGGAGCGATCGGCATCGACGGTGCTGACCGATTCCTCAACCTGTGCCGCGTGCGCCTGCTGGGCAATCAATCGAACGCCTACGGTGCCGGTCTGTTCACCACGGTCTACGATGTGACGAGTTTCACCCGGGTCCTCGATTCGACAATCCAGGCCAACAACAGTACGGGTACGAGCAATGCCCATACCGGGGGTATCTATCTGCAGGGTGGGCCGTTCTCGATCCGCGGATCCACGTTTCGCGACAATCAGGCTGCGGGCTATGGCGGGCTGTCGATCTTCGACCATCAGACCGCGAGCCTGATACGCGCCAGTGGCGACATCAGCAACAGCACTTTCGTCGGAAACATCGCGCGTACCGGACTCGGTGGCGCGATGAACCTGCAAGGCAGCGGGGGACTCGTCCTGCAGAATCTGACCATTGCTGCAAATGTCGCCCAATGCGACGTCTGCTTTGCCGGCGGCATCAGCAACGGCGCGGGCCTCGCGATAACGATGCGCAATACGATCTTTCTTGGTAATACCGGGGGCAACCCCTGGAACCCATGGGCGATCCTCAATCCGGTCAGCGGCAGCAACAATATGCAATGGCCGCAGATCCGTCCTGTCTCCAACCAGGTCGAAGCGGCGGTCACGCCGGGCTCCTCGTTTGCCGATGCCCAGCTTGCCACGATCGCGAACAACGGCGGATTGACCGAGACGATGGCCTTGCTGTCCGCGTCACCAGCGATCAACGCGGGTACTGCGAATGGAGCACCAGCCGCTGATCAGCGTGGGCAGCCACGCTACGGTGCCGTCGATATCGGTGCCTATGAAGCCCAGCCGGACCTGATCTTTCGGCAGGGATTCGAATAGCGCCGCAACGTCGGGTCTTGCCAGGACAGGCATCGCGTCGGAAGGACGGGCACCAACCCGCCTTCAGATGTGAATCGCTGCCTTGATCCTGCAAGCGCGATCGCCATGTATCGAGGGGCGCACGAGAACTGCACTTTCCGTGCGCCGCCGTATGCTGTTATGGTTCCAGTCGCTAGGTTCAGTGCCTCCGCTCGCGTATAGTCGTTACTTGCCTTCCCAGGTTGAACTCCATGTTCGATTCGATAGTTGATTTCCTCACCAATGGTCTGACCCATGCATCGTGGCCGATGCTGGTCGTCTACTTCCTCGTGGTTTCGCAGCTCACGATTTTTTCGGTGACCCTGTACCTGCATCGCAGTCAGGCGCATCGCGGCGTGGACTTCCACCCGGTTCTCGCGCATTTCTTTCGTTTCTGGTCGTGGTTTTCCACGGCAATGGTGACCAAGGAATGGGTTGCGATTCACCGCAAGCACCATGCCAAGTGCGAGACCGAGGAAGATCCGCACAGCCCGCAATTCTTTGGCATCAAGAAGGTGCTGCTCGATGGCGTCGACCTTTATCGTCAGGCGCGTCGTGACGGTTCGATCACCGAGAAGTATGGCAAGGGCACGCCGGATGACTGGCTCGAGCGCAATGTCTATGCGCGCTTTCCCGAGTTCGGCCCGACGCTGATGCTGTTCGTCGCGTTCGCGCTGTTCGGACTCTGGGGCGTCGTGATCTGGGCCGGCCAGATGATCTGGATTCCGTTCATGGCCGCGGGCGTTGTCAACGGACTTGGACATTGGTGGGGATATCGCAACGTCGAAAGCGATGATACCTCGACCAATCTGACGCCTTGGGGCTTCGTCATTGGTGGCGAAGAGCTGCACAACAATCATCATGCATTTCCGAGCTCGGCCAAGTTCTCGCTGCGCAGCTTCGAATTCGATATCGGCTGGATGATGATCACGATATTCAATGCCCTCGGCATGGCCAAGGTCATGCGCGTGGCACCCTCGCTGGACATCCGTTCGGATGTGCATGCGCCTGACAACGACACCATCAAGGCGTTGTTGACCCACAAGTTCCAGGTAATGACGGATTACTTCCGCGGTGTTACCGCACCGACCCTTCGCGATGAAGCCACACAGGCGGGCGCCAGCATCAAGGAGCTGCCGCGTCGTTTGCGCAATGCGTTGTCGAGTGGCGGCCGTTGGCTCGACGAGGATGCGCGCGATCGCCTCAGCCACTGGATCAGCCAGCGACCGGCGATGGCCACGGTCATGGACTACCGTCGCCGCCTCCACGAACTGATGGAAGGACGCAACGGTGAAGCGATGCTGGAGGCCTTGAAGCACTGGTGTCGCGAAGCCGAGCAAAGCGGCAATCGTGCTTTGCAGGAATTCGCGAATCGCATCAAGGGATATCGCCTGGCTCACACCGTGTGAATCGGTGATCGCTAGGCGACGTTGAACAGGAAAGCCCGCAATTTGCGGGCTTTCCTGATTTTGGGTATCCGGACGTGCCCACGCCCGGATTCAAGGATCCACAGCCGGCGTCGATGAGGTCGCAGGAGCTGAAGGCCTGGCGCCGATCCAGCGCAGGTCGCGTTGCGGGAACGGAAAGCTGACGCCGGCAGCGTCGTAGCGTTTCTTGATTGCTTCGGTCAGTTCGCATTTGGTGGCAAAGTAGTCGGCATTGCCCGCATGGCAGCGCACGCCGAGGTTCACCGTGCTTTCGGCGAGGGCGTAGACCAGAACACTGGGTGCGGGTTGGCGCAGGATGCGCGAATCGGATTGCATGATCTCGAGCGCGATGGATCGTGCCAGATCAATGTCGTCACCGTAGCCGATTCCGATCACCAGTTCGATGCGGCGCATCGTATCCGGCGTGAGATTGATGATCGAATCGCTGGTGATCAGCGAGTTCGGCAGGGTAATGACCTGATTGTCCGCACCACGCAGGCGGGTCTGGAAGATGCTGACCATCTCGACCGTGCCGCTCACCCCGTTGATCGTGACCAGATCACCTACCTGGAACGGTCGCAGGGTCACGAGCATGACCCCCGATGCGATGTTCGAAAGCGAATCCTTCAAGGCAAGACCAATGGCCAGCCCGGCCGCGCCGAGCACGGCGAACATTGAAGTCATCGGCACGCCGAGTACCTGCACGACGGCAAGCAGCAACACGATCTGCAGGACAACGAGAACGACCTTGCCGAGGAAGATCGCTGCCGTCGATTCCAGCTTGCTGCGCTGCAGCTTCGCGCCGATCCAATGCCCGAGACTCCTTGCCAGCCTCAGGCCGACAAGCAGCAGGATGAGCGCGCCAACGAGACGCGTGCCGATCGTGATGCCGAGTCCTGCCCATTGCGCATGTTCTGGCGCCTGCAACCATTCCATCATCGGGTGTTCCTCCGCGAAGTAACCGGTGTCCCGGACTGACAAACACTGGCCGAGTCTAGCGGGCCGCGCATCAACCGCGTGATTCGCGTGCGTGGACCGTCGGTCAAGCTATGCTTTGCAGTCGAAATGGATAGTTGGGCGAGAGGAACTTCAACCGATGCGTGCTGGATGGTTTTGCGCAGTCCTGCTGATCGTTGCCGGTCTTGCCTGGCAGGTCATCCGCATGCAGTCGGAAGCGGGCAAGCCGTCGATCGGGTCGGTAGCGGCGATTCCGTCATTGCGCAAACCGGACTCCCCCGTTCGCGAAGATGTCGCTGCAGTCGGTGATCCCCGCAATCCGATGCAACGACGTGCTACCGAGCCGGACAGCGCCGGCCAGGCTGATGTCCTCAAGATCGCGCAGGCAATCGTCCATGCGGACGATGATGCCAATGCCTGCCTCGGTGGAACCGCAAAGGCCGCACAGCCGCAGGCGACCGCGATCCACCGCTGGACGGACAGGAAAGGCGTGATCCATTTTTCGGATCAGGCGCCGGGCGATCCGGTCCGCGACCACCGACGCATCGAGGTTTCCGGCTTGCCGCCGATCGTGGTCCACGCAACCGGCTACGACGTCAACCTGCCGGAAAACCTGGCACAGAACGCGATCGCGTCTGCACAGGCCATCGATCGCGTCATGCGCGAATCGCTGGGGGTCGTCGGCGAACCCGGGCTCGTGCTCACCATCGAGTTTGTCGCTGGCGCCGATGCGTGGGCGCTGCGATCGGGAAACCCGGCGATGCCGACCTCGGCGGGTACCTATTCGACACGCGACCGGACGATTCATGTCCGCTTTCAGGAAAATGACGAATCGAACGCCCTGATTCTTCGGCATGAGATCACGCACGCACTGGTTCACGAACGTGTCGGGCGCCTGCCGACTGCCATCAATGAAGGACTGGCGAGCTACTTCGAGCACCTGACGGTGCAAGGCATGGGCGCGCAATTTGCGATCGGGGAGCAACAGCGCAGCGTGACGGATGTCGATCTGGAACAGGACGGCCCGGAGGCGCTCGTCGACCTGCTTGCGCGCGAAGGGCCGGATTTCTACGGGCCCCTGCAGGAGAGGAATTACCTGCGTGCATTCGCGCTGGTTGCCGTGATGATGGACAGCGGGTCGGGCAGGGCAGCACTTGGCGCCGTGCTTGCGGCGCAGCGCCAGAATCCCTGCCAGCCGGTCAAGGCAGAAGTGATACTCGATCATGGCTATCCGGGTGGCCTGGCCGCCCTCGCACACGCATGGGCGGACTGGTTGCGTGACCCTCCACGCCGCGTGGTGAGCTTTTGAGCCTGCCGTCGCAGACTTGATCCTGGCAGCGGATTCCCTTACCATCCGCGCCCCTTCGCCTGTCCAGCGGCGAAGTTTCCTGCCTCACCGCCCGTCGGGAGGCTGCCCCCGCAATCCGATTGCGGACATCCACGAGGAATACCCATGCGTCATTATGAAGTCGTGTTCCTGGTCCACCCGGACCAGAGCGAGCAGGTACCGGCCATGATCGATCGTTACAAGACGATGATCGAGGCTGATGGAGGCAAGATCCACCGCCTCGAAGACTGGGGTCGTCGCCAGCTGGCGTTCCCGATGCAGCATCTGGCCAAGGCGCACTACGTGCTCCTCAACATCGAAGTCGGTCAGACCGTGCTCGACGAGCTGCTGTCCGGTTTCCGTTTCAATGATGCCGTGCTGCGTCATCTGGTCATCAAGCGCGAAGAGCCGGTCACCGAGATGTCGGCGATCATGAAGAACAAGGATGACAAGGGCGACCGTCGCCGTCGTGATGATGACGGTGGTTTTGGTGGTGACGATTCGGACGATCGTCCGAGCCGTTCGGACCGCGGTGATCGCAGCGAGCGCGACTCGGGCGAATCCGAATCCGCTTCCAGCGCCGATTGATCGACCCCGACTCCAGGAGTAACGACCATGTCCAAGTTTTTCCGTCGCAAGAAGTTCTGCCGCTTCACCGCCGAAGGCGTCGTCGAGATCGACTACAAGGATCTCAACCTGCTGCGCCAGTACATTACCGAGACCGGCAAGATCGTGCCGAGTCGCATCACGGGCACCAAGGCGCGCTACCAGCGCCAGCTCGCGGTTGCCGTCCAGCACGCGCGGTTCCTCGCCCTGCTGCCGTACAGCGACAGTCATTGATCTGAATATCTGAATCCCCGGCCCGCCGATCGGCGGGTCGATTCGGACAGCGCAAGCTGCGTCGGCATGATCCGGCGCTAACGAATTGGAGTTTTTCCATGCAACTGATTCTTCTGCAGAAAGTAAAGAACCTCGGCAACCTTGGAGACAAGGTCAGCGTCAAGCCGGGTTACGGTCGCAACTATCTCGTCCCGCAGGGCAAGGCGGTACCGGCAACGGCAGCCAATCTCGAGAACTTCGAGGCCCGGCGCGCCGAGTACGAAGCCAAGGCAAACCAGCAGCTTGGTGCCGCCGAGGGTCGCAAGGCACGCTTCGACGCGGCCGAGCCGGTCACGATCAAGGCCAACGCCAGCACCGAGGGCAAGTTGTTCGGTTCGGTCGGTCCGCGCGATATTGCCGAGGCGTTCACGGCGGCAGGCATTGCGCTCGACAAGAACGAAGTCGTGCAGGGCGAAGGCCCGATCCGCCATATCGGAGAGTTCGAGGTCCGCGTGCACCTGCATGCCGACGTCAATTCGACGGTCAAGGTCATTGTTGTTCCCGACAACTGATCCGCGACACAAGCAAGACAACGCAACGGGCATCGTGAGATGCCCGTTTTCGTTTGCGCCATCGCGGTTTGCACAGCTTATGCACAGGGTTGTTCTCTGTTGATGAGACGCGCCGCTGCGTATGATCGTCGGCCATCGACATCCGATCCAGGCGCTGCCTCCCATGGCCATTTCCGCAGAACGCAAGCCGGCTCCGAACATCGAGACCCTGCGCGTCCCTCCCCACTCGATCGAGGCTGAGCAAGCGGTCCTCGGCGGACTGATGCTCGCACCCGACTCCTGGGAAAAGGTCGCCGACCGTATCGGCGAGGACGACTTCTACCGGCGCGACCACCGCGTGATCTTCCGCGCGATAGCGACGCTGAGTGAAAAGGACCAACCCTGCGACGCGGTGACACTTGGCGAGTGGTTCGAGGCGCAAGGCCTTTCCGAACAGGTCGGCGGCATTGCCTATGTCATCGAGTTGGCGAATTCGACGCCGAGCGCCGCGAACATCGTCGCCTATGCCGACATCGTCCGCGAGAAGTCGGTGCTGCGCCAGCTCATCGATACCGGCACCGAGATCACCGGCGATGCCTTCCAGCCCGAGGGGCGCAGCAGCCAGGAACTCCTCGAGACCGCCGAGCAGAAGGTATTCCGCATCGCCGAGGCCGGTTCGCGCGGGCGCAAGGGCTTCGTCTCGATGCGTGCCGCGGTCAAGGACGCGTTCCAGATCCTGCACCACCGTTACGAGAACCGCGGAACGATTACCGGATTGCCGACCGGCTATGCCGATCTTGATGAAATGACCACGGGTCTGCAGCCCTCCGACCTGATCATCGTGGCCGCCCGTCCCTCGATGGGCAAGACGGCGCTCGCCCTGAACATGGCCGAGAATGCGGCGATGCGCACGAAGAAGGCAGTTGCCGTTTTCTCGATGGAAATGTCGTCTTCGCAGCTGGCGTTCCGCCTGATTTCGTCGATGGGCCGGATCAACCAGCAGCACCTGCGTACCGGCGAACTCGCTGAAGAGGAGTGGCCGCGTGTGACCAGCGCGATCACGATGCTGAGCGAAGCCAAGATATTCATTGATGACACGCCCGCCCTGTCTCCGGGCGAGTTGCGCGCGCGCGCGCGTCGCCTCAAGCGCGAACATGATCTCGGTCTGATCGTGATCGATTATCTGCAATTGATGCAGGTGCCCGGAAACAAGGAGAACCGCGCCACCGAAATTTCAGAAATCTCGCGTGGACTGAAGGCTCTTGCCAAGGAGCTCAATGTCCCCGTCATGGCGCTATCCCAGCTCAACCGTTCGCTCGAGCAGCGCACCGACAAGAAACCCATGATGTCGGACCTGCGTGAATCCGGCGCGATCGAGCAGGATGCCGATGTGATCATGTTCATCTACCGCGACGAGTACTACAACCCGGATTCACCCGAGAAGGGTGTTGCCGAGATCATCATCGGCAAGCAGCGAAACGGCCCGACCGGATCGGTGAAGCTCGCCTTCCTCGGTCAGTTCACGCGGTTCGAGAATCTTGCCGTCGATCGCTACACGGAACACTTCGCGTGAGTCGAGCGACCTGCGCGACGATTCATCTCGGCGCGCTGCGAGACAACTTTCAACGACTGCGCGAACGGGCCGCGGGCGCGCGGATCATGGCCGTGGTCAAGGCGGATGGCTATGGCCACGGGCTCGAGCGGGTGGCACGTGTGCTCGGCGATGCCGATGCTTTCGGTGTCGCCTGCATCGCCGATGGGCAGCGTCTGCGCGCCGCCGGCATCCGGCAACGCATCGTCGTGCTGTCAGGCATCGATGAAGCCGCCGACATCGCCGAGATGCACCGGCTCCACCTCGAGTCGACGATCCATCACGAAAGCCAGATCGACTGGCTTGCAGCCGATCGAGATCCACGCCCGTTGCGGGTCTGGCTCAAGATCGACAGCGGCATGCATCGGCTGGGTTTTCCGCCATCGCGAGTGAGTGCTGCAAGGACGCGGCTGCTGGCATTGCCCAACGTCGATCGCGATATCGGCGTGATGACGCATTTTGCCAATTCCGACGTCTTTGGCGATGCACAGACTTTGCAGCAGATCGCGTGCTTCGAGCAGGTCGTCGCGGACATGCCTGGCGCAAGGACCTTGTCGAACTCGGCCGCCGTGCTTGGCTGGCCGCAGGCACGCGGGCAATGGGTGCGCCCCGGTGGCCTGCTCTATGGCATTTCCGTGGTTGCCGGAACGAATGGACTCGATTTTGGTTTCCATCCGGTCATGACCTTGTCGAGCAAGCTCGTTGCGATCAACCGCATCGCCAAGGGCGAGCCGATCGGCTACGCGGCCACCTGGACCTGCCCGCAAGACATGGACATCGGCGTTGTGCAGATCGGCTACGGCGATGGCTATCCGCGTTCGGCCGAATCCGGTACGCCGGTGCTGCTCAATGGTCGGCGCGCATCGATCGTCGGTCGCGTGTCGATGGATCTGATCACGGTCGATCTGCGCGAACACGGTGATGCCCGGGTCGGCGACCCGGTGGTCCTGTGGGGCAAGCACCTGCCGATCGAGGAAATAGCCGCACACGCCGGAACGATCGGCTACGAGTTGACTTGCGGCATGACGCGTCGGGTGCGCTTCCTCGAGGATCAAGGCTGATATGGCCAAGGCGAAAACCGCGTATGTCTGCAGCGAATGCGGCGGCGAGCATTCGAAGTGGCAGGGTCAGTGCGCGGAATGCGGAGTCTGGAACACGTTGTCTGAAATCCTGCTGGAGCCGGCGGGCAAGGCTTCGGCCGGTGGGGCACGGCGCAGTGGATACGCAGGTGCATCCGGTGCAGCGAAGATCACGCGTCTCGCATCGATCGCGAGCGAAGAGGATCATCGCAACGGGACCGGCATCGGCGAACTCGATCGCGTGCTTGGTGGCGGCCTGGTCGGCGGTTCCGTTGTCCTCATCGGTGGTGACCCCGGCATCGGCAAGTCGACCTTGTTGCTGCAGATGCTCGGTGCGGTCGGCAGGCGCATGCGCAGCCTGTATGTCACCGGCGAGGAAAGCCTTGCCCAGGTTGCCGCGCGCGGGCGCAGGCTTGATCTTGATCTCGATGGACTCGAGGCGCTGGCCGAGACTTCGATCGAACGCATTCTTGCCGAAGCCGCTGTCTGCAGGCCTGAAGTGCTCATCATCGATTCGATCCAGACAATCTGGACCGAGTTGCTGACCGCTGCGCCCGGCTCGGTCAGCCAGGTACGCGAATCGGCGGCGCGTCTCGTGCGCTTCGCCAAGGAAAGCGGCACCAGCGTTTTTCTGGTCGGTCATGTGACCAAGGAAGGCGGCATTGCCGGACCGCGCGTGCTTGAGCACATGGTTGATGCGGTGCTCTATTTCGAAGGCGAGTCGGGCAGTCGTTTTCGCATCCTGCGCGCGTTCAAGAACCGCTTCGGCGCGGTCAATGAGCTGGGTGTGTTCGCGATGTCGGAGAAGGGTCTCAAGGAAGTGCCGAATCCCTCGGCGATCTTCCTCTCGTCACACGCGCAGCCCACCCCGGGAAGTGCGGTCATGGTCACGCGCGAAGGCACGCGGCCCCTGCTGGTCGAAGTTCAGGCGCTGGTCGATGCCTCGGCGCTGCCCAACCCTCGCCGGGTCACCCTCGGGCTCGAGCAGAACCGCCTGGCCATGCTGCTGGCGGTGCTGCATCGGCACGGCGGGGCGGCGGTCTACGACCAGGACGTCTTCGTCAACGTGGTGGGTGGGATACGCGTGCAGGAAACAGCGGCCGATCTGCCGGTATTGCTGGCTGTCCTGTCGAGCTTCCGCAATCGCGCCTTGCCGGACAAGCTCGTGGCATTCGGCGAAGTCGGCCTTTCCGGTGAAATCCGGCCTGTTCCGAACGGTGAGGAACGCCTGCGCGAAGCGGCGACGCATGGATTCCTCCATGCCATCGTGCCGAGAGCCAACGCGCCCCGGAAACCGAAGATCGGAGAGCTCCGGATCATTGCGGTCGATCGCCTCGACGACGCACTGGCGGCGACGTCGGAGATCTGAAGCGCTACGCGGCAGGTGATGGGTGGAGAAAGCACGAGCCGCACGAATCACCTTCTGATGTCCGCTGCACGACTTCGGTCGCGATGCTCCTGATTCAGGTTGCGAGGATGGGTGCGACCGAAATCGCTGTCACCGTGCTTCGTCCATTGCCAATTCCGGCTCATACCGCTCGATGCAGGACGATCTCGAGGACAAACTTGCTGCCGAAGAAGGCAAGCAGGAGGACGATCATTCCGACCAGGGTCAGGCGTACGGCGCGATTGCCGCGCCAGCCCCAGCGCCAGCGCCCGAACAGCAAGCTGCCGAAGACCAGCCAGGACGCAATCGAAAGTATGGTCTTGTGGGCCAGATGCTGGGCGAACAGGTTGTCGACGAACAGCACGCCGCTGACCAGGGTCAGGGTCAGGAAAACGAAACCCACGCCAATCAGCCGGAACAGCAGCGATTCGGTCAAGGTCAGCGGGGGCAGGGCGCCGATCAGGCCGGAATCGAGTTGGTGCCGGCGCAGCGCGCGCTCCTGCAGCGACAACAGGATTGCAAGCAAGGCAGCAATGCTGAGCAGGCTGTAGGCGAGCAGGGCAAAGGTGACGTGCAGCTTGATCTGCCATTCCATCGGCTGCGCCAGCGTCGGGGCCGCGAAAAACACATCCGCGGCGAGCAGCGATGCAGCCAGCGGAAACACGATCACGCCCAGCGCCGCGACTGGACGAAACAGGTTGACCAGCAGGGTCAGGGCGGCAACCCCGAATCCGGCCAGCGACAGTGACGCGAAGAAGTGCAGGTCGAGGCCGCCACGATGCATGCCGAAGATCAGGCTGGCGTGGATGATCACGGCCAGCGCGGCCAGAATCAGCCCGATGTTGCGTGCCGGCGCGGGTAACCGCGCAAATGGCAGGGCAAGGACCGCGGTGGCGATCAGGTAGGCCGCTATCGTGAACAGGCTGAGCAGGTTGATGGGCATGGTTTCGAGTTTCGCACAGGCACGAGCAGGCGGGAATCGTGAGCGCGGGAAGTCTGGTCAAGGCGCGCTCGCCGGGTTTCGGATGGCGCTGATATACTTCGCGGCTGCATTTCCCGGGTCTGTGCCTCCATGTTCGAAAACCTGAGCCAACGCCTTTCGTCGACCGTCGAGCGCCTGCGTGGCCGCGGTCGACTGACCGAGGCCAATATCCGCGAATCGATGCGCGAGGTTCGTATCGCCTTGCTCGAAGCGGATGTTGCCCTGCCGGTCGTGCAGGCGCTCATCCAGCGCGTGCAGGTGCGCGCGATCGGCCAGGAAGTCATGAAGAGCCTGACTCCGGGTCAGGCACTGATCAAGGTCGTGCGCGATGAGCTCACGGCGGTCATGGGTACGGTCAACACCGACTTGAATCTCGCTGCTGCACCGCCGGCGATCGTCCTCGTTGCCGGCCTCCAGGGCGCGGGCAAGACCACCACGGTGGCCAAGCTGGCCCGCTTCCTGCGTGAGCGCAGGAAAAAGAAGGTCATGGTGGTCAGCTGCGATGTCTATCGTCCGGCGGCCATCGAACAACTGCGTACGTTGGCCGGACAGGTCGAGGTGCTGTTTCATCCCTCATCGCCCGACCAGTCTCCGATCGCCATCGCGGCGGCGGCACTTGATGCGGCGAAGAAGAATTTTGCCGATGTACTGATCGTCGATACCGCCGGACGCCTGCATGTCGACAGCGGGATGATGGCCGAGATCAAGGCCCTGCACGCTGCGCTTGATCCGGTTGAAACACTGTTCGTGGTTGATTCGATGACCGGCCAGGATGCGGCCAATACCGCGAAGGCGTTTTCCGATGCCCTGCCGCTGACCGGCGTCATCCTGACCAAGACCGATGGCGATGCGCGCGGTGGCGCCGCGCTGTCGGTGCGTTATGTCACCGGCCGGCCGATCAAGTTCGTGGGTGCCGGCGAAAAGACCGATGCCCTGGAGCCGTTCCATCCGGATCGCCTGGCCCAGCGCATCCTCGGCATGGGCGACGTGCTTTCGCTGGTCGAGGAAGTCGAGCGCAAGGTCGACCAGGAGAAAGTGCAGAAGCTGGCCGAAAAGGTCATGAAGGGCAAACGCTTCGACCTCGATGACATGAAGAGCCAGCTCGAGCAGATGGTCAACATGGGTGGCATGGCCTCGTTGATCGACAAGCTGCCCGGCATGGGCGGCATGTCCGAACAGGTCAAGTCGAAGGTCAACGACAAGCAGGTCCACCACATGATCGCGATCATCAATTCGATGACCGCGAAGGAGCGTCGCCATCCCGATCTGCTCAAGGGTTCCCGGCGTGCCCGCGTTGCACGCGGCTCCGGTCAGCAGCCCGCGGACGTCAATCGCCTGCTCAAGCAGTACCAGCAGATGGAAAAGATGATGTCCAAGCTCGGCAGTGGAGGCATCAAGGGCATGATGCGGCAGATGAAGGGTGCGATGCGTGGCATGGGCGGGGCGGGCGGCTTCCAGCCGCCGCAATAGCCACTTCAGGCGGAGATTCAACAGGCCGCAGGCTGAATGGAGTCTTTGCGGTTGCCCGAACATTGTTTCCAGCGAAAGTTTCCGCTACGCTCATGGGCGCGGTGGAACACAAGCCTTGGGTTTTGGCGTACAGGTCAATTCCTGATCCATGGCGTACCACGTCGTTGAACGCGTAGCATCTTTCTATTTGGGTGAGGAAATCATGAAATACACGGCAATCTTTGCGGCAGTTGTTGCGGGTGCGATGTTCGCGGGAGTGGCATCGGCAGATCAGTTTCTGACCAAGCAGAACGAGCGCAACGGGATTTCCTCTCCCGGTGACGTAGTTCCCAACGGCGGTGGGGCCAGCTGCGGCACCGCGCCGGCGATCACCTCGCTGCCGTTCAGCGATTCGGGCACGACGGTTGGCGCCGCCAACACGGTCGGCACCCTTCCTGCGGGCTGCAGCAACTACACGACCGTCGCTGGTCCGGACGAGATCTATCTGTTCACCACGGGAGCTGGCGCCAGCGTTGGCGTCTCGCTGGTTCCAACGACCGGTACGTATGATCCTGCGATCTATGTCCTGAGTACGTGCGGAACGGCTTCGACCTGCGTCGTCGGTGCGGATGCGGGTCTCGCCGGTGGTAATGAAACGATCGCGGCACAGGCGTTTGCGCCCGGCACCTACGGTCTGTATGTTGATTCTTTCTATTCGACAGCAGCCGGTTCGGGTGCGTACAACTTGAGCGTGACCGGAACCTTGCCGGTTGAAGTCTCGGACTTCCACGTCGAGTAAGCATTCGCGGGACGTCGAGTTCTACCGGAAAGGGCCGCCACAAGCGGCCCTTTCCTTTTGCTGCGGCAGGTGCCGGCAGCAGTTCAGTACTCGCGTCGATCTGGCCTTGTACAGATCCGGCGGGCAACACCCGGACTGCGGGCGGTTCGCAACAGCAGACATGGCGAGTGACCTCGTAATGCCCGTCAACTGGTCGGCGTTCCGTGCATTTGCATGGTATCGATGTTGCGGATCCTGACTGCGTGAGTCCTGGCGGGATTCCCTCCGCACCTTACGCCGCGATACAGTCACCGACGATCGCCGAATCAACGAGGAAGCCAGACGACGCATGCGTATCCAACTGTTTCTAGTTCCCCTGCTTGCTATGTTCGGGTGTCGAGCTGCGCTGGCAGTCCAGCAGGTGCCTGCCGCTCTGGTATTCACGCCCGAGCAAGCCATGCCCGTCGAGGTCTATCGGGGCGACACGCGGACACTTCGTTTCGAGGTGCGCAACACCAGTTCGCGCACGATCTCGGTTTCCAAGGTGTTTCCACGCAAGGGCAAGGGTGGCGGAACCGTGGAGCCCGGGTCCTTGGCACCGGGTGCCAAGGGTCTTGTCACGATCGAAGCGACCTTTCCCGAGGCCTTGGGCGAGGGACAGGTCAACTATCTCGTCAAAACCGACAATCCGGACAAGGAGACCGAGCTGCTTGAGGTGAATTACTTCGTCCAGTCGGCCTACGAGCCCGACCTGATGCTGCTGGATCTTGGCGATATCCACCCCGGCCAGCGCGTGCGCTCGACGCTCGAAGTGGAAACACGCCTGGCACCGGAACTTCGTTTCGACAAGGTCCTGTCAAAGCCGGATTGGTTGAACGTCGAAGTCAAACCCTCCGCTGGCGGCTCGGATCAATCGAGGATGGTTGTTGCCACAACGACGGGACAACCGCCAATTGGACTGAACACCACCGAGATCGTGCTGGAGTCCAACCTCGCCTCGGATCGCGTTTTGCATATTCCGGTGGTCGTTCGTTCGTTCAGCAAGTATGGAATCTCGCCGTTTCCATTGACCTTTGGTGGTGTGCCGGAAGGCCAGGACAAGGAGCGCACCTTGCGAGTCCGCAAATTCGATGGCGGGAAGGTCCAGATAAAGCACATCGAGACCGGCAGTCCGGCGTTGCGTGTCAAGCAGGTCGAGTGCGGGAAAGCTTGTGTGGATCTCAAGCTCGACTTTGATTCGATGAAGGCGAGGGGTGGATTGCGCATCGCACTGACGATTTCGTTTGTCGATGACGACGTTTCGTTGGCTGTGCCGATTGATGCCCTCGTGGTTCCGATTGGCGTCAAGTCGATTGAGTTGGGGGACCTGGATACTTTGACGGTCCGTGGCAAGACGGAAATCCTGGAGCCGGGAAAATGACGAACTGGATACTGCTGGCATCCCTGCTGGTGATCGCGCCCGCCAAAGCCGAAAAGTATGGAGCGGCGCAGAGCTATTCGATTCCCTTGCTGCACTGGAGCAGCAAGCACGAGAAGGGCGTCTATGGGTACATCATCTACCGGGCTTCCCGGGCAAATGGCCCGTTCCTGCGAATCAACAAACGGGTCGTGCCTGCTGTCCGTTCGGTCAAGAGCGCCGATGCGACCGTGGCGGCCCAACCCAACCGTTACGAATTCAAGGACGAAACCGCCGATCCGGCGCAGACGTATTACTACTACGTGGACGTGATCTCGACGACGGGCCTGAAGCAAGGACTTACGCAACCGGTACGCAGGGATCCTCGACCCGTTAAGAATTGAGCGCGATGACGTGGCGCGGCCGAGGCGCCACTATCCGGTCAGTGCTCTTGCGCAGGGATGGGGCGCAGGTCGGGGGCGAGCAGAGCTTCCAGTTCGGGCAGTGAATGGGCCTGGTTCAGCAAGGACGGCCTGGCCCGAATGGCTTCGGAGAGGCTTGCTCTCGCCGGCTCCCGGTCGCCACGAGCGATCATGATCTGCGCCAGCCGAAAGCGGGCTTCGGCATAGTTCGCGTCTGCGGGTTTCACGCGAAGCAACCACTTTTCTGCGTCTTCAGGGAGTTTCTCGTCATACAGCATCAAGCCGAGCAGGGCGGGATAGACAAATTCGTCTCCACCCACACTCGCGGCCTTCTCAAGCGTCCCGATTGCCGCCTTGCGATCACCGCGTTGGCGCTGCTGGAGCGCCATGTTCTGCAGCAGGCGCACATCGTCCGGGGCGATCTCCAGAGCCTTCACCAAGGCGTTCATCGCCTCGTCATTGCGCCCGCTCGCACGAAGCGTCAGTGCGAGGTTGCCCCAGGCTGCGGCCCGTCGCGGTTGCAAACGCACGGTTTCCATCCACTGCTGAATGGCGGCTTCGATCTGCCCGCTCCGCGTCAAAGCGTCAGCCAGTGCATAGTGGGTTTCGACCTGGCTCGGGTCGATCTCCACGCTCTTGCGGAGTCGCGGAATGGCGTCGTCGAACCGGTTCATCTTCAGAAGCGTTATGCCCGAGCGCAGGGTTGCATAGCGATTGTTGGGGTCTGTTTGCAGAACCTGTTCAAATGCATCGAGCGCCGCCTCGTGTCGATCAGCGTGCATCAGGGACTCGGCATGACGCAGGATGTTGCGTTCCTTGAGTCGATCACGGGGGTTGGCTAGCCCCGAGGTGGGAATGTCCTGAACGGATGCGTTGCCGAGGTAGCCGAGACTTGCGAGCTCGCGCATGGTTTCCTCATCTTGTATTCGCGTTGAATCGAGCGCATCGCGAGGGGCCTTCAGCGCGTCGACAGCCAGTTGCATCCGATCGCTGCGGACCACGTCTTGATTGACGAGATCACGGGTCTCATCAGGGTCTGAGGTGAGGTGGTACAACTCGGGTGCAGGACCATCGATCACTTTCCAGCCCTTGCTGCGCAACGCTGCCAGGGGCGACCAGCCATAGGTGGTCCATGGCACGAAGGTTTCGCTGTACCCGTCCGGAATTTCCTGCGGCTCGCCGAACAGTGTGTCGGCCAGGCTGATGCCGTCGGCCTTGTCAAAGGGGGGAAGGCCGAGCAGGTCGAGGATAGTGGGTGCGATGTCGATCAGTCGCGGTTGCGTGGTGGGCCGGGAAGGAGGCAGGTGGCTGGAACTGAAAATCAACGGAACCAGGGTGGTGGTGTCGTAAACAAACAGTCCGTGTTCCACCTCACCGTGTTCACCGAACGCTTCGCCATGGTCCCCTGAAAGCACGACAAGGGGATCTTGTCGAAGCTGTTTCAATTGTCCCAATAGTCTTCCGATCTCCTGGTCGACGTAACGGATTTCACCGAGGTATTGGGCGTACTCGTCATTGCCTTCAAATCCCTTGGGAGGCGCATAAGGAGTATGCGGATCGTACAGATGCAGCCAGACAAACCAGGGCTTGTCCGGGTTCTGTCTGATCCAGCTGATCGCCGCATCCACCGTGGCTGCGGCGGGACGGTCAAGCCAGCCTTCCTTGCCGCTGGTCAGTTGATCGTCGTAGTGGTCGAACCCGTGATCGAGACCGAACCGTTTCAACAACACGAACGCACTCACGAAGGCGGCCGTGCCATATCCTTTTTCATGCAGTCGATCCGCGAGCAGTGCGACGCCCTCCGGCAGATTCTGGCCGTTGTCGCGGACACCATGATGGGCCGGATTGCGACCGCTCATGATGCTGGCGTGCGATGGCAAGGTCAGCGGGGCGGGCGCCACTGCGTTGCTGAAGGCAACGCCGGTTTCGGCGAGCGCATCGATATTTGGGGTCGCGTTCTTGCCGGCCACCCAGCCGAGGCCATCGGGTCGCAGCGTATCGACGGTGATCAACAACACCGGGGTTCCGGCGGGAACCCGATGCTGCGCCTGTCGGTACCAGGTGCTGGCAATCCAGCCCGCGCCTGCCATGGCCAGTGCAGGCAGGAGAACGGTCCAGCCGGAATTGCTCAATGTTCTCAAGCCAATTTCCTCATGGGGTTTCTGAAACGTTCGCGCCTTTGTGGTGCCAGACTATCGCACGCCGGGTGGCTCCTGTTTCGCGCAGGGAGCAGGAAGCCGGGCAGCCGTGGATGACTGCTGCCTGCATGTCAGTGCCGGGTTGCCGGAACGGTTTTGCCCGCGTATTGGCAAAGTGATGCAAATGCTTGCAGGGCTTTCATTTTTCTGCAAATCCGCTAAAATGCGCGGCTCACTTGGCCCGACCCGGTTGTTTCCCGGCGTGCGCGCCGGAAATTCCAGCAATATCAGAGAGATATCATGGTCAAGATTCGCCTTTCACGTGGCGGCGCGAAGAAGCGCCCGTTCTATCACATCGTTGTTGCCGACCAGCGCGATGCGCGCGACGGCCGCAACATCGAGCGCGTCGGTTTCTACAATCCGATCGCTGCCGGGCAGGACGTCAAGCTTCAGCTCGACACCGAGCGCGTCAAGCATTGGCTGGAAAAGGGCGCCCAGCTCACCGAGAAGGTCAAGGCGCTCTACAAGGCGGCAGCGAAGCAGGCAGCACAAGCGGCGTGATCGCAGCGGGTGACCGGTTGATCCTGGTTGGCAGGATCGTCGGGCTTCACGGCGTGGCGGGCGAGGTCAAACTCGAGTCCTACACCGAACCCCGCTCGCAGATCTTCAGGTATCAGCCGTGGTTGTTGAGTTCGGCAACCGGCGATCGCGAAATCAGCGGTTGCCGGGGCAGGGAGCAAGGCAAGGGAATGGTCGCAACCCTGCCTGATGTTGTCGACCGGGATCGCGCAGCGAGTCTGGTCGGATGCGAGATCAAGGTCAGGCGATCGGCTCTGCCCGAACCGAGACCGGATGAGTACTACTGGACCGACCTCGAAGGACTTGAGGTCATCACGATCGATGGTGTTGCGCTCGGGCGGATATCCCACCTGCTCGCAACGGGCGCCAACGATGTGATGGTGGTGCGGGATGGCGAGCGTGAGCGGTTGTTGCCCTTCGTGCTCGAAGACTATGTGAAGACTGTGGATTTCGAGGCTGGCCGGGTAACGGTCGACTGGGATCCGGAGTTCTAGGAATCGGATTGGGCGGACACCGCGCGATGCGCATCGACGTCATCACGCTGTTTCCCGAGTTCATCGAATCCTGTGCTGGGATCGGGGTGGTTGGCAGGGCGCAGGAGCGCGGATTGCTTGAGGTTGTGACTTGCAATCCACGCGATTTCGCGACCGACAACCACCGTACCGTCGACGGCCGTCCATTCGGTGGAGGCCCGGGAATGTTGATGACGATTGCGCCGTTGCGCGATGCGCTCGACAGGGTCCGCCAGGCGTCGACGGAACCGGCAAGAGTGATTTACCTGAGTCCGCAGGGAGCGCGGCTCACGCAGGAAAAAGTCGTCGAGCTGGCGCGCATGGATCGAGTGATCCTCTTGTGCGGTCGCTATGAAGGTGTTGACGAACGCGTACTCGAGAACCTGGTCGACGAGGAACTTTCCATCGGCGACTATGTGCTTTCCGGTGGCGAGTTGGCAGCAGCCATCGTGATCGACGCGATTGGAAGGTTGCAGGATGGCGCGTTGAATGATGCGCAGTCCGCCGAACAGGATTCCTTTGCCGGAGGACTGCTCGATTGTCCGCACTACACGCGACCGGTCAGCGACGATCTCGGTGAAGTGCCTGAAGTTTTGCTGTCGGGTGATCACGCGATGATCCGGCGCTGGCGACGCAAGCAGGCTCTTGGAAGAACCTGGCTGCGACGTCCGGATTTGCTCACGCGTGTGGAACTCGATGCTGAGTCCCGTACGCTGCTTGATGAATTCCGCCGGGATTATCGGGCGGCCGAGAACTAGCGGGGCGGCTGGAGCCGAACCTGCATGATGAATCCAACGATACTGGTGAATGCCATGAACCTCCTCCAACAATTCGAAGCAGAACAGATTACCCGCTCCCTGCCGAAGTTCAGCCCCGGCGATACCGTCGTGGTCAACGTCAAGGTCAAGGAAGGCAACCGCGAGCGCGTGCAGGCCTATGAAGGCGTGGTCATCGCGAAAAAGAACGCCGGCCTGAGTTCCGCCTTCACCGTGCGCAAGATGTCTCACGGTACCGGCGTCGAGCGCGTTTTCCAGGCGCACAGCCAGATCATCGAGTCGGTTGTCGTCAAGCGTCGTGGTTCCGTGCGCGGCGCGAAGCTGTACTACCTGCGTGGCCTGCAGGGCAAGAAGGCTCGCATCAAGGAAGATCTCGGCACGCCGATCGCCGCCCAGGATTGAACCCGCGGCAGTTCAGGATGCAAGTCTTGGAGCATTGAGTCGCGTCTGTGCTCCTCGTCGCGATACGGCCGCCGCAAGGCGGCCGTATTGTTTTGGCGCAACGGGGCTTTGGCGGCTCATCAGCGGTTGAAAAGCGCTGCGATGATCCCCACCAGCAGGGCAGCTCAGACTTTTCCCGAGGCCCTCGCCGATGACTGCCACCACCGCTGAAACCCGCAAGTTCGAAGCCGAAGTTGCACAGGTGCTTCACCTTGTCACCCATTCGCTCTATTCGCACAAGGAAATCTTCCTGCGCGAACTCGTTTCGAATGCCTCCGATGCCTGCGACAAGCTGCGTTTCGAATCGATCGCGCATCCCGAGTGGGTGGCGAATGATCCAGAACTGCGCATCGACATCTCGATCGATAAAGACGCACGCACGCTGAGCGTCCACGACAACGGCATCGGCATGAGTCGCGCGGAGCTGGTTGCGAATCTCGGCACGATCGCGAGCTCTGGAACGCGTCGTTACCTGGAATCCCTGACCGCCGAGAACAAGGCCGATAGCCGCCTGATTGGCCAGTTCGGTGTCGGTTTTTATTCTGCGTTCGTCGTCGCCGACAAGGTCACTGTTGTCAGTCGTCGGGCCGGCAGCGAGGCGTCGGAGAGCGTGCGCTGGGAAAGTGACGGAAAGGGCGAGTACACGCTCGAAACTGTCAACGTCGACCGGCAGGGCACGACGGTCACGCTGCACCTGAAGGAAGACGAAAGCGAGTTCCTCGAATCCTGGAAGATCCGTAGCCTGGTTTCGCGCTACTCGGACCATATCGGCTTCCCGATCCGCATGCCGAAGGAAGTGGATGGCAAGCCTGATGACGAATGGGAGGCTGTCAACTCGGCGTCCGCCTTGTGGACGCGTTCGAAGAACGAGCTCAAGGACGAGGAATACCAGAATTTCTACAAGTCGCTCAGCCACGACTTCAACGATGCGCTGAGCTGGACTCACAATCGCGTCGAAGGCAACCAGAACTTCACCTCGCTGCTGTACGTTCCGGCCAAGGCGCCCTTCGATTTCATGAATGGTCGCGAGGAGCGCAAGGGGCTCAAGCTCTATATCCGCCGTGTCTTCATCATGGATGCGAGCGAACAGTTGTTGCCGGCGTATCTGCGTTTCGTGCGTGGAGTCGTCGATTCCGATGACTTGCCGCTCAATGTCAGTCGCGAAATCCTGCAGCAGAACCGCCAGGTCGAACGGATCAAGGGAGCCTGCACCAAGCGCGTGCTCGATCTGCTCGACAAGCTCGCCAAGGACGAGGCCGACAAGTACACGACGTTCTGGAGCGCGTTTGGCGGTGTCCTCAAGGAAGGTATTGCCGAGGATGCAAGCAACCGCGAGCGCATCGCCAAGCTCCTGCGCTTCGCCTCGACGCATTCCGAAGGCGCGGCACCGACCGTGGCGCTCGATGACTACATCGGCCGCATGCAGGCCGGGCAGGAAATCATCTGGTACATCACGGCCGATTCCCATGCGGCAGCCAAGGGCAGCCCGCAGCTGGAGTCACTGCGGGCCAAGGGCGTTGAAGTCCTTCTGATGTCGGATCGCATCGATGAATGGATGGCGGGCTACCTGACCGAATACGCGGGCAAGAAACTGCGCCATATCGGCAAGGGCGAGATCGAACTGGATTCGGCGGATGCGGAAGCACACAAGGCCAGCGAGGAAGCGGCTTCCGGTGTCGTCGCCAAACTCAAGGAATTGCTCGGTGCACGGGTCAGTGATGTGAAGGTCAGCCGTCGCCTTACCGAATCGCCGTCGTGCGTGGTGCTCGACGAATACGACATGGCCTTGCACCTGCGTCGCGTGCTCAAGCAATCTGGCCACGAGATGCCCGATTCGGCACCAGTGCTCGAGATCAATCCGGCGCACGCCCTGGTCAAGCGTCTGGAGACCGAGACCGACGATGCCCGATCCAACGATCTCGCCCTGTTGCTGCTCGAACAGGCCCAGGTTGCAGAAGGGGCGCAGCTCGATGACCCGGCAGCGTTTGTGCAGCGTGTGAACCGCGTCATTCTCGGAATGGATTGAGGTCAGGCGAGCAACCGCTGCCGGGGCCTCCGATCTGGGTTATTGTGTGCAACGGCGCGTGTCCATCACGCGCCGTTTGTCTTTGTTGACCGACAGGTTGCGATGAAGATTGAAACCAAATTGCCGAAGGTCGGAACGTCGATCTTCACCGTCATGAGCCAATTGGCGGCGAGCCACGACGCGGTCAATCTCGGCCAGGGGTTCCCTGATTTCGACGGTCCGCAAGCGCTGCGTGATGCACTCGCCACGGCGATGAATTCGGGCAGGAACCAATACGCACCCTCTGCCGGCTGGCCGGCCTTGCGCCAGCAGATCGCGCGCAAATCCGAGGCGCTCTACAACTGCCGTGTCGATGCCGAATCGGAGGTCACGGTGACTTCGGGTGCCACCGAGGCCCTGTTCGCGGCCATCGCCGCAGTCGTGCGGCTGGGTGACGAGGTCATTGTGCTCGACCCGTGCTACGACAGTTACGAACCCGCGATCGAGCTCAACGGTGGTGTCGCCGTGCACGTACCGCTTGACGCGCGCGACTTCTCGGTCGACTGGCAACGGGTACGCGATGCAATCACGGCGCGGACACGCATGATCATCGTCAATTCGCCGCACAACCCCTCGGGTGCCGTGTTTGCGGGATCCGACCTCGACACCCTGGCTGAAATCACGCGCGCTACCGATATCGTTGTCCTTTCCGACGAGGTCTACGAGCACATCGTCTTCGATGGCAAGCTGCATCAGAGCGTGTTGCGCCATGCGGAACTGGCCGCGCGCAGTTTCGTTGTCAGTTCGTTTGGAAAGACCTATCACTGCACGGGCTGGAAGGTCGGCTACTGTGTGGCGCCGCGTGAACTGAGTAGCGAGTTCCGCAAGGTTCACCAGTACCTGACTTTCTGCACCTTCACCCCTGCGCAGGTCGCGCTGGCGGAAGTTCTCGATAAAATGCCGGACCACTACCTGCAGTTGCCGGCGTTCTACCAGGCACGTCGCGAATACTTCCGCGATCTGCTTGCGGGAACGCGGTTTCGCCTGCTGCCGGTTGCCGGTGCCTATTTCCAGCTTGTCGATTATTCGGCGATCAGCGACAAGGACGACTTCAGCTTCTGCGAATGGCTGGTCGCCAACGCCGGGGTGGCGGCGATTCCGATTTCGGCGTTCTATGAATCGCCACCTCCGGAAATGCGCCTGATCCGGTTCTGCTTCGCCAAGTCCGACCAGATCCTTAGTGCCGCCGCCCAGCGCCTCCGCACGCTCTGACATGTCTGCAACGACACCTTCCGCATTGCGCGTATCCCTCGTCCAGGGTGCGACGCGCTGGCACGACGCCGCAGCGAACCGGGCGTACTACGGAGCACTGGTTCGCAACCTGCAGGGTCACTCCGACCTGATCGTCCTGCCGGAAACGTTTCTGAGCGGTTTCACCAATGAAACGCTCGGCAACGCGGAGGGCATGGATGGTGAAGGCGTGCGCTGGCTCGTCGCGCTGGCCCGCGAGGTGGGTGCAGTGGTCACCGGCAGCCTGATCATCCGTGAGGGCGAGAAATGCGTGAATCGACTGATCTGGGCACGCCCGGATGGCAGTCATGTGATCTACGACAAGCGTCATCTGTTCCGGATGGCCGATGAACACCTTCGTTACACAGGCGGCAGCGATCGCCTGATCGTCGAGCTCAACGGCTGGCGCATCTGCCCGCAGGTCTGTTACGACCTGCGATTCCCGGTCTGGTTGCGTAATGCCTATGATCGCGCGGCGGCTCGTTTCGATTACGACGTGCTGCTGTTTGTCGCCAACTGGCCGACACCGCGACGCCATGCCTGGTCGACCTTGCTGCGTGCGCGGGCCATCGAAAACCTGAGCTATTGCATCGGCGTCAATCGGGTCGGCATCGATGGCAATGGCATTGCCTATTCGGGAGACAGCATGGTGGCTGATTTCCTCGGTCAACCGCTGGTCGAGTTGGGTGCACAGGAGCAGGTCGTGACGATCAGCCTCGACCCTGCTGCGCTCGATGCGCACCGCGCGCGCTTTCCGGCCTGGATGGACGCCGACGCCTTCGTGGTGACGCGCTGAACTATTCCGGATTGCCTGCCGGCTCGCCGGAACAAAGTTTTTCCCAGTACGGTTGTGGACCGAATCGCTCGACCAGGAAGTCGATCAATGCGCGTGTCTTAGCAGGCAGCGAGCGCGTCTGCGCATACACGGCATGAATCGCGATCGGTGGTACCGTCCATGCTTCGAGCACGCGAACGAGATCGCCTCTTTTCAGATAGTCCGCCGCGATGAAGGTGGGCAATACACTGATGCCGTGGCCCTGGGCCGTAGCGGCGGCAATGAAATCCCCGTTGTTCACCAGCAGGTTGCCCTTGATCCGCGTGGCGGTCGATATTCCGTCGCGCTCGAGCACGATTTCATCGCGCCGTGTAGCGAGGGAGTAGATCATGAAATTGTGGCGTGCGAGGTCGCCTGGTTCCTCCGGTCTGCCCGCTTTCCCGAGATAACCCGGCGATGCCACCATGATCAGGCAGGCGGGGGCAATGCGACGTGCGATCAGCGATGAATCGGCGAGCTTCCCGATGCGGATGGCGAGGTCGAACCCTTCGTCGACAAGGTCGACGATACGATCACTGAGTTCGAGTTCAAGTTCGACGCGCGGATAACGCTGCTGGAAATCGGAAAACGCCGGTGCGAGATGCAGCACCGAAAACGATATCGGTGCGCTGACCCGCATTCGCCCGCGCGGCTCGACCTGAAGCTCTGCAGCTTCGGCTTCGGCTTCGGCCAGTTGGGACAGTATTTCGCTCACGCGCTGATAGTAGTTTCTGCCCGGATCGGTCAGGCTGATCCGGCGTGTCGTGCGATTGAGCAATCGTACGCCGAGTGAATCCTCGAGGTTCTGGATCAGCTTGCTGGCGAGTGCCCGCGAGATGCCGAGCTGATCGGCTGCTGCGGTAAAACTGCCGGAATCGACGACGCGCGTGAACAGCTGCATGCCCTGGAATTTGTCCATCAGAGGATATCCAGCACCGCTTCGGGCGGTCGCCCGATGGCGGCCTTGCCGCCGGCGATCACGATCGGTCGCTGGATCAGCTGAGGATGTGCATGCAGAGCGGCGAGGAGTTCGGCGCGGCCGAGATTCGGATCATCCAGTCCATTCGACAGATAGGCGCTCTCGTCCCGACGCATCAGTTCGCGCGGCTGCAGACCAAGCAAGGCGAGCAGTTGCTCGAGTTCCTCGATGCCTGGTGGCGCGCGCAGGTAGTAGACTATCCTCGGCACGATGCCGCGTTCCGCCAGCAATTCCAGCGTCGCGCGGGATTTTGAGCAGCCTGGGTTGTGCAGGATCGTGACGGTGTTCAAGCCGGTGTCCCGGGAGGATTCGGAGCACGACTTTGACCGGTACGGGTTGCTCAGGCAAGCATTGGCGAGGCCGCCCCTGTCGTTCCGGGCTCAGCGGGGCGCCTGGATCCGCGGTTCAGTATGCGGGCGTTCGTCGACGCAAGCGGATGCTGTCCAGCTCGCGTGTGACGATGTACCGCTCTGCTGCGGGCCGATCGGGAAAACTCGCAATCACGCTGCCATCCTCCGGTCCGCGCACCTCGTAGCGATGGGATCGGGCGTGTGCGTCGTCGATCCGGTCAAGGCAGTAGCCGAGGATGTTTGCTTCGGTTCGATTTTGTTGCTGCATGGTTACCTCGATAAGCCAATCACGGGAGCACAGCATAGGGATCGCGTGTGTCGATGCGGTTAATCGAATGTTTCCAGCGTGTTATCGGACCCGACTGGGGGCATTGCCGTGCTTTCGCTGTGAACCAATCGACACCCCGAACGTTATGCGCTTGTGCAGGCGCAGCTCTACGACGCATCAATTCGACCAGATCCGCCTGCTAGAATGGCCGCCGATCGAGACCTGGGGGCGATGCGCTGAACGGTTTCGAGACAGCAGCATTCCAGTCACATAGTGCGAATCGAGGTTCGCGTGACTGGCGGTCGAGGATCGGATTTCATTGGGAGAGGAAAAGATGAAGAAATTTGTAGTGGTAGCCACGTTGGCGCTTGCAGGTTTCGGGTTCGCGGGAATGGCGCTCGCACAGGGCGGCAAGCCAGCGGTCGGCGTTGCCGAATTCAAGAACGAGTCCGGTGCGGCCTGGTGGCGGGGCGGCGTGGGCTGGGAGCTTTCCGGGATGTTGTCGAACGAGTTGTCGAGTACGGGAAGCTTCCGTGTCGTCGAGCGTTCAAAGCTCGAGAACGTTCTGGAAGAGCAGAATCTCGCGGCATCGGGCCGTGTACGCTCGGGAACCGGCGCCAGCATCGGGAAATTGACCGGTGCGGACTATCTCGTCATGGGCACGGTTACGTCCTATGAGGAAAACACGGCGAGCACGGGTGGCGGCATCAGCTTCAAGGGCATTTCGCTCGGCGGCAAGAAGAGCGAAGCCTACATTGCCGTTGACGTGCGCGTGGTCAATGCGACGACCGGCGAGGTCGACTTCTCGCGCACCGTGGAAGGCCGCACATCGGGTGGTGGCGTGAGCGTCGGCGTATTCCGCGGTGGATTCGGCGGTTCGTTGTCGCAGGAAAAGAACACGCCAGCCGGCAAGGCGATCCGCGCCGTGCTCGTCGAAGTGACCGACTATCTGAGCTGCGTCATGGTCGAGCGCAATGGTTGCGAGGCCGATTATGCCGCCAAGGAACGCAAGCGCCGCGACAGCAACAAGAAAGGTGTGAAGCTGGACTGATTCCAGGCTGGGTTTTTGCCTTCAGGAAACGGTGGGGCGCAAGCTCCACCGTTTTTTGTGATCGCGGATCCGATCGAGGAAGCGCGGCTCGACGATATCGGGCTGGTGCCCTAGTCCTTCGACCCTGGGCCGCGACGGTTGCCGTTGCCCGATCGCCCCTGGTTTCCGCGACGACCACCAGGACCCGCATTCCCACCCGGGCGATTGCCCCCGTTTGGATTGCCGCGTGGACCATCGCGGTTCGGTTTGCCGCGATTGGCCCAAACGCCCTGACCACGATTCCCGTCGACCGCCGGTGCGCGATTGCCTCGTGCATCGTCGTGAATCGAATTGCCTCGGGGTGCGCGATTGCCCATCGCATCGTCTTGTCGCGCGTTGGGATTGGATGATCGATTGCCCTGCGCCGGACCACGACGCGGCATGCCGCCTTGCGGCGGGCGATTTCCGTTTGCGTTCTCGTTGCGCGGACCGCGGTTTCCATGGGCGACGTTGCCGTTCGCATTCGGGTTGCCACGATTCACCTGATTGCCTGGCGATTGCCCTCCCGCGCGTTGCCCGCCCTTGCGATTGCGAGCGCCGGGCTGCGGAGAATCCGGGAACCACGCACGCAGGATGGCCGGATTGAGTCCTGGATCGACATATTGCGAGCCCGCAGCCGGGGCAACCTTGCCGCGCGGTCTCGACGGGCGTGGTCCACCGCCTCCGCGCGAGCGCTTGCCCTTGTTGCCGCCAGGTGCGCGCCAGCCGTCGTCGCGCAACCGGTCGAACTGGCCGAATTCGCGCGCTTCCTCGGTACGCGTGCTGGTCCATGCTTGCTGGGTCTTCGGATCCGGACGGAATTCGGTTTGCGTACTGCGGCGCTGACCGATCACCGACGCCAGGGTCAACCGCGCCTCTGGTTCGGCTGCGCCACAGAGCTCGCGCAGAGATTTGACCTGGTCGGCATCCAGTTCCTGGCTTTGCTGACGCTTGAGCAGGCGCGGCAACTCGACGTTCGCGTAGCGCACGCGCTTCAGGCGGCTGACCATGAGGCCGACGGCCTCCCACATGCGGCGGACCTCCCGGTTGCGGCCTTCGCGAATGACGACACGAAACCAGGAATGGCTTCCGCCACGGCTGATCACGGCGATTTCGTCGAAGTGGGCCGGGCCGTCTTCAAGCTCGACTCCACTACGCAGGCGTTCGATGACCTCATCGGGGACCTCGCCGTGCACGCGGCAGATGTATTCGCGCTCGAGTTCCGAGCTCGGATGCATGAGGGCATTGGCAAGCGCGCCGTCGGTGGTCAGCAGAAGCAGGCCGGTGGTGTTGATGTCGAGGCGACCAACGGCGATCCAGCGCGCGCCCTTCAGGCGAGGCAGGTGCTCGAACACGGTCGGTCGGCCATCGGGATCATCGCGCGTCGTCATCACGCCTTCCGGCTTGTTGTAGACCAGGACCTGGGCATGTTCGGTACTGTCGCTGATCACGACGAAGCGCTTGCCGTCGATCTCGATGCGGTCGCCCGCCCGAACACTGAGGCCCAGCGACGCCGGTGCGCCATTGACCTGTACTTCACCGGCCTCGATGCGACCTTCAAGCATGCGTCGCGAGCCCAGCCCCGCCGTGGCGAGCACCTTGTGCAGGCGTTCCTCGAGCGTGGCGACGACGTCGTCGGGAGCGGAGCGTTTCAGGGAAAGTACGTTGCGTACGGGGGAGGTCATGCGTCTTGCTCCGTGGTGTCGGCGTCAGTTACGGACGAAGACAAGGTCTGGGGATGGCTGCGGATCGCTGCGGGGTCGTGCGCCGGGTCAGGAACCGGGGCATCCGATTCTCCGGACACGTCGACGTCGAGTTCGTCGATCGCCTGCGCGAGGATTTCGGGATCGCCTTCGATCTGCGGGGTTTCGCCGTCGCTCGAAGGGCTGGGTAGCGACAGTTGTGGGTCGAGATCCTCGAAGTCGCGAATCTCGCTGAGCGAAGGCAGCTCGTCGAGCGACTTGAGGTTGAAATAGTCGAGAAATCCGCGCGTGGTACCGAACAGCGCCGGCTTGCCCGGGACATCGCGATGGCCGACGACGCGGATCCATTCGCGCTCCTCGAGCGTCTTGATGATATGGGTCGACACGGCGACGCCGCGAATCTGCTCGATTTCCGCGCGCGTGATCGGCTGCCGGTAGGCGATCAGTGCCAGGGTTTCGAGCAGGGCGCGCGAATAGCGGCTCGGGCGCTCGGTCCACAACCGCGCGACCCAGCCGTGGACGTCCTGACGGACCTGGTAGCGGAATCCCGAGGCGACCTCGATCAGCTCGATCCCGCGCTGCTCGCAATCGGCCTGCAGCGACTGGATCGCACGCGCGATGTCGTCATGGCTGGTCGCCTCGTTCTCTCCGAACAGGGCGAGAATCTGGGTCGGGGTCAGCGGATTTCCGGCGGCAAGCAGGGCCGCTTCGATGATGCGTTTGAGAAGTTCGAATTCGATCATGTGCACGGGTTCAATCGGCCACTGCCAACGATTTGATGTAGATCGGCGCAAGCGTTTCGACCTGGCTGATCTCGATGAGTTGTTCCTTGGCCAGCTCGAGAATGGCGAGGAACGTGACGACGATGCCTTGACGCCCTTCTCCGGTATCGAACAGGCTTTCAAAACGATGAAACTCGCCATTGCCGAGCGAGCGCAGCACGTCACTCATCCGGTTGCGGACCGACAGGGCTTCGCGCTGGATCGCGTGATGGCTGAAGAGTTCGGCACGGTTGAGCACGTCCTTGAGCGACAGCAGCAGCTCGCGCATGTCGACCGGCGGAGGCAGGCGGATGATGTTGCGATCGGGTACATGGGCAGAGACGAGGGCGCTGTCGCGTTCGAGGCGCGGAAGTCCGTCGATGTCGGCGGCCGCCTGCTTGAAACGCTCGTACTCCTGCAAGCGCCTGACCAGCTCGGCGCGCGGATCTTCCTCGAGATTCTCGGCATCCGGCGGTCGTGGCAGGAGCAGACGCGACTTGATCTCGGCAAGGATCGCGGCCATGACCAGATATTCGGCTGCCAGTTCGAGTCGCATTTCCTGCATGAGGTCGATGTAGTCGACATATTGCCGTGTGATTTCGGCAACCGGGATGTCGAGGATGTCGAGATTCTGTCGGCGGATCAGGTAGAGGAGCAGATCGAGCGGGCCTTCGAACGCATCGAGGATGACCTCGAGCGCATCCGGGGGGATGTACAGATCCTGCGGCATTTGCAGGACGGGCTCGCCACGCACGATCGCCAGCGGCATTTCCTGCTGCTGCGGAACCGGCGGGAACGCCGTGACGGATTCGTCGTGCTGGATTTGGATTTCGGCTGTCGGGGTGTTCATATCCGATCCGGTGGCCCGATGCCTCACGGCGTGGGTCATGCGCAGATCTCGCGTGAAAGAAGTCGACCTGCGAATGCGGCTGCGCAGATCATGCGTGGCTGGCGATTGCGCGCCGAAACCATGCGACTGACGCTTGGCACGGGCTTGCCGGAGCGCGCCCAACGCCATCGTCGATACTTGAACCAACCGGTATTCCCGGTACACGCTCACATGCACCGATCATCCGGGCCCGGTAAACCGGCGGGTCAGCAGGACATCGGGTTGCATGCAGGCAGATCACCAACGGGTTCACCCGGAACTCCACCCGATCCGGATGCCATGCGACTTGCGCGATGGCCGGTGTTGCGACTGCCCTTGTTGCTGGCGTCACCACGGGTCAGTCGGGAATCGCCCCTCGACCCTTCGGCGCGGGCGCAAGAGTAAGGCCATTCGATGGTCGAAGTCCAGCTTGCGGCGCGCGGCAACGTGAAACGCCGACACCCGACACGCCCGCGGCAGGCCATTGATGCCGGGTCGATGGCGGGTCAGATGGCCCGGCCGTAGCAACCATCGGCTAACATAGGCGCCCCGTCCGGAAACGCATTGCCATGTGGTACGCCATTACTGGTCACGACAACCCCGATTCGCTGGAAGGACGCAAGACCAGCAGGCCGGCGCATATCGAGCGCCTGAAGGCCTTGCATGAGCAGGGGCGTCTGCTCCTCGCAGGCCCTTTTCCTGCGATCGACAGCGAAGACCCCGGGCCGGCCGGATTCACCGGCAGCTTGATCGTGGCCGAATTTGCCGACCTCGAGGCCGCGAAGGCGTGGGCGGCAGTCGACCCATACGTCGACGCGGGGGTTTACCGGTCCGTCGACATCCGCCCATTCCGCAAGGCCCTCCCGTGAGTGATCGTCTGGCGGCAATCCGCGCGCGGCTGGAAGAGCAACTCTCGCCCGATGAACTGGAGATCACCGACGACAGTCATCGCCATGTCGGTCATGCCGGCGCACGGGATGGTCGCGGGCATTTCAGTGTGCGTATTTCCAGCCGTTCGTTCGAGGGAATGGCGCCCCTTGCCCGGCATCGTGCGGTCTATGCGGCACTCGGCGAGTTGATGCAGACAGAAATCCACGCGCTCGCCATCGATGCGCGAATCCCGGAGGAAGGAAAATGACGGCAAGAGCCTCATCAAGGACAACGCTGGTCCTGCTCGCACTGCTGGCGATCAGCGGCTGCGAAGACAAGTCCGCAGGCTCCACCCTGTCGGCGGATCTGCCGTTGGCGGAGACAGTCAATGGGCAACGCGTCCCGCAGGTACTGCTCGATGTTCTTGCCCGCGAGCGCAAGCTCGATCTTTCCGTGCCCGAACAGCGCGCGCGTGCGGTGCTCGAGCTGACCGATTACATCCTTCTGGATCAGGCGACCCGGGCCGAGTCGTACATGAAGGATCCGACGTTTGCTGCGGCCGTCGAGATCAACCGGCTGCAGGGTCAGGCGAATGCGGCGATGGGAAAATTCCGTGACAGCGCCCAGGTCGATGACAGCGTGCTGAGAACCGAGTACCAGCAGCAGATCGCCAAGGCGGGAACGTCCGAGTACGACTTCAGCCAGTTGCTGTTCGACAACGAGGATGACGCACTGAAGGCGGCGGGCGAAGCACTCAGCAAGCCGTTCAACGAAGTGTTCGACGCCTGGAGCAAGCGCGCCAAGCAGGCGCGTGCATTCCAGCGGGTGCGGCCGGCCCAGTTGCCTGAGCTGCTCGGCAAGGAACTTTCATCGCTGAAATCCGGCGAGACCGGGAAGATTCCGGTGCACACCGAGTATGGCTGGCACGTGATTCATGTCGGCGCGATATCACCCTTCGTGCCGCCGACCTTCGAGCAGCTCAAGGACGGCATTCGCGATACCGTGCTTGCACAGATAGGCCAGAAGCGCCTTGAGAAGCTGCGCAGCGAAGCGAGCATCACGACGCCGGAGCCCGCCACGCCGGCTGCCGCGTCCGCTGAAAAACCCGCCAACTGATCCGAGCCGGAGCAACCCCGTTTCATGCGACTGACCACAATCAAGCTGGCTGGCTTCAAGTCCTTCGTCGATCCGACCACGCTGCACCTGCCGACCAACATGTCGGCCGTGGTTGGCCCGAACGGCTGCGGCAAATCCAACATCATCGATGCGATCCGCTGGGTCATGGGTGAGAGCGCCGCGAGCAGGTTGCGCGGCGATTCACTGACCGATGTCATTTTTTCCGGATCGAGCGCGCGCAAACCCGTCGGTCAGGCCGTGGTCGAGCTGGTGTTCGACAATTCCGACGGCACCGTGACCGGCGAATACGCCCATTACAACGAGATCTCGGTCAAACGTCTGGTCAGTCGAGATGGCCAGTCGCAGTATTTTCTCAACGGCACGCGTTGTCGCCGGCGCGACATCACCGACCTGTTCCTCGGCACCGGACTTGGCCCGCGCAGCTACTCGATCATCGAGCAGGGCATGATCAGCCAGATCGTGGAATCCGATCCCGAGCAATTGCGCGTGCACCTCGAGGAGGCCGCCGGGATATCGCGCTACAAGGAGCGTCGCAAGGAAACGGAGAGCCGCATCAAGGCGACCCGCGAAAACCTTGACCGCGTGCGTGACGTGCGCGACGAAGTCGACAAGCAGCTCGAACATCTCAAACGTCAGGCACGTGCCGCCGAGCGCTGGCAGGATTTCCAGGGGCAGCACAAGCGCAAGGAGGCCGAACTCAAGGCCGTCACCCTGCGCGAATCGCGCGCGGATCTCGATGCCCAATCGGGATCCCTGCGCCAGGCCGAGCTTGCGATCGAACAGCAACTGGCCGAGCAGCGACAGCGCGAAGCGCAAATAGAAACCGGGCGAGAGGCCCATGTGGCCGCGAGCGAGCACCTCAATGCGGTGCAGGCCGAGGTCTACAAGGTAGGCGCCGAGATCGCGCGGGTGGAACAGCAGATCCAGCACAACCACGTTCTTGCCGAGCAACTCGAGCGTGCGCGCACCGAGACCGCGAACGCACACGCACAACTGGCCGAGCACATCGCGGGCGACACCGCGCAGATTGAAGCTCTGCGTGAAAGCCTGAGTGAGTCAGCGCCGCAACGCGAGGCCTTGCATGAAGCGGTCGAGAACGCGGCGGAAGTGCTGCGCCTCGCCGAAGCCGGCCTTGCCGAGTGGCAGGAGCAATGGGACGCCTACACGCGCTCCAGTTCCGAAGCCGGACAGGCCGCCGAGATCGAGCGCACGCGCCTGGACTATCTCGATCGACAATGCATCGAGGCGGATCGTCGTCGCGAGATGCTCGACGCCGAGAAGCGCGCCGCCGATTTCGGCGAGTTCGCGCGCGCCCTGGAAATCCTCGATGTCGACCATGGCCAACTGCGCGAACAGGTCGAGACGTTTACCGCACTGCTTGATACCCGGCGCAACGAGCTCGAGCAGATCCTGGAGACCGAACGGCAACTGCAGACAGGCCTCAGCACACGTCGTGGCGAGCTGGAGAAGTCCCGTGGCCGCCTGGCTTCACTCGAAGCATTGCAGCACGCCGCACTGGGTGAGGACGGCGGTGTTGCCCATGACTGGCTGGAACGGCTTGGCATCGGTCGGTCGCGCCGGCTCGGTGAAGTCCTCGAGGTCGATGCGGGCTGGGAGCGTGCCATCGAAACGGTCCTGCAGGGCTGGCTCGATGCGGTCCTCGTCGATTCGCCGCAGGCGATGGAAGCGGATCTCGCGAGTTTGCGTGATGCTGACGTGACCCTGCTTGCCGCGGCATCGAGCGATGCGGTCCACGCGCCGGGCACCTTGGCGGCACATGCCCGCGGTCCGAGTGCGGCGCTGGCTGTGCTGGCGCGCGTGCACACCGTGGAATCGATCGATTCGCTGGCCGGGATGACGAACGCGCTCGAACCCGGTCACTCGATCGTCACCCGTGATGGTGAGTGGGTGGGACCCGGATTCGCCCGTGTTGCGCGTGCCCAGGGATCGCAGGTTGGCGTGCTTGCTCGCGAGCGCGAGATCGCCGAGCTTGGAAGCCGGATCCTCGATCTGGATACCGAGATCGAGGAATTCGCAGCGCAGCTTGAGGAATCGCGGGTTGCCCGGATCGATGCCGAGCGCGTGCGCGACGATGCACAGCGCGACCTGCATTCCGGGCACCGCCGGCTTGCCGAGATTTCCGGCCAGTTGCAAAGCCAGCGCGGACGCATGGAAAGTGCCCGCGAACGGCTCGTCCGGGTCGATGCCGAACTGGACGAACTGATCGTCAAGCTCGATTCTGACAAGGGCCAGTCGCGCGAAGCGCGAGGACGCCTGGACAAGGCAGTCGAGCGCATGGGCGAGCTCGAACAGCAACGCCAGCAACTCGACGGAAGTCGGCGGCAGCTGCTCGAAAGTCGCGAGGAAGCGCGCATGAATGCGCGTGAGGCACGCGATACCGAGCATCAGGCCGCGCTATCGGTGGAATCCAAGCGTTCCTCGCTGAGTTCGCTCGAGCAGGCCTTGCAGCGGATGCAGGCCCAACTGGCCCAGCTTGAATCGCGCCGCAGCGAGATTGCCGCGCAGATCGAAGCGGGAGGCGATCCGCTCGCCGAACTCGAAGGAGAACGCCAGGCTTGCTTGAACCAGCGATTGCTGGTCGATCGCCAGCTGGTCGAGGCACGCAAGGCGCTCGAGGAGCGCGACGCCGAAATGCGTCGTATCGAAGTCGAACGCAATGCGATCGTCGAGGCACTGACCGTGCGACGGGAACACCTGGCCAATCTCCGCCTCAATGAGCAGGAACATCGGCTGCAGGCGCAGGCTCTCGCCGAAGCGATCGTCGAGGCCGGGTTCGAGATCGAAGCCCTGCTTGCCGAATTGCCCGATGAGATCGATGCGGTCCGGTGGCGCAGCGACCTCGACGAGCTCGAGCAGAAAATTCGGCGCCTTGAGCCGGTCAACCTTGCCGCGATCAAGGAGTACGAGGAGCAATCCCAGCGCAAGACCTATCTCGACGCCCAGCTCACCGACCTCGGCACTGCCCTGGAAACCCTCGAAGCCGCGATCCGCAAGATCGATCGCGAGACGAGGCAGCGCTTCAAGGATACGTTCGATCGCGTGAATGCCGGCGTGCAGGAGCTGTTCCCGCGCCTGTTCGGCGGTGGCCAGGCGTATCTCGAACTGACCGGCGATGACTTGCTGTCGACCGGCGTTTCGATCATGGCGCGTCCGCCCGGAAAGCGCGTGACATCGATATCGCTGTTGTCCGGTGGCGAGAAGGCGATGACTGCCGTGGCCCTGGTGTTCTCGATCTTCCGCCTCAACCCCGCGCCTTTCTGCCTGCTCGACGAGGTCGACGCGCCGCTTGACGAGGCCAACGTCGGCCGCTTCTCGGCGATGGTTACCGAGATGAGCCAGAACGTTCAGTTCATCTTCGTCACCCACAACAAGGCAACCATGGAGGCCGCGTCGCAGCTCTGCGGCGTGACCATGCGTGAGCCCGGCGTTTCGCGTCTTGTGCAGGTCGACCTCGCGGAAGCCGCTAAACTGGCTGGAGCCGCGTAGGCCAGCGCACCTTCAAGGAGTCGGCATGGAGCAGCAAGCATTGGGCGCGACAGAGATGCGCGTCATCATCTTCATCATCGGCCTCATCGCTCTTGCGCTGATCTACCTGTTCGGGCGGCCGAAGAAGCCGGGGCAGGGCAAGCGCACGCTGTTTCGCAAGCCGGCAGGGGAGCGCGTCGAGCCGACGTTCGAAGGTGATGTCGAACTGGACGACACGCTCGATTCCACGCTGCACGGCGAACAACTGGAGTTGCTCGGTTCGAACGAAGTTCCGTTCGAATCGATCGCTGTCGAGACCAGGGGAAAAGGCAGGACGCGCCGCCCCACTCGCCCGCTGGTCGGCGTCCGTCCGGATTCGCCCATCGAGCGGATCGTCACGTTGTTCGTCTGTGCCCGCGCCGGCCTGCTCATTTCGGGCAGCGATCTCGTCGTCGCCGCCGAAAAGTCCGGGCTCGAGTTCGGCGACCAGGGGATCTTCCATCGCATGGTCACCGGCAAGAGCGAGTCAGGTCCGATCTTCAGCATGGCCAACATGGTCAAGCCCGGCAGTTTCGACATGACCACGATCGAACAGCTGGAAACGCCGGGGCTGACCTTGTTCATGGCCTTGCCTGGACCGCTCTCCGCACTGGATGCCTGGGACACGCTGCTGCCGACCGCACAACGCCTGGCTGAGCTGCTGGACGCGAGCCTGCTCGACGAGAAGCGCGGCGCACTGGGGCGCCAGGGTATCGCTCATGTCCGCGATGAATTGCGTGCATGGGACCGCAAGCAGGAAGGTGGGCAGATCCGGCCGAGCTGGTAGCCAGCGCCATTGGTGATCCCGGGTCCGGGCGTGAGTGGAACGGTTTGTGACGATGTGTTCCGCGCTGCGTCGCAGATAGTGTGAATGCTCGACTTCAGCCGGCGATCATTTGCCCATCGCCGTGGTCTGGCGAATATTCCCCACCAGGAGACACATCGTGAGCAAGCAGATCAAAGTGATGAAAACGGTCAAGCCAGGCCCGAGCGCATCGGTCGACAAGGTCCAGCAGGTTTGGCTGGCTGGTCTCGGCGCATTCTCGATCGCGCAGAAGCAGGGCAAGGTGATCCTTGACGGAATGATCAACGAAGGACGTTCATTCCAGTTGCGTACCGACAAGCTTGCGCGCAAGGTTTCGGGCGAGATCAAGGCAGTCGCGGAAACGCGCATGGCGCCGGTCAAGCTCCGCCTTGCGGCACTGCGCAGCGATGCCGAAGCGAAGATCGAACAGGGTGTGGGCCGCCTGATGTCATATGCGGGGATCCCGTCCAAGGCCGATGTCGACTCCCTGATTGCACGCGTCGACAAGCTTTCGCGCCAGTTGCGCGCTACCAGGTAGTTCTCTGGCAGGATTCGAAAAAGCGGCCGCCTTGAGCGGCCGTTTTTCGTTGTGCACTCAGCGCAGGTAGGCCGCGGCCAGCGTATTCAGATGCAGGCGTTCCGAGTCGCGCAGGAAGGGAGCGATAAGCATCATGACCTGATGGATGCCCCGGCCGACATCGAGCTGGCCCGATTCGTTCTTGCCGTGCCGCACGGCGTCGAAATTCAACCAGAACGTGGCTACCAGCACGATGTTCTCCGCGGTTGCGCGGATCTCGTCGGCGCTGGCCCGGAAAATTCCGGCGGCGGCAAGACCGCGCATGACCGATTCCGCGTTTTCCGACGCACGCTTGAGGATGCGCGCGAAATGCAGGCGCAACTTGCGGTTGCGCGAAAGGATGTCGACAAGATCGCGATAGACGAAGCGGAAATCCCACATGCACTCGAAGATCAGATGCAGTTGCAGCCAGACATCCTCGAGGTTCGGTAATCGATCACCGGGGGTAACCAGGGCTTCGTCGATACGCTGTTCATAGCGTGCGAACAACTGCCCGATGATGTCGTCCTTGTTCCGGTAGTGGTAGTAGAGATTGCCGGGGCTGATGCCCAGTTCGTCGGCGATGTGGTTGGTCGTTACGTTCGGCTCGCCCTGGCCGTTGAACATCGCCAACGCGGTTTCAAGAATGAGCTCGCGTGTCTGGCGCGCCATGGGAAATGCCGAGCCGGAGACGCCGTGCTCAGGCGCGCAGCTTGGCGACCAGGTCGATGTATTTCTGCATCGCTTCGTTCTTGGCTGTGCCCTTGAGCTTCGCCCATGCCTCGTACTTGGCTGTTCCGACGAAATCGAAGAAGCCGGGTTTGGGGCCGGCAACATCACCGTCGGCGCCTTGCTTGTAGAGCGCGTAGAGCTTCAACAGGGTGTCGTTGTCTGGACGATCGTCCAGCTTCTTGATGTCTTCGGCGGCTTTCTCGAAGCTGGCTTGAAGCTTGGACATGGTATTCGGCCTGATTGGATGCGCCCCTGCGCCGCAACTTTCTATCATGCACCCACAAGGCGGTCAACGCGACGGGCAGCACCGCGGCAAGTGCATGGAAACCCGTCCGGCGGACGATTATGCTGTCCATACGGTGGCGTCCGCGACCATCCGTGATGGCCGGATCTTCGTGGCCGATCAACCTGGACTGGAGTGGGAAATGACATATTTCGTGACTGGCGCCACAGGCTTCATCGGTCGTCACTTGCTGGAAAAATTGCTGTTGCGGAAAGGCCGGATCTACTGTCTGGTGCGCAAGGAATCGACTGCGAAGTTCGAAGCGCTGCGCGAGCGACTCGGTGCAGACAAGGATCGCCTGATTGCGGTCAGCGGGGATCTGGGCAAGGCCCGGCTTGGCTTGACGCCGACGTCACTGAAGAATCTCGGCGGCAAGATCACCCATTTCTTCCATCTCGCGGCGCTGTACGATCTCGCTGCCGACGAAGCCAGCCAGGTGAAGGCCAATATCGACGGAACGCGCCATGCCGTGCAATTGGCTGAAGTACTCAAGGCCGGCTGCTTCCATCACACCAGTTCGATCGCCGCAGCCGGCCTTTACCCGGGCGTGTTCCGCGAGGACATGTTCGATGAAGCGGAAGGCCTCGACAATGTCTATTTCCGCACCAAGCACGATTCCGAGGGCATCGTCCGTTCGGAATGCAAGCGGCCATTCCGCATCTATCGCCCCGGCATCGTCATCGGCAACTCGCAGACCGGTGAAATGGACAAGATCGACGGACCCTATTACTTCTTCCAGTTGATCAAGAAGATGCGCCAGGTCCTGCCGCCATGGATGCCAACGGTCGGGCTCGAAGGCGGGCGCTTGAACCTCGTTCCGGTGGACTGGGTCGCAGCGAGCATGGATCACATCGCGCATATCCCGAAGCTCGACAGCCAATGCTTCCATCTGACCGATCCGGCGCCGTATCGAATCGGCGAAGTGCTCAACATCTTTGCTGACGCAGGACACGCGCCGAAGATGAGCATGCGCATCGACGCACGCATGTTTGCATTCGTCCCGAGTGCGATCCGCCAGGCGCTGTCGAGCCTGCCGCCGGTGCGGCGCATGCTCAACGTGTTCCTGCGCGATTTCGGCATTCCGGCCGAGATCATGCGCTTCATCAACTATCCGACCCGGTTCGATACGCGTGAAACCGATCGCGCGCTTCGCGGCTCCAAAATCAAGCTGCCTAAGCTGCAGACCTACGCGTGGCGTCTCTGGGACTACTGGGAGCGTCATCTCGACCCGGCCCTGTTCGTCGATCATTCGCTGTCCGGCAAGGTTCGGCGCAAGGTGGTCGTGATCACGGGCGGATCATCAGGCATCGGCAAGGCCGTCGCCATCAAGGTCGCCGCGGCCGGGGCCAAGGTGGTCATCTGTGCGCGTGGCGAGGAGGAGCTTGCGGCGGCAAAGATGGAAATCGAAGGGGCGGGCGGCACCTGTCATACCTACAAGGTCGATCTTGCCGAACTGGCATCCTGCGATGCCTTCGTCAGTCAGGTCACAGCGGATCACGGCAGCGTCGATATCCTGATCAACAATGCGGGTCGGTCGATTCGCCGCGCAATTGCGTCGAGCTACGATCGTTTCCATGATTTCGAACGCACGATGCAGCTCAACTATTTTGGTTCGCTGCGTTTGATTCTCGGCTTTCTGCCGAAGATGACCGAGCGCCATCGTGGCCACATCATCAACATTTCGTCGATCGGCGTACTGACCAATGCTCCGCGATTCTCGGCCTATGTTTCGTCGAAGGCGGCGCTGGATGCGTTCTCGCGGTGTGCACAGGCCGAATTCTCCGATCTCGGCATCAACTTCACGACGATCAACATGCCACTCGTGAAGACACCGATGATCGCGCCGACCAAGATGTACGATTCGGTGCCGACGCTGAGCCCGGAGGAAGCCGCGGACCTCGTGGTAGAGGCGATCATCGAGCGACCGGTGCGTGTGGCCACGCGCACCGGAATCTTCGCGCAGCTGTTCTATTCGGTCTCTCCGCGCGCCTACGAGATCGTCATGAACACGGCGTTCCGCCTGTTCCCCGATTCATCCGCGGCGAAGGGCATCAAGGGCATTCGCCAGGAGATGCAGCAAGGGCCGTCTTCGGAACAGGTCGCGTTCGCGGCGTTGATGCGGGGCGTCCACTGGTAGGCGAGTGGATGCCGTCGACACCGAAGCGTCAAATCATGCGCGCATGAAAAAGCCCCTCGCCGTTCCGGGCGAGGGGCTCCGCTTCGCGGTCCTACTTGGCGCCTGCCTTTTTCTTGCTTGCGGCGTTCCGTGCAACGGGCTTCTTCGCAACCGGCTTCTTTGCCGGAGCGGCCGTCCGCTTGGCGCCGACGTGCTTGAGCTGCGCCGATTCGAGTTCACGGGCTACGTCGGCCAGCTCATCCTTGATGCGGGATACCGATCGCGTGGCGCTTGTGCGGCTGGTCGCCGGCTTGCTGACGGCCCTGGCGGCCGGTTTTGCATTGAGTTTGCTCACTTCGCGGGCGAGTTCCTCGATACGAGTGGTAAGGCCCTTGAGTTCGGTGCTGCCCGGAACACCAAGCCGGCTCAATGCGCGCGAGACACGATTTTCGAACACCTTTTCGAGCTTGTCCCAGGTCTCCTGGCTACGCTCCTTGACTTGACCAACCGCTGCCTCAACGGCCCCACGTGCTTCCTCGGCCTTGCCTGCGGTGAGCTTGCGCGTCTTCTGCTCGAGCGAGACGCCCTCGCGAACCAGGGCCTCGAACAGGCGTGTTCCCTCGTCCTGCGCCTTGGCGAACGCGCCCAGTCCGGCGAGCCAGATGTGCTGCGCGGACTCGACGATCGATTTTCCACCGGCGCGAGCCGAGGGCGTGCTGGCAGCTGGCGCGGCTTTGGATTTCAGCTTCGGCTTGGGCTTGGTCATTGCAGGGTTCCTTCGATGGGATGGGCACGGGATGCCCGGTTGGTTGCGCAGGTTAGTTCCGCTTCCTAGAGCAAGTAATCGATGCGGAAGATCAGGAATGCACCGAGCTCGGCGCGGTTCGTTTTGTCGTGCGGCGCGTCGCCGATCTGGATCGGGCAGTGGCCGGGCTTTCGCGATCGATCGCGACATCGAGGTCGTCGAGTGCCCGATGCAGTTTCGAGGTGGCCTTCGAACGCCGTGGCGGTTTTCCGTCGAGACCGCCGAGCAGGGTACGCTCTGGATCGTCGAGCACGCGCGCGCGCAGTTGCAATCCGTGACGCTCGAGCAAGGGCCCGAGCGCGCGTCGATGCGTGCGCAAGTCCTTCAGGGTCGATTGATAGGCGTGCTCGGCGAGCCTCTTGCGGTGTGCGAAGCTGAAGATGTTGGTGAAGAACATCTCGGTGTCGTCGTCGTCAGGTTCGATCAGGAGCAGATCGGAACCGCTGTACTGGCGCTCGTACTTCGGGATGCTGGCCTGCATGCGCGACTGCAGCAGGGTGCGGAACATCTGCGAGAGGACCGCCGGCAAGCCGCCCTCGACGAGACTGCTGGGCGAGCTCTTGCCCAATGCATTGGCATGCGCCGTGTCGATGGGGACCAGCGGGTTGATTGCCAGCACGAGATCGGCGCCGGCATCCATTGCAACCGACGCATGCACGGTATGGCGCAAGGCTCCATCGACAAAGTACCTACCGTTGATCGCTACCGGTGGATAGAGGCCGGGCAGGGCGGAACTGGCTTCGATCGCGCGCGAGATCGGCACGTCATCGTGGTCCTTGGTACCGAAGCGAACGGCCTGCCCGCTGTCGAGTTCCACCGCGACGATGACCAGCTTGCGCGCGAGCTCGCGAAAATCGTTGCTGCGCCCGTGCCCGGTATAGGCGTCGCGAAGGAACCGCTCGATCGCCTCATTGTCGAACAATCCGGTGGGCAGCAGGCTGCCCAGTTTGAGCAGGGTATCGGAAACCCGCAGGTCGAACGGATGCCGGGCAAATTCGGCGAGACCGCCGAGCAGCAGGCGAGGCACTCCCCATAGCCGCCGCAGATACTCGTAGATGGCCGGCCGCACGAAGTTCTCGGGACGGAAATTGAACTGGTCGGAATCGCCGGTGATGAAGATGCGGCACAATTCGGCCGTGCTCAGGCGATTGGCCAGGCTGGCGGCGACGTAGGCGCCAGAGCTGATGCCGACGTATACATCGAGGGCGTTCATGTCGAGCCCTTCGATCGCGTCCTCGAGCGCGCGGACTGCCCCGATCTCGAAGATGCCGCCGATCGGGCCGCCCCCGGCGACAGCAAGGCCGATCTGCGGGCGTCGCGACCTTTTGACCGGTTTCCGCGCTGCCTTGATGACCAGCATCAGGCGATCTGCTCGTCGAGATGGCGATTGATTTCGCGTTCGATCATCGGCTTCATCATGCCCATGACGAAGCCGAGGTCGGCGAATACGTGCACCTCGCCCTTCTCGAGGGCGATATGGCCATCGACGCCACTGCGCGAGAACGCAAGGGTGTTGCCTTCCCACGCGCAATCGAGATCGAATTCCTTGGCAATGGATTTGGCGAGCTTGTTGACCGCCTTGCGCGCTTCGGCAAGCGAAAGCTGGTGTTTGCGGCGGATATCGATTTTCGCCATTTGGATTCTCCTGGTGCGGCAACGCTGGGGCGTCGCGCGGCGCCCGCTATGATGCCCTAGCCGGGCCAATCGCAGAAGCGTCCGACAGGGCCGAAGGGCAGCGTCGGGTCGCCTGACAGGCCTCTGGTCCGATGCCGCCGGACAGGTGTCAGCGATCCCGCATCCTGATAAAGTGCCCGCAATTTCCACAATCCGTGCGCTGATGCGACTGAGCTTTTCCAACGTTGAACATGCGGACGTGCTCGTCGACAACGGCGTCACCGGTATTGGATCAGCGCAAGGAAATGCAGTCATGCTCGCGGCGGACGGAGTCATGCCGTGGCATGCGCGCCTCGTGATCGACAAGCGCGGCATGATCCTTGAGGTTCTCGACAAGCAGGCGCGTACCCACGTCAATGCGCGCCCGGTCGTCGAACGGGCATTGTTGCGACTCGGCGATGTCATCAATTTCGACGCCGTCGCGGTCATGTTGAAGCCAGACAGCGATGCCATCATCGATACGCGCGTCCCGCCTGAAACATCGGTTGCGGATGCATCGGAGGAAATCGGGCGCGTGGTCCTGCGCGGCGTGTCGGGAGCGCATTTCGGCAAGACCGTCAAGGTCGGGACGCGGCTGCTGATCGGCAGTGGACCGAATGGCCTCGATCTCGACGAACCAGGCATGGCCGAGCGGCATGCGGTCATCGGCGCGAGCGACGACGCCATCCACCTGCGCGACCTTGGTTCGACCAACGGCTCCGAGGTCAATGGCATCCGGGTCAGGAATGCCGTGCTCCATCCCGGCGACCAGATTTCATTTGGACGCAACCGCTTCGTGCTCGAGGCGCCCGGATATCCGGGTCGCGGCCAAAGCATGCCGACGCCCGCCAACATGGCTCCCGCGATCACGCAGACATTCGACGCGATCCAGATGGCCGATCCAGCGCCATCCACCGCTGACGACGGCGGCACCGGCATCTGGTGGTTGATCGCCGCTGCTGCACTGATCGGACTCGGCATCGCCGGCCTTATCTGGTTCGGCAATTACTGAGATCGGGTTGTATTGGCCGGTGCCGAGCCGGCAGGCGTGCCGGTTCGTCGCTTGATCAACCGGTGTGGAACACGAGCCAGCATCAGTGCGGCAAATATCCCCGCGTAGATCACCGGCTCGATGGCGGCGATCGTCTCCCCATACTTGACCTGCCAGAGAAAGTGCAGGGCGGCGAACAATCCACTCGCGTAGACCAGTCGGTGCAGACGCTGCCAGTTGCGCCCAAGCCGACGCATCATGCCCCTGGTCGAGGTGATGGCAAGGGGGATCATCAGCAGCCACGCCAGAAACCCCACGGTGACGAAAGGCTTCTTGGCGATCTCGACGAGGATCTGCGACCAGAACCCGCCAAGATCGACGATCAGATAGACCGCCAGGTGGACGCTGGCATAAAAGAATGCAAACAAGCCGAGCATGCGCCGGAACCGGATCAACGCATTCCAGCCGGTCAATTTTCGCGCCGGTGTGATCGCAAGTGTTGCCAGCAGGAAGCGTAGCGCCCAGATCCCGGTGTTGTGCTCAAGCTGGGCTACCGGGTCAGGGCCCAGCGCATTCTGCGAGACCTTCCAGGCCAGCCATCCCATCGGAACCAGCGCGAGCAGGAAAACCACTGGCTTGGTCGCCGCGATGCGATCGAAGGATCGTGCCATCAGTGGTTCCTGACCAGGTCCATGCCTGCATAGAGCGAGGCGACCTGGTCGGCATAGCCATTGAACGGAAGGGTCTGAAGCCGGTTTCCAAACAGGTTGAAGCCATCACCGGCGATACGCCGCTCACTGCCCTGGCTCCAGCGCGGATGGCTGACCGCGGGATTGACGTTCGAGTAGTACCCGTACTCGTCAGGCGCCGACTGGTTCCAGGAAGTTTCCGGCTGTTGCTCGACAAACTCGATGCGCACGATCGACTTGATGCTCTTGTAGCCGTATTTCCATGGCACGACGAGACGCAATGGTGCGCCGTTCTGGGCAGGCAGCTCGCGACCATAGATGCCAACGGCCAACAGGGTCAGCGGATGCATGGCTTCGTCGATGCGCAGGCCTTCCCGGTAAGGCCAGTCCAGTACCGGGTAGCCGAGTCCCGGCATCTGCTCGCGACGGGCGACGGTGGTGAAGGAGACATGGCGCGCACTTGAGGCCGGCTGGAAACGCTTGAGCACGGCGGCCAGCGGAATGCCGACCCACGGAATCACCATCGACCATGCCTCGACGCAGCGCAAACGGTAGATGCGCTCCTCCAGCGCATGTCCCTTGAGGATGTCCTCCAGTGTGAACGTTCCGGTGATTCCGGCCTTGCCCGCGATTTCCACGCTCCACGGTTTGGGCTTGAATCCCGATGAATTCTGCGCGGGATCGGCCTTGTCGGTGCCGAACTCGTAGTAGTTGTTGTAGTGCGTTGCATCCTTGCTGCTGGTCTGCACTTCCCTGGAACTGAACGTGCTGTTGTGCGTGAAGATCAGTTTCGTGCCCGGCAATTCATCGCCGGCCGCAGCCTCCGCGGGTGGTTCCACGGCATCGCTGCACCCGGCGAGCAGGCTCGGCATGAGGGCAAGTCCCTTCAGCAGCGTGCGCCGGCGCAGGTAGACGGACTCCGGAGTGATCTCCGACGGATTGATTGGAAGGCCGATTCGATCTGCCATGCGATGGGTTCCCGTTGGGATTTTCGTTACTCGGATCCTGCAAAGGTGCAGCACAGGATGTGCAGACAACCGACCGGATCACGACGGTGATCCTTTCAGAATGAACTTGCGGACATGCTGCGTTGCGACATACTGTTGCTTCCCCGCACGAAGCAGCTATCCGCGCTTCCTGCACTGTATCCCCATCGAAGACTGGCGGGAGCGCCTTGTGACGCGTGGCTACAACTTCAGCGCCGGTCCGGCCGCGCTGCCGGAAGAGGTCCTGATCCAGGCCCGCGACGAAATGCTCGAGTGGGGCCGGGCGCGCGCCTCGGTGATGGAAATCAGTCATCGTGGCCGCGACTTCATGGACCTTGCCGCGGAGTCCGAACGGGACCTGCGCCAGCTGATGTCGATTCCATCGGGCTACCAGGTGCTTTTCCTGCAGGGCGGGGCCACCCAGCACTTTGCCCAGATCCCGATGAATCTGGCTCGGATCGACCAGGTCGCCGACTACATCGTTACCGGTGCCTGGGGCGAAAAAGCGGTCAGGGAAGCGAAGCCTTACGTGCAACCGCGGATCGCTGCGAGCTCGCTCGATTCGCATTACACGCGTATTCCGCCACGCGCCGACTGGGACCTGGATCCGCGCGCGGCCTACGTGCACTACACGCCGAATGAAACCATCCACGGCGTCGAGTTCCAGAGCGTGCCCGAGGTCGCGGGTATTCCGCTGATTGCCGACATGTCCTCCGACATCCTCTCGCGTCCGCTGGAGGTCTCGAGGTTCGGCCTGATCTACGCCGGCGCCCAGAAAAACATCGGTGCATCGGGGCTGGTGATCCTGATCGTTCGTGACGACCTGCTGGAACGCTGCACGGGCAACATCGCGGGGATCTTCAACTACGCCGAACACGCGGCCAACCATTCGCTGTTCAATACCCCGAACACCTATGGCTGGTATCTCGCATCGCTCGTGTTCAAGTGGCTCAAGCGCCAGGGCGGCGTGGTCGCGATGGGCGAGCGCAACCGGGTCAAGGCCGAACGGCTGTATTCCGCCATCGACAGTTCGGGCTTCTATGCAAATCCGGTCAGCGCGGATGCGCGCTCCTGGATGAACGTGCCGTTCTTCCTGCCGCGCGCCGAGCTTGACCGCCTGTTTCTGGAGGAGGCCGATGCCGCCGATCTTCTTGGCCTGAAAGGCCACAAGCTGCTCGGCGGCATGCGCGCGTCGATCTACAACGCAACTTCGTTGGCGGCCGTCGACGTGCTGATCGACTTCATGGGCGATTTTGCGCGACGCCGTGGCTGAGGTTTCGGCGACGAACATCCGGCGATACGCTGTCGTCCGGCCTTTTCGGATTGCGGGACAATGGGACCTGCAGCAATGAGCAATGAACTCGAACCACCGGCGCCGGCGATGGATCTGGCCGAGGTGCGCACGCGCATCGACGGAATCGATCGGGCCATCCAGAACCTGATCGCCGAGCGCGCACGCTGGGCACATCAGGTCGGCCTGGCCAAGGGGCCGCTGGCCGCCGCTGTCGACTATTACCGTCCCGAGCGCGAGGCACAGGTGCTACGCATGGTGGTCGACCGCAACGAGGGACCGCTCAGTGACGAAGTGCTGGTGCACGTGTTCCGCGAGATCATGTCCGCGTGTCTGGCGCAGCAGGAGCCGCTGAAAATCGGCTATCTCGGTCCCGAGGGCACGTTCAGCCAGCAGGCCGTGCTCAAGCATTTCGGCCGCTCGGCACACGGCCTGCCGATGGCCAGCATCGAGGAGGTGTTCCAGGAGGTCGAGAACGGCAATGCCGATTTCGGTGTGGTCCCGGTCGAGAATTCCGGGCAGGGCACGATCCAGATCACGCTCGACATGTTCCTGACCTCGAACATCAAGATCTGCGGTGAAGCCGAACTGCGCGTGCACCAGTACCTGCTTTCGCGCAGCGGTCGCATCGACGACATCGAGCGCATCTATTCGCATCCCCAATCGTTTGCGCAGACCCAATCCTGGCTGCGCGGCAACCTCCCCAAGGTCGAGAAGATTCCGGTATCGAGCAATGCCGAAGGCGCACGTCGGGCGCGCAACTCCGACGATGCGGCAGCGATCGCCGGCGAATCGGCGGGTCTGGTCTATGGCTTGAAAAAGGTCATCACGCGGCCGATCGAGGACCATGCCGACAACACGACACGTTTTCTTGTGCTCGGTCGCCAGATCTTCCCCCCGTCCGGGCACGACCGCACGTCGGTGCTGGTTTTCATCAAGGATCAGCCGGGCGCGTTGTTCAACGTGTTGAGCCCGTTCGCGAAACATGGCATCACGATGAACCGCATCGAATCACGTCCATCGCACCAGGCAAAATGGGAATACGCGTTCTTCATCGATCTCGCCGGCCATGTCGACGATGAGCCGATGCAGAGGGCCCTGTCCGAACTCGATGCGCATGTCGCCCAGATCAAGGTGCTCGGCTCGTACCCGGTGGCGGTTCCGTGAGTTTCGATGGCGCGCGCCTCGCCAATACGACGACGAAGGTCCTGCGTGCCTACGATCCGGGCCATGACCTGCCCGCATTGAGGCTTCGATTCGGTGCGCGACTCGCCGAGTTGGGTTCGAACGAGAACGTGCTCGGGCCAAGTCCCCGGGTTGCCGCTGCCCTCGCAACATCGATACCGGTGATATTCCGCTATCCCGATCCGAAGGGGACGGCTCTCAAGAATGCGCTTGCGACACACCTCAAGGTGGATGCTTCGCGGATCGCGCTGGGCAATGGCTCGCATGAACTGCTGATGCTGCTTGCCCAGTGCTTCGCGGACGCGCAGGTCTCGGTGGTCCATTCCGAATTCGGCTTCGCCGTGTTCCCGATCGCCTCCGCGGCGGTCGGCGCAATCACGATCCGCGTCGCCGCCTTGCCATCCGATCACGCGACGGCGCCGTATGGGCATGATCTCGATGCGATCGCCGCTGCCGTGCGCGACGACACGCGCATCGTCTTCCTGGCCAATCCGAACAATCCGACCGGAACCTGGTTCGATGATGCGACACTGGATAAATTCCTGGCCGGCGTCCCCGAGTCGACCCTCGTCGTGGTCGACGAGGCCTATCACGAATTTGTCGAGGACCCGGCGCTGAGCAGCGCGGCACGCTTTCTCGATCGTTACCCGAACCTAGTGGTCACGCGCACGTTCTCCAAAGCCTACGCGCTGGCTGGTCTGCGTATCGGCTACCTGGTCGCGCACGCCAGTGTCGTCGATGTGCTCGAGCGCCTGCGCGAATCGTTCAACGTCAATGCACTCGCCCTCGCGGCCGCTGAAGCGGCCTTGGCCGATGCGGACCATCTTGCGCATGTGCGCGAATGGACGCGCCGGGAACGCGACTGGCTGAGTGAGGCGTTGCGCAGCCGCGGATACAAGGTCGTGCCTTCGCAGGCGAACTTCGTCCTGGTCGATCTGGCCCGCACTGCGGCATCGCTGGAATCACACCTTTTCGAGCGAGGCGTCATCGTCCGGCCGATGGGTGGCTATGGCCTGGGTCATGCGCTGCGCATCAGCATCGGCTCGCGCGGCGAGAACGAACGCCTGCTGGCAGCGCTGCCATGAATCCGTCGCTGGTCTGGACCAGCCGGGCGCGGGGCCCGTTGCATGGAGCAGCGGTCATTCCAGGCGACAAGTCCGTTTCCCATCGGGCAATCATGCTTGCCGCGATCGCGCAGGGCAGGTCGCGTATCACGGGGTTTCTCGAGGGCGAGGACACCCGTGCGACTGCTGCCGCATTTGCGCAGATGGGGGTGTGGATCGAGACGCCATCGCCGTCCGAACGCATCGTGCATGGCGTCGGCCTGCGCGGCTTGCGCGCTCCGCAGGCATCGATCGACTGCGGCAATGCCGGCACCGGCATGCGGTTGCTCGCAGGGTTGCTGGCCGGGCAAGCCTTCGACTCGGAGCTTCGCGGCGATGCTTCGCTTTCGCGACGCCCGATGCGTCGGGTCATCGAGCCGCTGGTATCGATGGGCGCCGAGATCGAGTCGGACGAGGGCGCCCTGCCTCCGCTGCGGATTCGAGGGGGGCATTCGCTGGCAGGGATTTCCTGCACCCCGGCGGTGGCCAGTGCGCAGGTCAAGTCGGCAATCCTGCTTGCCGCGCTCTATGCACACGGAACAACCGTAGTCCGCGAGGTTCGTCCAACGCGCGACTACACGGAACGCATGCTCGAGGCATTTGGCTGGCCGATCGAGTTCGGTTCCGGTTGGGCGCGCCTGGCAGGTGGCCATGCGCTTGCTGCGACCGACGTTGTCGTCCCAGCCGACTTTTCATCGGCGGCATTCTTCCTCGTCGCGGCAACGATTACCCCTGGCTCGTCGCTGCTGTTGCGCTCGGTCGGCATCAACCCCCGGCGCACCGGCCTGCTCGAGGTGCTGCGCCTGATGGGCGCCGACATCACCGAGATCAATCCCGTCGTGCGCGGCGGGGAGTTGCTGGCCGACCTGCAGGTGCGTCATGCCGCCTTGCGCGGCATCGACGTGCCCGAGGCGCTGGTGCCGGACATGATCGACGAGTTTCCGGCCCTGTTTGTCGCCGCTTCGGTCGCCGCAGGCACTACCCGCATCCGCGGGGCAGCCGAACTGCGGGTCAAGGAATCCGATCGCCTTGCGATGATGGCGCGCGGGTTGGCGACACTCGGCATCGAGGTTGACGAGAGTCCCGATGGCGCGACAATCACGCCCGGCACGCTGGGCGCGGGACGGGTCGAGAGTGCCGGCGATCATCGCATCGCGATGGCATTCGCGGTCGCGGGCCTGGTGTCGACCGGAATCGTCACGATCAATGATTGCGCCAACGTCGCCACGTCCTTTCCCGGATTCGACGTGCTCGCCAATGGCTGCGGGTTCGACATCAGGGTTGCCTGAAATCAGCAGGGCAGCGATCCGCGAGCCCGCATCGGCGAATGCACGGCTACAATCCCTCCCACGAACCCGTCTTGCCAACGACCATGCCAGCCAACACGCCTCCCGTCCTGACCATTGATGGCCCCTCCGGCTCCGGAAAAGGCACGATCAGCCGTCTCGTTGCCGATCAGCTAGGCTGGCATCTGCTCGATTCTGGCGCCTTGTATCGGGCCGTCGGCTATGCCGCGGGCGCTGCAGGGCTCGATTTGTCGGATGCCGACGCGATCACGCGTTGCGCGCAAACGACAAAGATCCGCTTCCGCGATCCGGGCGACGGCGGCGAGACTCGCGTAGTCGTCAACAGCCACGATGCCACCGATGAACTGCGTACCGAGACCGCGGGGGCGGCGGCATCGGCCATTGCTGCCTTTCCGGGTGTGCGCAACGCCCTGTTCGAGATGCAACGGGGTTTCCGCAAGACTCCGGGACTGGTTGCCGACGGACGTGACATGGGCACCGTGATCTTCCCGGATGCGCCGTTCAAGGTCTTCCTCACGGCGAGCGCCGAGGAGCGGGCGCGAAGGCGCCATAAGCAGTTGAAGGATAAGGGGTTGAATGTTACCCTTGCCGCCCTTTTGCGCGAGATCCAGGCGCGCGACGAGCGCGATGCCGCGCGTACGGTGGCTCCGCTCAGGCCGGCGGTGGATGCATTGACGATCGATACCACAGGTATCCCGGTCGCCGGTGTTGTCGCCGCGGTGCTCTCGGTGGTTCGTCCCGCCTGATTGCGTGCAAGAGGGGAATCGGTCCGGCATCCGGTATTCCGGAGGTCGGTATTTACTCATGGCATGTCATTGCATGCCCCTGACAGGTGGATCGAATCGCCCGCGTCGACCCGCGAGTCGCGCCCGGATTACGGTCTGTTGTCTTCTCTGGAAAATCACATGAATGCAAGTTTTGCCGAAACCGCGATGACCGAAAGCTTTGCCGAGATGTTCGAGCAGAGCCAGTCGATCGCCAATCTCAAGCCGGGATCGATCGTTCTTGGCACCGTCGTCGAAATCCGCTCGGACGTCGTCGTGATCAATGCCGGACTCAAGTCCGAAGGCATCGTTCCGATCGAACAGTTCCGCAACGATGACGGCGTGCTCGAGATCCATGTAGGCGACGAGGTCAAGGTTGCCCTCGACTCCATCGAAAACGGATTCGGCGAGACCATGCTCTCGCGCGAGAAAGCCAAGCGTTCGCTCGTGTGGGACGAACTCGAGGAAGTCCATTCGAAGAACGAAAGCGTCATCGGTCGCATTTCCGGCAAGGTCAAGGGTGGTTTCACGGTCGACATCAAGGATGTCCGTGCGTTCCTGCCCGGCTCGCTGGTCGACGTGCGTCCGGTTCGCGACCCTTCCTACCTCGAAGGCAAGGAACTCGAGTTCAAGATCATCAAGCTCGATCGCAAGCGCAACAACGTGGTGGTTTCGCGTCGTGCGGTCGTTGAAAGCGAATTCAGCGTCGAGCGCGAGCAGCTGCTCGATCGCCTGCAGGAGAATGCAGTCGTCAAGGGTGTGGTCAAGAATCTCACCGATTACGGCGCATTCGTCGACCTCGGCGGCATCGATGGTCTGCTGCATATCACCGACATGGCCTGGAAGCGCGTGCGCCACCCGAGCGAAGTGGTCAACGTCGGCGACGAACTCGATGTGCGCGTGCTCAAGTTCGATCGCGAGCGCAACCGCGTCAGCCTCGGCCTCAAGCAGCTTGGCGAGGATCCCTGGGTCGCCATCAGCCGCCGTTACCCGAGCGGCACCAAGGCGGTCGGCAAGGTTTCCAACGTCACCGATTACGGTTGCTTCGTCGAGCTCGAAGCGGGCGTCGAAGGCCTTGTCCACGTTTCCGAAATGGATTGGACCAACAAGAACGTCAACCCGGCCAAGGTCGTGCAGGTCGGCGATGACGTCGAAGTCATGGTTCTGGATGTCGATGAAGAGCGTCGTCGCATCTCGCTCGGCATCAAGCAGACCCGCGCCAATCCGTGGGAAGCCTTTGCCGCGATCTACAAGAAGAACGACAAGGTTGCCGGCCAGATCAAGTCGATCACCGATTTCGGCATCTTCATCGGTCTCGAAGGCGGCATCGATGGCCTGGTCCACCTGTCCGACATCTCGTGGGCGGCAGCGGGCGAAGACCTTGTGCGCAACTTCAAGAAGGGCGACGAGATCGAAGCCGTCGTGCTTGCGGTCGATCCGGAGCGCGAGCGCATCTCGCTCGGCATCAAGCAGCTCGAACAGGATCCGTTCGGCCAGTTCATGGCCAACCATCCGCGCGGCAGCATCCTCAACGGCACGGTCCGTGAAGTGGATGCGCGTGGCGTGACGGTCGATATCGAGGAAGGCATCGAGGGTTATCTGCGTGCCAACGACATCGCCAAGGAACGCGTCGACGACGCCACCCTGCATTTCAAGGTTGGCGATCCGGTCGAGGCGAAGTTCATCGGAATGGATCGCAAGGGCCGCGTACTGCAGTTGTCGATCCGCGCCAAGGACGAGGAAGAGCTGCAGTCGGTGCTCGATGACTACCAGAGCACGACCGGGGCAACGACCCAGCTCGGCGCCCTGTTGAAAGAGAAGTTCAACCGCGAGTGATGCGGGTTGGTCGGCAGGCGCAAGCCTGCCGACTGCTGAGAATGCGGCGCCCACCTGCCGGTGGGCGCCATTGACCCCGTCCAGCGTGTGTCTCTCGATGACCAAGTCAGAATTGATCGAAGCGCTTTCGTCACGCCAGCAGCACCTGGCTGCCAACGATGTGGAGTTGGCCGTCAAGAGCATGCTCGAACAGATGACCCATGCCCTCGCCGACGGCGAGCGCATCGAGATCCGCGGATTCGGCAGCTTCTCGCTGCATTTCCGTCCGCCACGCATGGGCCGCAATCCGAAGACCGGTGATGCGGTCGCGTTGCCCGGCAAACATGTGCCACACTTCAAGCCCGGCAAGGAATTGCGTGAACGGGTGAACGGAAGCAGCGCTCCCGTTTCGTCCGACGGCACCCACTGATTGCCAAGGGTCGCCGTTTGGCGATCTATCCCTGGAGATATCGGCCATGCGACTTGGCGTGGTGGTGTTGATCTTGCTGTCGGTCGCCTTTGGCGCCACGTTCGGCGCCCTGAATTCCGACCGCGTCGCATTCGATCTCTATTTTTGTGAGCTGATGTTGCCGAAGGGCGGAGCCTTGCTCGCCGCGCTGGCGCTTGGTTGGGTTTTCGGCGGATTGATCGTCTGGTTCGTCGGGGTCAGGCGTCTGCAACGGGAATTACGCTCGGCGAAACGCATGTTGCGGGACCTGCGCGCCAAATCGCCTTCGGACTCCGCACCCGATGGAACGGCCAACGGTCGCTCATGAGCGAACTTTCCCTGCTTTTCCTGCTGCTGCCGGTCGCCGCATTCTCCGGCTGGTATGTCGCCCGGCGGGGCAGCGAGCGAACCTCCGGCGCACGTGTCAGCGAGCTGTCGAGCAACTACTTCCGCGGCCTCAACTACCTGCTCAACGAGCAGCAGGACAAGGCGATCGAGGTGTTCCTCAAGCTTGCCGAATACAACCGCGATACGGTTGAGACCCATCTCGCCCTTGGCAACCTGTTTCGCCGCCGTGGAGAAGTGGATCGAGCGATTCGCGTCCACCAGAACCTGATTGCGCGGCCCAGTCTCAGCGAGGCCGAGAAGACCATCGCCCTGCTCGAGCTCGGTGAGGACTACATGCGCGCAGGCCTGCTCGATCGCGCGGAAACCCTTTTTACCGATCTCGTCGCGATGGATGCGCTCGCGCCATCCGCGCTGACCCATCTCGTCGCGATCTACCAGCACGAGCGGGACTGGAACAAGGCGATCGACAACGCCCGCAAGCTGGAGGCAGCCACGGGCGAATCCCGTGGCGAGATCATCGCGCAGTTCCATTGCGAACTGGCCGAACAGGCACGCAGTCGAGCTGCATGGGAGCAGGCGCGTGAGTCCCTTGATGCGGCGTTGCAGGCCGAACACGATTGCGTGCGGGCGAGCATGATCCTCGGCCATATCGAGTCAGCGCTCGGCAACCTCGATGCGGCGATCGCGGCATTCGAGCATGTCGCCGAACGCGACGTTGACTATGTGCCGGAAATACTTTCGCCCCTGCTCGATTGCTACGCGCGCGCGCAGCGCATGCAGCGTGCCGAGGAATTCCTGCTGCGTATGACCGAGCGCCACCAGGGGGTTTCCCCTGTGCTTGCACTGGCCAAGCTCTATACGCGGACCAAGGGCGAGAAATCAGCGGTCGAGTTCCTCACCCGGCAACTGCATCAACGTCCTTCGGTGCGCGCGCTGATGGCACTGATCGACGCCAACCTGCACAACGCCGAAGGAGAGGCGCGCGAAAGTTTCCTGATCCAGCGCGATCTCACTCGAAAGCTGCTCGAAGGCCAGGCCATGTACCGATGCACGCGTTGCGGATTCGGCGCCAAGGCCCATCACTGGCAATGCCCCAGTTGCAAGAACTGGAGCACCGTGCGTCCGATCCACAGCGTGGTGGGAGAGTAGGCAGGAACGCATGTCGAGCCTGTCCTTTCCGGCCTGGTTGATGCTGGCGCTGACTACGCTTGCAGGATCGGTCCTTTTCACGTGGCTGAGCCTGGTCTACGCATCGCGGCGACGGATGATCGACCAGCCCGGCCAGCGACGCTCGCACAGCGTGCCGACGCCGCGCGGTGGCGGCACGGGGATCGTGCTGGCCGTGGTTGCCGGGCTGTCCGCATGCTGGATCGCAGGCGCGGATTCCGTCGACATATCCAGTTTCATCGCGCTGCTCGCATCGATCATGCTGGTCGCCCTCGTTGGCTGGATTGACGACCACGGCGGCCTCGGCGCGCTTGTTCGGCTGCTTGCGCATGCCGCGTCGGCACTTTTGCTCGGCGTGCCCGTCATGCTGCTGGACGGGCACGGGATACTCGCCAATCCGGCCTTGCCGTGGATACTCGCTGCGCTGCTGGCGTGCGCGATCGCCATCGTCTGGTCGATCAACCTGCACAACTTCATGGATGGCATCAACGGCCTGCTCGCAACACAGGCGATCTTCGTCTTCTCCGCGCTGTCCTGGCTTTGCCTGGAAGCGGGCCGAAGCGCCGAAGCGCAACGCATCGGAATCCTTCTCGCGGCAACGCTCGGGTTCCTTCCGTTCAACTTCCCACGCGCGCGCATCTTCATGGGCGATGTCGGCAGCGGAGTACTGGGCCTGCTCATCATCGTCAGCATCGGTTGGCAGATCGCCGCGGTACCGGGCGAGCCGTTCTACGGTTTGATCGCCTGTTCGGCCTTCGTCGTGGACAGCACGGCGACCCTGTTGTCACGCATGTTGAGCGGCCGGCGTTGGTATAGTGCGCACCGCGAACACCTGTATCAGTGGCTGGTCCGGTCCGGCTTCAGCCACGCCAGAGTGGTCGGCTTCTACATGGCGTGGAATCTGCTGGTCGTGGTGCCGGCCCTGCTCTGGGTTCATCGCGAATCGGCGATCATGGGCGCGTTATCGCGAGGCCATGCGATGTCCTTGCCGGCCGGAAGCGAGGTCTTGTTTTCGATCTATGCCATCGGTGCCCTGGTCTGGGTATTCGGCAAGCGCTACTGCCTCAACAGATGCAAGGATTCGAGAGTGACGGCGTCGTGATCAACAAGCTCATCGCCAAGATCCATCCCCGCCTCGCGGTGGTCGTCCACGACCTCGCGATGGTCTGGTTGGCATGGACGGCGATCACGTCGATACGCTGGTCATTCGAATCCGCTCGACCGGATTTTGGCCTGTTCGGGACCGAAGCCTGGCTGGTGTTGATCGCGCAGGGACTGATCTTCTGGATCACCGGTCTGTACAAGGGACTCTGGCGCTTCGCCAGCTTGCCCGACCTGTGGAACATCCTGCGTGCCGCGACGCTGGGAGCATTGGCGATTGCGGTCACCCTGTTCCTCTACAACCGCCTCGCCACCGTGCCACGCACCGTGTTGCTGCTATACCCGGTGACGCTCGCCGTGCTGCTCGGATTGCCGCGCCTGGCCTATCGTTACTGGAAGGACAGTCGCCTCGACTTTCTTTCGCGCTCGCCGGCGATGCGTGTGCTCGTGCTCGGCGCGGGTCGCGCGGGCGACACGCTGGTTCGCGGCCTTGTGCGCGAGAACCGTTATCGCCTGGTCGGCATGCTTGACGACAATCCGCAGATCCGCGGCGCGCGTATCCATGGTGTTCCGGTGCTCGGAACGCTCGAGCAATTGCCCGATCTGGCTCGCCAGACTGCGGCGCAGATGCTGCTTATCGCGATGCCCTCGGCAACCAGTACGCAGATGCAGCGCGTCGTCGGTTTCTGTGAAACGACCGGCTTGCCGTTTCGCACGATGCCGCGTCTTGCCGATGTCGTCGCGGGTCGATCGAGTTTCGGCGAACTCAAGGAGGTCGCCATCGAGGATCTGCTCGGACGTGAGCAGGTGCAGCTCGACTGGACCTCGATCCGGACCGGTATCTCAGGCAAGCGCGTTCTCGTCACGGGCGGCGGTGGCTCGATCGGCTCCGAACTGTGTCGCCAGGTTGCCCGGCTTGGGGCGAGTGCGCTGACCATCCTCGAGATTTCCGAATACAACCTCTATCGCATCGAACAGGAGCTGCGTCGCGAGTTTCCCGATCTGCTGCTGGACGCGCGCATCGGCGATTGCGGGGATCTGGTCGGATGCGAGCATGTGTTTGAACTGGCGCGCCCGCATGTGGTTTTCCACGCGGCGGCGTACAAGCATGTTCCGCTGCTGCAGGAGCAACTGCGCGAGGCTTTCCGCAACAACGTCCTCGGTACGCACACGGTCGCCCAGGCGGCAAACCGCCATGGCGTGGAGTGCTTCGTCCTCATCTCGACCGACAAGGCGGTCAATCCGAGCAGCATCATGGGTGCCTGCAAGCGCGCAGCCGAGATCTACTGCCAGAATTTCGCTGCGCATTCCCAGACGCGTTTCATCACCGTGCGGTTCGGAAACGTGCTCGATTCCGCGGGATCGGTCGTGCCGTTGTTTCGCGAGCAGATCCGCAATGGCGGGCCGGTTACCGTGACCCATCCGGAAATCACGCGCTACTTCATGACGATCCCCGAAGCCTGCCAATTGATCCTGCAGGCCGGCGTGCTCGGCAAGGGCGGCGAGATCTTCGCGCTCGACATGGGCGAGCCGGTCAAGATCGCCTATCTCGCCGAGCAGATGATCCTGCTGGCGGGCAAACAGCCGGGCCGCGACATCCAGATCGCCTATACCGGATTGCGATCCGGAGAGAAGCTGTTCGAGGAACTGTTCCATCCGCTCGAGAACTACCAGGCCACCACGCACGCGAAGATCTTTCTCGCCCAGCATCGCAGCGTTGCCTGGAGCCTGTTGAACCTGCAGTTGCAGCAGGCGCAACAGGCCGTCGGCAGCTACGACGAAATCGGGCTGCGACGTATCCTCGACCAGCTTCTGCCGGAGTTCGAAGTTCCGGCCGCAAATGCAGACGACAATGTCGTCGCGTTTTCAGTGCGACCCTCCTGAAACCCCAACGAGTAACCCCGATGAGCAACGCACGTCTTCGCAAGGTGGTGTTCCCGGTCGCCGGGCTTGGTACGCGATTTCTGCCGGCGACCAAGGTCGTGGCCAAGGAAATGCTGCCCGTGCTCGATCGACCGCTGATCCAGTATGCCGTCGACGAGGCTGTCGATGCCGGCGCGGATACCCTGATCTTCGTCACCAATCGCTACAAGCACGCGATCGCCGACTACTTCGACAAGGCCTATGAACTCGAGAGCAAGTTGGCGAAGTCGGGCAAGGATGAACTGCTCGCGCTCGTGCAGGGCACGCTGCCGAGGAATGTGCGCTGCGTGTTCGTGACCCAGCCCGAAGCGCTCGGACTCGGACACGCCGTGCTTTGTGCAAAACCGGTTGTCGGCGACGAGCCATTCGGCGTGGTGCTCGCGGACGACCTGATCTGGAACGGGCATTCCGCGGCCGGTCGGCCCGGCGCCCTGCGTCAGATGTCGGAAGTCGCTTTCCGCGAGGACGCCGGCGTCGTCGCCGTCGAGGAAGTGCCGCGCGAAGACACCGGCAAGTACGGCATTGTCGATGCCGAAAGCATTTCCGAGCGTGCCGCCCGCATTCGTCTCGTCGTCGAGAAGCCGAAGCCCGAAGTCGCGCCGTCCAACCTCGCCATTGTCGGGAGATATGTGCTGCCCGGGCGCATCTTCAGCCTGCTCGAACGGACCAAACCCGGTGCCGGCGGCGAAATCCAGCTCACCGATGCGATCGAGGACCTGCTCCACGAGAAGCCGGTGCTCGCCTATCGCTTCGAAGGCACGCGCTTCGACTGCGGAAACAAGCTCGGCCTGGTCAAGGCTACCCTGCACATGGCGCTGAACGATGCGCAGATCGCTTCCGATACGCGTGCCTATCTCGATTCGATGAACAATTCCTGATGCGCGGGGCATCCTTGAATCAGCGGCATTGACCGATGGACCTCAGCTACATCCTCAATCATCTTGGTGAGGAGCGCGGAACCTATCACGGTGCAGTCGCTCCGCCGATCGTGCAATCGTCGATCTTTGCGTTCCCGTCCGTGGCCGAGATGCGGCGCGGCTTCGCCGATGAATTCGCCGAGCACATGTATACGCGCGGCAACAACCCCACGGTGGCGATCCTGCGCAAGAAGGTCGCCGCGCTCGAAGGAGCCGAGGATTGCCTCGCCTTCAGCAGCGGCGCCGCGGCGATGTCCGCCGCCGTGTTCGCGAGCGTGCGGGCTGGTGACCATGTCGTCTGTGTCGCACAACCCTACAGCTGGACACGCAGCCTGCTTCGCGATCTCCTGCCGGGATTCGGCGTGTCCACCGGCTTCGTCGATGGCACCGATGTCGCCAACTTCGAAGATGCGCTCAAGCCGGAAACGCGACTGATCGTGCTCGAAAGTCCGAATTCGATGACCTTCGAGCAGCAGGATCTCTCGGCGGTGGCCAGGCTCGCCCGCAGCCGCGGGATCCGCACGATCTGCGACAACAGTTTCGCCACGCCGCTGAACCAGTCGCCGATCTCCCACGGCATCGACCTTGTCGTGCATTCGGCGACCAAGTACCTCAACGGCCACAGCGATGTGGTCGCAGGCATGCTGTGCGGCAGCGACGCGATCATGCGCGAGGTTTTCAAAGGGCCGTACATGACCTTCGGCGCGATACTGTCCCCGCACGATGCCTGGCTGCTGATCCGCGGATTGCGTACGCTGGCCGTGCGCATGGAGCGGGTCGCCTCGACAACGGCCAGGGTTCTCGCCTTTGTCGAAGCGCATCCCGCCATCCGTGCGGTTTTCCATCCACACGCCGTGGCCAATCCCCAACTTGCGTTGAGCCAGCGCCAGCTCTCCGGATCCAGCGGGCTGTTGACGATCGATCTGGCGACCAGCGAGATCTCCGCGGTCGAGCGGTTCTGCGCTGCGCTCAAGCGCTTCCTGATGACGGTGTCCTGGGGCGGCTACGAATCGCTGGCATTTCCGTTGTGCGCGGTGTTTCCGCCCGATGTGCCGATCCGGCCCTCTGCGGCATTGCCGCTCAGCCTGGTCCGGCTTTCGATCGGTCTCGAGGAACCCGAGGTGCTGATCGCCGATCTCGATCAGGCATTGGCTCAGCTCTGATGGACGTCCGGTCGGAGGTCATGCTCTCCGCTGCGCCGATATCGCGAAACGCATGGCGCTGACCTCCCTGCAGATCGCCATTGTCGGATTCGGTACCGCAGGCCAGGCAGCTGCTGTCCTGCTGTCGCGCGATGGCCACTCGGTCCAGGTATTCGAACAAACCAGCAAGCTCGGCCCGGTCGGCGCCGGTTTCCTGCTGCAGCCGGTCGGCCTGCAGGTGCTATGGGAAATGGGCCTGCTGGCCAAGGCAGCGGCATATGGCCGACGCGTGGAGCGCCTGTACGGCGAAACCCGCAAGGGTCGTGTCGTCATGGACATGCGGTACATGCATCTCGACCCGGTCCTGAGTGGGCTGGGCATGCAGCGTGGAGCCTTGTTCTCCATTCTCGCCGAGGCGCTCGGCAGCGAAGTGCCGATCCATTGTGGACGTCGCATCGTCGCGGTCAGCGATGACGGGCGGCGCATCTGCACCGCGGATGGAAAAAGCGAGGGCCCGTTCGACCTGATCCTGTGCGCGGACGGATCGGCTTCGCTACTGCGCAACGGTGTCGGCAAACGACGGATCGACAAACCCTATCCCTGGGGCGCCTTGTGGTGCCTGCTCGCGCAAGGCGACTGGGCGTATCCGCGCGAATTGCGCCAGCGCTATCTGAAGGCGCGCAAGATGATCGGCTTCCTGCCGGTCGGAACGCGGCCTGATGACGCGACAGCGCGACTGAGTTTCTTCTGGAGTCTGCCAGCATCCGAATTCGATTCGTGGCGTGCCCGCGGCATCGAGCCGTGGCTTGACGAGATCAAGGCGCTCTGGCCCGAAGCGCGTGCGCAAATGGGCGCCATTCGCGATGTCGATCAACTCAGTCGGGCCGGCTATCGGGATGTGATTCCGGTCGGCTGGTATCGTGATCGCGTCGTCCTGCTCGGTGATGCGGCTCATGCGATGAGCCCGCAGCTGGGGCAGGGCGTCAACATGGCCTTGCTCGACGCATTGGCGATTCGCGATGCACTGCGCATGCACACCCGTCTCGACGAGGCGTTGTCGCAGTATCAGCAGCTTCGTTCGCGTCACGTTTCGGCGTACCACTTCTGGAGTCGCTGGCTGACCCCCTTGTTCCAGTCCGAACTTGACCTGGTTGCTGCGCTTCGCGATCTGGCCTTTCACCCGATGGGACGAGTCTGGGGGCTGCGCTCGCTGATGCTGCGCGTGCTCTCGGGAACCCAGCTCGGAGCATTCGGCAAGTTTCGCCTGTCCGACGAATTCATGCTTGCCTTCGAGAGATTGCAATACCAGGAATCCGCAGTTGCGCTGCTGGAACCTTCCACCGAACAGGAATGACGAGGATTCAATGATCAGTTTTCAACCGTCCGAAGTGTTGCTGCTGGGGCCGGGGCCCTCGCCGGTCGCGCGACGTGTGCTCGAAGCCATGGCGAGGCCGACCATCGGCCATCTCGATCCGCGATTCGTCGGCATGATGGATGAACTCAAGGAACTGCTGCGGTTCGCGTTCCAGACACGGAACATGATGACGGTACCGATTTCCGCGCCGGGCTCGGCGGGAATGGAGGCGGCCTTCGTCAACCTGATCGAACCGGGCGACAAGGTCGTGATCTGCCAGAACGGCGTGTTCGGTGGGCGCATGCGCGAGAACGTCATGCGCATCGGAGCGACGCCGATCATGGTCAACGATGCCTTCGGCACTCCGATCGATCTCGACAAGACCGAGGCGGCGATAAAGGCCAATCCCGGCATCAAGGCGCTTGCCTTCGTGCATGCCGAAACCTCGACCGGCGTCGAGTCGGACGCGGCGAGCCTGTGCAGGCTGGCAGCCGGGCACGGCGCGTTGAGCATCGTCGATGCGGTCACCAGCCTCGCCGGCATCCCGCTGCACGTCGACGCGTGGGGCGCGGATGCGGTCTATTCGGGATCGCAGAAATGCCTCGGTGCGCCGCCCGGACTGGCGCCGTTGACGTTCAACGATAAGGCCATGGCGGCGCTCAAGGCGCGTCGCACGCCGGTGCAGAGCTGGTTTCTCGACCTGGGTCTCGTCATGGGCTACTGGCAGGGCAGCGGGGCGCGTGCCTATCACCACACGGCGCCGATCAACATGCTCTACGCGCTGCATGAAGCGCTCGTGATGCTCAAGGAGGAAGGGCTCGAAGCGGCCTTCGCACGACACCGCTTGAATCACCTGCGCCTCAGGGATGGACTCGAATCGATCGGGCTCGAGTTGCTGGTCGCGGAGAAATCACGACTGCCGCAACTCAATGCGGTCAAGGTGCCGGAGGGTGTCGACGAGGCCGTGGTGCGCAAGCGCCTGCTCGACGAGTTCGCCATCGAGATCGGTGCCGGACTCGGTGAACTGGCCGGCAGGATCTGGCGGATCGGCCTGATGGGTTCGGGCAGCAATCCGCACAGTGTCGATCGCGTCGTCGAGGCGTTGGCTGTCTGCCTGCAGCGCAAGGCGGCCTGATCAGCGTTGCCTTGAGGACTTCAGGCTCCTCGCGATCATTCAGTCGACGATGCGACCTGGCGGACGGTCGCCGGCGCGAGCGGCTCGCCGCGTCGGTAGGCAATGCGCTGCTGGCCGCCGTTGCAAGTTCCGACAATCCTGGCGTCGGTGATGGCCGATGCATCGAGGATCTCAAGCGCATAGGCGCGGACTCCATTCCTCTCGATCTTGCCTGCGATTTCCGCCTTGAGTTCATCGCAGGGTTTGCGTGTCGTGGTGGTTTGTGCACTGGCAATGCACGGGAAGATCAGGGCAAGTGCAAGGATGGCTTTCATGGTCTGATGGTCGCTCGAATGGGAAGGAATCAGGCAATCAACGCGGCTGGCCCGGCGTCGAGGAAGCCATCCTGCGTGTACCGGGTGACTTGATCGGGCCCTGCTTGTGGCGGAATTCTGGCAATCCGCTTGGCGCGGCGCCGGATTCCTGCCGCTGGCGGCGACTCAATGGAAATCGCGCGACTGCGAACCGATCTCGGGAAGCAGGGCATCGAGATTGACCAGGCGATGGGCGATCACGTGCTGCACGCCGTCGCTCGATTGCAGTTCACCCTCGACGCCAAGCAAGGTGCTGTCGATCAGGACACGACGCTGATCCTCGGCCAGGGCCGCCCAGACGATGATATTGAGGATGCCGGTCTCATCTTCGAGGGTCACGAAGGTGACGCCCTTGGCGGTACCCGGACGCTGGCGCACGGTGACCAGGCCTGCACAACGCACACGCCGGCCATGCCTGCAGCCGAGCACATCGCGGGCGCGCTGCATGCGGCGCTGATCGAGCGCAGCACGCGCGAACGACAGCGGGTGCCGACGCAAGGTGAATCCCTGGCTCGCGTAATCGCTCATCACGTCCTTGTGCAATGACGGTGCAGCCAACTGGACGGATTCCTCGTTCACTGCAGCGCCCTCGAGCACGGCAATCGTCCGATCGACGCCAGCGCTGTCCCAGCGTGCCTGATGGCGATGCCCGCTCAGGCTGCGCAGGGCATCGGCATCGGCGAGACGCGCACGTTCGCCGGCATTCAAGTCGGCACGATGGATCAGGTCGGCGACATCGCGGAACGCATGCTGCCTGCGCGCCTCGACGAGCCGCGTCGCACTCGCTTCGGAAAATCCCGCAATGCGTGAAAAGCCCAGACGCAACGCATGGGCACGGGTTCCTGCGGCGGGCGAAGGTGGATCGTGGGGGAGTGACTTGGGCGGTGGCGCGTTGGCGGAGGATGACGCGCAAGCATCGCGGCTGAAGTCGCCGACATCGGTCTTGCGGTCGTCCAACGCCTCCAGCGTGCAATTCCATTCGCTGCTTGTCGCGTCGACCGGCAGCACGCGCACGCCGTGTCGCCGTGCATCACGGATCAACTGGGCCGGGGCGTAGAAGCCCATCGGCAGCGAGTTGAGCAGGGCACAGACAAAGGCTGCCGGGTAATGGCATTTGAGCCAGGACGAGGCATACGCGAGCAGGGCGAAACTGGAGGCATGCGATTCGGGGAAACCGTAGTCGCCGAAGCCCTTGATCTGCGAAAAGATGCGTTCGAAATAGCTTTCTTCGTAACCATTCGCCAGCATGCCGTCGCGGATGCGCTCGCGGAACGGTTCGAGGCCGCCCTTGCGCTTCCATGCGGCCATCGCGCGGCGCAGTTCATCGGCCTGGCCCGGCGTGAAGCCGGCGACGAGCTCGACCAGCTTCATCACCTGTTCCTGGAAGATCGGCACGCCGAGCGTGCGCTCCAGCACGACCTTCACCCGCGAATCGTCCAGACCCGCGGCGCGCTCGCTGGCTGATTGCGGATAATCGACGGCTTCCCGTCCCTGCCGGCGACGCAGGTACGGATGCACCATGCCACCTTGGATCGGACCCGGGCGCACGATCGCGACCTGGACGACCAGATCGTAGAAAACGGTCGGGCGCAGGCGCGGCAGCATCGACATCTGCGCGCGCGATTCGATCTGGAACACGCCGATCGTGTCCGCGGCGCGGATCATCGCGTAGGTCGGCTCGTCGTCCTGCGGCACGGTGGCGAGCTCGAAGCGCTTTCCCGCATGCCGATGCACGAGATCGAAGCACTTGCGCAGGCAGGTCAGCATGCCGAGCGCGAGGCAATCGACCTTGAGCAGCCTCATCGATTGGAGATCGTCCTTGTCCCACTGGATGATCGTGCGTTCCGCCATCGCCGCGTTCTCGACCGGAACGAGGGTATGCAGGGGATGTTCGGAGATGACGAAGCCGCCGACATGCTGGGACAGATGGCGTGGAAAACCGCGCAGCTGCGCAACCAGGGCCGCGACCCGCCGCATGACCGGCGCATCGGGATCGAAGCCGCGTTCGCGCAGGGCATCGGCCATCGACAAGTCCGCGTTGGTGCGCGCATAGGCCATGCTCAACTGGTCGAGTTGATCGTCGGCGAGGCCAAGCACGCGTCCGATATCGCGCGCCGCGCTCTTGCCCCGGTAGCGGATGACCGTCGCCGCCAGCGCCGCGCGTGTGCGGCCATATTTGCCGAACACGTACTGGATGACTTCCTCGCGCCGCTCGTGCTCGAAATCGACGTCGATATCGGGCGGCTCCTTGCGCTCGCTCGATAGGAAGCGCTCGAACAGCAGATTGCCTTTCTCGGGATCGACCGCGGTGATGCCGAGGCAATAACAGACCGCCGAATTGGCCGACGAGCCGCGCCCCTGGCAAAGGATCGGCGGCTTGCATCCGCGCGCCCAGGCAACGATGTCGTGGACGGTAAGGAAGAAATGTTCGTATTCGAGCTTTTCGATCAGCGCGAACTCGTGCTCGAGTTGATGGCTGACCGGGTCGGGGGTTCCCCGTGGCCAATGTCGCCGTGCGCCGGTCAGGGTGAGCTGCCGCAGATGATCGATCGCACGCATGCCGGCCGGGACCAGTTCGTGCGGGTAGACGTACTTGATGTCGCGCAGATTGAACCGGCAACGGGCGGCGATGCGTCGGGTCTCGTCGATCAGTTCGGGCGGATAGAGCGTGGCGAGTTCCTCGCGTGGACGCAGGTGACGCTCGCCGTTCGGGAACAAGGCATGGCCGGCTTCGGCGATCGTGCAGCCGAGGCGAATCGCGGCCAGCGCATCCTGCAAGGCGCGCCGGCCGCGCGCGTGCATGTGCACATCGCCGCTCGCGACAAGAGGCAGGCCGTGGCGCTGCCCCAGCGCTTGCAGGGCAGCCAGCATCGCGGCATCGCCGCCGCCCCGATGCAGTTCGACGGCTATCCATGCACGTGGGCCGAAATGGTGGACGATCCATGCGGCATCGGCATCCGTGTCGGCGACCGCGGAAAGGTGGGCGGGCCATAGCACCAGCACGTCTTCATGCAGGCTCTCGACATCGGCACGAACCAGCGCGTACTCCCCCTTGGCGCTGCGTCGGCGGCCGGTCGTGATGAGTTGGCAGATGCTCGAATAGGCCTTCTGGCTGCTGGCGAGCAGGACGAGTTTCGGACCGTCATCGAGTTGCACCTCGGTGCCGGTGATCAGGGCGACGCCGGAGGCTTCGGAGGCTTCCAGTGCGCGCACGATGCCGGCCAGCGAGCATTCGTCGGTGATCGCGAGTGCGTCGTAGCCGAGCCGGGCCGCGCGCCCGAACAATTCCGCTGCGCTCGATGCGCCACGCTGGAAACTGAAATTGCTCAGCGCGTGCAGTTCGGCATAGGCCGGTGGTGGATTCAGGCAAACCATCCCTGCAGCATCCAGTTGCCGGTCTCGCCGCTCGCGACATAGGCCCAGGCGCGCTGGCCTTCGCGTGTCTGCACGACGTAGTAGTCGTGACGCTGGTCGTCGCCGTCCCACCAGCCGCTCTCGATGCGCTCGGGACCGGCAAGGATGTTCGACGGCGCAGGGCGCAGCGGGATTGCCCTGCGCAACAACCACGAAGGGCGCGGTGGACACGCCTGTGCACCATTGCGGGTCAGGCTGGCATCGCGACGCGAAGACGAAGGGTCGGGAGAAGAAGAAGAAGGAGCCTGGCGAACGGAGTCCCTGCCGATCGGACAAGTTCGCCAGGCGCGTCCCGGACGATGATCAGCCACCTCGACGGAACGGAAGATCGCCTCGTCACCGAGCCGGGCACGCAGGCGTTCGATCAGGACTGGCCATTCCATGGTTCCGGGCGAGGCGGTGGCGAACAGGTCTTCGTGCAAGGGACGCAGGGTCGGCAGGTTTTCCGCAATCACATCCAGTGCCTGTACCGGCGCGACCAGGGCAATGCGTTCGAGGCGCGTCCTGGCGAGTTCGAGCAGGATCGCGACATCGCGTTGCGCTTCGAGCAGGCCGACCGTGATCCGGGTGGTCGCCTGCTGCTCGTGTTCGAGCACAAGATCGAACGACTGCACGCCGCCATCGCGGGCGACGAGGAAACGGCCGAGGTCGCGCAGCATGCGTTGCAGTGGAAACAGCAGGGCTTCGATGCGGTCGATGCGGTAGTCGAACTCGATCCGGCGCTGGTAACGCGTAGCGGGCTGGTAAGCAGCCAAGGCTTCCGGAACGAGGCCGCGCATGCGATCGAGGTGGAGCAGGGCAGCCGGACCGATACGACGACTCAACTCGGCGCGCGGCAGGGCGAACAGCTGGCCGAGCTTGTACAGCCCCATGGATGCCAAACTACTTGAGGTTTTATTTCCAAGCCCGCAATTTGAAACGAAAATATCAGACAGCGCATTGATCAACTGAGGCTTCGACATGAGCGCGATGCCATCCTGCGAAGCGGCCAGGACACGGGCTCCGGCAGCCACCGGCGCAGCGACCAGCCGATAATCCAGCGCCCAGCCATCGAAATCCTCGCGCAGGCGGCGTTCGAGTGCCACCCAGCCTCCAAACAAGGCCAGGCTGGCACCGACTTCGACCAGCAGGGCGCGCGGCGGTGCCAGGCTGACCTCATTGCTGAAACGGTAGGCCGTGTCGGCCAGGGCAGTCAGCAGATGACGTTCCGCCTCGCCATCCCGACGCCATGCCGGCAGGTCTGCCTGCAATGCGCGGGCGGCAGCCAGCGATTGCCCGCTGCGGATGCCCGCCGCACGTGCCGCGCGGTTGACCTGCACCACGCGCGGATTGCGCAAAGGCCCGTCGATGAGTGCTGCCGCGGTATCGCGCGCACATTCCTGAGGGCGTGCGGCATCGAGCGGCAATTCGGGGAAATACAGGCATGCCCAGAGCATGGGGCGATCCAGCAGGAATCAATGTACGTATCTTAGTACGTATTACGCATGTCGTCGCCAGGTCTTGCCTTGGCCATCCGTTGTCGACCGGACTAGCGCGATTCGACGAGGGCACGACCCCGGCTCAGGTCGCGCACGAAAACCGAGAACGCCGCGACCCGGTCGCGCGGCAAATGCAATCGCAGGCGGGCTCCACGCGCATCGAAGGATTCATCGAGCTTGCGGATCGAGAACTCGTCGAAGCGTGCATGCAGGATCGGCAGCAGGGCGAACTCGCAATCGAGCTGGACCTCGGCCATGTCGACCAGCGGCGTTCTCGGCGCCAGGCGCAGGCATTCGGCCGCGCAGCCACCATAGGCACGGGCCAGGCCGCCTGCGCCGAGCTTGGTGCCGCCATACCAGCGCGTGACGACGACGATGACCTGGTCGAACCCCTGTCCTTCGATCGCCTGCAGGATCGGGCGACCGGCCGTGCCGCCCGGTTCGCCATCATCGGAGAACCGATACAGGTGTCCGATACGGTAGGCCCAGCAATTGTGGGTCGCCAGCGGATCGCCGATGTCGGCAAGGAACGCCAATCCCTGTTCGGGATTCTCGACCGGGGCGGCATGGGCAAGGAAACGGCTCTTGCGGATTTCCTGCAGCAGGCTCGCTGGTGCGGTCAGGGTATGCAGGCCACTCACTCGGCCAGCCGGCGCAACTCGTCGGAAAGCTGCCAGTCCGGATACATGCGACGGAACAGGCGCAGGTTCTCGATGGCTTCCTGGCGCTGCCCCTCGTGCTTCAGGCGCACGATTTCGGCCAGCCAGTCCTGCGGGGCCAGGTGCATGTTCTGGCGCAACTTGACCGACGTACTCGGTGCCGGCGCGCGCGATTGCTCGGCCGCGGCTTTCGGCGCGCTCATCGTCGCGGCACGGCCTGCCGTCGACGCGACGGGACGCTCGCCACGTTTCAGTTCGCCAAGCGCGTCCGCGGCGGCGCCGCTGGAAGCATCATCCTTTGCTTCCGGGAACGCCCTGGCTTCGTCGGCCGCCGACAAGGCCGGTGCAGGTTCCGGCTGCGCAAGATTCTCCTGCATCGGCGGCGGTGGTGGCGGTGGTGGTGGTGCGGCGGCCGGCAACGCGGGCGGACGTGCTGTTTTCTTCCGCGCTTGCGGGGCAGGTGCCTGATCGGCGGCTTGCGCTGCCGCTGCCGCGGGTGCTTGCTTGTCCGTGATCGCCGCATCGCGTTCCAGCACTTCGGATTTCTGCAGGCGTGCCGATTCGCTGATCGGCTGCACCGCAATCACCGAGCGCCCGGCTTGATCGGGGCGGGTCTGGGTCTCCTGGGTATCGATCTGCTTGCCGACCTGCCAGGCGATGCCGGCGGCCAGAACGAGACCGGCCACCGAGCCGACACCGAACAACCAGCGCTGCGCAGGCGGCGCGCGACCACCCTGCACGGCCCGCGCGGCATTCGCGATCACGACGCGATCCAGACGGCGCGGCGGTTCCGGGCGCGACAGGCGCCGATAGATCGCACCGAACTCGCCCGCATCGGCATCGAGCAGGCGCTCGAGATCGTGGTCGGGGTCGCGGGGCGCGTTCATGTCTCGAACCTCGCACGGACGCGCGCCAGGGCGTAGCGCAGACGCGACTTGACGGTCTCGCGGCCCGCTCCGGTGACCTCGGAAATCTCCTCAAGGCCGAGGCCATTTTCCATACGCAACAAGAAGGTTACACGCTGTTCCTCAGGTAATTCCTCCAGTGCGAGCTGGAGGCGGCGGCGTTGTTCGAACTCACTCAGCACGCGATCGGGCTGTTCGTCGTCAGGGGCATCGAGCTGGCTGAAGATGACTTCGGTTTCGTCGGCCGAAGCCTGCGGGCGATTGCGCCGGAACCGGTCGATCACGAGGTTGTGGGCGATCTGCAGCAACCAGGTCGTGAACTTGGCCTCGACCCGGTAACGCTCACGCGCAGCCACGGCACGGCTCCAGGTTTCCTGGAACAGTTCGTCGGCATCGGCGCGATGGTGGAGGGAGCGCAGGAGAAAGCGGTACAGGGTGCCACGATGGCGCCGATAGAGCATTTCGAAGGCGAGCAGATCGCCTCCGGCATACGCAAGCATCAGTTCTTCGTCCGTTCGTTCCGACCCCATGGCTGCGAGGTTAAGGCAATCCATGGAGTCCGTCATCAACATGGGTGCAGGGTTCAACGCACCCATGGCCGAATCGGGGTTGATGGGGCCGGGATTCGTCCAGGCATATCGTCGCCTGCCAATCCTTACCTAGTGTCCAGACACTCACCCGGCCAATCCGGAGCGAGCGGCGCCCGCACGCGACTGGCCCTCTTTCCGAATCCCGCTCCTATTCAATCTGCTCGCGCGCCCATTGCGCGTCGAGCGCTTCCATCGCATCGGCCGGCTTGATGTTGGCGGCCTTGTCATAGGCTTCAGCGACATCGTCCTCGCGCTTTTCGCCATGCAGCAGCATCAGGCCGTTGCCGTATTCGATCCAGGCGATCGGTGATTCGGGGGTCAGCTTGAGCGCGGCCTTGAGATTCTTTTCGGCATCGGCGGCGTTGGCACCATAGGTCAGCTTGGCCAGCATGCCACCGACCTTGTTGACGATCTCGGCGTGATACAGGCCCAGCGCGGTCGCCGCCTCGGCATGCTTCGGCGCGAGTTTCAGGGTCTTGTCGAGCGACTCGCGGACCTTTCCGGCCAAACCCTGGGCCAATGCCTTGGCAATCGAAATCGACTGGCTCAGCCGACCGATCGCAAACGCGCGCCGGTAGTGGCTGTTGGCCAGATCGGGCAGCGCAGCTACCGCTTCCTCGGCGAGTCGGACCAGATCCTCGTAGCGAGCGGTCCTGGCATCGTCGTCATCGACCAGGTACGAAGCGTGGATGCCGGCCGCCTTGATCGCAACCGACGCGCCGATCGCCTTGAGGGCGACGCCGGATTCATGCGCCTGCTGAAAGTCGCCCCGATGGAACGCGCGCCAGGCATCCTGCAGTTGCGTCGCGATCGCTGCGGCATCCTTGCCGAGCTTGGGATGGGTCTTGAGCAGGGCCGCGACATGTTTCTCATCGGGGTAGGGTTCCTGATCGCCGGCATGCAACTTCGGCCAGGCCTTGGCCAGCTTGTCGCCGGCGTAGTCGAACGCCTTGTCCTTGTGTGGAAACGCCGCCCAGCCTTTCTTCGCCATGCTCAAACCCCCGTTCATCAAAGCGCATCCTGCACCTGCACCGCATCCGCCGGCAAGCCGCTAAACTTCGTGACAGTCGCTTGCACACCAAGCGTGCCCTGCAACGCGCTCGGCCATGCTTCTGCAGGAGCGCTTTCAGGCGCTTGTCCCCTCGTGGGGACGATGCTCCTTGTCCCGCCCGGAGACCTCGACCTCTCGATGACCGTCACGACAAAAGCCAACACTCCAGCCAACCGTGCCGCCGAGTTGCGTGCCCGCATCGAGGAAGCGAACCATCGCTATCACGTCCTCGATGACGCGCAGATTCCCGACGCTGATTACGACAAGCTGATGCGCGAGCTCGAGGCGATCGAGGCGGCGCATCCAGAACTGGCGGCGGCGGATTCGCCGACCCTGAGAGTCGGCGCGAGTCCTTCGCGCGAGTTCGCCGAGGTGCGCCACGCGTTGCGCATGCTCTCGCTGGCCAATGCGTTCAGTGACGAGGAAATCGTCGATTTCGTCCGCCGCATCGAGGAGCATCTCGACATCGCCGATCCGGTGTTCTCGGTCGAACCCAAGTTCGACGGTCTGGCCATCAGTCTGCGCTACGAGAATGGCGTATTCGTGCAGGGTGCGACGCGAGGTGATGGCGAAACCGGCGAGGATGTGACCGTCAACCTGCGCACGATCAAGGCGATTCCGTTGCGCCTGCGCGGCGATGACTGGCCGGCCGTGCTTGAAGTGCGCGGCGAGGTCTACATGCCACGTGCGGATTTCGAACGCTACAACGCGCATGCCCGCGAGCACGGCGGCAAGGTGCTGGCCAATCCGCGCAACGGTGCGGCGGGTTCGCTGCGCCAGCTCGATTCCTCGATCACGGCTTCGCGACCTTTGGCGTTCTTCGCCTATGCGCCGGGTGCGGTCGAGAACGGCAGCCTGCCGAACGCGCATTCGGCCCTGATGAGGAAATTCCGCGATTGGGGTTTCCCGGTCAGCCAACTGGTCGAAACCGCACGCGGCGCGCAGGGCTGTCTCGATTACTACCGACGCATCGGCGAGGCGCGCGACAGCCTGCCGTTCGATATCGATGGCGTCGTCTACAAGCTCGATGACCTCGCTGGCCAGCGTGAACTCGGTTTCGTCGGTCGCACGCCGCGCTGGGCGATCGCGCACAAGTTCCCGGCGCAGGAGCAGCAGACGAAGGTCGAGGCGATCATCATCAACATCGGTCGCACCGGCGCGGCGACTCCGGCGGCCGTGCTTGAGCCCGTGCATGTCGGCGGAGTCACAGTGACCAATGCGACGCTGCACAATGCCGACCAGGTCGCGCGCCTCGACGTCCGTGTCGGTGACACGGTCATTGTGCGGCGTGCAGGCGACGTGATTCCCGAAGTCGTGCGCGTCGTACCCGCCCTGCGACCCGATGGCACGCAAGCGTGGGCCATGCCGACGCATTGCCCGATCTGCGGTTCCGAGATCGTGCGCGAGGACGGCGAAGTTGTCGCGCGCTGCTCGGGCGAACTCATCTGCCCGGCGCAACGCGTGCAGTCGATCTTCCATTTCGCCGGGCGCCGAGCAATGGATATCGAGGGCCTCGGCGAACGCGTGATCGAGGATCTCGTCGCGCTCGGCTTCGTCAAGTCACCGGCCGATCTCTACGCGCTGACGGTCGCGGATTTCGCCGAGATGCGACGCCGCGCCGATGAACGCGACGGCACCACGCCGGAAACGGTCAAGGCCGGCAAGGTCGCGACCCGGTGGGCCGAGAACCTGATCGAGTCGATCGACCACAGTCGCGCGACGACGCTCGAGCGCTTCCTCTACGCACTCGGCATCGAACACGTCGGCGAGAGCACGGCCAAGGCCCTGGCCGCGTGGTTCGGTCGCCTGCAACTGATTCGCCACCTGCCGTGGCCGCTGCTCAAGCTGGTGCCTGACATCGGCGGCGAAGTCGCACGCTCGATCGACCACTTCTTCACCCAGGAAGGCAACCAGTCGGCCATCGATGAACTGCTGATGCGTGGCGTGAACCTCAAGGACGAGCACGACGTCTCGCCGAAGTTGCGCCAGAGCCTGGGTTCCGATTGTCTGCTTGCGAGTTTCGAAATCCCGAAGTTGACCGGGAAGCGCGCGACCCAATTGGCCGCAGCGTTCGAAGACCTGGAACGGGTGGCGCACGTGCCCGAGCATCAACTGGTGACGGCAGGTTTGCCGGCCGATACCGCCGCCGCGCTCGTGCGCTGGCGCGACGAAGGCGGCCACGCCGAACTGTTCGCGCGCAGCCTGCGAAGCTGGAACACCCTGCGCGAACTCGCCGGTTCAGCCGGCGAAGCCGGGCAATCGCTGCCGCTCGATGGCCAGACCGCCGTGCTCACCGGCACGCTCAAGTCGATGACGCGCGACGAGGCGAAGGATCGTCTCGAAAGACTCGGTGCCAAGGTCGCCGGCAGCGTATCGAAGAAGACGAGTTTCGTCGTCGCCGGAGAAGAAGCCGGCTCGAAGCTCGGCAAGGCCCAGGAACTCGGTGTCGAGATCTGGGATGAGACACGGTTGCTGGCGTTTCTTGCGGGACAGGGCGGGAGTTGAGACGAAACGCAGGACGGCCGATAGTCCCCTCCGAAGCGAATGCCGCGAGACGTGTTTTCGCGCTTCGCGCGTCCCCTCATCCGCCCTGCGGGCTCCTTCTCCCGAGGGGAGAAGGGAAAATCTGCCAGGCAGGGCGCGACTAGGCCGCCGCGCGTGTTGCATCCTGCGCTGGTGCTGACGTGCGGATCAGGTGGTCGAACGCGCTCAACGCCGCTTTCGAGCCTTCGCCCATCGCGATGACGATCTGCTTGTACGGCACCGTCGTGCAATCACCGGCGGCGAACACGCCGGGAATCGAGGTTTCGCCGCGCGCATCGACTTCGATCTCGCCGCGCGGGCTCAGCTTGAGCGTACCCTTGAGCCATTCCGTGTTCGGCAGCAGGCCGATCTGCACGAAGATGCCTTCGAGATCGACGCCGTGTTCTTCACCGCTCGGGCGATCCTTGTAGACCAGCCCGCTCACGCGCTGGCCATCGCCGAGCACTTCGGTCGTCTGCGCGGAGACAATGACGCGCACGTTGGTGAGGCTGCGCAACTTGCGTTGCAGCACTTCATCCGCGCGCAACTGGCTGTCGAACTCGATCAGGGTTACGTGATTGACGATGCCGGCGAGATCGATCGCCGCCTCGACGCCGGAGTTGCCGCCACCGATCACGGCAACGCGCTTGCCCTTGAACAGCGGACCGTCGCAGTGCGGGCAGTAGGCCACGCCCTTGTTGCGGTATTCGTTTTCGCCGGGCACGTTCATCTGGCGCCAGCGCGCGCCGGTAGACAACACCACGCTGCGCGCCTTCAACGATGCTCCACTTTCGAGCTGCACCTCGATCAGTTCGCCCGGGATCAGTTTCTGCGCGCGCTGCAGGTTCATGATGTCGACGTCGTATTGCCTGACGTGTTGTTCGAGCTGCGCGGCGAGCTTCGGGCCGTCGGTCTCCTGCACCGAGATGAAGTTCTCGATGCTCATCGTGTCGAGCACCTGGCCGCCGAAACGTTCGGCAACGACGCCGGTGACGATGCCCTTGCGCGCGGCATAGATGGCCGCTGCTGCGCCGGCCGGGCCGCCACCGACGACGAGCACGTCGAAGGCCGGTTTGGCGGCGATCTTCCCGGCTGCGCGTTTGGCTGCGCCGGTATCGATCTTGGTGACGATTTCGGCGAGTTCCATGCGACCCTGACCGAACGGTTGGCCGTTGAGGTAGACGGTCGGCACCGACATGACCTGGCGCTGCTCGACTTCGTCCTGGAACAGTGCGCCATCAATCGCGACATGGCTGATGCGCGGATTCAGCACGGCCATGAGGTTCAACGCCTGCACGACGTCCGGGCAGTTCTGGCACGACAGCGAGAAATAGGTTTCAAAGGCGAAGTCGCCATCGAGGTTGCGCACCTGTTCAAGCAGATCGGCCGCTTCCTTCGATGGATGGCCCCCGACCTGGAGCAGGGCGAGCACGAGCGAGGTGAATTCGTGGCCCATCGGAATGCCTGCGAAGCGCAGGTGCACGCTGCCATCCGGACGGCCGATCGTGAACGACGGAGCACGCACGCCGGTTTCGTCGCGTTCGACGAGGGTGATCTTGTCGGACAGCGAAACGATGTCGTGCAACAGTGATTGCATTTCGGCCGATTTCTCGCTGCCATCGAGGGCGGCGCTGATTTCGATCGGCTGGGTCACACGCTCGAGGTAGGCCTTGAGCTGCGCCTTGAGGTCTTGGTCGAGCATGGTCTCGGGTTCCGTGCAAAGGAAAGAGTGGGGGCACCCCGGCGGGAGAGCGCACTGGGGTGCCATGGCGGATCGACCGCAGTGGTCGACCCGCCTTCAGCGGCTCCCCGTGGCTGGCCTCGGCTGGCGGCGGGGAACCATGAAGCGCTGGATCAGATCTTGCCGACGAGGTCGAGCGAGGGCTTCAGCGTCTTCTCGCCTTCCTTCCACTTGGCCGGGCACACTTCGCCCGGGTGGCTGGCAACATACTGCGCGGCCTTGAGCTTGCGAATCGTCTCGGTCACGTCACGTGCGATCGCGTTGTCGTGGATCTCGAGCGTCTTGATGACGCCGTCGGGATCGACGATGAACGTGCCGCGCAGGGCCAGGCCCGCTTCCTCGATGTGCACGTCGAACGCGCGAGTGAGCTGATGGGTCGGGTCGCCAACCAGCGGGAACTGCGCCTGACCGACTGCCTGCGAGGTTTCGTGCCATACCTTGTGCGAGAAGTGCGTGTCGGTGGTGACGATGTAGACCTCGGCATTCGCCTTCTGGAACTCGGCGTAATGCTTGGCCGCGTCCTCGACTTCGGTCGGGCAGTTGAAGGTGAACGCCGCGGGCATGAAGATGATGACCGACCACTTGCCCTTGAGGCTGGCATCGGAGACTTCGACGAACTTGCCGTTGTGGAAAGCCTGGGCCTTGAACGGCTTGACGGTGGTATTGATCAGGGACATCGGAGTTTCCTTTGGTTTGGGATGGAATCAGTGACAGGGCCGCATGTTAGACGTTGGGCGGATATTCGTGAAATTGATTGATTGTATTCCAGTGATCGATAATGGCTATCGTAGTGATGGTGTCCGGAACAAGGATGGCAGCGTTGCATGACTGACAGAACCGCAGCACTGCACTTGCGCGCGCGCCTCTATGCGCTGGTCCGCGAATTTTTCGCGACACGCGACGTCCTCGAGGTCGAAACGCCGATCCTTTCGCTGGCTGCCAACACGGAGCCGAACATCGAGAGTTTCAGCACGACGTTCTCGGGTCACGCCGACGCAGGCTCGGCGGAACGCTGGCTGCGCACCTCGGCCGAGTTTCCGCTCAAGCGCCTGCTCGCCGCCGGCGTGGGCGATTGCTACGAACTCGGTCGCGTGTTTCGCAACGGTGAAGCGGGCAGACGACACAACCCCGAATTCACGATGCTCGAATGGTATCGGGTCGGCTGGGACCATTTGCGCCTGCTCGACGAGACCGTCGAACTGGTTCGCCACGCGTTGGCGATGGTCGGTCGCGAAGCCAGCCTCGCCTCGATGACCTACCGCGATGTGTTCGTCGAGGCTCTCGGCATCGATCCATTCGCCGCATCAATCGATGTGTTGCGCAATTGCCTTGGCGATATCCAGATCAATGGTGAAGGCCTCAAGCGTGATGACTGGCTCGACCTGCTGATCACCCATCGCATCCAGCCCGATTTCCCGTCCGACCGCATCACGGTGGTCCGCGACTGGCCGCCCACGCAATGCGCCCTGGCCAGGATCCGCCACGACGATCTGCCTGTCGCCGAACGCTTCGAGCTGTATCTCGGTCCACATGAACTTGCCAATGGTTACCACGAACTCACCGATCCGGCGGAACAGCGCGCACGATTCGAGAACGATAACCGGCGCCGCCGGACTCGCGGACAGCGCGAGTTGCCGATTGACGAAAACCTGCTGAGGGCACTCGGCAGCGGCCTGCCCGACTGCGCGGGCGTCGCGCTCGGCATCGAACGTTTGCTGATGTGCCTGAGCGGGAGCGAGGATATCCGTGCGCTGCTTTCGTTCGGTTTTTCCGACGCCTGATCCATTGGCGAAGAGTAGCCGGATTGCCCGGGTGAAGAGCGGAAGATCAGCAGCGGTGCCTGCGACGGTCCCTGTAGAGTGAGTCCGCGGATTGCCGGAAAGGTGTCAGCAGAATCTGCTCATCCACCGGTGTTGGCGGAATTCGAGCACGCTGGCCGAATCCATATCCACGCGATGATGGCGGCCAGCGCCGCCGCCGCCGAGCCGAGCAGGAAGGCGGTCTCGCCTCCCGCCGCCTCCCAGACCTGACCCGACAACAGGGCGCCAAGCACGCCGCCTATGCCGGACGAGAAACCATAGTAGATGCCCTGGGCGTGTCCGTTCTGGCGACCCGGGAAGAACAGCACGAGGAACTGCATGCTCGCGGCGAAGAACGCGGCGAAACTGAGCGCGTGAAGGGTTTGCGCGAAGGCCATAAGAATGATGTTGTCGGGCCAGGTAGCGACCATCGCCCAGCGCAGGCTGGCGGCGATCAGCGAGACGATCAGCACGCTGGCCGCATTCCAGCGACGGAAGATCCAGGCCGAGAAGGCGAACACGAGGATCTCGACAATCACGCCGATCGACCAGTAGATGCCGAGCGCCGACGTGCGGTAGCCATGCTCGTCGAGATAGATCGAATAGAACGTGTAATACGGTCCGAACGAGATCTGCATGAGCAGTGCGACGATGAAGAAGGCGATCACCTCGGGGCGGCGCAACTTGCCGATGAAGCTTGGCGATTCCACATCGGTCGCGACGAGCGGTGGGCGTCCGTAGTCGTTGAAGAAGGCGGCGATGGCCATCGCCGCGAAAAGCGGCAGCATCAGCCAGGGCAGGGCCGTGACCGGCAGGTGATCGAGCAACACTCCGAACAGGGCGACGACCGCGACGAACCCGATCGAACCCCAAACGCGGATGCGACCGTAACGCTCGCTCTTGCCGACCAGGTGCGACAGCGTGATCGATTCGAACTGCGGCATCACGGCGTTGTACATGAAGCAGAACACGCACATGACGACAAACAGCGCGCTGAAATCGTGTGGCAGGGTGAAGAAGGCAAAGCTCGCGACAGTCAGCACGGAACCGGCGCGCAACCAGCGGATCGGATGCGAGGACCGCGCGGCCAGCGCGCTCCAGGTGCTCGGCGCGAATATGCGCGTGCCGTACCAGAGGCTCATCAGGATGCTGATCGCGGCGACATCCTGACCCCGCTCCTTGAGGTACAGAGCCCAGTAAGGATTGAACGCGCCGAGCGCGGCGTAGTAGGCGAAGTAGAAGCTCGCCAGGCGCAGCGTCGGCACGCTCGGGGGTGGGCGAGCGTCCACGGTATTCACCTCAGAATTCCAGATCGAGACTTGCGCACAGATAGTCGACCATCGGTGCGACGCGCTTGAAGCGATCGACCAGCAGCGGTTTCAACTCGGTCGAAGTCGCAATGCTGTCGGCGAAGCGCTCCGCGGCGACGAAATCCTTGCGCTTGATGTCGTCGATCAGTTCGTGTTCCGGATCGAATCCGCGTGGAGGGCGCGTGAGGCTGTCGCCGCCCAGCGTGAAGTGCGAAGTGAATGATTTCGAGCGCGTCGCCTTTTTCCAGGCGATCGGATTGTTGGCGATGAACTCGCGGATACGCTTGATCGACTCAGGCTGCGGATGCCACTTGCCGCCACCAACGAAGCAATCGCCCTGCGCGAAGTGCATGTAGAACGAAGGCGCATCGACCTGTCGCGCGCGCTCATGGAACAGCCGTGCACCGGACCAGGTCTTGTACGGCGTCTTGTCGTTGGCAAAGCGCGTATCGCGATGGATGCGGAACAGCGATCCGCCCTGGCTGCGTGGATCGGCCACGAAATGAGGCGAAATCTTCGCCAGCGGCGCCTGCAGGTCGGCGATCAGTTGCAGGAACGGCTGGCGCAGCACGTCCTCGTAGCGCGGCCTGTTTTCGTTGAACCAGATCCGGTTGTTGTTGGCCTTGAGATCGCGCAGGAAGCGGAACGTGGCGGGAGTGAAGTAGGGGATTGCCATGGAACCTCGTGTTTCGAAGTATCGCCCGGACTATGGTCGCTGGTTGGGGATGAGCGGGGCAACCAGATACCGGATCACACAGGAAGCGGCTACGGCCGCTTGTCCTTTCGTGGGGGCGATGCGTTTGAGATGGGTTGAGGGAAAAGCATCAGGCACGGATGTCCGTCCTGCGAAGCTCGGCGGAGCTGTTTCGCCAATACTGTCCGCGCTTGCTGACGGGGGGTAGCTACTCGATCTGCCGCATCTGTTCGCGTCCCCAATCCTCCAGTGCATCGAGCAAAGGCAATTTGCCCGGATCGACTTCGCTGCGCTTCCGGGCAATCAGCGCAAAGTATTGATCGAGGGTCAGCGTTGTGAGCGCGGATTCGGTGGTCAAGCGGCGCTGGCGGAAGCGCTTCCAGCGCGTCGCTTCCTCATGATCCAGCGAGTGCGGCCAGTTGCGCGCGCGGTAGCGGAACAACAGTTCGGCATAGCGCGGATCGGTGAAGGCCAGGGATGCCAAGCCGAGCAACTCACTCGGCGTCCGCCGCACATCGCGCAAGCGGTTCTTGTCCGCATCGGGCAGGAAGCCCGAATACAGCGCCAGTTCGGGGTCCGCAGGTGCTTCCCGGGCGGCTTGTGCGGCAAATACGGCCTGCATCTTCACGGCAAGTCCGTCCGCGCGATTGAGCAGGTCGAGATGTCCGAGTGCACGCGGAAGATCGAGGCCGATACGCGCGTGATCGATACCCTTGAGCACACTCAGGGGTGCCAGTGCGGGTGAGCGGTTCGCGTGCACGAGCTTGAGCGGAATACGCTCGACATCCTCGGGCAGATCGATGCGCGAAACAAACACGCGATCCGCAATCTCATCGGCATCGAGTTCAAGCATCGTGGTTGGATCGACATCAAGGTCGTAGACGATCACCCCATTCGGCTGCTGCGGATGGATCGCCAGTGGCGCGACGATGGCCAGGCAACCGCGGCTGGCCGGATAGCGCGAGGACACATGCACGACCGGTGTGCGATGCGCGACATCGAGCAACTGGAATGCGCGCTGCTTGCGACGCAGATCGAAATGGAACTCGAACAGGCGCGGCTGGTGTTCGCGGATCAGCCGAGCCAGGCCGATCAACGCCTCGACATCCGACAGCGCATCGTGCGCACGATCCTGCTTGAGCCGGTTGGCCCTGGCCAGGTCTTCGAGACGGAAGCTCGGCGAGCCATCGTCGCGCAGCGGCCACTCGATGCCCTGCGGGCGCAACGCGTAGCACATGCGGGCGAGGTCGATCATGTCCCAGCGCGAATTGCCTCCTTTCCATTCGCGTTCATACGGATCATGGAAGTTTCGGTACAGCAGATGGCGCGTGAATTCGTCATCGAAGCGCAACGAGTTGTAGCCGACGCCGCAGGTTCCGGGCGCGGCGAGTTCCTCGTGCACGATCGCGGCGAACTCGGCTTCGATGCGCCCTTCGCGCTCGGCGAGTTGCGGCGTGATGCCGGTGATCAGGCAGGCATCCGGGTGCGGCAGCACATCCGCAGCCAGCTTGCAGTACAGCATGACCGGATCACCGATGATCTCGAGATCGAGATTGGTGCGGATGCCGGCAAACTGCGACGGCCGGTCGCGCCGTGGATCGGCACCGGTGGTTTCGTAGTCGTGCCAGAAGAAGGTCGTGGAGGCCATCGGCGACGGGCAGGGAAGGTGTTTGCCATGCTAACCCGACACCGCCCGTCAGGCATGCAAGCTTGGCCTCGTCGTCCATCGCGGCAATAATCGCGGAATCCATTGCCGCGGAGAGCCCGATGCCCCCAACACCCCACGAGGACAACCTGATCTGGATCGACCTGGAAATGACCGGGCTCGATACCGGCAACGATTCGATTCTCGAAATCGCGACGGTGGTGACCGACAAGAATCTCAACCTGCTTGCCGAAGGTCCCGAGTTCGCGATCCGCCACGACGAGCAGCGGCTGCTCGCGATGGACGACTGGAACCGCAACCAGCATCACAAGTCCGGCCTATGGCAGCGCGTGCTGGATTCCCACATCGACATGGCGCTGGCGGAAATCCGCACCGTGGAATTCCTCCTGCTGTGGGTGCCGGCCGGCAAGTCGCCGATGTGTGGGAACTCGATCTGCCAGGATCGACGTTTCTTGCACCGCCTGATGCCGCGCCTGGAAAGATTCTTCCACTACCGCAATCTCGATGTCTCGACGATCAAGGAGCTCGTGCGACGCTGGGCGCCCGATGTCGGCAAGGGATTCACCAAGGAAGCCGCACACACCGCACTCAGCGACGTGCATGATTCGATTGCCGAGCTGGCTTATTACCGGCCTTTGCTCGGACGCCTCGCAGAACCTGCGCCAGAGGCTTAGCCAAGCATCCGGATTTCCCGGTTCAGGCGTTGAATGGGGCGGTCGCGGCGACTAGCGATGAAAATGCCGGATTGCGGATTGCATGCGATCATGCGCGGCTGACCGCACCTGAAATCCTGTCCGTGACCACCGAAATCCCGAATCCTCCTGATTCCGACGACGCATCATCCGATCTGGTCGAACGCCTGATCGCTGCAACCTCGACGCTGCTGGAAGTCGCCGAAAACTGGAGTCTGCTCGATCGCTTGCCCGACGATGATCGCAAGCGTCTGCACCAGGCGGTTGCGCGCGTCTATCACCCGGATCCGGTTTCGCGACGCCAGCGCATGAAGGCGGCAGAACGCGAGCGCATCAGCACGAAGATCAGCAAGGACGACGCCTTGCTCGACGCGACCGGTATCCGCCAGCTTCGCGCCAGGCCGGTGTTCACGACGCCGAATGTCTTTCCACCCGAAAATCGACAAACGCGCAATACCGATGATGAAAACGTCGCCCGACGCGAATCGGCCGAACTGCAGCATTGTTATGTGTGCAAGCAGAAGTACACGCTGATCCATCATTTCTACGATCAACTGTGCCCGACCTGCGCTGCCTTCAATTTTGCCAAGCGCACCGAGCTCGCGGATTTGCGCGGACGCGTCGCCTTGCTGACCGGTGGCCGCGTGAAGATCGGCTACCAGGCAGGATTGAAACTGCTGCGCGCCGGCGCCGGATTGATCGTGACCACGCGGTTCCCGCGGGATTCCGCGGCCCGCTATGCGCAGGAACCCGATTTCGCCGAATGGGGCCATCGTCTCGAGATCTTCGGCCTTGACCTGCGCCATACGCCCAGCGTCGAGGCATTCTGCAACGAGTTGTTGAAGACGCGGTCGCGACTGGACTTCATCATCAACAATGCCTGCCAGACCGTGCGCCGCCCACCCGGGTTCTATGCGCACATGATGCAGGGTGAATCGGCCGCGCTCGATGACCTGCCCGGGAACGTGCGCAAGCTGGTCGGCCGGTACGAAGGACTGCGCAGCGCCGACATGCTCGATGGCGGCACGGCCCCGAACCAGCTCGCGACGGGGCAGGCGGCCGGCACGCTGCCAGGTCTGACCCGCTCCGCCGAGCTTTCGCAGTTGAAGCTGCTGCCCGATGAACTGCTCGCCCAGCAGCATCTGTTTCCGCAGGGCAGGCTCGATCAGGACCTGCAGCAGGTGGATCTGCGCGGACGCAATTCCTGGCGCCTGCTCATGGCGGAAGTGCCGTCCGTCGAATTGCTTGAAGTGCAACTGGTCAATGCGATCGCGCCATTCATCATCAATGCGCGGCTCAAGCCGCTGATGCTGCGCACACCCGAGCGCGACAAGCATATCGTCAACGTCTCGGCCGTCGAAGGACAGTTCTACCGCAACTTCAAGACCACCAGGCACCCGCACACGAACATGGCCAAGGCCGCGCTCAACATGATGACGCGCACCTCGGCGACCGATTACCGCAACGACGGCATCCACATGAACAGCGTCGACACGGGTTGGGTGACCGACGAGGATCCCGTCGAGATCGCCGCACGCAAGGTGGTCGAGGAGCGTTTCCATCCGCCACTCGACATCGTCGACGGCGCCGCCCGCATCGTCGATCCGATCATCCACGGCATCAACTCGGGCGAACACGTCTGGGGCCAGTTCCTCAAGGACTACAAGCCGACGGATTGGTAATTTGATCCTATGCAGCTTTTTGTGCCGCGTGATGCTCGTTATGATGGAGGTCGGTCACGAGATATCAGGCAATGGCAAGTCCGGAGTCGAAAATTGCAGGTGCCATCACGGGCTTGGCCAGTGCTGTCCTTTTCGCGTTTGTCGTTGTTCCCGAGATCAAGGAATGGCGCATGAGGAGGGCTCTCGAGGATTACCAACAACGGGTTCAGGTTGAAATGGACAAGGCGTCGCTTCAGGCGGCCAGGCTTGGCCACGAAAGGATTGAAGCGGAGGCCCGGGCGCAGCGTCGGCAGGCCATCGTGGAAGCATCCCGGGTGCTTGCTCGAAATGAGCGTTGCATGGGCGGGACCGTGGTCAGGGTCGCAGAGCGGGAGGGGGTGCCGACCTATGAACAGGTTTCGCAGAACGGTATTCCTGTCAGGTGCCTGGGAAGCAAACGTCTCTAGGGCCCGGTCTTGTATTCATCAATTTGACATAATATGCATTGTGCATCGGAACGACCGGTGCGAAAGAAGCCGCGGCGGCGCCTCTGGCACGTCTCCCCGGACGGTTTCCGCGAGCTGCGACGGAGCCTTTTCTTGAGTCAGCAAGCCGTGGCCGATGCGCTGGGCGTTTGCCTGCGCACGGTGCGGCATTGGGATACCGGTCGAAATCGGGTGCCGTGGTCTGCGGTGCGCCTCCTGCGGCTGCTGCGCGGCGGCGACCTGGGCGAGCTGTCGCCGGTCTGGACCGGCTGGCGGATCGTCGGTGATGCCTTGGTGACTCCGGCAGGCGTGCCCTTTCAGGCCTCTCAGTTCACGTGGTGGGCGCTGACGTGCTTGCGGGCCCGATCGTGGCAGCGGCAGTTCCGTGAAGCCGCACCCCGGCTGTCAGCCGGCGATGATCGTCACGCGGTCTATCCGGTCGTGGACGGTGGCGCTTTTGCTGTCGCTCTTGACCCCGCAGAACCAAAGCCTTTTCAGGTGGGCGCGGGCGCGCGCAGCGCGTCCGCGCCACCGGGGCTTGCTCTATTAAAGAACAAGTCTAACGCGTGTTCTCTATCTGGGCTTGCTTTTCAGAGGGTATCTGAGACCGCGCCAGTGGCCTCCAGGCCGCATTCTTATGCGCTTTCGTGGAGCATTGAGGGTCGTTCTTGGGAGCCGTTGCAGGGCCTTGAGTCTGCGTGATGTTGCTGCGTCGCGAGGGAACAAGCGGGAACGCGCGCTTGCAATCGACCCATGATCTTCTGCACGCATTCTCCGCCCTGGGAATGGTTTTTGTCGGTGCGCTTGTCGTTTCCGGGATCGCGCACTACGGGGATCTCACCGGTTGGTCATTGTCTGCATTGTTCCCGAGCACCTACGGAAAGCTGCTGCTGTTCAAGTTGGCCTTGTTCGGTGGAATGCTGGGACTGGGACTGGGAGCACTGCACCGTTGCACGCGGGTGCCGCGCCTGGGACAAGCGCTGACCCGCGGAGACCCTGCGCAGGCGGTGCGTGCGACGCTCAGTCCCCATTAGCTGTTCAACCCGCCATGGCACACTGCCCTGGCAGTCCATTCCTACCAAAGCGAGTATCGGCATGAACTCACCGTCCCATGACCATCATCATTCCGCAGGCGCAATGCCTGGCGAGGCTGCGGACGGACGGGTAACCGATCCGGTCTGCGGCATGCAGGTCGATCCCGCCACCACGCCGCATCATGGGGAGCACGCTGGCGTCCCCTTCCACTTTTGCGCGGCGCGATGCCGCGCGAAGTTCGTCGAGGATCCCGAGCGCTACCTGTCGCCCCGGCAAGAGCCCGAGGCGGCCCAACCCGGTGCCATCTATACCTGCCCGATGCACCCGGAAGTCCGGCAGCCGGGTCCCGGCAATTGTCCCTTCTGCGGCATGGCGCTGGAGCCGGAGATGCCGAGCCTTGAGGACGATGACAATCCGGAACTGCGCGATTTCTCACGCCGCTTCTGGTGGACGCTGCCGCTGACCGTGGTGACCCTCGTGCTGGCCATGTTTGGCCGGCATCTGCCCAGGCTCGAACTGGGCGGCGTCGAGATCCTGCCGCTGTCGATCGACGTGCAGACCTGGGTCGAGCTGGTGCTGGCCACGCCGGTCGTGCTGTGGGCCGGCTGGCCGTTCTTCGAGCGCTGCGTGCAGTCGATCCGCAACCGCAGCCCGAACATGTTCACCCTCATCGGCATTGGCGTGGTGGCCGCCTTCGCCTACAGCCTGGTGGCCACCCTGGCGCCCGGGTTGTTCCCCACCTCGTTTATCGAGCACGGGCGCATCGGCGTGTACTACGAGGCGGCGGCAGTGATTGTGTCGCTGACGCTGCTCGGCCAGATGCTGGAGTTGCGGGCGCGCTCGAAAACATCGGCGGCGATCAAGGGCTTGCTTGGACTGGCGCCGAAGGAAGCCCGGCGGGTCAATGCCGACGGCACCGAGGAAGACATCCCGCTGACCCACGTGCATGTGGGCGACCACCTGCGCGTGCGCCCCGGCGAGAAGGTGCCGGTGGATGGCGAAGTGGTGGAAGGCCGCTCCAGCGTCGACGAGTCGATGCTCACCGGCGAGCCGATCCCGGTCGAGAAGTCCGCCGGCGACGCGGTCATCGGCGCGACCCAGAACGGCACCGGCGCGCTGGTGATCCGCGCCGCCAAGGTAGGTTCCGACACCGTGCTCGCGCAGATCGTGCAACTGGTCGCGCAGGCGCAGCGTTCCCGCGCGCCGATGCAGCGGATGGCCGACACCGTCGCCTACTGGTTCGTGCTCGCGGTGCTGGCGATCGCGGTGGCGACCTTCTCCATCTGGGGTTTGTTCGGCCCGGACCCTGCCTGGACCTACGCCATTCTGAACGCGGTTTCGGTGCTGATCATCGCCTGCCCCTGCGCGCTGGGCCTGGCCACCCCGATGTCGATCATGGTCGCCACTGGCAAGGCGGCCCAGGTGGGCGTGCTGTTCCGCGATGCCGAGGCCATCGAGCACATGCGCCGCATCGACACCCTGATCGTCGACAAGACCGGCACGCTCACCGAAGGACGCCCGGCCTTCAAGGAAGTCGTGGCCTTCCAGGGCTTCGACGCCGACCATGTCCTGCATCTGGCCGCCAGCCTGGACCAGGGCAGCGAACATCCACTGGCCGACGCCATCGTCGCCGAGGCTCGCCGCCGCAACTTCGAATTCGATCGCGTGGACGACTTCGACTCGGTGACCGGCCTGGGTGTGCGCGGAACCGTAGCGGGTCACGCGCTGGCGCTGGGCAACACCGCATTCATGGAGGATCTCGGTGCCAATCCCGGCGCGCATGTCGACGTGGCCGAGCGCCTGCGCCGCGAGGGTGCGAGCGCCATGTTCCTCGCCGTGGACGGGCACCTGGCCGGCCTGATCGCGGTCGCCGACCCGATCAAGGCCTCGGCCGCAGCCGCCATCAATGAGCTGCACGCCGCCGGGCTGCGCATCATCATGGCCACCGGCGACGGGCTCACCACCGCAAAGGCCGTGGCCGCGGAACTGGGCCTGGACGAAGTGCATGGCGAGGTCCGCCCCGAGGACAAGGCCGAGCTGGTGCAGCGCCTCAAGCGCGAAGGCCGGCGCGTGGCGATGGCGGGCGACGGCATCAACGACGCGCCAGCGCTGGCCGCGTCCGATGTCGGCATCGCCATGGGCACGGGCACCGACGTCGCCATGTCGAGTGCCCAGATCACCCTGGTCAAGGGTGACCTGCACGGCATCCTGCGCGCGCGCAAGATCTCCCAGGCCACGGTGGCCAACATGAAGCAGAATCTTACGTTCGCATTCGTCTACAACGCGCTCGGGGTTCCGGTTGCGGCCGGGGTGCTCTACCCCGCGTTCGGGATCCTGCTGAGCCCGATGGTCGCGGCGCTTGCGATGAGCTTGAGCTCGGTCTCCGTGGTCGCCAATGCGCTGCGCCTGGCCAAATCGGCAACAAGTTCGGCGAATCCGGATGCAGCCGCATCGGAGCAGGCTCCGGATCCGGCTCCGCGTTGATTTGGATCAGTTGCATCGGAACGGGCAAGGGGTAAGCCCGCGTTGGACTTCATGGGTGACAATCTGGCGGACGGCCGGTCCTACCGGACATTCAACGTGATCGACGATTACGCGCGCGACGCACTGAGGATCGAGATCGATATCAGCCTGACGGCGAGCCGGGTGGTTCAGGTGCTGGATCAGCTCTGCGATTGGCACGCAACGCCCGAAGCGATCCGCAGCGACAACGGCCCGGAGTTCCGAAGCGAGACGGTGCAGGCGTGGGCCAGGGCAAAGAACATCCGCTGGGATTTCATCCAGCCAGGGTGCCCGGCGCAAAACGCCTACATCGAGCGATTCAATGGAACCTACCGGCTGGAAGTGCTCGACGCCCATCAGTTCTGCACCTTGGACGCCGCTCGAACGGTCACGGAGGAATGGCTGGCCGTTTACAACGAGCAACGCACACTCAGCGCCATCGGTCATCTGCCGCCGTTGGCGTTCAAGCGAAAATGGCAGCAACGCGAGTTTCCAGGAAAAGCTGGAGTCACTTGAGGGGGATTGACCTGTGTACGCAAAGTGGCACAAGCGCCACCACACCTGTCTCGGCAAATGCTCCGTGCGCTGTTCTCGACCGCTTGGCCCCGACGCGGTTCTACCGCCTGCCTCCATGGGGGCGTACCTCCTGCATCCATGCAGAGTCGCGTCAAGGCAGCGCAACAAAGATCCGCGCGCGGACAGGCTTCGCGTAACCGGCAATGCGCGGGTCACGCGTGCTTGCCTGCCACGGCAGCCTGGCAGGCAAGCATGACTGTGCCCTGCCCGGCCTATTTTCGCCAGTCGCAGTCGATGCGGGTCGATGCACGCCCATAGGGTGCTGGATGCAATTCCCGCTATTCGCTTTGGTCCTGTGCAGTGTCGGGCGTTGCCGTGACCTTCAACGACGGTGGCGTGCCCTCGACACCGCCCAGGCGGTCGCGAAACAGTGCGACGCGGGCGAGCAGAACGGTGG
>JAKQJM010000092.1 GCA_029561145.1 Pseudomonadota bacterium
TGTTGCCCTCCGCCGTCCTGCTGAGCGTCGTGACTGCGGACAAGATCAATACCGGCGTGCGCAATCTCTGGTTGTATTCGCTGCCGGGAATGGCGCTGGCCCTGTTCGCTGCGGCGTGGCTGAACGGATTCGCATTCCATCCGGAAACCAGCATGTTCGTGATCGCGGCCTGCCTCCCGATCATGATCATCCATACGCTCGCGGTAAGCGCGACAAGCTACCGCCTCGTTCGTCGCGTGCAGGCGCAGAACGGTGAACTCGAAGCACTGAACCGGATCGACGCGATGACCGGGCTGCTCGGTCGCCGCCACTGGGAGGCGCAGGCCGAAACCCTGCTTCGGCGCAGCGATCCGGCAGGTGGCCCGGTCCTGATGATTCTCGACATCGACGAGTTCAAGGAGATCAACGACCGTTTCGGTCATGCCGTCGGCGATGACGTGCTGCGTGCGCTTGCCGACCGTGTGCGACGCTGCCTGCCAACCGGCAGTCAGGCGGGACGCTGGGGTGGCGACGAATTTGCCGTCGTCCTGCCGCTGGCGCTGACCGCAGCGGAGACACTGGCGGAACGAATCCGCGCCGCGGTCGCCGACCTCGAGTTTCCGAGCGCGGCCGACCTGCGATGCACGATCAGCATCGGCCTCGCCGAGCCGTCGGGCCCGGATCAGGATCTGCGCGGCTGGCTCGAGCTCGCCGACCGTGCCCTCTATCGCGCGAAACACGGCGGTCGCAATCGCGCGATCACCGCACGATAGATCTGGCACGCCATGCCGCCACATTCGGGCAGACACGCACTTCGTCTCTTGGTCCTCGTTCCGTGGAGTGGTACCGCGTTGGCGAGTGGCGACATGAGCGCACTGTTCCTCGTTGGAGCGGAGATTACTGTCTGCCTGGCGTTCCTTTGTTGCTTGCCGTTGTGGCGGTCCTGGCGAGTCCGCACATTGGCAGCCCTCGGCTTCTTCGTGCCCGTAGTTGCGTTTCAGTTACTTGCTTCTCGGGTACCGTACGTGGTCAACAAGGACTGGCTCATTCCGGTCACCCTTGGCGTTCCAATGCTTGCGTGGGCTGTCTGCGCTGGCGTTGCCATAGCGACGCGTCCTCGCCAGGTCTAACCACGTGTCCAAGCCGGACGCAGAAAGGTCGTCGCATCCATCCAACGCTGCCGCTGGCGGCGGCTCAACTCGGCGATAGAACCCGGCCACCGAACACGACCACGGAGCGGATTGCCCGCACGCGTGCGACGTGATCGAAACTTCATTCCTGGTGATGCCCTGCCGGTGCGTTGGAGGATGGCGCAGCGTGCGCGAAGGTTCAGTCGATCTGTTGCGGCAGGATCACGAGCTTGCCGACCACTTCGCGGGCAAGCAGCGCGTCGAGTGCGGCAGGCGCCTGCGACAGGGGATAGCGCTTCGAGATCAAAGGGTTGATCTTGCCTTCGCCGAGCCATGCAAACAGTTGCGCGATGTTGCCGGCGTTGAGCTTCGGTTCGCGACGCACGAATTCGCCCCAGAACACGCCGACCAGCGCGCTGCCCTTGAGCAGCAACAGGTTGATCGGGATCTTCGGAATATCACCGGCGGCGAAGCCGACGACAAGGTAGCGTCCGCGCCAGCCGAGGCTGCGCAGTGCCGGTTCGGCGAAATCACCGCCAACCGGGTCGTAGACGATATCGACGCCCTTGCCGGCGGTCAGTGTCTTGATCCGTTCACGCAGGTCCTCGCGCGTGTAGTCGATGACTTCATCGGCACCGTGTGCGATCGCGGCATCGCGCTTTTCCGCGCTCGATGCGGCGGCAATCACACGCAGCCCGATGCGCTTGCCGATCTCGACCGCGGCCAGGCCGACACCACCGCCGGCACCGAGCACGAGCAAGGTCTCGCCCGCGCGGGCTTCGGCGCGATCCTTGAGGGCGTGCAGCGAGGTGCCGTAGGTCAGCAGGAAACTCCCTGCCCGTTCGAGCTCGGCGTCGCTGATGCCGGCCGGCAATGGCACGACATGACTGGCGTCGACCAGGGACTCCTGTGCATAGGCGCCGTGGCTGGCCAGTCCGACCACGCTTTGACCTACCGCAAGATGATTGACCTCGCTGCCGATCGCAATGATGTCACCGGACATTTCACCGCCCGGCGAGAACGGGAACTCGGGGCGGAACTGGTATTTGCCGGCCACGATCAGCGCATCGGGGAAATTCACCGCAGCGGCGCGTACGCGCAGCAGCACCTGCTTTGGGCCCGGTTGCGGCGACGGCACTTCGCGCAACTCCAGCGTGGCGGGCGATCCCCAGTTGTTGCAGATGATGGCTCTCATGGATTACCTGCGACGCAATGCACGTGTCCGGGAGGCGGACGGATGCCGGATCGACGCGCGATGGATGAGGGCACGCGCATCAGAACCGACCCTCGGTCCGTTCGAATACGGTATTGCGCAAGGCGACCAGCTTGGGAGCGAACTCGTGGACGAGCTTCTCGCGCGTCATCACCGACAGGCGGCCGCTGCAGTTGAACGCGAGGATGCGGCTGCGGTCGGCCGACACCATCGGCACGCCGACTGCGAACACATCGGGATTCCAGTCGCCGAGCGAGAAGCAGAAGCCATAGTTCTCGTAGTCCTGGCGCGCACGCACGATGCCGGCGCGGATCTTCGGCCACAGCTCGGGCGCGCACTCCTGTTCGAGTATGGCGAGGTGGTGTTCGAATACATCGGGTGGCCGCGCTGCAAGGTCGGCACGGCCGAGCGCGGTCGAGCCATGCGGCACGCGCGCGCCGGGATCGAGCTTGAGATGGAACGTCGAATCGCCCTGGCAGACTTCGAGGACCACCATGCGCATGCCATCAGCCGCGCCGAGCATGACGGCCGCCTCGGTGTACTCGGCCAGTTCGCGCATCAACGGGCGCGCGATCGTGACCACGTCGTGGGTCTTCATGAACGCGTGGCTGAGCGAGAGGATCGCCGGCCCCAGCGAATACTTTTCCAGTTGCGGCGAATACTCGAGATAGCCGAGCGCCGACAGCGTGAAAGTCATGCGCGACACGGTCGGCTTCGGCAAACCGGTACGTCGCACGATGTCCTGGTTGCCGAGAAACTGTTCGCCGCGCTCGAAGCAGCGCAGGATCGAGAATGCACGCGCCACCGACGTCACATACTGCGGATGATCTTCGTTGATCGAGTGGCCGTAACTTCCGGCGGCGCGTCTTGGACTGCCCATGATCGGTCTCTCCGCCTAGCCGGGCCGATCGGACAACGTGGCATGCCTGGCCAGTTCGAGGCGCGCAATCGTGTCGCGATGAACTTCGTCGGGCCCATCCGCGAGGCGCAGCGTACGTACCGCCGCATAGGCGTGGGCAAGGAAGAAGTCGCCGCTGACGCCGGCGCCCCCATGCGCCTGGATCGCCCAGTCGATGATCTGCAGGGCCATGTTCGGTGCAACGACCTTGATCATCGCGATCTCGCTGCGAGCAGCCTTGTTGCCGACCTTGTCCATCATGTCGGCGGCCTTGAGCGTGAGCAGGCGCGCCTGCTCGATCATGCACCGCGCATCCGCGATGCGTTCGTGCCAGATCGAGAACTCGCTGATCCTGCGCCCGAACGCGACGCGTGAGTCGACCCGCTTGCACAAGGCTTCCAGCGCGCGTTCGGCGACACCGATCGTGCGCATGCAATGATGGATGCGTCCGGGACCCAGACGCCCCTGCGCGATTTCAAAGCCACGACCTTCGCCGAGCAGGATGTTCGATGCCGGTACGCGCACATCGCGCAGGCGAATCTCCATGTGTCCGTGCGGCGCCTCGTCGTAGCCGAACACGGTGATGGGCCGGACCATCTCGATCCCGGGCGCATCTGCCGGAACCAGCACCATCGATTGCTGGCGATGCCGCGACTCGCCCGGGTCGGTCTTGCCCATGACGATGTAGACCCTGCAGCGCGGGTCGCCGGCACCCGATGAAAACCATTTGAGTCCATTGATCACATACTCGTCGCCTTCTCGGCGGATCGAGCATTCGATGTTCGTCGCGTCGGACGAGGCCACCGCCGGCTCGGTCATCAGGAAAGCCGAGCGGATCGTGCCGGCGAGCAGCGGTTCCAGCCACTGCTCCTTCTGCGCCTCGCTGCCGTAGCGTTCGAGCACTTCCATGTTGCCGGTATCGGGGGCCGAACAGTTGAAGATCTCGGGCGCCCACAGGGTGCGGCCCATGATTTCGCAGAGCGGCGCATATTCGAGATTCGACAGCCCCTCGGGAGCACGCTCCGAGCGCGGCAGGAACAGGTTCCACAATCCCTGCGCGCGCGCTTCCTTCTTCAGGTCCTCGAACAGGCGGATCGGTACCCACGGATTTCCCTCCCGCCGGTTTCGCGCGATCTCGTCCTCGACGCGGCTTTCGTTCGGCGTGATGTACCGATCGAAAAAAACCTGCAGTTGCTCGCGCATCCGCTCGACCGTGGGTGAATAGGAAAAATCCATTCCGCTTCCTGGAAAGAATGATCATGAGTTCCGTATCACGGAACTGAGTTTCGAAGTAATCGCGATACTAGGCGTGCGCCAGCGTTGGCGCAAGCCGGCCGCGTGCCGCCAGTCATGCTGCTCTGCAGCAGAGTTTATACGCGTGGCAGCGCTTGTGCCGCCCTGATCGCCAAGCTAGAGTTTGGAACCTGCAAGAAACTTAGTTTCTCTATACGAAACTTGATTGTCACTCCCGGCGTCCCGAAGCCATGCCGAATCACCACGACCCGAGAAATCCCGAACAGCGCGATCCGGCCAGGACCAACGCTGCGATCGAGACAACGCATGCGCATCGCTGCTGTGACGTGCTTGCCGCCCCGCACGTCTCGCGTATCGGGGGCGCGATGGACAGCCACGATCGCGCTGGCGAAGTCGACCGCGCAGGCCACGCCGGCACGGCGGGCATTCCACCGACGCTGATCGGCGACTCACCGGTACGGACGCTCGCATGAGCGAAAGCGAAATCCGTCGCGACCTGCCATTTGCGATCGAGCCATTGCAGGCCTACCTGCGCGAGCGCATCGACGGCGTGCAGGGAAATCTGCAGCTCGTCCGCTTCAAGGGCGGTCAGTCGAACCCGACCTTCCTGCTCGAATCATCGACGCATCGCTACGTGCTGCGCGCCAAGCCGGCACCGGTTGCCGAACTGCTGCCGTCGGCACATGCGATCGAGCGCGAATACCGCGTGCAGGCGGCCCTGGCCGGCAGCGAGGTGCCGGTCGCGCACATGCACTGCCTGTGCGAGGACGAGTCGGTGATCGGCCGCGCGTTCTACGTCATGCAGCATGTCGAAGGCCGTGTGTTCTGGGATCAGGCCCTGCCTGATTCGAGCCGAAGCGAACGCGGCGCGCTCTATGACGAATTCAATCGCGTGATCAGCGCGCTGCACAGGGTTGATCCCGAGGCGATCGGACTCGGCGATTTCGGCAAGCATGGCGACTACATGGCGCGACAGATCCGGCGCTGGTCCAAGCAGTTCGAGGCGAGCCGCACGATTCCGATCGCAGCCATGGATCGCCTGCTCGAATGGCTGCCGGCGCACCTCCCTGCTGACGATACTGCGGTCGCGATCGTGCATGGCGACTGTCGTCTCGACAACCTGATCTTCCATCCGACCGAGCCGCGCATCCTCGCCGTGATCGACTGGGAACTGTCGACACTCGGCAACCCGCAGGCAGACTTCGCCTACCACATGATGAGTCGACACATCCCGCGTGGCGCAATGCGCGGACTCGGCGACGTCGATGTCGAAGCACTCGGCATACCAAGCGAGGCGTCCTACATCGCCGACTACGAGCGCCGCAGCGGACGCCGGGTGTCCGGCGACTGGAACTACTACCTCGCCTACAACCTGTTCCGCCTCGCCGCGATTTGCCAGGGCATTGCCAAACGCGTCGACGAGGGCACCGCAAGCAATGCGCAAGCGGCCGAAACCGGCGCGATGGCCGCGCCATTGGCCGAACTCGGCTGGCAGTTCGCGCGAAAGGCGGGAGCACGGGCATGAGCATCGCCGTCCGCGCCAGCAATCCATGCGAGGCGACAATCGATCGTGCGCGATCAGGATGCCGCGGCGCGCTGCCGTCATCGAATTTCCCGGCGCGTGACGCCGAGCCGGCCTGAAAAAACACGGAAGCCGAATCATGCCCGTACACACGAATTTCGAGGATGGCGTCGCCGTCGTGACCTTCGATCACCCGCCGGTCAACGGCTTCGGTCTCGCCGTACGCCGTGGCCTGGTCGATGCGATCAACGCGTCGATCGAAGACACGACGGTCAAGGCGATCGTGATCAGCGGCGGCGGTGCGATGTTTTCGGGTGGCGCTGACATTACCGAGTTCAATACGCCGCGTGCCGAGCAGGCGCCGAACCTGCATGACGTGATCGCCGCGATCGAGGCGAGCAGCAAGCCCGTAGTCATGGCGATCAATGGCACGGCACTTGGCGGCGGCCTCGAAGTGGCGATGGCCGCACACTATCGCGTTGCCGCCAGGGACGCCTTGCTCGGCCTTCCCGAGGTCAAGATCGGGATCCTGCCGGGCGCTGGCGGAACGCAACGGTTGCCACGCGCGGTGGGGCTCGAAGCCGCGGTCAACATGATCGTTTCGGGCGAACCGGTGCCGGCGGCACAACTAGCCGGCACGCGCCTGCTCGACCAGGTCATCGACGGCGATGTCGTCGCCGCCGCGGTCGATTTCGCAGGAACACTCGACAAGGACAAATTGCCACTGCTGCGCCAGCTCGAGGTCGAGCATGCGAACGCCGAAGCCTTCCTCGACTTCGCACGCAATGGCGTTGCCGCGGTCGCCGGTGCATTCCCGGCACCGATGAAGTGCCTCGATGCGATCGAGGCTTCGTTCCGGAAGCCGTTCGACGAAGGCATGGCGGTCGAGCGCGCAGGCTTCATCAGCCTGGTCAGCTCGACCGAATCGAAAGCGCTGCGTCACGCGTTCTTCGGAGAACGCGCCGCGAGCAAGATCGCCGATGTCGGCAAGGACGTGCAACCCCGCGCAATCAAGACGGTCGGCATCGTCGGCGCCGGCACGATGGGCGGCGGCATCGCGATGAACTTCCTCAATGCCGGCATTCCGGTGACGATCGTCGAGACCCGCCAGGATGCACTCGAGCGCGGCCTCGCGACGATCCGCGGCAACTACGAGAACAGCGCGAGAAAAGGCAAGCTCAAGCCCGGACAGGTCGAGCAGCGCATGGGCCTGTTGACCCCGTCGCTGTCGTTCGATGATCTCAAGGAGGCCGATCTCGTCATCGAGGCGGTGTTCGAGGAACTCGGCGTCAAGGAATCGGTGTTCAGGCAACTCGATGCGATTGCCCGACCCGGCGCGATCCTCGCGAGCAATACCTCGACGCTCGATCTCGACCGGATCGCCGCGTTCACCCGGCGTGCCGAAGACGTGGTCGGCATGCACTTCTTCAGTCCAGCCAATGTCATGAAGCTGCTCGAGGTCGTGCGTGGCGCGAAGACCGCGAAGGATGTGCTCGCCACGGTCCTGGCGATCGCCAGGACGATCCGCAAGACCGCGGTCGTCTCGGGCGTCTGCGACGGCTTCATCGGCAACCGCATGATCGAGCAATACGGCCGCCAGGCTGGATTCCTGCTCGACGAAGGCGCGACGCCGCAGCAAGTCGACAAGGCAATGGAGAATTTCGGCTTCGCGATGGGTCCGTTCCGCATGGGCGACCTCGCCGGCAACGATATCGGCTGGGCGATCCGCAAGCGTCGCCATGTCGAGAAGCCCGAGATGATCTATTCGAAAACCGCCGACCTGATCTGCGAAGCAGGTCGCTTCGGCCAGAAGGTCGGCAAGGGCTGGTACGACTACCGACCCGGCGACCGCACTGCCTACGCCTCCGACGAAGTGGCCGCGATCCTCGAAGCGAACACGCGCGATCTCGGCCTGGCCACGCGCCGGATCAGCGACGAGGAAATCGTCCAGCGCCTGATCTTCGCGCTGGCCAATGAAGGTGCGCGCATTCTCGAAGAGGGCATCGCAGCCAAGGCATCCGATATCGATATCGTCTACCTGACCGGTTACGGCTTCCCGCTCTGGCGCGGCGGCCCGATGTTCCACGTCGATCAGGTCGGCCTCTACAACGTGCTCGCAGCAATGCGCCGGTTCGCGCGCGGCTATCAGGGCGCGAGCTGGGAACCGGCACCGCTGCTGGTCGAGCTGGCCGGGCAGGGCAAGTCGTTCACTGGCTGACCAGGAGCCACGCTTCGTCCCTGCACGGGGATGACGGGGAAAATGAGTAGCGAACCGGATCGAGGTCCATAGTGAAACAGGCCGTCATCGTCTCCACCGCGCGCACTGCGCTGGCCAAGAGCTGGAAGGGTGCCTTCAACATGACCCATGGCGCGACGCTCGGCGCTCATGTGGTCAGGCATGCCGTCGAACGCGCCGGCATCGCCGTTGACGAAATCGAGGATGTCCTGATCGGCTGCGCCTGGCCGGAAGGCGCGACTGGCAGCAACATCGCGCGACAGATCGCGCTGCGCGCCGGACTTCCGGTCAGCGTGCCGGGGGCAACGGTCAATCGCTTCTGTTCCTCGGGCCTGCAGACGATCGCGATGGCCGCGCAACGCGTCATCGCCGGCGAAGCCGAGGTCTTCGTCGCCGGCGGCGTCGAAAGCATCTCGTGTGTGCAGAATCACGCCAACCTGCACATGATCACCGAAGGCTGGCTGAAGCAGCACACGCCCGGGATCTACTGGTCGATGCTGCAGACCGCGGAGACCGTGGCCAGCCGCTACCGGATCGACCGCGAGCGCCAGGATCACTACGGCGCCGAAAGCCAGATCCGCGCGGCGGCCGCAGCTGCGGCAGGAAAATTCACGGACGAGATCGTGCCGATGACGGTGACCGCCGGATTCGTCGATCCGACGAGCAAGCGACTCGGCACGCGCGAAGTGACGATCGCAGCCGATGAAGGCATCCGCGCCGACACGACCTACGAAGGCGTCTCGAAGATCCGCAGCGCGCTGCCGGGTGGTGTCATCACGGCCGGCAACGCGAGCCAGTTTTCCGATGGCGCCTCGGCCGCCGTGGTCATGGATGGCGAGCTCGCGCAGAAGCGCGGGATCAAGCCGCTCGGCATCTTCAAGGGATTCGCGGTGGCCGGCTGCGAGCCCGACGAGATGGGCGTAGGCCCGGTCTACGCGGTGCCGAAGCTGCTCAAGCGCGCCGGTCTCGGTATCGGCGACATCGATCTGTGGGAGCTCAACGAGGCCTTCGCGGTGCAGGTGCTCCATTGCATGGACACGCTCGGCATTCTGCACGATCGCATCAACGTCAATGGCGGCGCGATCGCGGTCGGCCATCCGTATGGCGTCAGTGGCGCGCGCCTGGTCGGTCACGCCTTGATCGAAGGCAAGCGTCGCGGCGCGAAGCATGTCGTGGTGACGATGTGTATCGGCGGCGGGCAGGGTGCCGCCGGCTTGTTCGAGGTCGTCTGAGCCCATGACCGACCTGCTGATCTCGCGCCGCGATGTCGACTTCCTGCTCTACGAGTGGCTCGATGTGCCCGCGTTGACGGCAGCGACGCGCTTTGCCGACCACAGCCGCGAAACCTTCGATGCGGTACTCGACACGGCCGCGCGTCTGGCCATCGGGAAGTTCGCGCCGCACTACCAGAAATCCGATCGCAACGAACCACAGTTCGATGGCGAACGGGTCACGATCATCGACGAAGTCGGATCGGCGCTCGAAGCCTTTGCCTCGACCGGTTTGATCGGCGCCTCGCTGGCCTACGAACTCGGCGGCATGCAGGTGCCCCAGGTCGTCGAGTTCGCCGCACTGGCCTGGCTGCAAGCCGCGAACATCGGCACCAGCGCCTATCCCCTGCTGACCGCGGGCAACGCCAAGCTGTTGCTCGCGCACGGCACCGACGCGCAGATCGAAACCTTCGCCAGGCCCGAACTGGAAGGCCGCTACTTCGGCACGATGTGCCTGTCCGAAGCGCAGGCCGGTTCATCGCTGTCGGACATGACGACACGCGCGGAGCCCGATGGCGATTCGCCGTTCGGACCGCGTTACCGGATTGCCGGCAACAAGATGTGGATCTCGGGCGGCGATCACGAGCTCGCGGAAAACATCGTCCACCTCGTGCTGGCCAAGGTGCCCGATCAGGATGGCAAGCTGATTCCGGGCGTCAAGGGCATTTCGCTGATGCTCGTGCCGAAATTCCTGGTCAACGCGGACGGAAGCCTCGGCGAACGCAACGACGTCCAACTCGCCGGCATCAACCACAAGATGGGCTATCGCGGCACGGTCAACTGCCTGCTCAATTTTGGCGAGGGCACGCGTTTCACGCCGGAAGGCAAGGCCGGCGCGATCGGTTATCGGGTCGGCGATCTGCACCAGGGCCTGGCCTGCATGTTCCACATGATGAATGCCGCGCGCATCGGCGTTGGCATGGGCGCCGTCGCGCTTGGCTACACCGGCTACCTGCATGCGCTCGACTATGCGCGCAACCGTCCGCAGGGGCGGCCGCCCGGGCCAGCGGGGAAGAAACCGGACACGGCGCAGATCCGGATCATTGGTCACGCCGACGTCAGGCGCATGCTGCTCGCACAGAAGGCCTATGTCGAGGGCGGGCTCGCCTTCAATCTGTATTGCGCGCGCCTCGTCGACGAGGTTGAAGTGGCTATCGATGCAGCCGAGCGCGCGGGTCTGACCCTGCTTCTCGACCTGCTCACTCCGATTGCCAAGAGCTGGTCCTCGCAATGGTGCCTCGCCGCCAATGACCTCGCGATCCAGGTGCACGGCGGTTACGGTTACACGCGCGAGTACAAGGTCGAGCAGTTCTATCGCGACAACCGGCTCAATCCGATCCACGAAGGCACCCATGGTATCCAGGCGCTCGACCTGCTCGGTCGCAAGGTGGTCATGCAGGATGGCAGCGCTTTCAAGCTGTATGTCGAACGCGTGCGTGCGACGATCGCGAAGTCGCGCGAGCACGCGTCGATGCACGGATACGCCGATGCGCTGGAGCAGCGCGTGCGGCGGATTGCCCAAGTCACCGCGATCCTCTGGAGCGCGGAAAGCCCCGAGCACACGCTGGCCAACGCGAGCGTCTATCTCGAGGCTTTCGGCCATGTCGCGATTGCGTGGATCTGGCTCGAGCAGGCGATTGCGGCGCACGGCAGGAACGGAGACTTCTACGACGGCAAGCGCAGCGCAGCGCGTTACTTCTTTCGCTGGGAACTACCGAAGGTCGATGCGCAGCTCGATCTGCTCGCGAGTCTCGATCGCACGACACTCGACATGCACGAGGAATGGTTCTGATGGCACACCTGCCCGATCGGCCGTCGATTCGACCTGCCCGAGCGTCGTTGCGGCAAATGCCTGCAGCCCGATTGATTGCGCTCGCTGCGGATCCGGGCGCCGGGATACCCCGCGGCGACGTGGGCGAAACAAGAGGAACCGGGACATGGGCGTGACCCGCGTCATCGATGGTCTCGACGAACTGAAGGGCCTGGTCGGCATGCCGGTCGCCGTGAGCGAGTGGCTGAGGATCGACCAGTCACGCATCCAGGCCTTCGCCGAAGTCACCAACGATCACCAGTGGATCCACCTCGATGCCGAACGCTGCCGGCGCGAATCACCGTACAAGGCGCCGATCGCGCACGGCTACCTGATCCTCTCGCTGATTCCGATGCTGTTCGAAAGCAGCCTGCGCATCGATGGACTCGCGATGACGGTCAACTACGGTCTCGATCGCGTGCGCCTGCCTTCGCCGGTGATCGCCGGGCAGCGCATCCGCGGCCACGTGGCGCTCGAGAAACTCGACGACGTCAAGGGTGGCAAGCAGGCGCACTGGATGGTCACCGTCGAAGTCGAAGCTGGCGACAAACCCGCCTGCGTGGCGCAGGTGCTCGCGCGCTACACCCCTTTATCCACTCCAGTCTGAAACAGGGCGTTCAAATGGACCTCGCATTCGATGCAGAAGAGCAGGCGTTCCGCGACGAGGTTCGCGCGTTCCTGCGCGACAAATTGCCAGACGATATCCGTCGTCGCGTTCACCTCGGTGACGGCAGCACGATCGACACGGACATTCCGCGCTGGCAGAAAATCCTCAACGCGCACGGCTGGGGCGCGCCGGCCTGGCCGGTCGAGTTCGGGGGCACGGGCTGGAGCAAGACGCAGCAGTTCATCTTCGATACCGAGTGCGCGCTGGCCGATGCACCGCCGCAGCTCGCATTCGGCGTCAAGATGGTGGCGCCGGTATTGATGCGCTTCGGCAGTCCCGCGCAGCAACAGCACTTCCTGCCACGCATCCTCGCCGCCGACGACTGGTGGTGCCAGGGTTATTCCGAACCCGGATCGGGCTCCGACCTGGCTTCGCTGAAGACGCGGGCTGAGCTCGACGGCGATCACTATGTCGTCAACGGACAGAAGGTGTGGAACACGCTGGGCCAGTTTGCCGACTGGATCTTCTGCCTCGTGCGCACCGATTCGAGCGGCAAGCCGCAGCGTGGCATCTCGTTCCTGCTGATCGACATGAAGACGCCCGGCATCAGCGTGCGCCCGACGCGACTGCTCGACGGCACCCATGAAGTCAACGAGATCTGGTTCGACAACGTGCGCGTGCCGGTCGGCAACCGCGTCGGCGACGAAAATGCCGGCTGGACCTACGCGAAATACCTGCTTGGCCATGAACGCACCAATATCGCCGGCATCGGTGCGAACCAGCGCGAACTGCGCCGCCTCAAGCAGATGGCGAGAACCCTCGAACGCAATGAGCGCCCGCTGATCGAGGATGCCGTCTTCGCGACCCGGATCGCCCAGGTCGAGCTCGAACTGAAGGCACTGGAGATCACCACCTTGCGCGTGATCTTCGCGGAAGCGCAGAACCATGCGCCGGGCCCCGAGGCATCGATACTCAAGATCCGCGGCACCGAGATCATGCAGCGCATCACCGAGCTGCAGGTCGAGGCGCTCGGCGCGCGTGGCCTGATCGCGGAGTCGCCCGGCCATGATCCCGGCGAGGAGATCCCGCGGGCGACCGAGACCTATCTCAATCAACGCAAGCTGACGATCTTCGGCGGTTCCAACGAGATCCAGCGCAACATCATCGCGCAGATGATCCTCCAGCTCTGACGGAAAGCCGCCATGGATTTTTCATTCAACGACGAACAACAGATGCTGCTCGACACGACGCAGCGTTTCCTCGCCAGCGAATACGGATTCGATCAGCGCCGCAAGCTGCTCGAATCCGACGAAGGCTGGTCGCGCGGAGTCTGGAAACAGCTGGGTGAACTCGGCCTGCTTGCGATCGATATCCCGGAGGCCGACGGCGGCATCGCCGCCGGTCCGGTCGGGGTGATGCTGGTTGCGCAGGCGGTCGGGCACGGATTGCTGCTCGAACCGTTCCTGTCGAGCGCGATCGTGGCGACACGGGCCATCGTGCAGATCGCCTCGGACGCACAGTGCGCGCGCTGGCTGCCTGCGCTGGCCAGCGGCGAACGCATCGCGGTGCTTGCCCATGACGAAGCCGGAGCCGGCATCGATTTCACGCGCCTCGGCACGCGTGCAACGCGCGATGCACAGGGCTTCTCGCTGAGCGGAAGCAAGAGCGTGGTCTACCACGCACCGATGGCCGATCTGTATCTGGTCTCGGCGCGCGTCGATGATGGCAGTCTCGGCCTGTTCGCAGTCGCCGCGGATGCCGCGGGCATCACGCGGCACGCGTTGCGCACGGTCGATGGCCAGCGCGCCGCGGATCTCGACTTCGACAAGGTCAGGCTCGATGCGGATGCGCGCCTTGGTGCCGATGTCGGCGACGCGCTCGCCAGCGTGATCGACTGCGCCATCGCGGCACTCTGCGCAGAAACCTTTGGCGTGCTCGATCGCATCCTCAAGGCAACCATCGAATACAGCCGCGCGCGCAAGCAATTCGGCACGCCGATCGGCAGTTTCCAGGCGCTGCAGCATCGCATGGCGGACATGCTGATCCAGTTCGAGCAAGCGCGTTCGATGATGTATCTGGCCACCGAGCGATGCAGCGACGCCGATGCGGGCGCACGACGCGCGTCGATTTCGGGGGCCAAGGCGCTGATTGGCCAGGCGGCACGTTTCATCGGGCAGCAGGCTGTGCAATTGCACGGCGGCATGGGCATGACCGACGAGCTTGATGTCAGTCATTGCTTCAAGCGACTGCTGGCCTTCGAGCTGCGCATGGGCACGACCGATGAGCATCTCGAGATCTACCGACGCGGGCTGCAGGCGGAATAGCGGCAGCGATCCCATTCGAACCAGGGAAACAGACGATGAGTGCAACAAGAAGGTTGTTCGATCTCGACGGGCGCACTGCGCTGATCACTGGCGGCTCGCGCGGACTCGGCCTGCAGATGGCCGAAGCACTGGGCGACTACGGTGCACGCGTGGTCATTTCGGCTCGCAAATCCGATGAGCTTGAAAAGGCCCAGGCACATCTCAAGGCACGCGGCATCGATGCGGACTGGGTGGCCGCCGACACGGGCAAGGACGATTCGATCGCGAGCCTGGTCGACGCTGCACTCGACAAGCTCGGCCACGTCGACATCCTGATCAACAATGCCGGGGCCAGCTGGGGGGCGGCTGCCGAGGACTATCCACTCGAAGCCTGGGACAAGGTGTTCAATCTCAATATCCGCGGCGTGTTCCTGCTGACCCGACAGATCGCCAAACGCTCGATGATCCCGCGTGGCCGCGGCCGCATCATCAATATCGCCTCGATCGCGGGCCTGCGCGGCAACCCGCCCGGCGCGATGAAGACGATCGCCTACAACACGAGCAAGGCAGCCCTGATCAATTTCACGCGCACCCTGGCCGGCGAGTGGGGACCCTATGGCATCACGGTCAATGCGCTGGCACCCGGATTCTTCCCGACGCGGATGTCGAAGGGGCTGATCGAAAGCATCGGCGCGGATACGCTGAAGGCACATGCGCCACTGCAACGCTTCGGCGACGACGAGGATCTCAAGGGCGCCACCCTGCTGTTCGCTTCCGACGCAGGCAAGCACATCACTGGCCAGGTCCTTGCGGTCGATGGCGGCGTATCGGCGGTATGAGCAGGATCGACTTCGAGGGAAAGGTCGCCGTCATCACGGGCGCGGGTTCGGGTTTCGGCCGCGAGTTTGCGCGGCTCGGCGCCGAGCTCGGCATGTCGCTCGTGCTCGCCGATGTCCAGGCCGATGCCTTGCAGGCCGTTTCGGACGAACTCAATGCAAGGGGTACACGCGTACTTGCGCGCGTAGTCGATGTTGCCGATGCCACCGAGGTCGATGCATGGGCCGCAGCGACCTTCGCAGAATTCGGCGAGGTCCACCTGCTCTTCAACAACGCCGGCGTCGGCACGGCCGGACTGATCTGGGAAAACAGCCTGGCCGACTGGCAATGGACTCTCGGGGTCAACCTCTGGGGCGTCATTCACGGCATGCGCGCGTTCGTGCCGCGCATGCTCGAATCGGCCAGGGCCTCGTCCGGCTACCGGGCCCACATCGTCAACACCGCCTCGATGGCCGGGCTCGTCAATCCACCGGTCAGCGGGGTCTACAACGTCTCGAAACACGCGGTCGTCTCGTTGAGCGAAACCCTGTACCACGATCTCGGCCTGGTCACCGATCAGGTCCACTGCTCGGTGCTGTGCCCGTTCTACGTGCCGACCGGGATCAGCCAGTCGCAGCGCAACCGGCCTGTCGGAGTCAGCAATGCGGGGCCTTCGACGCGTTCGCAGCGCGTGGCCCAGGCGATCACCGACAAGGCGGTCAGTTCCGGCAAGCTCAGCGCGGTCGATGTCGCCCACATGACCTTCAAGGCGATCAGGGAAGGCGCCTTCTACATCGCCTCGCATCCGCAGGCGCTCGAGGGTGTGCGCCAGCGCGCCGACGACATCGTCGCCTTGCGCAACCCGACCGACCCGCTCGCCGCGAAGCCCGGCTTGCGCGAATCGCTCGTCGAGGCATTGCGCGGATGATGCGCGCCACTTGATCAGTTTTGCCCTGGCGCGACGTCGCCCGGGCAACACCAGGCAATTCCGGATGGATTTCTTCGCGCTATCCGGTGGACACCGCCCTAGTACAAGAACTCGCGGAACACCGGATCGACGCTGCCGTTCCATGCGCCGTTGAAAAGCGCCAGCTTGCGTTCGGCTGGAGTTTCGTTGGCTTCGACGATCTCGATCAGCGGGGTCAGGAAGATGCTCTCGTCGGCGTCCTCCCAGTTCTTCCGCGCACGCCGGCGCAGGCCCTGCGCGGAAATCTTCAGCGCCTCGACGGCGATGTCGCGCAGGGTCCCGTTGCGGAACGGCAGTTTGAGAGCATGCTTCGGCACGCCGTCACGCAAGGCATTGCGTTCCTCGCGCGTGAAATCCTTGACCAGGTCCCAGGCCGCGTCGAGTGCCGCATCGTCGTAGAGCAGCCCGACCCAGAACGCCGGCAGGGCGCACAATCGATTCCAGGGACCTCCATCGGCACCGCGCATCTCGAGGAATTTCTTCATGCGCACTTCCGGAAAGGCCGTGGTCATGTGATCGGCCCAATCGGTCATCGTCGGTGTCGCACCGGGCAGTGCGGCGAGTTCGCCACGCATGAACTTGCGGAACGACTGGCCGGCGAGATCGTGGTAGATCCCGTCGCGATAACTGAAATACATCGGCACATCGAGCAGGTAGTCGACATAGCGCTCGTAGCCGAAACCGTCCTCGAAGACGAAGTCGAGCATGCCGGTGCGGCCGGGATCGGTATCGGTCCAGATATGCGAACGGTAGCTGAGGTAACCGTTCGGCTTGCCGTCGGTGAACGGCGAATCGGCGAACAGCGCGGTCGCGATCGGCTGCAGGGCCAGCGAGGTACGGAACTTGCGCACCATGTCGGCTTCACTGCTGAAATCGAGGTTGACCTGCACGGTACAGGTGCGCGTCATCATGTCGAGACCGAGATCGCCGACCGTCGGCATGTAGCGGCGCATGATCGCGTAACGGCCTTTCGGCATCCACGGCATGTCCTCGCGTCGCCATTTCGGCTGGAAGCCCATGCCGAGGAATCCGACCCCGAGCTCGTCGGCGATGGCTTTCACCTCGGTCAGATGATTGCTGACTTCGGCACAGGTCTGGTGGATCGTCTCGAGCGGAGCACCCGAGAGTTCAAGCTGTCCGGCGGGCTCGAGGGTGACCGACGCGCCGTTGCGCAGCAGCGCGATCAGCTTGTCCTTCTCGATCACGCGCTCCCAGCCGAAACGGGTCAGGCCTTCGAGCAGGACACCGATGCCTTGCGGCCCTTCCCAGCTCAGCGGGCGCAGATCGTCGAGGCGAAAGCCGAACTTCTCGTGTTCGGTGCCGATGCGCCAGTCGGCTGCGGGCTTTTCGCCCCTGGCGATATAGTCGACCAGTTGTTCGCGGCGCGTGATCGGATCACTGGTTACCGCACTGGGACCGGACATGGCAGGAATCCTTCGCTATCAGGACGGCGATATGGGGCCGCTACAGTCCGGCGCAAGAGATCAGCGCGCGGGATCGACCGGCAAGCCGAGCCAGCGCGCGACGACGACGCGCGCCTCGTCGAGGCCGGTCTTCGCGGTTGCCGAAAACAGCTGCACGCTGATGCCGACTTCGGCCGAACCATCGGCGCCGAGTTCCTTGCGCACCGCGTTGAGAGTTCGAGTTGCCTCGTTGCGCGACAATTTGTCCGCCTTGGTCAGCAGGACATGGCAGGGCTTGGCGATCGCCGCCGAATAATCGAGCATCTGGCGATCGTAATCCTTGAGCGGATGACGGCTGTCCATGATCAGGACCAGGCCCTTGAGCGCCTCGCGCGAACGCAGGAATCCGTCGACCATGCCGCGCCACTGATCGCGCACGCCGATCGGGACCTTCGCATAACCGTACCCTGGAAGGTCCACCAGACGCCGTTCGTCATCGATCTGGAACACATTGAGCAGTTGCGTGCGGCCCGGCGTCTTGCTGACCCGGGCGAGACCCTTGTGTGCGGCCAATGCATTGAGCGCGCTCGATTTGCCTGCGTTGGAACGCCCGGCGAAGGCGACTTCCCAGCCGCTGTCGGGCGGCATGTCGCGCAGGCTGCCGGCGCTCTTGAGGAATTTTGCCGTATGCAGGATGTGCATGGGAGTCCGTGGTTGTGCGATTCGGGGTCCGGCGCGTTTGACCGGCCTTCGGCTGACACGGATAATTCAGGAGTTTTCACCTCGGCCCGGCCTCGATATCCCCGGCGGCGCCTGGTTTCCCCGTCTATCCGGAGTCAGTGTATGAGTTTTCCGCGCGTTTTTGCCCTTGGCCTGTTGTTTGCCACCGCAATGGCCCATGCCGAGACATCCGGATCAAGCCTGCTCGGCGACGCCAAGGCCGGGGAAAGCAAGGTTGCTGCCTGTGGCGCCTGCCACGGCGCCGACGGCAATTCCGCCGACGCGACCTATCCGAAACTAGCCGGTCAGAACGAGTCCTACATCGCCCGCCAGCTCGGCCAGTTCAAGGCCGGCAAGCGCAACAACCCGATCATGATGCCGTTCGCCGCAACCCTGAGCGAGCAGGACATGCATGATATCGGCGCCTATTTCGCCACCAAGCGGGCCTCGCCGGGGCAAACCGACGAAGCCTATGTGGCGCGTGCCGAACTGCTGTTCCGGGCCGGCGACGCCAAGCTCGGCGTGCCCGCCTGCATGGCCTGCCATGGTCCGGCTGGCCGCGGCATGGCTGGCGCCGCGTATCCGCAGATTTCGGGGCAATGGGCGGACTATGTCTCGGCGAAGTTCGGCGAATGGCGCAGCGGCACCACATGGGGCGACGACGACCACGCCAGGATCATGCCCGATATCGCGCGACGCCTCAGCGACGCCGACGTCTCGGCGCTGGCCTCCTACGCGCAGGGCCTGCACGAAGGCACCGGCGCGGCCCAATGACTTCTGCCTGCGTTCAGCGCCTCTCGTCGAGACTGCGCGATCTTCCATTCCCATCGCAGCCGAGGTTTCAAGAATGATCAAGTCGCTCATCGCACTGACTGTCGGGCTTGGCTTGCTCTCGGTCAGCCCGGCCCGCGCCGAGGACAACTGGGAAGCCGGCAAGAACTATTTCGTCATCGAGCCTGCGCAGGCAACCACGACCGGCGACAAGATCGAGGTCGTCGAGGTGTTCTCGTATGCCTGCCCGCATTGCAACGAAGTCGCGCCGATGGTCGAGGACATCATCAAGCGCCTGCCGGCGAACGCCGAATTCGTGAAGATCCCGGCCCAGTTCGGTTTCGAAGCCTGGAAGACCTACGCGCGTGGCTTCTATACCGCGCAGGCACTCGGCATCCTCGACAAGTCGCACGCCGATGTATTCCGCGCGATCTACATCGATCACAAGCTCGACGGCCGTTCGCCGACGCTCGCCTCGCTGGCCGACTTCTATTCGAAGTACGGCGTATCGGCAGCGGACTTCACCGCGACTTCGAGTTCGTTCGCGGTCGAAGCCCGGCTCAAGCGCAATGACGCCTTGATCAAGGCCTATGGCGTCGACAGCACTCCCGTGTTCGTCGTCAACGGCAAGTACCGGCTGTCCGGCGCCACTGCGGGCGGTTATGAAAAGATCGAGCCGCTCCTGCACTACCTGATCGCCAAGGAATCATCCGGCGGCTGAGGCAACTCATCGCCCGATCCGCTGTCTGAACGACGAACCCGTTGCCGAGGAGTACCCCCTGATGTTCAAACGCCTGCCCCTGTTCTTCGTCGGCGCGCTGCTTGCCTTGACCTTCAACGCCTGCGCGCAGGAAAAGAAGGATGTTGCCGCCGAAGCCGCTGCTCCCGTGGCTGCCGAAGTCGGCAAGAACTATTTCCTTGTCGAGCCGCGACAGCCCACGGCGAGCGGAGACAAGATCGAAGTGCTTGAGGTGTTCAGTTACGCCTGCATCCATTGCGCGCATTTCCAGCCCTACGCCGACGAGATCAAGTCGAAGTTGCCGGCCTATGCCAAGTTCGAGTACATGCCTGCCATCTTCAACGAAGCCTGGGAAGCCTACGCGCGCGCCTTCTATACGGCACAGTCGCTGGGCATGCTCGACAAGACCCACCAGGCGATCTTCGATGCCGTGCATCGCGACCATCGCCAGTTCCGCTCGTTCGATGACATCGCCGCGTACTACGGCGAGCAGGGAGCCGATGTCGCGAAGTTCAAGCAGACCGCGACCTCGTTCGAGGTCGAAAGCAAGCTCGCACGCTCACGCGACCTGGTACCGAAGTACGGCGTGGATGGCACACCGACCCTGATCATCGATGGCAAGTATCGATTGACCGGCGCGTCGGCCGGCGGCTATCCGCAACTGGTTTCCCTCGTCGACCTGCTGGTCAAGAAGGCCCACGCCGAGAAAGCCGCCAAGTAACGCGAACAACCGTTCGCTCAGCGAAGGCCGCCTGCAGGCGGCCTTCGCGTTTCTGCACGACGTATGACATCCTGATCCGCTCAGCCGGACCCGATCCCTTTGCCGATGACCAAGCCGCATCCCGACCGCGCATCTCCGGCCCATCTGGATGTATTGAGCTGCAACATCCTTGCGGGCGGCAGCGTCAAGCGCTATCGCGAGTACGTGACGCATAGCTGGAAACACGTACTGCCGACCGGCAAGCGCGCGAACCTCGATGGGCTCGCCGGCATCCTTTCGGATTTCGACCTCGTCGCGCTGCAGGAAGCGGATTCCGGGTCGCTGCGATCGGGCTTCCTCAACCAGACCGAATACCTGGCCGAGAACGCGGGCTTCCCATACTGGACGCATCAGCCGAACCGCAAGGTCGCCAAGGTCGCGGCATCGAGCAACGGCCTGCTGTCGCGTCTCAAACCCAGCGAAGTGCTCGACTATCCCCTGCCCGGCCGAATTCGCGGTCGTGGCGTGCTCTGGGTGCGCTACGGCAGCGGCAAGCACTCGCTGGTCGTGCTGATCGCCCATCTCTCGCTCGGCACACAGGCGCGCGCGCACCAGCTCGGATACATCACCGAACTCCTCGAGGGTTTCCCGAACGCCTTGCTGATCGGTGACCTCAACACGCCGATCGAGAGCCCCGAATTGCGTGCGCTGTTCGCGCGCACGTCGCTGCAGCCGCCGTCCGCGCCACCGCCGACGTTCCCGAGCTGGGCGCCGAACCGCGCGATCGATCATATCCTCGCGTCGGCGACCCTGCAGGTCGACGCCCTGCGCACGCTGCCGCACCTGGTCTCCGATCATCTGCCGGTCGCAGCGAGGATCCATCTCCCGGAAAGCCTGCATCTCGCCCACTACGAGCCGGTCGCCAGCTAGGGTGGGTCTGAACACGTCGTCGCGAGCGTGGCGAAATCGCGGCATCCCGGCATGGCCCCGAATCGATGGACCCGATGAGCTTTGGCGACGCGGAGTACGCCGCGAAGAAGACCACGCGACGCGAGGTGTTCCTCGCCAGATGGACAAGGTCGTTCCGTGGGCGCCGCGTTTACCCCTGCATGTTCTGCCGCACCACTCCTTCCGTTTCGGTCGGCTGCGCCGCGCACAGACTGACCATCGCCTCGGCGACCGGCTTGCTGATGTCGATCTGCGACGTATCGGTGATGACGCTGTTGCTGGTGACGATCAGTGCGGCTCCTTCAACCAGCAGTTTTTCGAGTACTCCTTCCGCAAACAGGCCGTGCACTGCCACGCAGACAGGTGGCTGGGATGTCCGTCCGCGCAGGCAGCGCAGCGTCTGCAACAAGGTCCCGCCGCTGGCGACGATATCGTCGAGTACGACTGGAGTGTGGTCGCGCCACTGGTCCATTTCGGGGAGGAAGACCGAGACGTCGCGATCGCCATGGCGTTCCTTGCGCGCCACCACGCTCGGTGCGCCCAACAGCTTGGCCACGACGCTCACCCATTGCGCACTTTCAGAATCCGGTCCGATGATCAGCGGTCGGGTCACATGGACGCCGATCCAGCCAGCCAGTTGTGCTGCCACGTGCACCACCTGCGCGGGATGCGGATATATCTCGGCGAGCGTCGTGTAGCGATGCAGATGCGGCTCCACCGTGACCAGCCAATCGAAAGTGTGACCGAGCCAACCTCCGAAGATCCTGGCGGAAATCGCTTCACCCGGGTGGAAACGCATGTCTTGGCGCATATAGGCCAGGTAAGGCGCGACCAAGCCGACGCGCGCCGCCCCGAGTTCACGCACGGTCGCTGCCGCCATCATCAACGGGAGCACCTTGGCATCCGGACGATCCAGCGTGCAGACGATCACGGCGTCACCATCCAGATCCGGTGCTGCCATTTGCACCCGTGTTTCGCCATCCGGGAAATGGTGCAGCACCAGTTGTTGGCGCCGATAGCCCGTATGCAGCGCCAGCAATTCGGCAAAGGTCTCGTTGTCGGGCATGGCGTAAAGCGTGTTCACGAGAAAGCCTCGACACAAACGATGCAGGGATGCCGCGATACGTATTCCATGGCGTATGCAAGTTCCCCGGGACTTTCCGCGTGGAGCGTGAACAGTGGCTGCCCACCGGCCACCGTTTCACCTAGATGTGCGTCAAGCGTCAGACCGGCCAGTGGCGCGGCCGGCGCGCCAGCCAACTTGGCGACGCGGGACAGGCGACGGTTGTCGATCGCGGTCACGCGCCCTTGCTGCGCAGCCGGGACGACTTGCTGATAGGCCGCTTTCCCCGGCGTGCGCATACCGCCCTGCGCCACGCAGATGGATTGGAAGCGCTGCCACGCCCTGCCCGTCTCCAGGCAGGTCGTCGCCATCGCCAACGAGGTCTCCGCATTCGCAGCACCACCCAGTTCCAGGATTGCGGCGGCGACAGTCAATGCGCGTTCCCGAAGGTCGATGGGAGCATGGGGTTCGTTGCGCAACACCGCCAACACATCGTGTGCCTCCAGCGCAGGGCCGACGCCCCGACCTATTGGCTGGGTGCCATCACTGATCAGCACGCGCAGTTGCAAGCCGAACGCGCTCGCCACCCGTCGCAGCAACGTGGCCAAAACCCCTGCCTCCGCGTGACTGCGCACTTTGGCGGTCGGTCCGACCGGCACATCAATCACCACGTGGGTGGAGCCTGCGGCTATTTTTTTCGACAACACAGACGCAACCAACTGCCCGACACTGTCGACATCCAGTGCGCGCTCGATGCGGATCAGCCTTTCGTCCGCGGGCGCCAGATTCATGGCGCCGCCCCAGACTATGCAGCCTCCGCAGGCTTCCACGACATGGCGTGTCTGGGTCTCATCCAGATCGACGGGCGCCAGCATCGCCATGGTGTCGGCAGTACCCGCCGCCGAGGTGATCGCACGTGAAGAGGTCTTGGGCAAGATCAGTCCCAGCTCTGTTGCGATCGCCACCACAATCGGTGTCGTGCGATTTCCGGCGAGCCCGCCGATGCAGTGTTTGTCGACCACCAGTGGCTGCGGCCAATGCAATTGCGTGCCAGTCTGCACCATGGCCTTCGTCAGCCAGATGACTTCTTCAAGGCTCAGGTGGTCACCGCTCGCGGCGGCGATGAACGCGGCCATTTCGATGGCGGAATAACGGTTCTCGACGATGTCGCGGACGATTCCATGCAATGCGCCCTCATCCAGCGGCTGGCCGTAGATCTTCGCCCGAACCGACGTCAGTGAATCCACGCTCGGAGCATGAGCAATCACTACGCGCTCGCCAGCGCCGGGTAGCAAGGCAAGCCATGCCGACTCGGACAGCCCCACCTCGTCCACGCCCAGCGATTCGTTCTGCACGATGTTCAAAGTCGCCAACATCCGCCGCGTTCCTACGCGCAACTCGAGGCGTGAATGTGCACCGAACCCTTCGCTGCGACAAATCGGCGAGTCCTTGTTGAGATAGACGACATGCTCATGCCCGGTGTCGATGCCGAGTCTGCGCAGTTGGCCCGCTTCAACGCGACTTCGGGGACGCGTATCGAACCCTGTGAGTTGAGCGGACATGGTGAGACCAGCAATGGCGACGTTGCTCGAAGTATTTACACCACTTCAGGGACAGCCGACTTGACCTCCATCAATAGATCGCTGCCGGGCCGGACCCGGTTGCATCAACAGGCATCGGTAGAATGCGGTGCGCTGGGCGATCGAAGACAAGCAGCTTTGCGAACGGCGGGCGTGCCGTGTACTGGGACAGCCGAGGACAACGCAATGTCGCGAGCTGCGAGGAAGAGCAGTGAATGATGACGCCAACACGCAGTGATTGATGGAGCTGGCCGAAGCAAATCCGGCCTGGGAATGTCCGCAGTTGCATAGCCAACTGCGAGAGGAGGGCCATGTC
>JAKQJM010000098.1 GCA_029561145.1 Pseudomonadota bacterium
CGAAAACGGGCCTGGGCAGGTTCCGCGCAAGCCACGAAAGCAGTACCCGATCGCCGCGGTACTGGTTGCCAAGCGTCGCTGCGTGGGGATGGGAAGGCATGGCGCGGGAGTATAGCCCGCGCCGGTTTTTGCGTTCCGCGCGTATGCGTGAGCGCGCGCTTCCCGTCGATCAGGCGGCGAGTCGTTGCTGTTGGTCGATCAACGCGCGCGCGGCATCGAGCGCCTTCGTCTTGTGTTCCGCGCTCATGTTGACGCCTTCCGCGCGGACCACTTCGATGTCGGTGACACCGAGGAACCCGAACACGCTGCGCAGGTAGGACTCCTGGAAATCCATCGGCGCGGCAGGCGAGCCGGCGCTGTAGATGCCGCCGCGCGAGGAAGCGATGACGACTTTCCTGCCGCCCGCAAGTCCCTCGGGGCCGTTGGCGCCATAGCGGAATGTCTTGCCGGCAACGGCGATACGGTCGATATACGCCTTGAGCTGGCTCGGGATACCGAAGTTGTACATCGGCGCGCCGATCACGATGACATCCGCGGCCAGGAATTCTTCGAGCAGTTCGCCGCCGCGCGCCACCGCCGGATCGCTCGCATCAGCGAGCGGCGTCCAGTGCGGCAAGGGGTCGGCAACCAGGTCGTGGTAGCGGATCTCAAGTCGTGGATCGAGGCGGCTGAAGGACTCGACGATCGCTGCGGTCAGTTCGCGAGAGACCGATTGGGAGCCGAGCGCGCTTGAATCAACATGGACGAGTTTCATGGGAGTCTCTTGATCGTGGCTGGCGGGGCCAGCGGTGGAATAAACTTACTGGCTGCACGATCATGTGATAAGTAGGCTGTTTTTGAATGGATCGTTCATTCAGGAGAACGATGATGAGAACTGAGCGTGATGCCTTGAGTGACCTCAACGACCTGCGGTTTTTCGTCGAGGTCGTGGACCACGGCGGCTTTTCCGCTGCCGGACGCGCGTTGGGCATACCGAAGTCCCGGCTGAGCAACCGCGTGGCCCGACTCGAGGAGCGCCTCGGTGTGCGCCTGTTGCAGAGAAGCACGCGACGTTTCGTCATCACCGAGGTCGGCGAGCGCTTCCTCTCCCATTGCCGGGACATGCTTGAGCAGGCGCGCGCAGCCCAGGCCGCGGTCGAGGAGCTCAGTGCCGAACCACGCGGGCTTGTGCGCGTCAGTTGTCCGATCGCGATGGCGCCGACCGTGATGGCGGAATTGATACCGGAGTTCCTCGCCCGCTATCCGAAGATGCAGGTGCGTCTGCTGGCCAGCGATCGGCGTGTCGACCTGATCGGCGAAGGATTCGATATCGCGATCCGCGTACGCGACAAGCTGGATACCGATGCGAGCCTGGTGTTGCGTGCGTTCGGTCAATCGCGCGTGATGCTGGTGGCTGCACCCGAATTCCTCGATGCGCATGGGCGTCCGTCGGAGCCGGCGACGCTCACCGAACTGCCGTTGCTGTCGATGCAGGAATTCGAGGGAACGCAAAGTCTCGAGCTGATCGGTCCGCACGGTGCGAAACAGCGGATCGAAATGCAGGCGCGACTCGTGTGCGGGAGTTTCCCGGTCCTGCTCGAAGCCGCCAGACGCGGACTCGGCATCGCCACCCTGCCACAAATGATTTGTTCGGCGGCCATCGCGCGCGGTGAACTTGAAGTCGTCCTGCCGGATTGGTCGATGCCGCTGGGCACGGCGCATTTCGTCTATCCGACGCGCCGCGGATTGCTGCCTGGCGTGCGCGCGCTGGTCGATCTGCTTGCCGAGCGCCTGACCCTTTCCTAATGGCCTTTCTTCGCGCTGCGCGTGATCCAGCCCAGCGTGCCGATCAGAAGCACGCACAATGCGACCTCGATCGTGGCCGGCAGCCGCGCCGCTGGAATCGACCACGCCGCGACCACGCCGTGGCAGAAATAGCCGAGGCTGATGATGCCGATCCAGAGCAGGGCGCGCTTGGCGCCGCGGCGCAGGGCGAGCAGCGGAAACAGCAGGGGCGGCAAGGTCAGCATCAGGGCCAGGGCGATCTGTCCGTTGGCCGGCGGCGCGAGCCATGCATGCCAGGCGATCTGCAGGACCACCAGCGCGAACCAGGCGAGGAATCCGCAACGCATGGCCATCACGCGGATGCTCCGAGTCGCTGGCAGACCTCGGCGACACGCCGTCCGAGACGGCGCGCGAGCGTGCGCTCGTCTTCGCTCAGCGGATTTTCGCCGTCGACTCCCGCGACATGACTCGCACCGTAGGGCGTGCCACCCGTCGTGGTCCGGTTCAGTGCCGCTTCGGTGAACGGGATGCCGACGATCAGCATGCCGTGATGGAGCAGCGGCGTGATCATCGAAAGCAGGGTGCTTTCCTGTCCGCCGTGCATCGTCGCGGTCGAGGTGAATACAGCGGCTGGTTTGCCGACCAGGGTTCCCGACGCCCATTCGGCCGCGGTCGAGTCGATGAAGTGCTTGAGCGGGGCAGCCATGTTGCCAAAGCGGGTCGGGCTGCCGAGCACCAGGCCGGCGCATTCGTCGAGATCCTCGCGACTGACATAGGGTGCGCCGTCCTCGGGAACCGGCGGCTGCGCGCTTTCGGTGACTGGCGCGACCGGCGCCACGCTGCGCAAACGCGCGCGCATCCCGTCCACTTCCTCGACACCTCGGGCCACGAGTCGCGCGAGCTGGGCGACCTTGCCGTTGCGGCTGTAGTAGAGAACCAGGACGTCGGGCATGGAATACGGTTCCGCTTTCGGGAAGGACAAGATTGGCCGCGCGATGCCGTTACGCTAGTCTCGGCGGATGGCCAATCGGAATATCCTCAAGTCTAGCCTGAGTCGCGAACGCAGCCTCGCCTTTCTCGACTTCACCTGGCACCGCTTCCTTGAGGACCGTTGTTTGCAGACGGCGGGTGCGCTGGCTTTCACGACGCTTTTTGCGCTGGTCCCGCTGACCGCGGCGATCCTCGGCATCCTCGCTGCGTTCCCGGTGTTCGAGGAATGGCGCATCAAGCTGACCAGTTGGGCGTTCAACAATTTCGTGCCGGCCGCGGGCGATGTGATCCAGACCTACCTCACCGGATTCGCCGCCAATGCGAGCAAGGCGACGACGATAGGAGTGCTCGTGCTCGTATTCAGTGCCATCTCGCTGATGATGAGCATCGAGGACGCGTTCAACCGGATCTGGCGGGTCAAGAACAATCGCGGCGCCACCTCGCGCTTTGTCATCTACTGGACGGCCTTGAGCCTCGGTCCGATGCTGCTGGTCGCGATGCTGGCAATCAGTTCGTATCTGGTCGCCTTGCCCTTCATCGATGCGGCGGCGGCCCAATGGTCGATCAAGGAACGCGTGCTTTCGGCATTGCCGTTCGTCATCGTCTGGATCGCGCTGACCACGGGTTACACGGTCATACCGAATCGCACCGTGCGCTTTCGCGATGCAGCGATCGGTGGATTGATCGCGACGGCCTTGTTCGAGTCGGCAAAGCACGGCTTCGCCTGGTATGCCAGCGACTTGGCGACCTACCAGCAGGTGTATGGGGCGCTGTCGATCGTGCCGATCTTCTTCCTGTGGATGTACCTGTCCTGGATCGTCGTCCTTTTCGGTGCTTCGATTACCGCTTCGCTGTCGGCGTTCGACTACCGGCACGTCGACGACCGCATCTCGCCCGACCAGGAGTTGACCGGCCTGCTGCGCGTCATCGCCCGGCTGGTCGCGGCGCATCGCGAAGGGCAGGGACTGCACAGCCAGGAGCTGTTGCGGCGTGAGCCGTACCTGACCGATGACCTGCTGCAGCGTTATCTCGGCGATCTTTGCGATGTCGCCGTGATCCGCCGCACCGAAACCGGCGAATGGATGCTTTCGCGCGACCTCGCCGGGATCAGCCTGCTCGATCTGTATCGGGAGACCGGCTATCGTCTGCCGGTCGACAGCCAGTTGCTGCCGGGTGCCGCGATGAGCGACGTCGGCGCAGGGCCGCTGCACGCGCTGTCCGCGGACCTGCGCAAGCGTCTCGACGTGCCACTCGCATCGCTGGTGGCAAGCATTGATGCGAATGCATCGACTCCAGTCCAACCGGAAACCAGTCCATGAAACATCCCGCAGTCATTTTCCTCGGTGTGCTGCTTGCGTTCGCTTCGTCGGTGATCCACGCCGAGACGGCGAAGCGGCCCGTGCTCAAGGTCGAGACCATCGATGGCAAGGCCTGGGACCTCGCCGCCCATCGCGGGCAATGGGTCGTGGTCAATTTCTGGGCGACCTGGTGCGCGCCGTGCATTGCCGAGATGCCCGAGCTCTCTGCCTTCATCAAGGCGCGCAAGGACGTCGAGGGCATCGGTCTGGCCTACGAGGACACCGAACGCCAGGAGATCGTGGATTTCCTCAAGAAAAATCCGGTCGACTATCCGATCGCGCAGATCGATGTTGATACGCCGCCGGCCGATTTCGACACGCCGCGCGGCTTGCCGACGACCTACCTGATCGCGCCGGATGGCAGTGTCGCCAGGCAGTTCCTAGGGCCGATCAAGGACAAGGATCTCGAGCAGGCGATCCTTGCTGCCAAGGCAGCGAAAAAGGATTGAGCGACTACGGTGGCCTGCGCACGCTTCCATGTGTCGGGACACGTGCAGGGCGTTTCGTTCCGCGCCGGTACGCGGACCCAGGCGATGCGCCTCGACCTGCGCGGCCATGCGCGCAATCTTCGCGATGGCCGCGTCGAAGTCATCGCCGAAGGTGCGCCCGAGGCGATCGCCGAACTGGAGCGCTGGCTGCAGCATGGTCCGCTCGGTGCGCGCGTCGACGCAGTCCAGCGCGAGGATATGCCACCTGCGAATCTCACCGGCTTCTACACGCGCTGACGCGTCGCCGGAACGCAGGCTGGAACGTCCTTGTGCAGGCTGGGCAAGGAGGTTGGTGACCTTGTGCCTGGATCCGCGAAACACGGCCAGTCGCGATCCGCTGTCGGATCGCGGACAGAGCGCACGTCGCTCGGCCTTTTGCGCATTCGCGATCGATGCGACGGCTCCGGTCCTCGCGCGTATCGGCTGTGGGGCGCGTGCCGATGAAGCAAACCCGACCACGCGAACCCGTGATCGGGCGGAGGTTGCACGCAGGCCGACCGCTGAAGTTCGCGGGATCGGCTGATAACCGGAATCCGCAGCGGTCGGCAGGCCGATTCAGGCCTCGGCTTCGTCCTTGTACGCGTCGATCGGGATGCACGCGCACATGATGTTCTTGTCGCCGTAGACATTGTCCACGCGCGCAACCGGCGGCCAGTATTTCTGCTGCTTGAGTGTCGGCAACGGGAATGCGGCCAGCTCGCGCGGGTAGTGGTGCGTCCATTCGCTGCCGGCGACCATGGTCGCTGTGTGCGGAGCGTGCTTGAGTGGATTGTCCTCGCGATCGAGCGTGCCTTCCTCGACCGCGCGGATCTCGTCGCGGATCTGGATCATGGCGTCGATGAAGCGGTCGAGTTCGTGCAGCGATTCGCTTTCGGTCGGTTCGACCATCAGGGTGCCGGCCACCGGAAAACTCAGGGTCGGCGCATGGAAGCCAAAATCGATCAGGCGTTTGGCCACGTCCTCGGCGCCGATGCCGGTCGCGTCCTTCAACGGACGCAGGTCGAGAATGCACTCGTGGGCGACGAGGCCGTTGCGACCGGTGTAAAGCGTTGCGTAGTGTGGCGCGAGACGTCGCGCGATGTAGTTCGCGTTGAGCAGCGCGACCTGGGTCGCTTTGCGCAGGCCTTCCGTGCCCATCAAGGTGATGTACATCCACGAGATGGGCAGGATGCTTGCGCTGCCGAAACTCGCGGCGCTGACCATGCCGACTTCGCCTTGGCCGCCCATCACGCGTGGCAGGAACGGAGCCAGATGCGATTTGACCGCGCACGGACCGACACCGGGCCCGCCGCCGCCGTGCGGGATGCAAAAGGTCTTGTGCAGGTTCAGATGCGAAACATCCGAACCCCATTTGCCGGGCTTGGCGACGCCGACCAGCGCGTTCATGTTGGCGCCGTCGGTGTAGACCTGGCCGCCATGCCTGTGGACGATCTCGCAGATCTCGACGACATCTTCCTCGAACACGCCATGCGTCGACGGATACGTGATCATCAGCGCGGCGAGGCGATCGGAATACTTCTGCGCCTTCTCGCGGATGTCATCGACATCGACATTGCCGTCCTTGTCGCAGCGCGTGACCACCACGCTCATCCCGCACATCTGCGCCGAGGCCGGATTGGTGCCGTGCGCCGATTCGGGGATCAGGCAGATGTCGCGATGGCTGTCGCCGCGCGAGCGATGCCAGGCGCGGATCGCGAGCAATCCGGCGAACTCGCCCTGGGCGCCCGAATTCGGTTGCAGGCTGACGGCGTCGTAGCCGGTGACCTCGACCAGCATCGCCTCAAGTTCGTCGATGAGCTGCTTGTAGCCGGTGGCCTGATCGGCCGGCGCGAGCGGATGGATGTTGGCGAACTCGGGCCAGGTGACCGGGATCATCTCGGCCGTCGCGTTGAGCTTCATCGTGCACGAGCCGAGCGGGATCATCGTGCGATCCATGGCCAGGTCCTTGTCGGCCAGCGCACGCATGTAGCGCAGCAATTCGTGTTCGCTGTGGTGCGTGTTGAACACCGGATGCTGCAGGAACGGCGACTCGCGCCGCAGACCGGCCGGCACGGCGTCCGCGGTGGACTGGTCGAGTGCGTCGATATCTTCGATCGACGCACCGAACACACTGGCGAGCGCGGCCAGATCGGCGCGCGTGGTCGTTTCGTCGACGCTGATGCCGACGCTGCCCGCATCGATCGCGCGCAGATTGATCCGCGCCGCGCGTGCCTTGGCGTGCAGCGCGGCCGCATCGACACCGACCACGTGCAGCGTGTCGAAGAAATCGGGGCCGACCGTCAAGCCCGCATCGCGCAAGGCGCGGGCGAGGATCGTGGCCAGCCGATGGGTGCGCCGGGCAATCCGGGTCAGGCCGTCCGGGCCGTGATAGACCGCGTACATGCTGGCCATCACGGCAAGCAATACCTGCGCGGTGCAGATGTTCGAGGTCGCCTTTTCGCGGCGGATGTGCTGCTCGCGGGTTTGCAGGGTGAGTCGATAGGCCGGCTTGCCTTCGGCGTCGATCGATACGCCGATCAGGCGGCCCGGCATCGAGCGCTTGTAGGCATCGCGACATGCCATGAACGCGGCATGCGGTCCACCAAAGCCGAACGGGACACCGAAGCGCTGGCTGTTGCCGATGACGATGTCGGCGCCCCAACTGCCCGGTGCACGGATCAGGGTGAGGGCGAGAAGATCGGTGGCGACCGCGACGAGCGCACCACGCGCATGCGTGGCCTCGGCGAGCGTGGCGTAGTCGTTGATCTGGCCGAAGGTGTTCGGGTACTGCAGCAGCACGCCGAAGCTGTCGACCTTGGCCGCGTCGGCGTCGTCGCCGACATGCAGGTCGATGCCCAGACCGTCGGCCCGCGTGCGCACGACTTCGAGCGTCTGCGGATGCACGGCATTGGAAACGAAGAAGAGGTTGGATTTCGATTTCGCCGAGCGCTTGGCCAGGGTCATTGCCTCGGCCGCGGCGGTCGCCTCGTCGAGCAGGGACGCGTTGGCGATTTCCATGCCGGTCAGGTCGGCGACCATGGTCTGGAAGTTGATCAGCGCTTCCATGCGACCCTGCGAGATCTCGGCCTGATAGGGCGTGTACGCCGTATACCAGGCAGGGTTCTCGAGGATGTTGCGCAGGATGACGTTCGGCGTCAGCGTGCCGTAGTAACCCTGGCCGATGAAGCTGCGAAACACCGCGTTGCGGTCCGCGATCGTGCGGATCCTGGCCAGCGCCTCGACCTCGGTGATCGCGGCGGGCAGGGCGAGCGGCATCGGCGACTTGATCTTGCCGGGCACGATGGCATCGGTCATCGCATCCAGCGACGCGTGGCCGACGATCTTGAGCATGGCTGCGATTTCGGCATCGTTCGGGCCGATATGACGGTCGACGAAAGCGGAATGGTTTTCGAGATCGCGCAGCGAGGGCGAGGAAGTATTGGGCATGATGAGGGCGTCCAGAGATCGCGTGCGAAGCCGCACGCCGGGCGCCCCTCTGTCCTTTTGCCTGAGAGTTTGGAAGCGGTGGTCGCTTCTTGCCCCTTCGGCGCCGGTACGTGCCAGACACGGCAGCCGGTCTCTCCAGAGTTGTCTGCGCGCGGAGGTATCGGGGCCTGAGCGATTACGGGCGTTGCGCCTTCGGCAGCGGGTTTTCCCCGCTTCTCCCACCGCGTGTAACGGGACGCATGATACGCGGGTTTTCCGATGCCGGCGCGGGTCGGGCGCGTCGCCTGTCGATCAGCGTTCGACAGGCAAGTGCGCCGGCGACCGCTTATTCGATGCCGAGCTTCTCGAGGCGGTAGCGAAGCTGGCGCAGGGTCAGGCCGAGTTGCTTGGCCGCGGCGGTGCGATTCCAGCGCGTTGCCTCGAGGGCCTTGGTGATGACCGCACGCTCGGTTTCGGCGACGGTCGCGGCGAGATCGCCGCTGTAGGCCGAATCGGGAAGCACGAGACCCTGGTGGGGCTCGGCTTCGGCGCTGCGTCCGGTCGCATGATGATGCGATGACACGGGTCGCATCGGCATCGCCGTTTCCGCGGGTCCGGCGGAATGGGCGCCGGGCTGACGGGCGATCAGGCGCATGTCCTCGGCGCTGATCGTTCCGTCCTCGCACAGCGCGACGGCGCGTTCGAGGATGTTCTCGAGTTCGCGGACATTGCCCGGGAAGTCGTAGGCGCTCAACGCCTTTTGTGCATCCGGAGTCAGTCGCGCGGGTGCCCGATCCGCCTCGCGACCGAGTCGATCGAGGATACGACTGGCCAGCAGCGGGATATCGTCGCGACGCTCGCGCAGCGGTGGCACGCGCAATTCGATCACGTTGATGCGGTAGAAAAGATCCTGGCGGAACGAGCCAAGATCGACAAGGCGGGCAAGGTTCTTGTGCGTGGCCGACAGGATGCGCACGTCCACGGCGACTTCGGCGCGCGCGCCAATCGGACGAACCGCCTTTTCCTGGATCACGCGCAGCAGCTTGACCTGCATGTGCAACGGCAGTTCGGCGACCTCATCGAGAAACAGCGTGCCGCCATCAGCGGCCTGGAACAGGCCTTCCTTGTCGGCATGTGCACCGGTGAAGCTGCCCTTGCGATGGCCGAAGAACTCGCTTTCCATGAGTTCGGACGGGATCGCGCCGCAGTTGACCGGCACGAATGCGGCCGAGGCGCGCGGGCCCATCTCGTGGATCAGGCGTGAGGCAAGCTCCTTGCCAACGCCGGATTCGCCGGCAACGTAGACCGGCGCCTGGCTGCGCGCGACCTTGGCGATCGTGGCGCGCAACTCCTTCATCGGCTCGGATTCACCGATCAGCTTGGCGCTGCTGGCATCGACGCTGGCCTTCTTTTCCTCGGACAGGCGCAGGGCGGTCTGCACGAGGCGGCGCAGCACGTTGATATCCACCGGCTTCGAGACGAAATCGAACGCGCCGGCCTTGAGCGCGACGACGGCGGCATCGACATTGCCGTAGGCGGTGATCATCGCCACCGGTGTATCGGGGTATTGCGCGGCGATCAGCTCGATCACCTCGTGACCCGTGCCATCGGGCAGGCGCATGTCGGTGAAGCACAGCGCGTAACGTGTTTCGGCGAGGCGCTGGCGGGCCTCATTGACCGTTGCGGCCGTTTCGACGACCAGGCCCATGCGGCCCAGGGTCAAGGTCAGCAACTCGCGAATATCCCGCTCGTCATCGATGACCAGTGCGAATTGTTTGCTCATGCGTTCAGTCGATACACGCCGGGTGCGACGCACAAGGTTAATCTGCGGCGCGCGGGAAGGCAAAGCATTACGGCGTGGGGCAGGCACGTACCAGCCGCAATTCCGGCCGCTGGCGCGAAGTGCTCATGCGGACGGATCGAACCCGTCGGCGAAGATCCTGTCCGAGAGTGGCGCGGTATTGGCGGTAGCCGTGTTGTTTGCACTGTTCGGGTCGGTCGCCGGTGAATTGACCACGGCGGTGACCGAATTGGACAGGACGCCCGTGCTTCCCGGTGCAACGGTCGCGTTGACCGTGTAGGTCACCTGGCTGCCCGCGGGCAGGTTGATGACCTGCGAGAGGTTGCCCGATCCGCCCGAGGTGCAGCTTGCACCGCCGCTCGCTACGCAGCTCCAGGTGACGCCCGTGTACGCGGCCGGAAAGGCGTCGACGACGACGACACTGGCCGCGTTTCCGGGACCGCCATTGCTGATCGACATCGCATGGCTGATCGCGGCGCCCGGCGTATACAGCGACGGGGACGTGCTGATCGTCGAAGCGACGTCCGCGCTGCTGCCGGCGGCCTGGCAATCGACGACGGCGCGGATCACCCAGTCGCCCGGTACCTGGAAGGTTTCCGAGGACAACCAGAGAAAGGTGTTGCCGCCGAGGAACGCGAAGATCGCGTTGCGTCCGCCCTGGATGCCGTTGTTGTCGACGACGAGGCTGGGGCCGGTGCCCGGAGGTGCCGCTCCGAACCGGTAGGAAACGACGAACGTCTCGTTCGCCGTGACAGGGACACTCAGGGGTACCGTGTTGTTGTCGTCGAGATAGCGGTATTCATTGAGCACGCCATCGGTCAGCACCGGGCCGTCGATGTGCTGGGCAAGGCTGCCCGGATTCGGATAGGTGCCGGCGCGGAAGATCTCGATCGTGTCGCCGAGGGTCTGCCCGCTGGTTCCATTCAACGAAAGCCAGAACAACTGCACCGCAACGATGTTGCCGGCGCATGGCGAGGTCAGCCAGCTTGCCCCCTTTTCGCCGGCCGCGAAGCCGGCTTCGATCGTCGCGGTCGCGAAATTCGTCAGCGCATCGTTCTGCACCGTGACTTCGGCCGCAAGGGCCTGGCCGCAGGAAAGGATGCCCAGCATCGCCGCATGGATAGTCTTCATCGGATCGCCCCTGTGCTCCGTTGAACGCGATCACCTTACGCTGCGCTGCGGAGCCGGGACTTGCGCGCGGTCACAATCGCGCACATTGGAAAATCGATCCGGTGCCGGCCGTGCCCGATCAGCTGCGCCAGATCAGGCTTGCGAAACGGCCGCAATGCGGATCGCGGCGGAACGAGTAGAAGCGCGGATCGGAGCGCGTATCGAATTCACCGCCGCTGATGCGTTCGATGCCAGCGGCTCGAAGCCGATGCCGGGCCAGGGCCGGCAAATCACACAGCCAGTGGCCGGGCCGGGTTTGCGAGAAGGCGATCGCCGTCGCGTTGTCGCGTTCGACGAATGCATCGCGGACTTCCGGCCCGACTTCATAGGACATCGCGCCGATCGACGGACCGATCCAGCAAAGAATCCCGGAAGGCCGCGTCTGCATGACCGACAGCGTCGCTTCGAGGACGCCGTTGGCCAATCCGCGCCAACCTGCGTGCGCAATTGCGACCTCATCGCCGTCGGCCGAGCAGAAGAACACCGGCAGGCAGTCGGCGGTCAGCACGGCAAGCACGGTACGGGCTGTTCGCGCGACGGCGGCATCCGCGTTCGCCTCGACGTCACCGGCGCGGAAATGGTCGGCATCGAGGACATTGATGCCGTGCACCTGGTGCAACCACAGCGGCGCGGCAGGAAGATCAAGCAGGTCGACCAGCGAAGCGCGGTTGGCAGCGACGACCGCAGGATCGTCGCCGCAACGATTGCCGAGATTGCAGCGATCGAACGGCGGTTGCGATCGACCTGCAAGCTGCCGCGTCGTGACGCATGCGTGGACGCCCGGCGGGGCAGGCCAGTCCGGGACGAGGCTGTGTTGCGCGGTGGATTGCACGCTCAGGTCTTCGAATCGTCCCGCACCACGCCGATCAGCGCTTCCATGTCGGCCGGGCGCTCGGCCTGGACCAGCACGGTCTCGCCGGTGGCCGGATGGACGAATTCGAGGCGTTCCGCGTGCAGGGCCTGGCGGCGGAATCCGCGCAAGGCTTCGATCAGTTCGGGACTGGCGCCTTTTGGCAGGCGCAGATTGCCATAGGCCAGGTCACCGACGATCGGATGGCGCACATGGGCCAGGTGCACGCGGATCTGATGGGTGCGGCCGGTTTCGAGGCGGCATTCAACCAGGGTCATCGCGCGGAATTTTTCCCGCACCCGGTAGTGCGTGACCGCCTCGCGACCATCTTCGCGCACGGCCTGCTTGAGCCGATCGACTGGATGCCGGCCTATCGGCTGGTCGATCTTGCCGCCCGAGACCATCGGTCCGTAGGCCAGCGCTTCGTACTGGCGATGCACGCTGCGCGCCGACAACTGTTCGACCAGGCTGGTATGGGCGCGAAGGGTGCGTGCGACGACCATGAGGCCCGAGGTGCCCTTGTCGAGGCGATGGACCAGTCCGGCGCGGGGGATGCCGGCCAGTTCGGGATCGTGGTGAAGGAGGGCGTTCTGCAGGGTGCCATCCGGATTGCCGGCTCCCGGATGCACGATCAGGCCAGGCGGCTTGTTGACGACGATCAGGTCGGCGTCTTCGTAGCGGATGTCGAGGCGGATGTCTTCGGCGCTGGCCTTGACCTCGCGTTGCATGCGCACATGCAGTTCGACCGTCTCGCCGCCATGCACGATATGTCGTGGTATCACCTGTTCGCCATCCAGAAGGACATCGCCCGCCTTGATCCACGCGCTGAGGCGCGATCGGGAGTAGTCGGGAAACAGGTCGGCGAGGGCGGCGTCAAAGCGCCGGCCAGCGGATTCGGGCGGGATGCTGGCGTTCAGCAGATTCGGAGTTGCGTTCATCGGAGGCGATCGAAGGAGCGAGCTGTCATCGGTGCGGCTTTGCGCAGAGGTCATCAACCATGAGTCCGTTGTGGCGCCTGCGTTGGCCGTTGGGCTAACGTTTTTTGAACGACCGACAGGGCGCCAGCGCCGGTGTCGACTTGTTCTTGGGATCGCGGGTTCGGGTTATGATCGCGGACTTCCATCATCGCAGAGCCCCCCTCCGCATGCGAGTTTTCCGTCGATTCCAGCTTGTCTCCCGCATTGTCTGCGTGCTCCTTGCCGTGTTCCTCATGGCCGGATGCTCGTTCTTTGGCAAGAAGAAAGCCGATCCGCTGGAGACATTCAGCGTCGAACAACTGTTCGAGCGCGGCAAGGCGCAGAGCGACAAGGGCGACTATGACGGCGCGGCCAAGACGTTCGCTCGCCTGGTCGGGCGCTTCCCGTTCGGGCCATACACCGAGCAGGCGCAACTCGATCAGGCTTACGCGCAGTACAAGATGAACAAGCCCGACGACTCCTACTCGACGGTCAACCGCTTCATCAAGACCTACCCCTCGCACAAACACATCGACTACGCGTACTACCTGCGTGCGCTGATCAACTTCGATCGCGAGGAAGGACTGCTCGAGCGTTATGCCGGGCTCGACATGACCCAGCGCGACCAGTCGTTCCTGCGCCAGTCGTTCGATGATTTTGCCGCATTGATCAAGCGCCATCCGGACAGCCGCTACGCGCCGGATGCCAAGCAGCGAATGATCCATCTGCGGGACGGCATGGCCCAGGCCGAACTCAATGTCGCCTTGTTCTACCTGCGGCAGGGTGCCTACGTGGCAGCATCAAACCGGGCCAAGTCGATCCTCGAGACCTACGATCAATCCCGCCAGGTCGGTGATGCGCTCGCGGTCATGGTGCGGTCCTATCACGCGCTCGGCCAGGACAAGCTGGCCGACGATTCCGAGCGCGTGCTCAAGCTCAATTTCCCCGAGCATCCCTCGCTGAGCGGCACCTGGCCCGACTGGCGCTCGACCTGGTGGAAACTGCTGCCCCTGTCCAATCGCGGCACGAAGCCGCTGGCGACAACGAAACACGAGCGTTGATCCGCATCGGGCGGGGGTTTTTCAGTTCCAGCCGGAGCTGATCGGATAACGTCGCTCGCGACCGAACGCGCGTCGCGAGACCTTCGGGCCCGGCGCCGACTGCTGTCGTTTCCACTCGCTGATGCGCACGAGGCGCAGGACCTGGTCGACCACGCCCGGATCGAAGCCTGACGCGATGATTTCGGCGCGCGACTGCTCGTCGTCGATGTGGCGTGCCAGGATCGCATCGAGTACCTCGTACGGAGGCAGCGAATCCTGGTCGGTCTGGTTCTCGCGCAGTTCCGCCGACGGTGCGCGGTCAATCACCGCAGGCGGAATGACCCAGGCGGGCGCCTGATCGATTGTCGATTCCCGATTCTCCATTCCCTGCCTGTTGCGCCATCTGGCGAGGGCGAAGACCTCGGTCTTGTAGAGGTCCTTGATCGGCGCGAATCCGCCGCACATGTCGCCGTAGATCGTCGCGTAGCCGACGGCGTACTCGCTCTTGTTGCCGGTGGTCAGCAACAGGCCGCCGAACTTGTTCGACAAGGCCATCAGGATCGCGCCACGGCAGCGTGACTGCAGGTTCTCCTCGGCCGTGTCGGACGCGTGGCCGCGGAACAAGGGTTCGAGTGCGTCGAGGAAGCCCTGGAACGGAAGGCCGATCGGAACGGTCTCGATGCGCACGCCAAGTGCATTTGCCTGGACCTCGGCAAGATCATTGCTGTGGCCCGAGGTATAGCGTGACGGCAAGCGCACGGCGGTCACGTTTTCCGCGCCGAGCGCATCGACCGCGATGGCAAGGACGATCGCCGAATCGATGCCACCCGAGAGACCGATCCAGACGCTCGTGAATCCATTCTTGACGCAGTAATCGCGCGTCGCCCGCACGATTGCCCGCCAGGCGAGACCGTGGCGGCTTTCGTCGGTCTCGGCCGGCCAGGCAGGTGCCTCGAATCGGCGCGTCGCCGGATCGAAATCGGCGATCAGCAGGTGGTCCTCGAACGCGCGCGCAGCCGGATGGATGCGGCCATCGCCGTCGGCGAGCACGGAAGCTCCGTCGTAAACCACGGAGTCCTGTCCGCCAACGATATTGAGGTAGGCAAGGGCAACGCCGGTCTCTGCAACACGCGTACCGAGCAGCGCATCGCGGCGGGCCAGCTTGCCGTGCTCGAACGGCGAGGCATTCGCGATGACGACCAGTTCGGCCTGCCTGGCAGCCGTATCCGAGAGAGGCTCGGCGAACCACAGATCCTCGCAGATGACCATGCCGACCTTGATCCCTTTGATCTCGATCACGCAGGGGCCGCCATCCGGATCCACCTCGAAATAGCGGCGCTCATCGAATACCGCGTAGTTCGGCAACTCGCGCTTGCGGTACGTGGCCTCGATGCGGCCATCGCGCAGCACGCTGATCGCGTTGTAGACGACGGCGCCGGCCGATTGCGGCCAGCCCACCACGGCGACGGCGCCGTGCGTCGTGCTCGCGATGCGCGCGATTGCGGCTTCGCATTCCGCGAGAAAGCCCGGTCGCAGCAGCAGATCCTCCGGCGAATAGCCGCTGACCGCGAGTTCGGGGAAAACAACCAGGTCGGCAGCATGCCGATCGCGCGCCTCGGCAATCAGGGCGGCGATGCGTTCGGCGTTCCGCTGTACCGCGCCAACCGGAAAATCAAACTGTGCCAGCGCGACGCGCAATGTCGACATGGGCTGATCGTCGCCTCGTGGGCAGGAAAGAGAGCGGGTAGGCGTGGATTGCCTCGTCGCCGTCAGGTGTTCGGGCGGTCTGGAATGGCGCCGGCCGGCAGGCCGCGATTATGCCATGCGCCTTTCAAAGGTCGCGGACCAGGCGGAAGCCGACATCGTCATAGCCTCGGTCCGACGGCAGCGCGCGCGAGACGTCCGGCTTGACCCCCGGCCCATCGCGCCACGACAGTCCGAGCGCTGCGTGGCGCCCGCACTCGTCAGCGGAACGGCGCGCGGTGCCGTCGACCGCGCCGCTGCAATCGGCCGACCATTCCGCCACATTGCCGCGCAGCTCGCGCAATCCCAGCGCGCTGCTTGTGGAACTGCCGGGAACAGCGGTGAACGGATGACCGTCGTTGCAGGAATGCCGCGCCCCATTCTTCGCGCTGCTGTCATTCACATTGCCGAGCGCGCACGCATCGCGACCGGTCGGACTGGACCGGTCCGCGAGCATCCATTCGCTGCGGGTCGGCAGTCGATACTTCTTGCCGGTTTTCCGGCCCAGCCAGCGGGCATACGCCAGGGCATCGTCGACGCTGACGCAGACCACGGGCTCACCGCCCGACTGCCGGAAGCCCGGGTCCTGCCATGTGCGCCGGTCAAACAGGCGCAGTGGCGAAAGCGCATTACGGCAACGCGATGACTCGCGAGCGGTCGCCTTTGCAAAAGTGGCGTAGTCATCTCGGCTGACTTCGTCGCGCATCATCAAGATCGCATTCGCCAGCTTCGACCCGGCGTAGCGTTGCGGAATCGCCAGCAGTGCCGGACCGCCCGGATCGCGGATCGGCTTGCCGATCTCGGGTTGGGCCTGCAGTCGTTCCGTGAGCATCGACAGTTCGGCGCCGGCAAATCCGAGTGCGTTGGCGAGAGCGATTGCATCGGCTGCCGCTCCCTTGCGCAGTTCGGCCATGTGGAGGTCGATGCGTCCGAACACGGCCTTGCGCACACGCAAGCGCATCGCGGCGAATGCGGCATTTTCGCGCATGCCCGCCTGGTCGGCGACCTGTTCGACCTGCGCATGGAGTCGTTGCACCTCGCTGTCCGCGTTTTCATGCACCGAGTGCTCGATGGCTTGCGCGGTCTCGCCGAAGATCGCTTCGATGCCGGTCCTGGCGGCGAGGTTGCCTGGATCGGAGCGCAGGACCTCGAGATAGCTCTCGGCCGCATTTGCTCCGGGCGGAAACAGCAAGGCACCCGTGCCGAATTGTTGTTGCGCGTCGAGCAGGCGCTCGCTCATCGCGTTCGCGCCTTCCGCTTTGGCGGCAGGCAACGGTAGCGTGGCGGATGCGCCGTGGCCTGCCTGCGTCGCACTGTCATGGAGCATCGGCAGGATCACGCTGGTCACGGATACGGCGAGCAGTGCGCCAAGCGCGACCAACACGGCGGGTCGATGGTTGAGGACCTGGCGCACGCGCCCTACGGCTCCCTCCTTGCGCCGCACATGTCGTTCGATCAGGCCGAGCGCGCCATGCATCGCTTGCGCATTGCGGAAGCGATGCTCGGGCCGCTTGGCCATTGCCTTGTCCACAAAGGCCTGCCAATGCGACTTCTCTGCAGGCAATGTCGGCACCGGATCGTGCGCATGCATGAGCGCCAGTGCCAGCGGATCGCTCGATTCAAAAGGCAGTTGGCCGGTCAGCAGCTCGTAGGCGACGACCCCGAGGTTGTAGAGATCGGAGCGTCCATCGACGGAATCGGCACGCGCCTGCTCGGGACTCATCTGCGCACCGCTGCCGATGGTCAGGCCATCGCCAGTGATGCGCGAATTCACGCCACCGGACGAAAACGCGATGCCGAAATCCGCGAGCTGTGGTCTTTCCGCATTGTCGAAGAGGATGTTTTCGGGCTTGACGTCGCGATGCACGATGCCGCGCGCGTGCGCGTAGTCGAGGGCATCGAGGACGGACTGGAGCAGCGCGATCAGGCCGTGTTCGTCGTCACGGTAGTCGCGCACGCTGAGGTCGCCCTTGGCGAGATACGGCATCACGTAGTAGAGATCGCCTTGCTGCGTGCGGCCGACTTCGTGGATGACGACGATGCCGGGATGCTCGAGCTTGGCGATGACCCGGGCTTCCTGTTCGAAGCGTATCGACTGCGATTCCTCGAGCCGCTTGGACGGGCGCATGACCTTGACCGCGACCTCGCGCTCAAGGGATTGCTGCACGGCAAGATAGACCGTCGCCATGCCGCCAAGCCCGAGCCTTCGCACGATGCGGTAGCCCGGGATGACGGGATCCGGCGCCGCTCGCACGGCAGGATCGTCTCTCTGGTCGTCGTCTATGGCCTGCATCGGACCCCGTGCCTTCGGCGTCCGTGCGAACGCAGGGTTCGCCGGACGGCCGTTGAAATGCCTTGTCGAGGACTCGCCCTGACTATGCTCGCGTCATCACCCAGGCGCTGATCTTGCCCGAGACTTGCTGTCCCGCAAGCAAATGAGCCGCCGCATCGCTGCGGCGGCTCGTCAGCATCCGGTTCGCGCTCAACCTACTTCATGCGTGCAGCGAGCGTCGTTCCAAGGTCGGCCGGCGACTTCACGGTGGTCACGCCGGCCTTGTCGAGTGCGGCGAATTTGGCTGCTGCCGTACCCTTGCCGCCCGAGATGATCGCCCCGGCATGGCCCATGCGCTTGCCGGCCGGTGCGCTGGCGCCAGCGATGAATGCCACCACGGGCTTGGTCACGAACTCCTGGATGAACTCGGCGGCTTCTTCCTCCGCGCTGCCTCCAATTTCGCCGACCATGATGATGCCTTCGGTCTGCGGATCTTCCTGGAACAGCTTGAGGCAGTCGATGAAGCTGAGGCCATTGATCGGGTCGCCGCCGATCCCGATGCAGGTCGACTGGCCAAGGCCCACGTTGGTGGTCTGGAAGACGGCCTCATAGGTCAGCGTGCCGGAGCGCGACACGATGCCAACCTTGCCAGGCTTGTGGATATGCCCCGGCATGATGCCGATCTTGCATTCGCCCGGAGTGATGATGCCCGGACAATTCGGACCGATCAGGACGGTATCGGGGTACTGCTTGAGCACGTTCTTGACGCGCAGCATGTCGAGTACCGGAATGCCTTCGGTGATCGTGACGATGACGCGGATCCCGGCATCGGCTGCTTCGAGGATCGCATCGGCGGCGAATGGCGGCGGGACGAAGATCATCGATGCATCGGCACCGGTTTCCTCGACGGCATCGTGCACGGTGTTGAACACCGGCAGGTTGATATGCCTGCTGCCGCCCTTGCCCGGAGTGACGCCGCCGACGAGCTGGGTGCCGTAGTCGAGCGCCTGCTCCGAATGAAAGGTGCCCTGCTGGCCGGTAAAGCCCTGGGTGATGACCTTGGTGTTCTTGTTGACCAAAACGCTCATGGATCGTTCCTCGGAATTGTTTTCGTGCCGTAAGCGACTTCAGCCGCGATGCTCACGATCTCGCCGTTCGACTGGCGCGCGCATCGCGGTGGTTGCCGCTTCCTGCGGTGATTTTTCAGGCGGCCTTGACCGATGCGACGGCCTTGTGCGCGGCATCGTTGAGGTCGTCGGCGGGCGTGATGGCGAGGCCCGAGCTGGCCAGCAGCTCACGACCCTTGTCGACATTGGTCCCCTGCAGACGCACGATCACCGGGATCTTCAACCCGACTTCCTTGACTGCAGCGATGATGCCCTCGGCGATCAGGTCGCAACGCACGATACCGCCGAAGATGTTGACCAGGATTGCCTGGACCTTGTCCGAGCGCAGGATCAGCTTGAAGGCCTCGGTCACGCGCTCCTTGGTCGCGCCGCCGCCGACATCGAGGAAGTTGGCCGGTTCGCCGCCGGCGAGCTTGATCACGTCCATGGTCGCCATGGCCAGGCCGGCGCCATTGACCATGCAACCTATGTTGCCGTCCATCGTCACGTAGTTGAGGTTGTGCTGGACGGCGGCTGCTTCAGCCGCGTCTTCCTGGCTCAGGTCGCGCATCGCGGCCAGCTTCGGATGACGGAACTCGGCGTTGTCGTCGGAATTGACCTTGCCATCGAGCGCCATGAGCACGCCTGAATCGAGGATCGCCAGCGGATTCAACTCGACCAGGGCCAGATCGCGTTCGTTGAACAGCTTGTACAGGCCGAGCATGATCTTGGTCAGCTGGGTGGCCTGCTTGGCGTCGAGACCCATGTCGAAGGCAAGCTTGCGACACTGGTAGGGCTGCAGGCCCTCGACGAAGTTGATTTCGATCGTGTGGATGTCTTCCGGCGTTTCGCGGGCAACCTGCTCGATGTCGACGCCGCCCTGGGCCGAGGCGATGAACGAGACGGCCTTGCTGTCGCGATCGACCAGGATCGACAGGTACAGCTCCTTGGCGATGTTGGTGGCATCGGTGACCAGGACCAGGTTGACGGGCAATGCGCGTCCGCCGGACTGGTAGGTTTCCATGTCGCGGCCCAGCATCGCTGCGGCAGCGGCCTTTACCTCGTCGGTCGATTTGCAGAATTTCACGCCGCCGGCCTTGCCGCGGCCGCCAGCATGGATCTGGGCCTTGACCATCCACTGCGAACCGCCGAGTGCCTTGGCCGCATCGACGGCCTGCTCGGGAGACGCAGCGACCTTTCCTGGAGGAACCGGAATGCCGAACTCGGCGAACAGTTCCTTGGCTTGGTATTCATGGAAATTCATGCAGGCACCTTTTTAGGAGAGACGCGGATGACGGCCACAGTCGCCGGTCACAGCCGCAGGCCTTGGATCGAGGGAAGATGTGTCGACACCGGGAACCCGGATCGACCCGCAGAGTGGGCGCGTATTTTGGGCAAAGCCCGCGGTGATTGCAAAAGACGGTCCCGCAGGGACGGCGCGAGCGGCTCACCGGCGCGGGGACGCGTCGGTGGCCAGACCCGGATTGGATTTTTCGAATCGGGGACTTTCCGCGCCAGGGTCGTCACAATCGGTGACAATCGCCGTGCTTGCACGGGCCATGCTGCAGGATCGGGTGTCGCCCACCTATACTTCGGGCGCTTGGGAGGACGGGCTTTGGCTGATCGAAATACGCGGCGCGCGGAAGACACCACCGGTGACATCACCCGGCGCGAGCTCTATTTCTTCAATCTCTACCGTGTCCTTGAGGCCGTAGTCTATGTCGGCCTCGTGTTCAGCCCGCTTGCGGTCGACTGGATCAAGATCAGCCATTCCGAACTGGGCAGGGCAGTCGCGCTGGCCTACACGGCGATCGCGATCATCCTGCTGATCTCGACCGATCGCATGCGCCGACGCATGAGCGCGAGCATCGGCGCGGCACTGGCGCTCGATACGATCGCGGCGTCGCTGGTCCTGTTTTCGATCAGCGGCGGGCACAGCTCGATACCGATGATGCTGATGGTCAATGTCGGGGTCGGTGCCTTGCTGCTGCCATTCCGGCAATCGATGCTGCTTGCCGTGATGGCTGCTGTCGGCGTCATCGCGCCGCCGCTGGCCTCGTACTTCAGCTCGATCGCGACCGACCGCAGCATACTCGAGGCGACCCTGTTCGGCGTTGCGTATATCGCTGTCGCCGGGCTGTGCGCGCATCTTGGCCGGCAGATGCGCGAAACCGAGGCGCTGGCCGAACAGCGCGGTGTCGACTTGCTCAATCTCGAACAGGTCAATGACCTGATCATCCGACGCATGAAGACCGGCGTGCTCCTGGTCGATGATGCCAACCATATCCTGCGCATCAACGAATCGGCCTGGCACCTGATCGGCAATCCTTCGCCGAACCAGCGCGACCTCGGCCAGGTCGCATCCGAGCTGTCGCGGCGCCTCTATCACTGGCGTCACTCCGGACGCATCGACCAGAACCCGGTCGCCCTCGCTGCCGACGTGCCCGAGGTGATTCCGCGCTTCTCGCGCATGGCGCCGAACGACGACACCCATATCCTGATCTTCCTCGATGACACTTCCCTGCTTTCGCGACGTGCCGAGGAAATGACATTGGCATCGCTCGGGCGGCTATCCGCGTCGATCGCGCACGAGATCCGCAATCCGCTCGCTGCGATCCGCTATTCGGCGCAACTTCTGGCCGAATCGGAAAGCATGGAGGAAGAGGACCGTCGACTCGTCGAGATCGTCAACAACCACTGCACGCGCGCCAACGAAGTCGTCGAGAACATCCTGCAACTGTCGCGGCGTGAACGCTCTCGTCCCGAGAGCATCGATCTGAACGCATGGGCGTTGTCGTTTGTCGAGGAGTACAAGCAGAGCAACGATCTTGGCCAGGATCATTTGCGCGCGATCACGCAGAACCGCCAGATCGAGGCGATGGTCGATCCGCAGCATCTGCAGCAGGTGGTCTGGAACCTGGTGCAGAACGCGATCCGCTATGGACGCGAGCCGGGTGCGGTGGCGCGTGTCGTCGTCGTCGCGCGCATGGCCACCGACAAGGGACCGCCCTTGCTCGAAGTCGTCGATCGGGGCCCCGGCATTCCGGCCAAGGTTGCAGCGCAGATCTTCGATCCGTTCTACACGACCAGCGAGTACGGCACCGGGCTCGGTCTCTACCTGGCGCGGCAGATGTGCGAATCCAGCCAGGCCACGCTCGAATACGTGCCTGTCGCCGGCGGCGGCGCGTGCTTTCGCATCACCTTGTCGCCGGCAGCGACGCTGACCGCAAGAAGCGCCTCCCAGGCCGGCTGAGGCGGTCGTCCGGCCTGCACCTCGCGCCTTGATTCCGCGGAGGAAAAGCACCATTTGACGCGCATCGGCAGCCAGTCTGCCTTCTGACCTGCAGGTGTTTTCGATGCGCATGGACAAACTCACTTCGCGCTTCCAGCAGGCTTTGGCGGATGCGCAAAGCCTTGCTGTCGGCCGCGATCACAACATGCTCGAGCCGGCGCATGTGCTTGTTGCATTGCTCGACCAGCAAGGTGGTTCGACCCAGCCGATGCTGGCCCAGGCCGGTGTCAACGTCGCCGCGTTGCGTACGCGCCTCGGCCAGTTGCTCGACCGTATGCCGAAGGTGGCCGGGCAGGAAGGCAACATCGGCGTCGGCAACGATCTCAATCGCCTGCTCAACCTGACCGACAAGCTGGCGCAGAAGCGCGGTGACCAGTTCATCGCCAGCGAGTTGTTCGTGCTGGCGGCACTCGAGGACAAGGGCGAAGCGGGTGCGGCGCTCAAGGCCACGGGCGGCAAAGCGGCGAACCTCGAGACCGCGATCGAACGCATGCGCGGTGGCGAAAAAGTCGACGACGCGAATGCGGAAGAGAACCGGCAGGCACTCGAGAAGTACTGCATCGACCTGACCGCCCGGGCCGGATCGGGAAAGCTCGACCCGGTCATCGGTCGCGACGAAGAGATCCGGCGCGTCATCCAGGTGCTGCAGCGGCGCACCAAGAACAACCCGGTTCTGATTGGCGAGCCCGGTGTCGGCAAGACCGCGATCGTCGAAGGCCTCGCCCAGCGCATCATCCATGACGAGGTGCCCGAAGGCCTGCGCGGCAAGCGCGTGCTATCGCTCGACATGGGTGCGCTGATCGCGGGGGCCAAGTTCCGCGGCGAGTTCGAGGAGCGCCTCAAGGGCGTGCTCAACGATCTGGCCAAGCAGGAAGGCCAGGTCATCCTGTTCATCGACGAACTGCACACGATGGTCGGCGCGGGCAAGGGTGAAGGCGCGATGGATGCCGGCAACATGCTCAAGCCGGCGCTCGCGCGCGGCGACCTGCATTGCGTCGGCGCCACGACGCTCGACGAGTACCGCAAGTACATCGAGAAGGACGCGGCGCTCGAACGTCGCTTCCAGAAGGTGTTCGTCGGCGAGCCCAGTGTCGAGGACACCATCGCGATCCTGCGTGGCCTGAAGGAACGGTACGCGGTACATCACGGCGTCGAGATCACCGATCCGGCGATCGTCGCGGCGGCGACGTTGTCGCATCGCTACATCCCCGATCGCCAGTTGCCGGACAAGGCCATCGACCTGATGGACGAGGCGGCGTCGCGCATCCGCATGGAAATCGATTCCAAGCCCGAAGAGCTCGACCGCAAGGAGCGTCGACTGATCCAGCTCAAGATCCAGCGCGAGGCGCTGAAGAAGGAGAAGGACGCGGAATCGAAACAGCGGCTGTCCGATCTCGAAAGCGAGATTGACGGGCTGGAGCGAGATTTTTCCGATCTCGAGGAAATCTGGAAGGCCGAGAAGGCCGCCGTTACCGGCACCACGAAGATCAAGGAGTCGATCGAGCAGGCGCGCCAGGAAATGGACGCAGCGATGCGTCAGCAGGATTTCGCGCGTGTTTCGGAAATCCAGTACGGGCGCATCCCGCAGCTCGAAAAGCAGTTGGCCGCGGCACAGGAAACCGAGCAGCAGGGCTTCCAGCTGTTGCAGGACAAGGTGACCGCCGAGGAAATCGCCGAAGTCGTTGCGCGCTGGACCGGGATTCCGGTCTCGAAGATGCTCGAGGGCGAGCGCGACAAGTTGCTGCGCATGGAGGATTCCCTGCATGAGCGCGTGGTCGGCCAGGACGAGGCGGTGCGTGCGGTCGCTGATGCGATCCGCCGTTCGCGCGCGGGACTGTCCGATCCGGGCCGGCCGAACGGGTCGTTCCTGTTCCTCGGCCCGACCGGCGTGGGCAAGACCGAGTTGTGCAAGGCGCTGGCCGAATTCCTGTTCGATTCGACCGACGCGATGGTGCGCATCGACATGAGCGAGTTCATGGAGAAGCACTCGGTCAGCCGCCTGATCGGTGCGCCGCCGGGCTATGTCGGTTACGACGAAGGCGGTTACCTGACCGAGGCCGTGCGCCGGCGCCCGTACAGCGTGATCCTGCTCGATGAAGTCGAGAAGGCGCATTCGGATGTCTTCAACATCCTCCTGCAGGTTCTCGATGATGGTCGCCTGACCGATGGCCAGGGTCGAACGGTCGACTTCCGCAACACCGTGATCGTGATGACCTCGAATCTCGGTTCGCAGTACATCCAGGAGATGACCGACGACACCGAGGAGCAGTACACCCAGATGAAGGCCTCGGTGATGGGCGTCGTGCAGGCGCACTTCCGTCCGGAGTTCATCAATCGCCTCGACGAGATCGTCGTCTTCCGCTCACTCGACAAATCACAGATCCGCAAGATCGCGCGCATCCAGACCGAATACCTCGGCAAGCGGCTCGCCGAACGGCAGCTTCGGCTCGAGATCTCCGACAAGGCCATCGATCTGCTCGGCAACGTCGGCTTCGATCCGGTTTATGGGGCACGGCCGCTCAAGCGCGCGATCCAGCAGCAACTCGAGAATCCGCTGGCCAGGCAGATCCTTGAAGGGCGATTCCAGCCCGGTGACGCGGTACGCGTCGATGCCGAGGGTGGGCAACTGGTTTTTGCCTCGGGCTGATCGACATGTGGCGTGGCGCGTCGCGGTTTGGGTCGGGGCGCGCCACCTGATCGGTGATGCCTCGATCCAGGACGGAGTGTGTGATGCGGTCCCGGGCGCACCTCGTGGTCGCATGCCGATGCGTGCATTGTCGGGATGGCAGTCCATCCATCGCGCCTCGAAGTTGCACGGGATTGGCATTGAAGTGCCTGCTTCCGGCACCATGTGGCCGGCCAACCGTTACTGGATCCCGCGGACCCGACATGCCGATCTACGAATTTGAATGCCCCAGCTGCGCGCACCGCTTCGAGCGCCTGCAGAAAGTCGCCGATGCCGATCCCAGCGATTGTCCGGAATGTGGCAAGGCCGGTGTGCGTCGCCGTTTGACCGCACCGGCGTTCCGATTGTCCGGTTCGGGCTGGTACGAAACCGATTTCAAGAAGGACGGGGACACGAAGCGGAACCTCGTCACCTCGGAGTCGACTGAAAAGCCGGCCGTATCCGAGTCCACTCCAAAAACCGAAAGCGCCAAGGCCGAACCCGCGAAGACTGAATCAAAGCCGTCCGCAGTCTCCGGCGACTGAGCCTGAAGGGGAGACGTTCAGCATCGCAGCGTCTAAACTGCGCAAGCCATCTAGAGAGGAGTAGGCACATGCTGAGCAAGGTGATATCCATTGGCGTTCTTGTTGCGGGATCGATTCTGACGATGTCGACGGCGCAAGCCGATCCGCAGCGGGGCGGCTACGGCGGTGGCCGTGACCGGATCGAGTGCAGCAGCAACGATTATCGCTACACGCGTTGTGATGTGGATTGGCGCTCGGCGGAGCTCGTGCGTCGGACCTCGCAGGCGCAATGCGTCGAGGGTCGCACCTGGGGCGTCGACCGGCGTGGTTTGTGGGTTGACCGCGGCTGCGGCGGCGTGTTTGTCGAGCGTGGCGGGCGCGGTGACGGGCACCATGGTGGCGGTTGGCAGCCGGGACCGGATTGGGACCGCGATATCCGCCTGACGTGCCAGAGCGACGACTATCGCTATCGCTTTTGCCAGGTCGATGTCGGTGGTGCAGGAAACGTGCGTATCGAGCGCCAGCTGTCGCAAACGGCGTGTATCGAGGGACGCACCTGGGGATCCAACCGCGCCGGTGTCTGGGTCAGCGGCGGCTGTGCAGCGGTATTCCACATTGGACGTCGCTGGCGCTGAGTAACCGCCAAAGCGTTCGTTTTTGAGCAGACGCCCACCGCAAGGTGGGCGTTTTATTGCCAGGACGGCATGTATGCCTGCAATGCAGGAGCAATTGCAGGCGTTGCCGAGGACGGCATGTATGCCTGCAATGCAGGAGCAATTGCAGGCGTTGCCAAGGACGACATGTATGCCTGCAATGCAGGGGCAATTGCAGGCGTTGCCGCGGGCGACATGCACGGGTCGCGACACAGCGCCAATTGCAGACGTTGCGGTGCAACATGATCGGCTATAGCATTCCGCGCCTTTCCCGGAGCTTCACATGCGCAGCCATTACTGTGGCCTCATCGATGAGGCGCTGATCGACCAGGGTGTCGCCGTTTGTGGCTGGGTCGATACTGTGCGCCTGCAGAGTCATGTCGCCTTCGTCGACCTGCGTGACCATGAAGGCATCGTGCAGATCGTCGTCGAGCGCGAATCCGCGGATGCGTTTGCCCAGGCCGGAAGTCTTGGCTACGAGTACTGCATCCGCGTGGTCGGCAAGGTCCGTCGACGCATCGCCGCGAATGAAAAACTGCGCAGTGGCCAGGTCGAGATCCTCGCCGAGCGCGTCGAGATCCTCAACAAGGCCGAGGGCCTGCCGTTCGCGCTGCACGAGAATCCCGCCGAAGAGACTCGCCTGAAGTATCGTTACCTCGATCTGCGCACCGCCGACATGCAACGCAAGATGCGCCTGCGCACGCGCCTGGTTTCGGCATTGCGCCACTATCTTGACGGTCGCGGTTTCCAGGACATCGAGACGCCGATCCTGACCAAGGCGACGCCGGAAGGCGCGCGCGACTACCTGGTGCCGAGTCGCGTGCATGCCGGAGAGTTCTACGCCCTTCCGCAATCGCCGCAATTGTTCAAGCAACTGCTGATGGTTGCGGGGTTCGATCGCTACTACCAGATCGCGCGTTGTTTCCGCGATGAAGATCTGCGCGCGGACCGTCAGCCGGAATTCACCCAGCTCGACATGGAGTTCGCTTTCGTCGGCGAGCGAGATGTCCAGGATGCGGTGGAGGCGATGATCCGGCATGTGTTCGCAGAGGTTTCCGCTGTCGATCTGGGAGGGCCGTTTCCGCGCATGACGTATGCCGAGGCGATGACGCGCTATGGCTCGGACAAACCGGACCTGCGTATCGCGCTCGAACTGGTCGATGTGGCCGACCATGTCCGCCACGTCGAATTCAAGGTCTTCAGCGAGCCGGCCAACGCTGCGGGCGGGCGCGTTGCCGCCTTGCGGGTCCCAGGCGGAGCCGTGTTCACGCGCAAGCAGATCGACGAACTCGGGGCGTATGCGGCGAGATACGGTGCGAAGGGGCTCGCCTGGTTGCGTGTCGATGACCTGGCCAGGCGGCGCGATGGCATCAACTCGCCGGTGCTCAAGTTCCTCGATGACATCGCATTGGATGGCGTGCTTGCGGCGACCGCGGCGCAGTCGGGTGACCTGGTCCTTTTCGGTGCGGGTGACTGGAAGACGGTTTCCGACTTCCTTGGCGCCTTGCGCATCAAGGTCGCGCGTGATCTCGGCCTGGTCGAGAACGCGTGGAAGCCGCTCTGGGTCGTTGATTTCCCGATGTTCGAGTTCGATGCCGAGGCAAGCCGGTTCGTCGCCCTGCATCATCCGTTCACCGCACCGAAAATCGACGATGTGGCCGATCTCCAGGCGAATGCGGCCAACGCGGTTTCACGCGGCTACGACATGGTCCTCAATGGCAACGAGATCGGCGGTGGTTCGATCCGCATCCATCGCACCGACATGCAGAGCGCGGTCTTCGAGCTGCTCGGCATCGGCGCACAGGAAGCCGAGGCCAAGTTCGGATTTCTGCTTGAAGCGCTGCGCTTCGGCGCCCCGCCGCACGGTGGCATCGCGTTCGGCATCGATCGAATTGCCGCATTGATGGCCGGTACCGAATCGATCCGCGACGTCATTGCCTTTCCGAAAACGGCGAGCGCACAGGACTTGATGACAGCCGCGCCTTCGACGATTCCCGCCTGCCAGCTGGCTGAATTGCATGTCGCGGTGATCGAGCCGGTCGCCGATTGAGATCGCTGCGCCGCCATCCGGGCCATTCGTAGAACTCGATGCAAGCCGAATCCAGCGATCACGTCATCGTGCTGCACGGCATCTGGATGCGCGGCATAGCAATGCTGCCGCTTGCGCGCCGCTTGCGTTCGGCGGGATTCACCGTCGAGGCCCTGGACTATCCGAGCGTGCTCGGTAGCTGGACCGATACGGTCTCGCGACTTGCCGATCACTGGCGCGAACGTGCCGGCGGCAAGGTGCATGTCGTTGGACACAGTCTCGGCGGCGTGCTTGCACTGCATGTGGCAGCGACCTGTCCGGATCTGCCGGAGGGACACATCGTCTGCCTCGGCTCGCCGCTGAATGGCAGCGCGGCGGCAAGCCGCATGCGAGCGATTCCGGGCGGCAACTGGCTGATGGGGCAGAGCGCCGCGGTCCTGCGCGACGGGCTGGCTGCGTGGCAGGGCCAACGCCCGGTCGGTGTGATCGCGGGCAGCACGCCGATCGGCCTGGGTAGCGTCCTGGGCGTGCTCCAGTCGCCGCATGACGGCACGGTCAGCGTCGAGGAAACGCGCCTAGCGGGGATCGACGAGCATCGCGTCGTGCCCTTGACCCATACCGGCCTCGCGTTTTCGGCCGAAGTCGCCGCAATGGCCGCGGGTTTCCTTCGCACCGGTCGGTTTCCCTCGGAGGCATTCGCGTGATCCGCATCCTTGGCATCGATCCAGGCAGCCAGCGCACCGGCATCGGGATCATCGACGTCGGCGCGGATGGACGCTCGATCCACGTGTTCCATGCGGCGATCAACGTGCTCGGCAATGAGACCTTCCATCAGCGTCTCAAGCAGATCTTCGACGAGATCTCGACGACCATCGATACCCATGCGCCGGTCGAGGCGGCGATCGAGCGCGTGTTCATGGCACGCAATCCCGATTCCGCACTCAAACTGGGCCAGGCACGTGGAGCAGCGATCTGCGCCGTGGTCAACAAGGGGCTGAGTCTGGCGGAGTATGCGGCCAAGGAAGTCAAACAGGCCGTGGTGGGTGGCGGCGCCGCCGACAAGACCCAGGTCCAGCACATGGTCGGCGTGCTGCTCAACATCCCGGGTAAACTGCAGGCCGATGCGGCTGACGCGTTGGCGATCGCGTTGACCCACGCGCACACGCGGTCCACCGTGGAGCGCCTTGGTATTCCACGTGCCGCCTGGAGGCGTCGTCGATGATTGGTCGTTTGCAGGGAATCCTCGTTTCGAGACAGCCGCCCTGGATTGTTGTCGATGTTGGCGGGGTCGGCTATGAACTCGAAGCGCCGATGTCGACGTTCTACGATTTGCCGGAACCCGGCAAGCCGGTCACCTTGTGCACCCACTATGCAGTCAAGGAAGACACGGTGGCGTTGTATGGATTCCTGCTGGAGTCCGAGCGCAGCCTGTTTCGCGCCGTGCAGAAGGTCAGTGGTATCGGCGCGAAGATCGCGCTGGCAATACTCTCGGCTGTCTCCGCCGATGATTTCGCCCGTTTCGTGCAGAGCGGCGACATTGCTGCGCTGACGCGCATTCCCGGAATCGGCAAGAAGACAGCCGAGCGCATGATCGTCGAACTGCGCGATCGGGTTGACGGGTTCGTCGGCGCTTCGCCGGTGGCGGCATTCGCTGCCCTGCCGAAAGATCCGCTCAGTGAAGCCAGCGTTGCGCTGCAGTCACTCGGCTACAAGCCGGCCGAGATCACGCGCCTGGTCAGGGACGCCAGCGCGCCGGGCGACAGCGCCGAAGACATCATCCGCAAGGCGCTCAGGGCTGCATTGCGATGAACGGCAAGGGATCCCGTGCCCTACGCGCCTTCGTTGTTTCTGCGACGAGCCCGCAGGCCGGTGAATGCGCGCGCGTCGGCGGCCGGGTTGCGCGCGGTCTGAAAATCCACGGCAGTCATTCGACATGAGCCATGCTTCGGAACCGGGCAGTGCCAGCCGCAAGCGTCTGGCGACGCTGTGCTTTCTCGCCATCGGCGTTGTCTACGGCGACATCGGCACAAGCCCGCTGTATGCGTTTCGTGAAGCCTTCAGCGAAGTGCATGGCGTGCTGCCATTGCGCGAGAACGTGCTTGGCGTGCTTTCGCTGATTTTCTGGTCATTGATCACGGTCGTCTCGATCAAGTACGCAACCTTCATCCTGCGTGCCGACAACAAGGGCGAAGGTGGCGTGATGGCGCTGATGGCACTGGCCCAGCGCGGCGTACGTCGGGCCCGCACGCGCTGGATCGTGATGGTCATCGGCCTGCTCGGCTCGGCATTGTTCTTCGGCGATGCCGTGGTCACGCCAGCGATCTCGGTGCTGTCGGCCGTCGAGGGCATCGAGGTGCTGAGCCCGGCTTCGGCGCACTACGTCATGCCGATCACGGCCCTGATCCTGCTCGGCGTGTTCTCGTTGCAGAAACATGGAACGAGCCGGATCGGACCGCTGTTCGCCCCTGTCACCCTGGTCTGGTTTGTCTCGCTGGGCATCCTCGGCGTCCTCGGCATCCTGCATGAACCGAGCGTGCTCAAGGCGCTGGCTCCGCATCATGCCGTCCTGTTCTTCGTGCACAACGGCAAGCTCGGCATCTTTGCGATGGGCGCGGTCGTGCTCTCCATCACCGGTGCAGAAGCGCTGTATTCGGATCTGGGCCACTTCGGCAAGAAGCCGGTTCGACTGGTCTGGTTCTTCGTCGTGCTGCCATGCCTGATGCTCAACTATCTCGGCCAGGGTGCACTGGTGCTGGCGGATCCGAGCACCAAGAACAATCCGTTCTACCTGCTGGTTCCATCCGGCCTGCTGATTCCAATGATCGTGCTGGCGACCATGGCGACCATCGTCGCCTCGCAGGCAGTGATTTCGGGAACCTTCTCGATGGCGCGGCAGGCGATACAACTCGGTTACCTGCCACGCATGCAGGTGTTGCATACCTCGAACGATCAGGAAGGACAGATCTACCTGCCGTGGATCAACCGCATCCTGCTCGTACTGACCATCGCGGTCGTGTTCGGGTTCCGTTCGTCGGCGAACCTGGTCAGCGCGTACGGCCTGGCGGTGGTCGGCACGATGCTGACGAACACCTTGCTCGTCGTCATTGTCGCCCGGCGCATCTGGCGCTGGAGCTATCTGCGCGTCACCCTGGCAGGGCTGGTCTTTCTGGGCGTCGATCTGCTGTTGTTGACGGCGGTGGCCGACAAGTTCATCTATGGCGGATGGTTTCCGCTGGCACTCGGCGTGGCTGTATTCACGGTCATGCTGACCTGGCGCCGCGGCCGCGAGCTGGTCATGCGTGAGGTCAAGCGGGCTGGTCTTGCATTGGAGCCATTCATCGCCTCGATCAGCGCGCATCCGCCGCTGCGCGTGTCGGGGACGGCGGTATTCCTGACTGCCAATCCGGAAGGCGTGCCGAATGCGCTGTTGCACAATCTCAAGCACAACAAGGTGCTGCACGAGCGCAACGTCATCCTCACCGTGGAGATTCTCGACGAACCGGTTGCCGAGCCGCAGGATCGAAAGAGCGTGGTCGACCTGGCCGACGATTTCTATCTGGTCACGCTGCGCTACGGTTTCTCGGAAGATCCCAACATTCCGGCGGCATTGACCGCGGTATCCCAATGCGGATTCCCGTTCGAGATGATGGATACGACATTCTTCCTGAGCCGCGAAAGCATCGTCGCCGGAGATCGCCCCGGCATGGTGCTCTGGCGCGACCGCCTGTTCGAGTTCCTTGCACGCAATGCGACATCGGCAACCGCATTCTTCCAGATCCCCGGCAACCGCCTGATCGAGCTCGGCACGCAGGTGGAGATCTAGGTGAGGCCGGGATTCGGCATCGGGGATTCGGAAGAGCCGGCAGGGTGGGGCATACTGCACCGGTGATTCGTCGCGTGAGCGACTTGCTGCCGCGAAAGCGTCAAGTACGCGACAATCCACTCTGACGAGCCCCGAACCCCGAAACCCGACAGCCCCAATGACCGACCGCCTGATCGCCGCCAGCGCCGACCGCGAGGACGAGCAGATCGAAGCCAGCATCAGACCGCAACGCCTGGCCGAATATCTGGGTCAGGAAACGGTGCGCGAGCAGATGTCGATCTACATCGAGGCTGCGCGTCGGCGGGCGGGGGCGCTTGATCATGTGCTGATCTTCGGGCCGCCTGGCCTCGGCAAGACGACGATGGCGCATGTCATCGCCAACGAGCTGGGCGTCAACCTGCGCAGCACCTCGGGGCCGGTGCTCGAGCGTGCCGGTGACCTCGCTGCGTTGCTGACCAACCTGCAACCGCGCGATGTGCTGTTCGTCGACGAGATCCACCGCCTGTCCCCGGTCGTCGAGGAGGTGCTGTATCCGGCGCTCGAGGATTTCCAGATCGACATCATGATCGGCGAAGGGCCGGCCGCGCGTTCGATCAAACTCGACCTGCCGCCATTCACCCTGATCGGCGCCACTACACGAGCCGGATTGCTGACGGCGCCGCTGCGTGATCGTTTCGGCATCGTCCAGCGCCTTGAATTCTATTCTCCGGCCGAACTGACCCTGATCGTCAGGCGCGCGGCGAAGATCATCGGGGTCGATTGTGACGAGGATGGCGCGCGCGAAATCGCGCGACGTTCGCGCGGTACACCGCGCATCGCCAATCGCCTGCTGCGCCGCGTCCGCGATTTTGCCGAGATCCGGGCGGATGGAGCGATTTCCTGTGCGGTGGCGCGTGACGCGCTCGACATGCTCAAGGTCGATGCAGAAGGTTTCGACGCGCTGGACCGGCGCATGCTGCATACGATCATCGAATTCTTCGATGGCGGTCCAGTTGGAGTCGAATCACTGGCGGCGGCGTTGAGCGAAGAGCGCGGCACGCTGGAGGATGTGATCGAACCCTATCTGATCCAGCAGGGATTCCTGATCCGCACCGCTCGCGGACGCATGGTCACCCAGCGAACCTGGCGGCATCTGGGACTCAGGCCTCCGCCTGGACGCGAGACTGCTCCCGCGGGTCTGTTCGACGAGGATTTGCCTTGATTCGCGGCCAGTGCGACGTCGGCGGGACGCCCCGCCCATGACGACGCAATCTCCACCGTTCATCTGGCCTTTGCGTGTCTACTGGGAAGATACCGACGCAGGCGGTGTCGTCTATCACGCCAGTTACGTCCGTTTCCTCGAGCGTGCGCGTACCGAATGGTTGCGCGCTGCAGGTATCGAGCAGCACAAGCTGCGCGAGGAGCACGGAGTCCTTTTTGTTGTCCATGGCATGGAGCTGCGTTTCAATCGGCCCGCGCGACTTGACGACCAGCTCGATGTCAGCGTCCGCATCAGCCAGGTCCGCAGTGCCAGTTTCAAGGTCGATCAACGCGTATGTCGATCCGTCGACGAGGTGGTACTTGTGGATGCCCATGTCCGCATTGCCTGCCTTGATGCCGAAAGCTGGAAACCCCATCCGATGCCCGAATTCCTGTTCCAAGAGATCGCCAAGCCATGAATCATGAACTGAATGTCTTTGCCCTGATCTGGGGCGCGAGCCTGCCGGTCAAGTTTGTCCTCATCATGCTCATCCTGTTCTCGGTCGTGTCATGGATCATCATCTTCCGCAAGATGGCGATGATCAATTCGGCGAATGCGAGCGCCAACGAGTTCGAGGAGCGCTTCTGGTCGGGTTCCGACCTCGCGGCGCTGTTCAAGGACGTCAACGCGAGCGGTGAACGTATCGGTGGCATCGAGGCGATATTCGAATCGGGCTTCCGCGAGTTCGCGCGCCAGCGCCAACGCCGTGGCGTGGATTCTCGAACCCTGCTCGAAGGTGCGCAGCGCGCGATGCGCGTATCGCAGTCGCGCGAGGTCGAGCGCCTCGAGCAGAATCTCGAGTTCCTCGCCAACGTCGGTTCGATCAGTCCGTATGTCGGCCTGTTCGGCACGGTGTGGGGCATCATGATCGCGTTCCAGGGTCTCGCGAACGTCAAGGAGGCGACCATTGCGATGGTCGCGCCCGGCATTTCCGAAGCACTTATCGCCACCGCGATGGGCCTGTTCGCGGCCATACCCGCGGTCTGGGCCTACAACCGTTTCGCCACCCGGGTCGAGCGCGTCGCCTTGCGATACGAGACCTTTCTCGAGGAGTTCTCCTCGATCCTGCAGCGCCAGGCGCATGTCGATGATTGATTTCACCGCAAACCCTGACCCGCACACTGCGTCGTTCCAGACCGATGCGCGCGGCCGGACATTCGTGCGTGCCGACGGAGCCGCCTGATGCAGCACAGTTACCGCAATCGCAAGCGTCGAAAGCTGAAGGCCGAGATCAACGTCGTGCCGTACATCGACGTGATGCTCGTGTTGTTGATCATCTTCATGGTCACGGCGCCGTTGATGAACCTAGGCGTCGACATCGAACTGCCGAAATCGAATGCGACAGCCATCCAGAACGACAAGGAGCCTGTCGTGGTCAGTGTCGACAAGGACGGCGGCTACTTCCTGACGATCGGCGCGAATGCGCGCGAGCCTGTCGATGCGGATATCCTGGTCAACAAGGTTTCAGCTTTCGTTCGCCAGAATCCGCAGGTGCCGGTCCTGATCGGCGGTGATGAGCGTGTCGACTATGGCCGCGTGTATGGCGTCATGGTGTTGCTGCAGCAGGCCGGGGTGCCGAAGGTCGGGCTCATGAGCCAGCCAATGCCGCCGCCAGAGAAACGTTGACCAGCATGAAGGAAAGTTTTTCCGACACCCTGCGCGCGGTGCTGTATTCGCTGCTGCTGCACGGATTTCTCGTTCTGCTGATTGCGTTGGGCCTGTGGTGGACGACGGAGTCGCGGGTTGTCGTGATGCCGGGTCCGATCATCGAGGCGAGCCTGGTCGGGCCGACGGCTGCGCCGAAACCGACCTCGCGCAAGGCTCGCGCAAAACCGGTTCCACCGAAGCCTGCGGCTACGCCGCCACCGCAGGAGGCGCAACCCAAACCCGACACCGCCCCGCCTCCGGAACCACCGAAGCAGGATCTGATCGAACAGCAACGGGTTGCGGCAATCGCCGAGCAGAAGGCCGAAGACGCGAAGAAGGAGCAGGAAGAAAAGCGCCAGCGCGAGCAGATCCTGCTTGAGCAGGAAAAGCAGGAAGCCGAACGCCAGAAGCAGCTCGAAGAGGTGCGCAAGCAGCTCGCCGATGCCGAAAAGAAGAAAAATCTCGAGAAGGAGCGACTGAAGCAGTTGCAGGACAAACGACTGGCGGACCAGGCGGAAGCCGATCGCAATCGCATGGAGCAACTGATGGAGCAGGAGTCGAAGGAAGCGCAGACCGGTGCCGGAGGACAGGACAACGATCTGACTGCACGTTATGCCGCTGCCATCCAGGCTGCGGTAACGCAGAACTGGAATCGCCCGGAGTCGATTCCGCCGGGCTTGCGCTGTACCTTGCACATCGTGCAGATCCCGGGCGGAGACGTGATTTCGGCCAACGTGAGTTCACCCTGCAATGCCGATGGAGCATCGCGTTTGTCGATCGAACAGGCGGTCATGCGCGCCGCACCGCTTCCGTATCAAGGGTTTGAGAAGGTGTTCAACCGCGAGATCAATTTGAATTTCAAATACGACGGTCAGGAATAGATGCTGATGAACAATCGCAACTTGATTCGCTACGCGCTCTCACTGCTGCTGATGCTGGGTGGCCACGCGGTGTTCGCCCAGGGCTTGAGCATCGACATCACGGATGGCAGCCGCACGGCTGATCCGATCGCCGTCGTGCCGTTCGCGTTCGAGGGCGCCGGGCTGCCGCCCGAGACCGATGTCTCCGAGGTGCTGCGCGCCGACCTCGCCCGGTCGGGCAAGTTCTTCACGCTTGCCAAGCGCGACATCGTCGAATTTCCGACGCGCGAATCGGAGGTCAAGTATCCGACCTGGCGCCTGCTCAAGCAGAACTATCTCGTTGTCGGGAGGATTGCCGATGCCGGGGACGGCGCCCTGCGCGTCGAATTCGAGCTGTTCGACGTCGCCCGGCAGAGCCGAATGATCGGACTCGCGATCAGCGGCCAGCGCACCGCCATGCGTGACGTCGCCCACCAGATCGCCGACCTCGTCTACGAAAAGATACTCGGAGTGCGCGGGGCGTTCTGGACACGGATCGCGTACGTGACGTCGGTCGGCCTGGGTCAGAACACGCAGTACGCCCTCATGGTCGCTGATTCGGACGGTTTCAATCCGCAGGTGGTGGTGCGCTCCCGCGAACCTCTGATGTCGCCTGCATGGTCGCCGGATGGTCGCCGCCTTGCCTATGTTTCGTTCGAACGCGGCAATTCTTCGATCTACATGCAGGACCTGTCGACCGGATCGCGCGAGCTGCTTTCCGCCCAGAAGGGGATCAATGGCGGACCGGCGTTCTCGCCGGATGGTTCAAGACTTGCGATGAACCTGTCCTATGCCGGCAATCCCGACATCTACATCATGGATCTTGCGAGTCGCAAGACCAGTCGCGTGACCAGCCATTTTGCCATCGATGTGGAGGCGGTCTGGGCACCGGATGGCCGGAGTCTCGTGTTCACCTCGGATCGATCAGGTAAACCGCAGTTATACGAAGTGCCGGTTTCTGGCGGGGATGCCTCCCGCTTGACCTTCCAGGGCCAGTACAATGCGCGCGCCACGATCTGTTGCGATGGCAAGAAGATCGCCATGGCGCAAGGTACCGGAAACGTGTATCGTATTGCGGTTTTCGACCGCGCAACCGGGACTTACAGCGAAATATCGCCCGGCAATGTCGATGAATCGCCGAGTTTTGCGCCAAATGGAAGCATGGTGCTTTACGCCGCGACCGAAGGGCCTCGCGGCGTCCTGTATGCAGTTTCAGCGGACGGGCGGGTGAGACAACGCCTTGTGCTGGCGGATGGCGACGTGCGCGAACCGGCCTGGGGACCATTCCGCCAGCGCTGAACGTGCATCGAAAGATAATAATTGCCGGATCACCGGCATTAACGTGTGTTGTGCAATTGTCCTACTAACCCAAACCGTGACCTTTACTCTTGCTTGAGGGGAACACCATGAAAAATGCAATGCGTATCCTGTTTTCTGTCCTGCTCGTCGCCGGCGTAGCCGCCTGCGCCAAGAAGGCCGTCAAGCCGACGGCATCCTCCGACACCACCCCGACCGCCGACACCTCGGCGACCAACAACGATGGTCGCTACAAGGTGGGTGATCTGGATACCGATTCCTGCCTGCGCCAGCGTGTGGTCTATTTCGATCTCGACCGTACCGAGATCAAGCCGGAATTCAGCGCGCAGATCTCCTGCCACGCCGAATACCTGCGTCAGTTCCCGAATGCCCGCGTGACCCTGGAAGGTCATGCTGACGAGCGCGGCACGCGCGAGTACAACCTCGGCCTCGGCGAGCGCCGCGGCAATGCCGTGCAGAGCGCGATCAGCTCGGCCGGTGCTTCGGGTGGCCAGCTCAATGTCGTCAGCTACGGCGAAGAGCGTCCGGTCGATCGCGGCCACGATGAGTCGGCCTGGTCGAAGAACCGTCGCGTCGAAATCGTGTACACCAGCGCCAACTGATAGCCGTGCTTTTTTCCGGGTTGAACAAGTGTCTGACAGCAGCGGTCCTTGTGACCGCTGCTGTGATTGTCGCGCCTGCGAAGGCGCAACAGCGACTGAGCCTGTCCGAGCGCCTCGAGCGGCTCGAACAGCAAGCCTCGGGCCGCGGATCGCAGTCTGGCGTCGATCTGGTCAACCAGATCCAGGCCCTGCAATCCCAGGTTCAGGCCCTGCAGGGGCAGATCGAGGAACTCCGTCATCAACTCGGCGAAGCGCAACAGCGGGCCAAGGATCAATACATCGACCTCGATTCGCGTCTGGGGCGGATGGAAGGTGGCGGTCCAACCGGATCGACGAACAAGCCTTCCGTCCCTGCCGATCAGGGCTTGCAGGACATCCAGCTCGGTTCAACACCGCCGTCGGATGCCGGCACGCTGACAGCGTCCGATGAGCAACTTGCCCCGCCCGAACCGGTGAACCGCACGAGCAATATCGAATCGGCGGGTCCTGCCTCCGATGTGCCGGCGCCTGCGGCGGACCCGGAAGCGCAGAAACGCGCCTACGATGAGGCTTTCGGCGCACTCAAGGATGGTCGATATGCCGAATCGGCGCGCCGTTTCCAATCGTTCATCGATCAGTATCCGGATTCCGACCTTACCGGCAATGCCAATTACTGGCTTGGCGAATCGTATTACGTGACCCAGAACTATCGGGTTGCACTGGAGACGTTCGGCAACTTGCTGTCCCGTTTCCCGCAGAACCAGAAGGCGCCCGATGCGCTGCTCAAGACCGGCTACTGCCAGTATGAGCTCAAGCAATGGGATAGCGCTGAAGCGACACTCAACTCCGTGATCGAGACCTATCCGAACACGACGGTTTCGCGACTCGCCGAGGGCCGGCTGCGTGCCCTCAAGCTCGAGAATCGCCGCTGAGTCCGGAACTGGATTCGCGTTTCCCAATGATTGCCGCTGCAGCCCACGCCGAATCTCCGGTCGAGCCGACAGCCTCGCTTCGTCTGCGCATCACCGAGATCTTCCATTCGCTGCAGGGCGAATCGGACAGCATGGGCTGGCCGACCGTATTCATCCGTCTGACCGGTTGCCCATTGCGCTGTGTCTGGTGTGATACCGAGTACTCGTTCCATGGCGGCCAGTGGCAGGACATCGACGAGATTCTCGACCGCGTCTCCGGGTTCGGCGCACGCCATGTCTGCGTGACCGGCGGCGAGCCGCTCGCACAGAAGCGCTGCCTGGCCTTGCTGTCCCGGTTGTGTGACCTTGACTACGAGGTGTCGCTCGAAACCTCGGGTGCACTCGACATTGCCGACGTGGATCCGCGTGTGCGCCGGGTGGTCGATCTCAAGCCGCCCGGTTCCGGCGAGGTCGGGCGCAACCTGTGGCGCAACCTTGATCATCTTGCGACGCGCGATCAGCTCAAGTTCGTCATTGCCGATCGGACGGACTACGACTGGTCGGTTGCCCGCCTGCGCGAACATGCGCTGGCGGAGCGATGCCCGGTCCTGTTTTCGCCCGTGCACGGAAAGCTCGCTGCTCACGATCTGGCCGACTGGATCCTTGCGGATCGTCTTCCGGTACGGTTCCAGATGCAGTTGCACAAGGTGCTCTGGGGCAACCAGCCTGGACGCTGAGGAAGGGCGGCAAACTCCGCCTGGCTCGACCCGCAACGCTTAGCCGTTTCAATCCCATGGGTAGCATGCATATGTCCGACAGCAGGAAATCAGCGGTTGTGCTTGTTTCCGGCGGCATGGATTCAGCGGTGACCCTGGCCCTGGCCAGCGAGCGCGGATTCGCCTGTCACGCGCTCAGCGTCGCCTACGGCCAGCGCCATTCGTCCGAACTTGTCGCTGCTGCCAGAATGGCCCGCGCGATGGGGGCGGTCGCGCACAAGACGGTCAGCATCGACCTGCGTTCGATCGGCGGCTCGGCGCTGACTGCCGACATCGACGTCCCCGAACAAGGTGGAGCGGGGATACCGATTACCTACGTGCCAGCGCGCAACACGATAATGCTGTCGATCGCGCTCGGTTGGGCCGAAGTGGTCGACGCCAACGATATCTTCTGCGGGGTCAATGCAATTGACTATTCGGGATACCCGGATTGCCGGCCGCCCTTCATCGAGGCATTCGAGCGACTGGCCAATCTCGCGACCCGATCCGGAGTCGAGGGATCCGGCCTGCGCGTGCATGCACCCTTGATCCAGATGAGCAAGGCCGACATCGCACGCGAGGGGGTTCGCCTCGGCATCGATTTCTCGCAGACGATTTCCTGCTATTCGGCAGATGACGCAGGACTTGCATGCGGCCATTGCGATGCCTGTCGCCTGCGTGCCGAAGGATTCGCTGCCGCTGGCCTGGCCGATCCGACACGCTATCGCTGAAGTGCGGATGACGATAAACTTCGCGGTTCGCGCGAAACCGGGCATGGATATTCGCGATGGCATGGCCACTTCCCCTCTCCGGGTGGGAGACGGGAAGCGACCGTCGCGCGCAGCGCGACAGCGGTATTGATTGAGACGGGGCCGTTAGCTCAGCGGTAGAGCAGTGGACTTTTAATCCATTGGTCGAAGGTTCAAATCCTTCACGGCCCACCATCTCCTTTTTCCGGGCTCGATCGAGCAACCGATGTCGTTGATCAACGCGCGTTGGGCGGCCTGGATTGCGCTGACACCGGTGCGGCGCCGTTTGCCCTCGATTCGCCATGTTGCGCCCGCCGCGTGACCCCGTGATCGATTCAACTTCCGGACACCATCCGGACGGGAGAGTCGATCATGCAGGTGCGCAACTGGACACAGGGCATTACCTTCAAGGCATTGGGTGTCGGCATGCTTGCACTGCTGATGCTGATTCCCTTGCTCACGGTCGAGGATCTGATCCGCGAACGTCACGGCCTGGAAGGCGAGGCCCGCCAGCGTATCGCCGAGCGATGGGGTGGTGCGCAGGTTGTCGGTGGCCCGGTGCTGGTCGTGCCGGTGCGCAAGCAGATCCAGAGCGAGAAGGGCTGGATCAGTGCGGATGAAGAACGCTACGTGCTGCCCGAAAAGCTCGCGGTCGAAGGCAGCCTGGCGACCGAAATTCGCCGATACGGGATCTACGCGACGCCGATCTATACCTCGTCGCTCTCGATGAACGGTCATTTCAAACGCGAGGCGCTGGCTTCGCTTTCCACGCACGGTGGCGAGCCGCAATGGAGCCAGGCCGTGCTTCGGGTTCCGATTGCCGACGTCCGCGGCATTCGCAGCCTGTCGACGATCACGCTCGATGGCGACCCATTGCAGTTCGGGCCTGGCACCGGCGGTGTGGGCGGTATCGCTGCAACCGAAGTGGCATGGCCTGCAGCCGCATCGATCGACAAGCGAACGCATGAATTCTCATTCGACATGCGACTGGCTGGTACCGCGACATTGAATTTTCTTCCGCTGGCCCGCCAGACGGATGTCCGCCTGCGCGGTTCCTGGCCAGACCCGAGTTTCTCAGGCGCCTTCCTCCCCGAAAGCCACGCCGAGACCGATTCCGATTTCAACGCGCACTGGCAGGTGCTGGACCTCAACCGGAACTTTGGCCAGCTTGGCGCCGTGGCGGAAATGAACGCGTTCACGCTGCAGCAATCGGCTTTTGGCGTGGACCTGTTTCAACCGGTCGGCACTTATCAACGCAATGAGCGGGCGGGCAAGTACGGGATCGTATTCATCGCGTTGAGCTTCGTCGCCTTGTTCCTGTTCGAGGCGCTCGGGCGCTGGCGTGTCCACCCGGTCCAATACCTGATGGTCGGCCTGGCCTTGTGCACGTTCTATGTGGTTCTGCTTGCGCTGTCCGAACAGATCGGCTTCGCCTGGGCCTACGCAATCGCCGCATTCTCCGTCGTCGGCATCGTCGCGGGATACACGGTTGCTGCCGCGCAAAGCCGACGAGCCGGTGCAACGCTCGGAGCGCTCCTCGTATTGGTCTATGCCTTGCTTTACGGACTCGTCATCAGCGAGCAGTACTCGCTCCTGATGGGCGCAGTCGCCTTGCTCGCGGGCATCACGGCATTGATGTATCTGACCCGTCGCATCGACTGGTACGGGGCCGGCATCGTCGCTGGTAGCGCAGCGGGTAGAATATCGCCATGAACCTGCTTGCACTGGAAACTTCCACCGAATGCTGTTCGGTCGCGCTCGAATGCAACGGCGAAATCGTTGCCCGCAGCGAGTACGCCCCGCGCCGGCATGCCGAACTGCTGCTGCCGATGTGCGAGGAAGTGCTCGCCGAAGCAGGGATCGTGCGACGCCAACTCGATGCAATTGCGGTTGGCCGGGGACCCGGCGCATTCACGGGCGTGCGCCTCGCGATTTCTGCGGCGCAAGGCATCGCGCTCGCACTCGACGTTCCGGTCTTTCCGGTATCCTCGCTGGCGGCGCTTGCGCTGGATGTTCCAGTCGACGGTCATGCCCTGCTGGCTGTCATCGATGCGCGCATGGGCGAGGTCTATGCGGGGGTGTTCGAGAGGGATATCGATGGCCTGGTTTCACTGATCGGGACCGAGAGCGTGGGTGCACCTGATCGACTGGTTCTGGCAGCGGGGTCGCCCTGGGCAGTGATCGGCACAGGGTGGGGAACCTATCGGGAGGCTATCGTTGCGCGCCTCGGGGCTCCGCCGGCGTGGGCCGAGAGCCAGCGTTTCCCGCAGGCCATCGCGGTTGCGCGACTCGCGCGGCGCAACCATGCCGCCGGGCAGGGCGTCGCCCCCGAGTTCGCCCTGCCGGTCTACCTGCGCGACAAGGTTGCGTACACGACGTCGGAGCGGAATCAGGCAGTACAAAGCGTCGGAACCTGACGACCGCGCACCCGCGGCTGTCACGTTGCGGTGACGATTCCGGGCTGCCCCTTTCCTTCGTAGAATGCCGGATTGCTGTCCTGGATATTCCAATGACCCTGATTTCCGAAAATGTCCTGCAGAAGACACAAACCTATGCTGCCCGGTTCAGCGCAGTCGAGCCGTTCCGGCATGTCGTCATCGATGGATTCCTGCGCGCGGATTTCTGCCAATCGCTTCGAGCCGATTTTCCGCAGTTCGAGGATCGTCATGCGCTCAACGAGATGGGGCAGGTTGGCGGCAAGGCGGTGCGCATGGACGTGCGTGACATTTCGGAAGCCTATCGGCAGTTCGATCGCTATTTGCAAACGCCCGAATTCCTGGGCTTCGTCTCCGAGGTCACCGGCATTCCCGACCTGCTCTACGACCCGGACTATGTCGGTGGCGGCACGCACGAGAACCGGCACGGGCAGGGCTTGGATGCGCACGTCGATTTCAACTATCACCCGAGGACAAAGTGGCATCGCCGTCTCAACCTGATCGTCTATCTCAACGAGGAATGGGATCGCTCCTGGGGCGGAGAACTCGAACTCCATTCCGATCCGTGGGACGCTGCGAACAATCGCACCATCGGCGTTCTGCCGATCATGAATACCGCGGTGATATTCGAAACCAATGAGGTTTCCTGGCACGGGTTCTCCGAGATCCGGATGCCGGAGAGTCATCGTCAGACATCGCGCAAGTCCTTTGCGATCTACCTCTACACGCGCGAACGTCCCGCCGATGAGACTGCGCCGCCGCACGCGACGATCTATGTGCCCGAGATGATGCCGCTGGACTGGCAGGTGGGGCGCAGTCTCGATGATCGGGATCTGCGCGAATTGCGCAACCGGTTCGGACGACTGCGCACCCAGCTCCGGTTCCTGTATGACCGCGAGAAGCAGTTCGGCAAGCAGATCGCCGCCATGGAACATGCAATACACGAAGCGCGCGCTTCGCAGCGCATCGAACTGCAGGGTTATGCCACGCAGCCGCAGGGTGCGGTCGGCCTCTGGCCCGACGGATGGGTGACCGACACGCTCACGGCCACGTTTCTGCCTACGCGCAAGGCTACCAATCTGACCTTCCTCCTTTGGGCGCCGCCGCAACTGGCGGGCGACCAGGAATTGCAAATAACAATTTCCGGCAAAACCTATGTGCAGAACCTGAGCCCGGGCGCACGCACTCCGGTGTCCTTGCCGCTGCGGGCGGCCAAAGGTGCGGAGATCAATCTCAGTATTCGCGCCTCTCGGACATGGATTCCGGCAGGTGAAGGATCATCCGGGGACCAGAGGAAGCTGGCCTACAAGCTGCTGTCCGCAAGCATGGATGGCTAATCGCCGCTGCAACCGAGACGAGAACGCCGGGCCGAACGATTCGCTATCCCCTCACAGCGCACTGTCCGGGGCGACTGCCATGTGCCGGAGGCGCACGCGGGATGCCGTGCATGACGCACCGCCGGGAAATTGCTGGACGATGTTCATTGGAAATGGCGGCTGCGCGCGAGACAGAATGCGCGTTCATCGCCTTCTGCGCTCGCCGGATCGGAGTCGTGGATGTTGCCGACTGTCATGAAATCAAGGATGTCCCAGCCAGTCCGGTCCAGGATTCTGCGTAGCCCTGCGTCGGAGAAAATCCAGTAGTTGGTCGGGTCGTTGTTGGTTTCACTGGGCGACACCAGATAGGCGGAGGGCACTCCGTGAAGTTCGATTCGTTGGTGATTCAATCCCGGCGAGTCGCTCGAACCGGTCTTGCGGTTGAACCGCGTGACCCTCGTGCTGATCAGGGCAAAATGGGAGCGCCTGGCCAGATTTTCCAGCACGCCAAACGGATTCTTCAGGTGGTAGAGAATGCCGAGGAACAAGGTCAGGCCGTAACGATCACCCGGGAGTTCGAAACGATTGTCCAGATCCGCTTCGTGGATGCGGACTTTCGAGTTGAGGGCATCCCTTAGCAGCCGAACCCCGCGACAACCATTGAAATTGGTCGGCGGGAAATCGACAACATGAGCCTCATGGCCGAGCGATTCTAGGAAGAAGGCCGAGTCGCCATCTGCAGCACCGACATCGGCAACGGGCTGCGCGCCGATCAGAGCCGAGAATTCCCGATTCTGGCCGGTCAGCAACTTCTCGATCAGAAAGAAATTGTCCAGTGTTCCATACGGGTACCAGCCGAACTCCGATGGCGAAAGGTCGGCTTTGCGGATGTCCAGAAATTGCTTGAAGTCGCGGGATTTTTTCAGCAGCTCTGAAATGTTCATGGGTTCCGGTGTCGGGATTGCTGAATGGGATGTGGCCTGGTGGCGTGCCGGGAAGCAGCCCGGGAACCAGCTGCCAAGGCAAAGACTACCAGAGCCGTTCGCTGCGCAACGAACTCAGGTGCCGTTGTTCGCTTCGTAGAGCAGGGATTCCATTCTCGGGATCAGCCAGTCGCTGAAGCGTTGCCGCCCTGCGGCATTCTGGTGGTAGAAGTCGAAGAAATAGTGACATTCCTGCTGGTCGCCTTCCTCGAAGAATGTCGTTGCGTCAAGCAAATGAATTTCGCCAGCGGCAGCCAGAGGTTGCAGTATCTGCAATGCCCAAGCGTGCAATGCGAAGTCTTTTTCTCCCCCGCGCGTGTAGCCAGGGACCGGCATCAGCACGACTACAGGCGGAATCTTCCAGTGCATCCCGCGAATCTGGTTCCGAATTAGCGCTCGCGTGCGCAGCATGAAATCCGGCAATGGCCGTCGCGACAGCAGTTCGGCAAAATCCGGACGATCCCTTTCGACGTCACGGATCTGGTTGCATTGCTGAACCAGGTCCACTCCGGGATCGACGCTATGCTTGAGGCTCTCGCAGCCAGTGAACGAGGCCGGATCCTGGTTGCACATATCCCCCATCGATTCCGGGTTTGCAAACAGCGAGTCTGTCGGGGGTGGTGCAGCGCCATATCTGATGCGGAGAGGAATTCGCGATGGATTAACGATCAGGTTTCGAGCATCGTCGCGCCAGGCGAAGAGCGAGGAATAGACGCCGTAGGTTTCAAGGTTGCCTTGTTCAAATGGAACATGTGCTGCCACCCACGAGCTGTCGAACGCATCTCGAAAAGGTTCGACCAGGCCGAGTTCGTACGTGCCATTCCCCGGGAACGCGAAATCCGCGTCTGCCAGCGCAATGATGCCCCCGCGTACTTCGGGACGACGATCCTGGAGCCAACGCGCGAGAATGCCAATCGTCATCCAGTGGCTTCCGGCCAAGCTGAGGTTGGCATGCACAAACCCATGCTTTTTCGCCGATTCGGCGAGGCGTTTGTGATCGATCCCATACAGGGGGCGTGAGCTGCCCAAAGTGACGAAGTCGATGCGCGACGCGGCGGGCTCCCGCAGGCTGCGTTTCAACGCAATGCTGGTGCCTGCATGGCTTTGACCGAGCGCGAGCGGTTCCCATACACCAAGCCGGAACGCAACTTCCAGAGCGAGCAGGCAAAACAGTGGAGCGAACAAGAGCAGGATTTTTCGAAACATTGCGGCCAACTCAAGGCGCGAGGTGAGGGATCAGTGCAAGCGTACCGGCGATCGCACGCATCGGATCGGGCACGGCGAGACGATATCCGGCTGGTCCGTTCGTGGCTATATCCGAGGAGCTCTCCATGACTGAAGGCATGCTTGGCCTAGAACTGAAAATAGATGAATGGCGCGCTCGCAGCCGGGGTCAGCCATATCATTGCCAGGATCGATGCGGTCAGTGCGCCGACAAACAGCGGGCCCTCGCTTTCGGCGATACGTCGCTTGAATCCCGCGTGGCCAATGAACTGCAAGCTGGCGAGCATTGCCAACAGCAAGGCGAGACCGAGATGGCGATCCACCTGGAAATCGGCGGAAGTGACAGTCGCAAGACTCGAAAGGATCCTGCCCGCCGCAGCAAGATTGTCAGCGCGAAAGAATATCCAGGCAAAACAGACCAAGTGGAATGTTGTCGCCACGCGAAATGCGCGCATGATCTTGCGATCCGAGTTCCAACCCGGGAACCGCTTCTGAATCGATCGTTCGACTGCGAGATAGGCTCCGTGCAATCCCCCCCAAATGACGAAATTCCAGCTCGCTCCATGCCAGATTCCGCCAAGCAGCATGGTCAGCATCAGGTTGACCTGGGTGCGGCCAGAGCCTTTTCGATTGCCGCCGAGCGAGATGTAAAGGTAATCGCGCAACCAGCGCGAAAGCGTCATGTGCCAGCGCCGCCAGAACTCCTGGATCGATTCGGCGACATAGGGATAGTTGAAGTTTTTCGGGAAGCGGAAACCCAGTAGCAAGGCGCAACCAATTGCAATGTCGGTGTAACCGGAGAAATCACAGTAGATCTGGAAGGCGAACGCATAGATGGCGAGCAGGGTGTCCCAGAAACCCTGGACAGTCGTGGCATCAAAAATGGGGTCGACTACCAGGGCCAGATTGTCGGCTACGACAATCTTCTTTACATAGCCCAGCATAATCAGGACGAGGGCATGGCGAACGGTCGTGTAGTCGACACGGCGCTCGCGATCGAGCTCCGTGAAAAATTCTCCGTCTCTCACGATCGGTCCGGCTACGAGTTGCGGAAAGAACGCAATGAACAATGAATAGTCGAGGAAGTTTCGTCGCGGGGGACTGTCGCCTCGGTAGACATCGATCGTATAGGACATGCTCTGGAAGGTGTAGAACGAAATGCCGACGGGAAGCAGTAGATCGAGGGGCGCAACGCTCAGGTCGCTGCCAAGCAGCGTATCAACGGCATTCCAGTTGGCAATCACCCAATTGGCATACTTGAAGAAGAAAAGTACACCCAGATTGACGGCTAGACTGATGATGAGCAACGTGCGTGGCCGGCGTGCCTTTACCAGGCCGAGACCGATCGCATAGTCGGTGACCGTCGAGAAAAGGATCAGCAGCAGGTACAGCCAGTTCCACTGGCCGTAAAAATAATAGCTCGCTGCAAGCAGCGTCAGCTTCTGCGCGACGGGCCAGGGTCGAAGCGACTGGTTGAGCGCCAGTACAACGACAAAGAACACGACAAAATGAAAGGAATTGAATAGCACGGCGTGTCAATCCAGTTCGAGCGCTGCAACCGCGATCAGCGGCGCAGCCGCTCGCGGACGATCTTGGCGAGATAGCGCAGGCGGCCCAGATTGCCCGCGTACAGCATCGATTGCGCCTGTTCCAGCTGCGCAGTGAGGTGCGTGATATCGCGGTACAGCCGCTGATTGTGCTGATCGCGACGGTGCAAGAGGGTCCGCAATTCCTCGACATCCACATCGGCCAGGGTCTTGCCCGCGACGAAATGGGCGGGCAGGGCGCGATCGACGTAAATCGTCGAATGGGGGTCTGCCAGCTCCTCGGCCGGACGATCCTGCGTGTAGAAGTACAGCGCGATCGAACGACGGCTGAGGTTCTTGCGATCCTCCGGCAGCTCGATTCTGCGGAAGCCATGCCAACTCGATTCGGTCGTCTCGAAGATCACTGCGCGATTGAACAACGGGTTGACCAGTTTGATCCGATTGTCCCGTGCTCGCGGATCCGAATGCAGTTCGAGCGAACCTCCCCAGGCGTCGTCCCATTCCGGATTGAGGTACACAATGAGGTTCAGTCGTCGATGCCAGTTTTCGATCGGATGGCGGTTGAAGTCGACATGCGGATCAAGATCCTGGCCCTCGCGGTTCTCGTGCGTTCCGCCGCCGAAATAGAACGGATCGTAAAGCAGTTTGTCGACGCCGGTCAGATTGCCGATCAGGTCGAGGAATCCGGAACTCTTGATCAGTTCGTCGAGATCGCGATACGCGGTACTCAGATCGCGTACGCGCTCAACCGTGGACTTGTTGCCAAGCTCGCCCGCTTCGTTGCGTGCATTGCCTCGCTCGAAGCTGGGGAAGTCGGCGAGCAGGCGATGGGCGTAATCGGCCGAGAAGAAGTCCTCGATGACGACGTGGCGAAATGGCTCGCGTCGCGCGAATCGTTCGGCAATTTCAGCAGATCGCCGGATGACATCAGGATTGAGCAGGGTTTCAAGGTGATCGGACATGGGGAGTCGGTGGAGGCGCTGGGATGGGGCAGCCGGCGGCAATCAGGCTTGCGAAGGCGCGAGGGCCACATTCTCGACGATCGGCCGGAACTGCGCACGCATGCTTTGCACGACGCTGCGTATGCTTTCGCGATCCGTGGCATGCAGGAGCGATGGGGCAAGCTTGCGCAATTCCGCCCGGTTGATCGCGTTGACGATTTCGCGAACTTCGAGGATGAGGCCGGGATGCATGCTGAATTCGGTGAGGCCGAGGGCGATGAGCATGGCGGTGAAATTCACGTCGCCGGCAATTTCCCCGCACAAGGTCACCGGGCGCCTGGTCCGACGGCAGACGGCGATCGTTTGCGCAATCAGGCGCAAAACGGCCGGATGGAGTGGATCGTAGAGGTCGCCGAGTTCATTGTTGTTGCGATCGACCGCAAGCGTGTACTGGACCAGGTCGTTGGTGCCGATCGAAACAAAGTCCAGATGAGGGATCATGCCCGGCAGTGCAATCGCTGCGGCCGGGACCTCGATCATCGCGCCAATGTCGAACTGATCGGCGATCTCGTGCCCTTCGGTGCGCAACTGCATGGCGCATTCCTTGACCATGCGCCTGACAGTGATGATTTCCTCGACTGCGCTGATCATCGGCACGAGTATCCGCACCGGGCCATAGCCGGTTGTGCGGAGGATCGCGCGCAATTGCGCATGCATGAGTTGCGGGATGCGCAAGGACAGGCGCACGCCGCGCACGCCGAGCGCGGGGTTGGGTTCATCTTCGAGGGCGAGTCCGGCGCTGTCGGCCTTGTCGGCACCGAGATCGAGCGTCCGTATCGTTACCGGTTGACCGCCCATGCCGAGGACGAGATCGCGGTAGGCAAGGAACTGCTCTTCCTCCCCCGGCGCGTCCTTGCGTTGCAGGAACAGGAATTCGGTGCGGTAGAGGCCGATACCCGCGGCGCCATAGGCTCGCGCGTTGGCGATGTCGCCCGGCATCTCCGCGTTGGCATACAACTGGATCGTTGTGCCATCGAGCGTGCGTGTTTCCGCATCGCGAAGCCGCGCACGGCGCTTGTCCTGCTGTGCGACTTCGCGCTGCCAATGACGATAGCCGGCCAGGTCCTGCGCGGTCGGATGCACGACGACGTTGCCCGTGTCACCGTCGATCAGGATCAGGTCGCCGTCCTGCAGGTGCGAAAGTGCCTGATGCGATCCGACCACCATCGGCAGGCGAAGCGAGCGCGCGAGGATCGCACTGTGCGAAAGCGTGCTGCCGGCGGTCAGGATGAAACCAAGCACTCCGTGTTCGGCCAGGGGTACGAGTTCGGACGGAGCCACGGTGTCACTGACGAGTATCTCGCCGACGCGCGATGCGAGCTTGCGCTCCTCGATGCTCGATTCGCGACTCAGCGCGCCCTGGACGCGGCCGATGACATGTTCGATGTCTTCGCGGCGACTGCGCAGGTACGGGTCTTCCATCGCCTCGAAAACGGCGACAAGGCTGTCGCGCTGCATCTTGAGTGCGGCGCTGGCGTGGTAGCGGCCGGTGCTGATCAGGTCATGCAGCCCATGAATGAACTCGGGATCCGCGAGAATCAGGCTGTGCGCTTCGATGAATTCGGCAACTTCGCGTGCCAGCGGACCTTTCAGCTTGTCGCGCAATGCCCTGAGTTCGCCGCGGGCACTGGCCAGAGCCTGATCGATGCGCTCAAGTTCGGCAGCCACTTCGCCTTGCTCAAGCGGAGTCTCATCGACAAGGAAGCGGCTCGGTTGCTCGAGACGAGCGCGCCCGAGCGCCATGCCGCGCGATGCTCCGCTGCCTTCGAGTAGGTGTCGCACGCCGATTCCATCTCCCTGTCATCGCGCGAATCTCTCCGCGCTGCGATTCCGGCGCCTCCGGCGCCTGTCACGTCTTTGCTACTGGCCTTCGTCGAATTTGCGCTCGAAGAGATCGACAAGGGCGGCCATCGCCGATTCCTCATCGACACCGTCAGCACGCAGGGTCAGCACCGAGCCGAGGCCCGCCGCCAGCATCATGACGCCCATGATGCTTTTTGCATTGACCTCCTTGCCCCGGTAGACCATGAAAACACTGGCCTGAAAGCCGTGCAGTGTCTGCACGAGCTTGGCCGAGGCCCGCGCATGCAGACCGAGCTTGTTGCAGATGGTGATTTCGCGTTCAAGCATGATCGATGAATATTCCTCCGCGCCCGCCGCTGGCTGCGGTCTGCGCGAGTTCGTCAAGGGATTGTTCGGGGTAGTTCAAGACACGCAGCAGCATCGGCAGGTTCAACCCCGAGACGCAATGCATGTTGAGCCCGAGCGCGGGAAGTCGCTGGGCGACGTTGCATGGCGTGGCCCCATACAGGTCGGTCAACACGAGCACGCCCTCGCCGTGGTCGAGGCCCCGTGCGTGGAGGGCAGCCTCGGTCAGGGTCTCGTCGGGGTCGGCCGCAGGATCCATCTCGATCACATCGAGTGGCAGCGGCAATCTGCCGAGCACGTGGCGAGCCGCGCTCACCAGCGCGGCACCCATCGCTTCGTGGGTCAGGAGAAGTACGCCGACACTCATTGATGCACGTCCGCAGAGGGTGAGCCACACCGGTTCGCCGGCATCTCAGGGTAACCGACTCTTGATCGCGCCGGGGCGTTGGCCAGATGAGGATTATTCAAGTTCACGGTGATAACTCAGGACCCGTTCGTAATTCTGGCGAAAGTATTCCGCAAGGCGCTCGACCAGGTGGACCGAACGATGCCTTCCACCGGTGCATCCGATGCAGATGGTCACATAGCTGCGCCCTTCATTGCGGAATCGGGACAGCCAGATGTCGAGAAAATTGCGCAGATGCTCGAGGAACAGGTTGACATCCGCCTGTGCTTCCAGCCACTCGCGGACCGGCGCATCACGTCCGGAGAGCGGGCGCAGCAGCGCATTCCAGTGCGGGTTTGGCAGGCAGCGCGCATCGAACACGAAATCGGCATCGGGCGGCACGCCGCGTTTGTAGGCAAAGGATTCGAACAACAGGGTCAGCGAGCCTGCAGTCATGCCAAGCTCGGCGATGACCAGGCGGCGCAACTGGTGCACGTTGAGCTCGCTGGTGTCGATGACCCGATCGGCGATCGCCACAACCTGGCGCATGAGCTTGCGTTCGAGTGCGATTGCATCGGCGAGGCCCAGTCCATCGGCGGACAGCGGATGACGCCTGCGCGTCTCCGAGTAGCGCTTGATCAGGACGTCGTCGCGCGTATCGAGGAACACCAGCTCATAGGAAATGCCGACTTCGGCCAGGCTTGCGAGGATGCTCGGCAGGCGATTGAGGTCATCTGCCCTGTTGCGCACGTCAACGCCAACCGCAAGACGCGGATGCAGGCCGCCCGCATCCTCCGAAACCGCGCGCACGAAAGCCGGCATCAACGCGCTCGGCAGATTGTCCACGCAGTAGTAGTCGAGATCTTCCAGCGTCCGCAGCGCTACCGACTTGCCTGATCCGGAGAGGCCACTGACGACGATCAGTCGGGTCTTGCCTGGGTTCGAAGCAGGCGTGTTCATGCGATCACCATGGCGGCAGGCGGCGCAACTGGTGAGCCTGGCGATCGACGAAGGTCTGTGCGGGATCGAGGCCCTTCGACTTGAGCATGTGGCTGCGCACGGCGGCTTCGGCGAGGACGGCGATATTGCGGCCCGAAGCGACCGGGATCACGATCTGCGGAATCGCGACATCGAGGACGTCGCGATAGCCGACATCGCCGTACAGGCGCTTCATCGCGTCGTCTGCCCCCGTCTGCGTCATCGGTTGCAGGTGCACGATCAAGCGCAGGTATTTCGAGGGTTTGACCGCAGTATGGCCGAACATTTCACGCACGTTGAGCACGCCGAGTCCACGCACTTCCAGCAGGTCGCGCAGCATTTCCGGACAGGTGCCGTCGATCACATCGGGCGCGATCAGGGTGAATTCCGGGGCATCGTCGGCGACCAGTCGGTGCCCGCGCGTGATCAATTCAAGCGCCAGCTCGCTCTTGCCGGTGCCGCTTTCGCCAGTGATCAGCACGCCGATCGAATTCACTTCCATCAGCACGCCATGCAGGGTGATCTGGCGGGCCAGACCGCGGGCGAGGTGATACTGCAGGTAGGTCAGCAGCTCGTGGCCGCGCTTCGGGCTGATCCACAAGGGGGTCTGCGATTCCTCGGCCGCGTTGCGCAAGTCGCCTGGCACCGCCTGGTCCTTGGTCACGAGGAGGGCGATCGAGCGATAGGCCATGATCTTTTCGATCGTCTCCCAGCGCTGGCGCGAATCCAGGCTGTCGAGGTAGGCCAATTCCTCGGTACCGATGATCTGGACCTTGTTCGGATAGATGATGTTGAGATAGCCGATCTGCGATGGACGCCGTGATTTGTTGTCGCCTGGTTCGATTGCGCGCCCTTCGCCCCGCATGCCTGCCACCCAGCGCAATTGCATGCGTTCGCCGACCGCGTCGTACAGCTGTCTGGATGTCAGTCGTTCCATGCGCGCCCCGCCATCTTGTGCCTCGCAAATTCTGCCAGTTCCGCGCGCAGCGCGCTGCCATCGGCTGCAGCGCGCAGCGCCCTGGTCAATGTCCGGTCGGAAAACACTTCCGCAAGTTCGGCGAGCAGTTGCAGATGCTGATCGGTGAAATGGGCCGGAACGACAAGGGCGGCGACCAGGTCGACCGGTTCTCCATCCATCGAACCAAAATCGATGGGTTGTCCGAGACGGACAAAGGCCGCGCGTGCCTTGTCGATTCCGCTCATGCGTCCGTGCGGAATCGCGACGCCCCGGCCAAGTCCGGTCGATCCAAGCGATTCGCGACTCGTCAATGCTTCGAGAACGGCGGCGCGATCGGCGTCGTCATCCGCCAGCAAACCGGAAAGCAGATCTAGAAGTTCGGGTTTGTCCGCTGCGTCCAGGTCGGTTCGCACGCGGTCCGTGGTCAGCAGATCAAGGAAAGGCATGCGGGGGAGGGGGTGTGTTCGACAGGGGATGCGCAGTATCGCATCGCCGGACTGGACCGGGCGACTTCTCGAAACCGGTCGGGCTCGCTGGCCCGGTCCGTCGCGCACGGACCGGGCCGTGTGGGTTATTCGTAGCGGGCCGAGCGCACTTCCTCGGGATGGTGGTTGGTCAATTTCTCCTTGTGCTTGCGCACCTGTGCGGTGAGCTTGTCGGACAGGACGTCGATCGCCGAGTACATGTCGGGAGCAACCGCGTCGGCGTGCAGGTCCTTGCCCGAGACGTGGATCGTCGCTTCCGCCTTGTGCAGCAGCTTTTCAATGCTGAGCACGATGGACAACTCGTGAAGGTGGTCAAAATGCCGGGTCAGACGCTCCATCTTGGACTCCGTGTGTTCGCGCAGCGCGGGAGTGACGTCGATCTGATGGCCTTTGATCGTGATCTGCATGGCAACCTCCTTCGTGGGCGAGCCGGTCGTTGCCGGCCCGGATGGAATGCCGGACAAGCCGGAGTTCCGTATGAACAAGAAATCAAGTCCGCTGTTTTCGACTCCAGCTTCGCGCAGACGTTCCCGAGGAAACGGTCCGCCGCCCGTCGCGTTCATCCGAGCCTGCAGCGGTCGTTCGAGGATGGAATGTTGAGGCCCTCCCTGTACTTTGCGACGGTACGTCGTGCCACGCTGATGCCGCGGCGGTTGAGTTCGATGGCCAGAGCCTGATCGGACAGCGGTCGGGCTGCTTTTTCCTCATCGATGAGCTTGCGGATCATGGCCTGTATCGCGGTCGCCGAAGCGGCTCCGCCATCCACGGTCGAGACGCCGCTGGAAAAGAAATACTTGAACTCGAAGGTGCCACGCGGGGTATGCAGGTACTTGCGCGTGGTCACGCGGGATACCGTCGACTCGTGCATCTCGATTTCTTCCGCCACATCGCGCAACACCAGCGGGCGCATCGCCTCCGCGCCGAATTCGAGAAAGCCAGCCTGTGCCCGCACGATCGCCTGGGCAACCTTGAGCACGGTTTCGGCCCGGGTCTTCAGGCTCTTGATCAGCCAACGCGCTTCCTGCAGTTGCCCGCGCAGATAGTTGGCGTCATCGCGCTGGGCGCGTGCGATAAGGTTCGCGTAGTGCTCGTTGATGGCAAGACGCGGCTGGCAGTTCGGTGACAACGAGACCTGCCAGCGCCCACCGATCTTGTGCGCATACGCATCCGGGGCGACATATTCGGCCGGACTGCTCGAGTAGCCCGCGCCGGGCTTGGGTGAAAGTGATCGAACCAGGTCGATGACGGTGTCGAGCTCGTCGTCCCGCACCTTGAGTTTCTGGCATATGCGTGTTCGGTCGTTGCGGGCGAGCAGTTCGAGGCAATCCACAACAAGAAGCTTCGCGGTTTCCAGGCCGGGAGTGCCCGGGTCCAGGCCTTCCAGTTGTACAGCAAGGCATTCGCCGAGCGAGCGCGAGGCGACGCCGAGCGGGTCGAAGCGTTGCACGCGATGGCGCACGGCCTCGACCTGATTGACGCTGACGGTGAACAGATCCGACAGGCTCGCGCAGATCTCCTCGTTGGATTCTTCGAGATATCCGTCGTCGTTGACGCCTTCGATGATTGCGGTCGCGATTCCGCGATCCTGGGCCCCGAGCGGGGTCAGGTTGAGCTGCCAAAGCAAATGATCCCGCAGGTCCTCGCTTCCTGCTTCCTGCTTCTCGAATCCATCCTCATCGGAGCTGGTCGCCCGGTAGTCCTGACGGTCCTGGCCAAGATCGAGCGGACTGTCGTCGAAATCGGGTGTCGTATCGCCGGCCTCCGCGCCAGCGCCATCGCTGGCATCGACCGGCGCGCTGGCGGTCAGTTCGGGCGGCGAGAATTCCTCGACGGCTTCGCCTTCCGGATCCTCTTCATCAAGATCGAGCAGGGGATTGGATTCGAGCGCGAGGTTGAGCTCCAGCTCCAGTTCCATGCTCGAAAGCTGCAGGAGCCGGATCGCTTGCTGCAGCTGCGGAGTCAGGGCGAGTTGCGACTGGACTCGGAGTTGTAATGCGGGTTTCATGCCCGTTTGTCGGTCACCATGCGGCCTCATGCAATCCTAGCGCCAATTGCCGGATTGCGGCAGGTCTTGACGCTCCCGGCGTCCGGGTCCACTCTGATGCGATTGGGTAGGATCGGGCCCGGGATGGCATTTCCCCCGGCGCCGGAAACGCCCTACATGCGGAATTCCTTGCCGAGATAGACCTCGCGGACCTTCTCGTTGGCCAGTACTTCGGCAGGCGTGCCCTGGGTGAGCACGGCCCCTTCGTTCATGATGTAGGCGCGATCGCAGATGCCGAGCGTCTCGCGCACGTTGTGATCGGTGATCAGGATGCCGATATTGCGCGCCTTCAGCTGGCGCACGATGCGCTGGATGTCGACGACCGAAATCGGGTCGATGCCGGCAAATGGCTCGTCGAGCAGGAGAAATCGGGGCTTTGCCGCCAGTGCGCGGGTGATTTCGACGCGGCGTCGCTCGCCGCCCGAGAGGCTGACGCCCTTGCTCGCGGCAATATGGCTGATCTGCAGCTCGTCGAGCAGCGCTTCGAGTTCCTTTTCACGGGACGCCGCGTCGAGGTCATCGCGCAGTTCAAGGATGGCCATCACATTGTCGGCCACGCTCAGGCGACGAAAGATCGAAGGCTCCTGCGGCAGATAGCCCACGCCGAGGCGTGCACGTTCGTGCATGGGCACCTGGGTGATGACCTGCTGGTCGATGCGGATGGTGCCCGCATCGGCAGCGACCAGGCCGACGACCATGTAGAAGCAGGTTGTCTTGCCGGCGCCATTCGGACCCAGCAGGCCGACCACTTCGCCCTGGTTGAGGGAAAAACCGAAGTCGCGCACGACGGTGCGGCCGGCATAGGCCTTGCGCAGATTCGCCGCGTGCAGCATCAGGACGTCGGTTCCGCCGCTTTGGGCGCACTGCGGGGCTTCGCCTTGAAGGTCATGTGCACCTCGCTGCCGGGCGTGTCGCTCCCGCCTTCCATCGCGCCGGTGTTGGTGTTGTAGGTCATGCGCGGACCGCGAAATTCGGATTTGCCTTCCTGGATGACGACGACATCGCCGGTCAGGATTGCGATGTTGCTTCCGTCGTTGTAGTCGATCTGGGCTGCCTGGGCGGTCATCATTCCGCCATTGTTGTCCTGCAGTTGTTCCAGATGGGCGGGTGATCCGGTCAGTACGATGCGACGTCCCGATGAAGCGCTGCCGTCGGAATCATAGACCCGGGCTTCATCGCCGCTGGCCTTGAGCGAGCCCTGTTCGATGCGCACGTTGTCCTTGAACAGCGCGTAGGACGGTTCGACGGCGACCAGCTTGTTGTAGTTGGCGCGCACGTCGAGATCCTTGTCGCGGTCGCTGCTCAGCGCCATGGCGGAGCCGGCCGTGAGTCCGATTGCGCCCGCGACCAACGTCGCCAGGAAAACGCTAGTGTTTGCGGCGGGTCGGTTCGAAGGTGTTGTGCACATCGGATAGCAGCTCCAGGACTTTGCTGTTTAGATCGCCACGCAGGCCGGTGCCGCGCAGTATAGATCCGGGCTGGCTGATCTGCGCCGGCGATGCGGTTTCGAAGGTCTTGTCCTTCGGATGTGCGGTCAGGTCCGAAGTGCGCACCGTGGCAGACTTGACCGTCGCTGTCGGCGTGCGATTCATCTCGACGTGGCCCTCGAGCTTCATCACGGCTCCATCCTTGCTGACCCAGGCGGAGTCGGAACTGCCCGTCCACGGGTTGCCGTCCTTGTCGACCATCACGTAATCCGGCGTCGAAACGAAGATCGATCCATCCTCTCCACGACGGGTCAGGCGCGGCCCACTGACCGTGAAGCTGAGCTTGCCGTTTTCGTCGAGCGCGTTCATCGAGAACGAATCGAGGGTATAGCCCGATCGCGGCGGGCCGCTGAACGTCGGAGCCAGCGGCGGTGGCCGGGTCAGCCACAGCAGGATCTGGCTTGCCGCAGCCAGTGCGGCGAGCAGGACGACAAGGGTCACGAATCGCCGATCGACCAGCATCAGTCGCGATCCCGGTCGGTCGGGCGGAGTCGCCCGAAGTGGCGGCCGATCATCGCGGCCTCATGCGCCTTGATAGCGGGCGAGCTCGGCATCTGTCCTGCCTTGTGCGTCGAGCAGCAGGTCACACACCTCGCGCGCCGCACCGGATCCGCCGGCAAGACGGGTTCGCCAGTGGGCGCACTCACGGACCGCGGGATGGGCGTTGGCGACGGCGACGGAAAGGCCGACCGCGTTCATCACGGCAAGATCGGGCAGGTCGTCTCCGGTATAGGCGCATTGGTCGGCGTCGAGCTGGAGAGCGTGCAGCAGTTTGCGGAAGCAGGACAGCTTGTCTTCCTGGCCCTGGTAGAGATGCGCGATACCGAGTTCGGCCATGCGCTGCGCAACCACGTGGCTGATGCGCGCGGTGATGACCGCCACTTCGATGCCGTTCGCGCGCAGACGCTTGAGACCCAATCCGTCGTGCACGTGAAAGGCCTTGATTTCGTGGCCATCCTCCGCGTACAGGAGCCGCCCGTCGGTCAGCACGCCATCCACATCAAAGATGGCCAGCTTGATGCGGGCGGCGCGTTTGCGGAGGTCGTCGGGAAGTTGGCTGGAGGACATGGCGGTCGACGGGAATGGAGGATGCGGATCAGCAAGAGGCGGGAATCTCTGGCTACGGAACCTGCGGCAAGGCATGTCGGCAGTCGCTTCGTTTCCGCCGTTTCCACACTCCCGATTCCCTGTTCCCGACGTTCAGACCACCCGGGCGCGCAGCAGGTCGTGGATATTGAGCGCCCCGACCACGCGATTCTCCTCGTTGACCACGAGCAGCGCATGGATCTTGTGGGCTTCCATGACCTGCGCTGCCTCTACGGCGAGCTTGTCGGCCGTGATGGTCTTCGGATTCGAAGTCATCAGGCGGACCACGGGGGTATCGCGCAGGTCGATGTCGTCGTCGTCGACGGCGCGGCGCAGGTCGCCGTCGGTGAAGACGCCGAGCAGTTCACCCGTATCGTTGGTTACCGCGGTCATGCCGAGTCCGGTACGTGTCATCTCGACAAGTGCCGAGGTCAGCGACGCATGCTGGTCAACGACCGGTACCTGCGTGCCCGAGTGCATGATGTCGCTGATGCGCACCAGCAGGCGCCGTCCGAGCGTGCCTGCCGGATGCGAGCGGGCGAAATCCTCCGACGTGAACCCGCGCGCTTCGAGCAGGGCGATCGCGAGCGCATCGCCCATGACCAGGGCAGCGGTCGTACTGGCCGTCGGAGCCAGTCCGAGCGGGCAGGCCTCCTCGGATACCGAAACGTCGAGATGCACATCGGCGAGCTTGGCCAGCGACGAGAACTCGTTGCCGGTCATCGCGATCAGCGGCACGTTCTGGCGCTTGATCAGCGGCAGGATCGTCAGCAGCTCGTCGGTTTCGCCGGAATTGCTCAAGCTCAGCACGACGTCCTTCTGCGTGATCATGCCGAGGTCGCCATGGCTGGCTTCGGCAGGATGCACGAAAAACGCCGGAGTGCCCGTCGAAGCCAGGGTCGCCGCGATCTTGCGCGCGATGTGCCCGGATTTGCCGATGCCGATGACGACGACGCGGCCCTGGCATTCGAACATCAGCTGGCAGGCATGCAGGAAGCTGCCGTTGACCCGTCGCTGCAGTGCCTCGATCGCGCGCGCCTCGGTGACGATGACGGTCATCGCGCTGTTGCGGATCGTCGATTCGTCGAGCAATGGATTCGTCAATGCCAGGGTGACGGGGTTCAATTGTGCGTTCATCAGGACCGGATTCAGGAGCGAAATATCGGGGACTGCCAGCTCGTATTTTCTGCGACGCAGGATTTTGAGTACCATTCGCGTTCCCTATTGTATCCGTTAGCCCCGTTTTGCGCTCAAGACGGGGTGGCATGACCGACCGTCGCAGACAAGTCAGGATTTCGGCACTTCATGGACACCCGCGCCATTCACGATCTCATCCAGAGCGGTCTTCCCGACGCGAAAATCACCGTGGAGGGCGCGGACGGCGTACATTTCGAGGCGCTGGTGGTCAGTCCGTCATTCGCCGGAAAGTTGCCGCTGGCGCGCCATCGCATGGTTTACGCGACGCTGGGTGAACACATGGGGAATGCGATCCACGCTCTTTCGTTGCGCACATTGACGCCCGAGGAATCGAGCCGGGCGTGACCCACCCGGTCGTATTTCCCGTCCGTACCGGCGACTTATCGGCCGAATGCCCGGATCTTCCGGGCATCGGTTCTCATCACTTGAATCAGGAAACACGCCGCCAATGGCCAAAATCGTAATCAACGGCGGTGAACCGCTCAAGGGCGACGTCCAGATCTCGGGCGCCAAGAACGCCGTTCTGCCAATCCTGGCCGCATGCCTGCTTGCCGACGAACCGGTCAGCATTGCCAACGTACCGCATCTTCATGACGTCACCACGACGATGGAACTGCTCGGCCAGATGGGCGTTCAGCTGGTCGTCGACGAGCGCATGAAGATCCATGTCGACCCGCGCACGACCGACCGCTATTTCGCCCCCTATGACCTGGTCAAGACGATGCGCGCATCGATCCTCGTGCTCGGTCCTCTCGTGGCGAGATACGGTGAGGCCGAGGTTTCGCTGCCCGGCGGCTGCGCGATCGGTTCGCGCCCGGTCAACCTGCATATCCAGGGCCTGCAGGCGCTTGGCGCCGACGTGCGCGTCGAGAATGGCTATATCAAGGCCCGGGCGAAACGCCTCAAGGGAGCCCGCATCGTGCTCGATCTGGTCACGGTCACCGGCACCGAAAACCTCATGATGGCGGCGGTACTGGCCAGGGGCACCACGGTCATCGAGAACGCCGCACAGGAACCCGAAGTCGTCGACCTGGCCAATTGCCTGAACAGCATGGGGGCGAAGATCGAGGGCGCAGGCACCAATTCGATCGTCATCGAAGGCGTCGAGCGACTCGGTGGCACCGACTACGAGGTGCTGCCGGATCGCATCGAAACCGGGACCTTTCTCGTTGCGGCCGCGATCACCGGCGGCAAGGTGACGGCCAAGCACGCGCGTCCGAAGACCCTCGATGCGGTGCTTGCCAAGCTCGAGGATTCCGGTGCGCACATCTCGACCGGTGACGACTGGATCGAGCTCGACATGCGTGGCAGGCGCCCGAAGGCGGTCAACATCACCACGGCACCGTATCCGGCATTCCCGACCGACATGCAGGCGCAATTCACGGCGCTCAATTGCGTCGCCGAAGGAGTCGGTGTGATAACCGAGACCGTGTTCGAGAACCGCTTCATGCACGCGCTTGAATTGCAGCGTCTCGGTGCGGACATCCAGCTCGAGAGCAATACCGCCATCATCAAGGGCGTGCCGAAGATGACTGGCGCACAGATGATGGCGACCGACCTGCGTGCATCAGCCTCGCTGGTGCTTGCCGGGCTCGTCGCGCAGGGCGATACGGTGATCGACCGCATCTACCACATCGATCGCGGCTACGAGAACATCGAGGAGAAGCTCGGCTCGCTCGGAGCGCGCATCCGCCGCCTGCCGACCTGAACAGGAGCGAGGTGAATCCGCCTCAACCCCTGCTCAGGGCTTGCCGCCTGCCGGATGCTCGATCGAGGCGAGGCGCAAGGTAATCGTATCGCCCTTTTTCTCGACCTGTTCGATCTGCACCGGAATCCAGCCATTGGATTCCTCGAACCAGCTGCGCGAAGTGCGCTTGTCGCGAACGCGTTCGAGGCAGCGCGTGCTGAAACTGCCTGCCGGCACGCTGAGCTTTTCGTCGCCGCAGCTCGTGTAGGTCACGTCCTCGATGGCGTCCTTCATCGCGACCTTGTAGTCGAAACGGGTCGCCTGGCGTGAAAGATCCGAAGCCAAGGCCAGGGTCAGTGCGTGGCGGTCGACGGCATAGCGGACAAGGCCGTAGCGCGCCTCGTCCTTGCCATCGACCATGTGCACCTCGTTGCCCCGCCAGTCGAATTCGCCATGGCGTCGCTTGTTCCTGAACGCGACATCCTGGCGAAAATCGTAGTTCACGGTTTCGGGGCGGCCATCGACCCAGCGCACGGTCGATTCCTCGACCACGTCGAGCCCGGCCATCTTGGCGAGTCCCGATGTTCCGAGCGTCGTCGTGCGCAATGTCGACGTGCCGTCCGCGTTCGCGCTGAGCACGATCGTCGTTCGCGCGAGTTCCTTGCCGTTTCGCAGGGTCTGGTATTCGGCCTTGAACGGCGCGATTGGCGATTCGGCCAACGCGTGGCCGATCGGCACCAGGCAACAGAAAAACACGAAGGGGATCTTCTTCACCAGCGAACGCTCCGAAAAAACCGCAGGCATTCTTACCCAGCGCACATGAACGGGATGTTTTGCTGGCGTTCGGTCAGGCTCGCGTTCCCAGCGTGCCATCGTCGGCGAGCACCAGCGGGCAGGCGAGCGGTTGTCCGTCCATGCGGATTCCCTCGTTCGACCAATGCAGGCGATGGCGCGCGAGTTGATCGACGCAGGCCACGATCAGTGCGTGCTCGCGAGGCAGCAGTCGTTCGGCGAGCCCCTGTTCGGTATCGCCCCTCCGCACATCGACCATCACCTGGGCCAGAACCGGGCCGCCATCGAGCTCGGCGGTCACGAAATGGACGCTGGCGCCATGCTGTCGATCTCCGGCGGCGAGGACCCGCCGATGCGTGTGCAGGCCGGGATACTTCGGCAGCAGCGACGGATGGATGTTGATGATCCGGCCAAGCCACGGCTCGAACGCGCGTGGATCCAGAATCCGCATGAAGCCCGCGAGGACAATGAGCTCCGGCTTCCACTTTGCGATCGTCGCGAATGCAGCCAGGTCGAACGCCAGGCGCTGCGCGAAATCGCGTGGATCGAGATGCGCGGTCGGGATGTTCGATTCGCGGGCCAGCGCGAGCGCAGGAGCCGACGGCTTGTCCGAGAACACGCCGACGATGTGGACGGGCAGGTTGCCGCCACGTTGCGCATCGATCAGCGCGCCGAGGTTGCTGCCACGACCCGAGGCAAGGACCGCGATGCGCACGTGCAGGATCCGGCCGGATCAGCGGATATGCACGCGCTCACGACCGGTAGCGGTCACGATCTCTCCGATCGACCAGGCCTGAAGGCCCAGGGTTTCGAGTGCATCGAGCGTCGCTCCGGCGTGTTCGCGCGAAACAATCAAGGTGTAACCAATGCCGCAATTGAATGTTCGCCACATTTCGTCCTGTGCGACCTTTCCTTCGCGCTGCAGCCAGTCGAACAGCGGCGGCGCTTTCCACGCCTTGCTGTCGAGCGTGATGCCGAGAGGTTCCGGAACGACGCGAATGATGTTCTCGCGCAGGCCGCCGCCCGTGATATGGGCCATGCCATTGACCGGAAGCTGCTGCATCAGCTTGAGAATCGGCTTGACGTAGATCGTCGTCGGCGCCATCAGGGCGTCTGCGAGGGTGGTGCCGTCGAGATCGAGGTCGAACGGACTGGCGGCGCGCTCGACGATACGGCGGATCAGCGAGTAGCCGTTCGAGTGCGCGCCCGAAGACGCGATGCCGATGATCGCATTGCCGGCCTGGATGCGACTGCCATCGATCAGCGCGAGCTTTTCGACCGCGCCGACGCAGAATCCGGCCAGATCGTATTCGCCCGGCGGATACATGCTCGGCATCTCGGCGGTTTCACCTCCGATCAGCGCGCAGCCGGCCAGTTCGCAGCCCTTCGCGATGCCACCGACCACCGCGACAGTGGTCTCGACATCGAGCTTGCCGGTCGCGAAGTAGTCGAGGAAGAACAGCGGCTCGGCACCCTGCACGAGTACATCGTTGACACACATGCCGACCAGATCAATGCCGATCGTGTCGTGGCGGCCGAGTATCTGCGCGAGCTTGAGCTTGGTACCGACGCCGTCGGTGCCTGACACCAGGACCGGCTCACGGTACTTGCCGCCGAGTTCGAACAGGGCGCCAAAACCACCGAGGCCGGACATCACTTCCTTGCGGAAGGTGCGCGCGACCAGGGGTTTGATGCGATCGACAACCGCATTGCCGGCATCGATGTCCACGCCTGCGGCGCGGTAGGTAAGGGCCTCGTTCTCGTTCGACATGGGCAAAAGCCGGATACGCGGGGCCGCGCATCATATCAGCCCGAATGGACGAGGTATCAGCCGTTCGGGCAGACTTGCCGGCATCCCTGTTGCTTCGGAACCTCGCCATGAACGTGCGCGCCAACGGCGAAACAGTGTCACCCACGGCCCAGCCGTGGTCGTGCCATGTGCGCATGACCAGGCTGTTCTTCCCGCTGATGATCCTGCTTGCCCTGCAGGTGGTTCCGCTGGCAGCGGCTCCAACGACCTATTCCGGCGAGGCGCCGGTGGCGAGCCAGTCCGAAGCCGAACGCGCCGGAGCCCTCAAGTCCGCGCTGGCCGAGGTCGTGATACGGCTCAGTGGTGATCCCGGCATCCTTGCCCGCGGCGATGTCGCCGGCATGGTAGCCAAGGCAGACAAGTACGTGCTGCAGTACCGCTATCGGACCGACGCCGCCACCGACGGGGTTGCAGGCGCGGAGCAGCCGCGGCTGATGCTGGTAGCCGAGTTCGACAGCAGCGCGGTCGACCGCATGCTTGCCGGGCTTGGGCTGGGTGGCGCGGATGCGCCGGCGACCAGCGATGCGACGCCTGTCGAGAAGCGTGTCTGGATCAGCGGCATCCATTCGGCGTCGGATTACGCCCGCAGCCTCGGCTACCTCAATCGCCAACCTCTGGTCCGGCAGCCACGACCGGTCGAGGCGCGTGGCGACGGGATTCTGGTCCGCCTGACCCTGAGCGGTGATTTCAATCGCTGGCTGGAGACGCTCGACCAGGACACGGTGCTGCACGTCAACAGCGCCAGCCCGCCAATCGAAGGCGTCGATGCGACCCTGGTCCTGAGTCCCTGATCCACGTCATGTGGCGTCATCTGCCGAACCTGATTACCGGCCTGCGAATTGCCCTGGTCTGGCCCGTGTTCTGGCTGATTTCGACCGGCGAGCACGCCGCGGCCCTGGTGCTGGCCGCCGTGGCCGGCGTCAGCGATGCCGTCGATGGCTGGCTGGCCAAGCGTTTCGGTTGGGAAAGCCGGCTCGGGGGCCTGATGGATCCGCTGGCCGACAAGCTGCTGCTGCTCGCCGGGTTCACCGCGCTGACCGTGATCGGCGTATTGCCGGTCTGGATGCTGGCCCTGGTCATCGGCCGGGATGTCGTCATCGTCTTCGGCGCGATCGCCTATCACAACCTGATCGGCTCGTTCGATGCGCAGCCAACCCGCATATCCAAGCTCACCACGGTCGTGCAGATCCTGCTTGTCCTTGCCGAGTTGCTGCGTCTGGCCTGGATGCCCGGATTGGCGGGGCTCGACGTGCTGCTCGTGCTCTGCGCCGGTCTGACCGTGCTCAGCGGTCTACACTATGTGCTGGTCTGGTCGCTGCGGGCACGCAGGGCCGTACGTGAAGGCAATCGCTGAAAGGAATCGATGGATGGCAGCACAGACTCTCGACCTGCGCCTCAAGTGGCTGATCCTGGTCGTCGTGATCGGCGGCGTTTTCTACCTGTTCGGTTCCGCTCTGGCGCCGTTCGTGATCGCAGCGCTTTTCGCCTACCTGTTCAATCCGGTCGTGCAGAAGCTCGAACGACGCGGCATCGGCCGTGCCCTCGGAGTGAGCCTGCTGTTCCTGATCCTGACCCTTGTCCTGGTCGGAATCGTGCTCGTGCTGATCCCGTTCATGGAGCGACAGGTGACCCGCTTCATCGATCAATTGCCGCGCTGGACGGCCTGGGCAAGGGATATCGCCGCACCGTGGGTCGAGCAGCGTTTCGGGGTGAGCCTCGACCTGTTCGACAGCGAAGGTCTTACCGCCATGCTGGATGGCCATTGGAAGGAAGCCGGGGGATTCGCGACGACCGTGCTGGCCAAGGTATCGAAATCCGGATTCGCGATCATCGCCTGGGCGCTGAACCTGGTCATCGTGCCAGTCGCCGCGTTCTATCTGCTGCGCGACTGGAACATCGTCGTCGAGCGCGTGCATGCGCTGATCCCGCGCTCGATCGAACCGATCGTGGTCCGCCTGACCCGCGAGTCTGACGAGACCCTGGGCGGCTTCCTGCGCGGCCAGCTCAGCGTGATGATCATCCTCGGAACGCTGTACGGCATCGGCCTGTGGTCGGTCGGCATCAGTGTGGGTCCGTTGATCGGCATGATTGCCGGCCTGATCAGTTTCGTGCCCTATCTCGGTGCGATCGTCGGTGTCGGCATGGGCGTGATTGCGGCGCTGGCGCAATACCAGGACAGTTACCACGTGGTCCTCGTGCTGATCGTTTTCGTCGTCGGCCAGTTGCTGGAGGGCTATGTGCTGGTGCCCAAGCTGGTCGGGGACAAGATCGGCCTGCATCCGGTCGCGGTGATGTTCGCGATACTTGCCGGTGGCGAACTGTTCGGCTTTGTCGGCGTGCTGCTGGCCCTGCCGATCGCGGCCATCGTCATGGTCCTGCTGCGCTATGCCTATGAGCGCTACACGCAGAGCGAGATGTATCAGGAGCCCGGGACCGAATCGGTGATCGTGGTGGGCGCTGGCCCGACCGAGCGGGCGGTGACGGCAGGCGCGGCAATCATCGATACGCAATCCGCGAGCGTGACGGGTACCACTCGGCTGCCATGAGTGCGCAGTTGCCGTTGGCCTTGCGCTGGCCGGCGCACCAGCGTTTCGAGTCGTTCGTCGATGGCGGCAATGGTGCTGGCCTGGACCTGTTGCGTCGCGCCGCCCGTGGCGACGCGCACGATCGGGTCTTCGTGGCGGGTGCCGTTGGCAGTGGCAAGACCCATTTGCTGATCGCTGCCTGTGCGGAAGCCGTTGCGGTCGAGCGCAGCGCGCAATACCTCGATTTGTCGCGCCTGACCGGAGCGTCCGTCGACACGATCCGTCGTTTCGGTGGCAGCGATGTGCTGGCCATCGACAATGTCGATGCAATTGCCGGTATGCCTGAAGCGGAGCATGCGCTGTTCGATTTGCACAATCGTTGCCGGGCGGGAGGTTCTGCGCTGCTGTTTGCAGCCAGCGGGCCACCGGCGAGCATCGGTCTGAAGTTGCCCGACCTGGTCTCACGCCTGTCCGCTTGTGCGCAATGGCAGATGCGCCCGCTCGATGAGGCAACGCGGCGACGGATCGTCAGGGAACTCGGTGCAGGTCGCGGGCTTGAGCTCGATGACGCGGTGCTCGACTGGCTGTTCACCCGCAAGGCGCGCGATCTCGGCAGTCTGGTCGCGCTGCTCGATCGCATCGACCAGGCCGCCCTTGCGGCACAACGGCGCGTCACGTTGCCCTTCCTGCGCCAGCTCCTGGTCGAACCGGGCGCCTGAGTTTCAGCCCGCGCGCAGGACCGTATCGAGGTCGGCCAGCCGTTGCGGTGTGCCGACATCGACCCAGCGACCGGCAAAGAATTCGCCACTGATCCGCCGTTGTCGCATCGCATTGCGCAACAGTGGCGCCAGCGGAAATCGCGGAGGTGGGCCGAGTCTTGCGCTCTGATCGCCGAGTGCCAGTTGCCAACCGTCGAACAGCTCCGCGCGATACACGCCGATACCGGAATAGGTCAGTCGTCCTGGACCCTGATCGACCAGCGTGCCATCCGCTTCGATCGCGAAATCGCCGTTCGCGACATGCGCCGGATTGGCCACCATGACCAGATGGGCGAGGCTTTGCGGTGCCTGCGCCAGCGTCGAGAAATCCATGTCGAGCCAGATATCGCCGTTGACCAGCAGGAAGGGCGCCTTGCCGAGCAGGCTCAGCGCATTGAGCATGCCGCCGCCTGTCTCCAGCGGCACCGGACCTTCGTCGATGTAGTCGATTGCGAGGTTCCAGCGACTGCCATCGCCAAGCGCCAGCGGAAACTGCCCGGCCAGATGCGAGGTGTTGATGACGACCCGCTCGATGCCGATGGCTGCGAGCTTCTCGAGGTGCCATTCGATCAGCGGTTTTCCGCCGACCACGAGCAGCGGCTTCGGCGTTGTGTCGGTCAGCGGGCGCATGCGTTCGCCGCGCCCGGCGGCGAAGATCATCGCGCGCCGAAGGCTCACGCGGTCGCGCATTCGCGGCTCGCCTGAATGGGCCGGTCGCCGAGTGCGCGCTCGAGCAGCGCGGCGAAATCCGCCAGTTCGGGATAGCGACGCGCGACCGTCGTCGCGTAGCGCCAGCACAACGGAAGATCGTCGAGATACTGGCGTTTTCCATCGCGATACCAGAGGCGGCAGAAAATGCCGAGGACCTTGAGGTGGCGCTGCAGGCCCATCAGGTCGAACCAGCGCGAAAACCGCGACGCGCCGACGTCGCTGCCGAGCAGATGCGCTGCCTGCAGCTTCAAACGGTAGTTTTCGACCCAGCCATCGACGCGCTTGCTGTCCCATTCGATGTAACAGTCGCGCAGCAGCGATACGAGATCGTAGGTGATCGGCCCGATCACGCCATCCTGGAAATCGACGATCGCCGGATTCACGAGTATTTCGGCGCCTTCGGCGCTACCGGCGCCCTCGACGATCAACAGGTTGCGGCTGTGGAAGTCGCGATGGACAAAGGCGCGCGGCTGCTCGTCGGCCGCATGCACGAGAAACGTGAACGCCGCTTCGATGACATCCCAGTCGTCGCAACTGATCGTGAAGCCGAGATGGCGCTTGAGGAACCACTCGGGCAGCAACTCCATTTCGGTGACCAGGCGCTGCCGGTCATAGCTCGGCAACCCGTTGACATCGACCGAACGCTGCATGCGCAGCAAAGCATCGAACGCATCGGCGTACAGCGCGTCGACGCTCGCTGGCGAAAGCTCGGGCAGGTAGGTGCGTGTGCCGAGATCTTCCATGAGGATGAAACCTTGCGCGTGGTCGATCGCGAGGATTTCGGGTGCGTGCAGCCCGGCCTTGCGCAGGCGCGCATCGATATCGAGCCAGGCACCGAGATCCTCCTTGTCGGGTGGGGCGTCCATCAGTACCCATGCCGACGGGGTCCCTCGAACCGTATCCGAGGTGATTCGCCAATAGCTGCGGAAGCTCGCATCTGTCGAGGCTGGAGAAAGGCGGTACGGCTGATCGCCGATGGAGGTTTGCACGAAGCGGCGCAGTGCCGTCTGGCGATCGGTGGACGGGGTCACGGGCATCCCGGGGCAATGGTAGGCAGGGAGTCTAGTCGAGCGGCGGATGAGGCGCGAGAACGCCTCGCACGGCGCCTGTTTGTGTGTGAGCCGCCTAAATAGTACAATTTCGGTCCTCATTGGAGTCGCCATGCTTCGAGTCAGCAAATTGACCGATTACGCCACGGTTGTCATGACCTGTCTGGCCGAGTCCGCTGATGAAGTCCTCAGCGCACAGTTGCTTGCCGAGCGTGCGCGCCTTGAAGCGCCCACGGTCAGCAAGGTGCTCAAGCAGCTTGCCGGTGCCGGGCTCGTCGATTCGTGGCGCGGCGCCAATGGCGGTTACCGCCTGGCGCGCGAACCGCGGGCGATCAGCGTGGCCGATATCGTCACCGCGATGGAAGGCCCGATCGGCATGACCGAATGTTGCGCGCACAGCGGTCTTTGCGATCACGAATCGCATTGCGGAGTGCGCGTGAACTGGCAGCGCATCAGCGATGCGATCCGCACCGCGCTCGAGGGTGTGACCCTGGCCGACATGTTGGTCAGCGCGCCGAAGCGCTCGGTCGGCATCGCCTTGCGGGTGGCGATCGCATGAACTCTCCGGTGATGACGAGCGACCACACGCTGATCGAGGTCGATGCCCGCGAAGGCGCGGCGAGTGCAGGCAATCAGCGCATCGTCGAGGCGATGAATCGCCGTTACGATGCCGGCTTCGTCACCGATATCGAAACCGACAGCCTGGCGCCGGGGCTCGATGAAGGCGTCGTGCGCTGGATCTCAAGGCGCAAGGGCGAACCGGAATGGATGACCGAGTGGCGGCTGGCAGCCTATCGCCACTGGTTGACGATGATCCCGCCCGAGTGGGCGAAGCTGCGCATCGCGCCAATCGACTTCCAGGCGATCAGTTATTTCGCCGCGCCGAAGGAAGGCCCGAAATCGCTGGCCGAGGTCGATCCGAAACTGCTCGAGACCTACGAGAAGCTCGGCGTGCCCTTGCATGAGCGAGCCCGGCTTGCCGGTGTCGCGGTTGATGCCGTGTTCGATTCGGTGTCGGTCGGCACGACCTTCCGCAAGGAACTTGCCGCGGCCGGGGTGATCTTCTGCTCGATGTCCGAAGCATTGAGGGAACACCCCGACCTCGTGCGCAGCTATCTCGGCTCGGTCGTGCCGAGCAGCGACAACTATTTCGCCGCGCTCAACTCGGCGGTGTTCTCCGATGGCAGTTTCGTGTTCATCCCGAAAGGCGTGCGTTGCCCGATGGAGCTGAGTACCTATTTCCGCATCAACGCGATCAATACCGGCCAGTTCGAACGTACCTTGATCATTGCCGAGGAAGGCGCCAGCGTTTCGTACCTCGAAGGCTGCACGGCGCCGATGCGCGACGAGAACCAGTTGCATGCCGCGGTCGTCGAGCTGGTCGCGCTCGATGATGCAAGCATCAAGTACTCGACCGTGCAGAACTGGTATCCGGGCGACGAGAACGGCGTCGGCGGCATCTACAACTTCGTCACCAAGCGCGGTGACTGTCGCGGCGCGCGCTCGAAGATCTCATGGACCCAGGTCGAGACCGGTTCGGCCATCACATGGAAGTACCCGAGCTGCGTGTTGCGCGGCGACGACTCGGTCGGCGAGTTCTATTCGGTTGCGCTGACCCATCATCACCAGCAGGCCGATACCGGCACGAAGATGATCCACCTCGGCCGCAACACCAAGTCCAAGATCATCGCGAAAGGCATCAGCGCCGGCCGCGGGCAGAACAGCTATCGCGGCCTGGTCAAGATCGAGAAGGGCGCCGCCGGTGCGCGCAACTACACGCAATGCGATTCCCTGCTGATCGGCAAGCAGTGTGGTGCGCACACATTCCCGTACATCGAGGTCAAGAATCCCGGCGCCATCGTCGAGCACGAGGCCACGACCTCGAAGATCTCCGACGACCAGATGTTCTATTGCCGCTCGCGCGGCATCGCCGAAGAGGATGCGGTGTCGCTGATCGTCGACGGATTCTGCAAGCAGGTATTCCGCGAGTTGCCGATGGAATTCGCGGTCGAAGCGAAGAAGCTGCTCGAAGTGAGCCTGGAAGGAGCGGTCGGTTGATCAGCGCAGCGCAGGCCCACTGGCAGTCGATCTACAGCAGCAAGGGAGAGCAGGACACGAGCTGGTATCGCCCGCGGCTTGACGAATCGCTGCGCTGGATCGACTCGCTCGAGCTCGACCGCAGTTCGCCGCTGATCGATGTTGGCGCTGGCCGGTCGACCCTGGTCGACGATCTGCTCGCGCGCGGCTTCCGTGCGATCACGCTGCTCGATCTCTCCGAGGCCGCCCTCGCTGCTTCGCGCGAACGGCTCGGCGTGCTTGGCGCCGACGTCAACTGGAGAGTCGCCGGCCTGCTTGACGCGGAGCTGCCTGAAAATCACTTCGCGCTGTGGCACGACCGCGCGCTCTTCCATTTTTTCACCGACGCAGCCGATCGTCGGCGGTATGCCGCGTTGGCCGCGCGCAGCGTTCGTCGTGGCGGCCATCTGCTGGTCGCCACCTTCGCCGCTGATGGACCCGGGCGTTGCAGTGGAATACCGATCTGCCGCTTCGATGCGGCGGCTCTGGCGGCGGAATTTTCCCACGGCTTCACGGCAGTCGACGACAGCCGCGAACTGCATGCCACGCCGACCGGCGGGCAGCAGGCCTTCACCTACCTGATGCTGCGTCGTCACGACTGACCCGGCATCGACGCACGACACCGATACGGAATCCCGCCATGCTGACCATCGACAACCTGCACGTCCGCGTTGCGGGCAAGGACATCCTCAAGGGCCTTTCGCTGAAGGTGAATGCCGGGGAGGTCCACGCGATCATGGGGCCGAACGGCGCCGGCAAGTCGACGCTGGGCAACGTGCTCGCCGGGCGTGAGGGTTACGAGGTAACGCAGGGTTCGGTCGTCTGGAACGGAAAGGACCTGCTTGAACTCGAACCCGAGGAGCGTGCCGCCGAAGGCGTGTTCCTCGCTTTCCAGTATCCGGTCGAGATTCCGGGCGTCAACAACACCTACTTCCTGCGCGCTGCGCTCAATGCACAGCGCAAGCGTCGCGGCGAAGCGGAACTCGACTCGATGCAGTTCCTCAAGCGCGTGCGCGAGAAACTGGCCGTGCTGCACCTGAAGGACGAACTGCTGCATCGGGCCGTCAACGAGGGTTTTTCGGGCGGCGAGAAGAAGCGCAACGAGATCTTCCAGATGGCTCTGCTCGAACCGAAGCTGGCGATCCTCGACGAGACCGACTCCGGCCTCGACATCGACGCGCTGAAGATGGTCGCCGACGGTGTCAACGCGATGCGCGATCCGGCGCGCGCGTTCGTCGTGATCACCCACTACCAGCGCCTGCTTGACTACATTGTTCCGGATTTCGTGCACGTGCTTGCCGACGGGCGCATCGTCGAGAGCGGCGACAAGTCGCTCGCTCTCAAGCTCGAAGAGCACGGCTATTCATGGATCGCCGAACGCAAGCTGGCTGGAGCGGCCTGATGGTCGCAGGCTTTCTCGAACCCTTGCTTGCGGATGGGGTTGCGCGGCAGGGCAGTCAATCCGGCTGGCTCGCACAGGTCCGCACGCGGGCGCTGGAGCAACTGATTCGCGACGGCCTGCCCGGTCCGCGCAACGAGGCGTGGAAATACACGAGTCTTCGCGCAATTGGCCAGCGGCGCTACGCGCGCAGCGATCCGGCCGCAGCGACGCGGCCGATCGACGCCAATCTGCTGGACTTGCCCGGCGTCGAGGGACCGCGTCTGGTTTTCGTCAATGGCGGATTTCGCGCGGACCTGTCGATCATTGCCGATGTCCCTGGAATGGAACTGCGGTCGCTGTCGGATGTGCTCGAGGCGGAACCGGACTCGTTGCGCGAATTCCTGTCGCGTTCCTTCGACAACGCCGAGGATGCGTTCGCCCGGCTCAACACGGTGCTCGCCAGTGACGGCGTGGTCATCCGCGTAGCGGCCGGAGCGCGCATCGTGCCGCCGGTCCATCTCGTCATCGCCGGTGCTGTTGCGGAGAAGGAACTTGCCTGGCAGTTGCGCTGCATTTTCGACATAGGCGAAGGTGCCGCATTGAGACTCGTCGAGCATCATGTCGGCGAAAACGGGCACGGCCATTTCGGCAACGTGCTGAGCCAGCTCGCGTTGCGCGCGAATGCACGGCTGGATCTGTTGCAGGTGCAGAATGGCGCCGAGACGGCCAGCCTGACGCGACGCACGGAAGCCCTGCTCGACGCCGGCGCGCATCTCGAAATGCGCTCGATCGAGGTCGGCGCACAGTGGATGCGGCACGATCTTGCCGTGCGCCTGAATGGCGACCGTTCGCGTTTTGTGTCGCGTGGCGTGTTCGCCTTGCGCGGGCGCCAGCATGCCGATACCCGACTCGACATTCGTCATTCCGCTCGTGACACCGCCTGCGATATCGTCTGGCGCGGCGTGGCCGATCAAAGAGCACGCGGCGTGTTCCACGGTGCGATCACGGTTGAATCCGGCGCGGACGGCAGCGATGCGCAACTCAGCAACAAGAACCTGCTGCTTTCGGACCAGGCCGAGATCGATACCCAGCCCGTGCTCGAAATCCATGCCGATGAGGTCAAGGCGGCACACGGTGCCACGGTCGGCCAGCTCGATGAGGGCGCACTGTTCTACCTGAGATCGCGCGGAATCGGACCGGCGCAGGCGCGTTCACTGCTGACCCTGGCGTTCTGCCGGGTCGCCTTCGATTCGATCGAGAATGGAGTCCTGCGCGAATACCTTGATGCCTTGATGCTGGAGCGCCTGCCGCAGGCAGCGGACGGTGATTCGCAAACGAAGTCCTCGCAATGAATGACATCCCGCATGCGTCTGGAGCATTGCCTCCGCTCGATATCGAGCGCGTTCGCGCCGATTTTCCGTTGCTTGCGCGAACGGTCCACGGCAAGCCGCTGATCTACCTGGACAATGCGAACACATCGCAGAAACCCTTGTCCGTCATCGAGGCCGTCGACCGTTTCTATCGGCGTTCCAATGCCAATGTCGCCCGCGCGATGCACGCACTCGGCGACGAAGCGACTAGCGCCTACGAGGCGACCCGCGACAAGCTCGCGCGTTTCATCAACGCGGCATCGCGTGACGAAATCGTGTTCACCTCGGGTACCACGCAGGCGATCAACCTGGTCGCCTACAGCCATGCGTTGCCGCGACTCCAGCCGGGCGACACGATCCTCGTCACGCAGATGGAGCACCACGCCAACATCGTGCCGTGGCAACTGGTCTGCGAACGCAGCGGGGCGACCCTCAAGGTCGCGCCGATCACGCACTCCGGCGAGCTCATCGTCGAACGCTTTGTCGAGTTGCTGACTCCGGAGGTCCGGCTTGCGGCGGTCACCCACGTCTCCAACGTGCTCGGTACGGTCAATCCGGTCGCCACGCTTGCGCGCGAATGCCGCAGGCGCGGCATACCGCTGCTGGTCGATGGTTCACAGGCCGCGCCGCATCTGCCGATCGACGTGCGCGCGCTGGGGTGTGACTTCTATGCATTGACCGGCCACAAGCTGTTTGCCCCGACCGGAACCGGACTGCTCTGGGCCAGGCGCGGGCATCTCGACGCGATGCCTCCGTTTTTCGGCGGCGGCGAGATGATCCGCGAGGTGCGTTTCGAAGGCACGAGCTTTGCCGATCCGCCCCACAAGTTTGAAGCCGGCACGCCGAACATCGCCGGTTTCGTCGGCTTCGGTGCTGCCCTCGACTACATCGACTCGATCGGACTCGATCGCATGGCGGCGCGCGAGCATGAACTGCTGGCCCATGCTCTCGAGGCGATGCGCAAGGTGCCAGGCCTGCGCATCATCGGTGAGGCGCGCGACAGGGTTCCGGTGATCGCCTTCCTGGTCGACGGAGTGCATGCCCATGACCTGGCGACCCTGCTCGATCATGAGGGCGTGGCGGTGCGATCCGGTCACCATTGTGCGCACCCGCTGATGCAGTATTACGGCGTTCCGGCGACATTGCGTGCCTCGCTCGCGTTCTACAATACGCATGCGGAAATCGACGCCTTCATTGCGGCGATTGGCCGCGCCCGCAAACTTCTTGCCTGAGTTCCCGCATGTCCGACCTGACGTTCCGAACGGCTACTCTCGCCGATGTCGATGCGATCGTTGCGCTCGTCGAATCGGCTTACCGCGGCGATTCCAGCCGGCAGGGCTGGACCACCGAGGCGGACTTCCTCGAAGGCCAGCGCATTGATCCGCAACTGCTGGCCGAACTGATAGGTCGGCCGGATGCGCGCGTGATCCTGGTCGAACGGAATGCGGAACTGCTCGCCTGCTGCGAGTTGCAGGACCAGCGCCGCAACGCGTATTTCGGGATGTTTTCGGTGCGGCCCAACGGGCAGGGTGCGGGCATCGGCAATCGCCTGCTGGTCGAAGCCGAGCGCGTCGCCGCCGAAGAGTGGAAATGCAACGAGATGTGCATGACCGTGATCGACATCCGCGACGAACTGATCGCCTGGTACCTGCGCCGCGGCTATCGGCGCACGGGTGAACACAAGCCATTTCCCTACGGCGATGCGCGTTTCGGCATTCCGCGCCGTAACGATCTGCGCTTCGAAGTCCTGCGCAAGTCGCTGATCTGAATGGCCTCAACGATCATTGGCTCGGGCCGTGTGGCGGGCATCCACATTTAATTGCGAGTGATTCGCATTCGTGGTCTAATCGCGACTGACCCGACTTTACCGATACGCGTCGCCGATGACCCAGCCAGTTGACCCGAAGCGCCGGTCCTACTGGCTCAAGACCCTGCATGAGTGGCACTGGATCAGTTCGGCGGTCTGCCTGATTGGTATCCTGCTCTTCAGCATCACCGGCATCACGCTCAATCATTCCTCGCAGATCGAGGCCAGGCCGGTCGTCGTGTCGACGAAGGCACAGTTGCCGCCGGCCCTGATCGCCGAGATCGCACACGTCGCAGGCGACACGAAGGCGCCCTTGCCCGAATCCCTGCGCACCTGGATCGAATCATCGATGGATCTGCCCGTGGGCGAGCGTATCGCCGAGTGGTCGGACAGCGACGTCTATGTGTCGATGCCGCGTGCCGGTGGCGACGCCTGGCTCAGCATCGATCGCGCGAGTGGCGAGGTTGAGTACGAGCGCACCGACCGGGGCTGGATTTCCTGGCTCAACGACCTGCACAAGGGGCGCAATACCGGCGCGGCATGGAACTGGTTCATCGACGTCTTGGCGATCGCCTGCATCGTTTTTTCGTTGACCGGATTCTTCCTGTTGCAGCTCCATGCAAGGCAACGCCCGCTGACCTGGCCGCTGGTCGGTCTCGGCTTCGTCGTCATGCTGCTGATCGTCATCCTGTTCGTTCATTGAGGGGCCCCGCATGCGTTCCTTGCTGATGCTTTCCCTGTTGCTTGCCACCTCATCGGCGATCGCCGCCGATATCAACATCACGGTCGGGATTCCGACGATCGATGCATCGGAATACCACCGCCCCTATGTCGCGGTCTGGATCGAGAATGCCGATCAGACCGTGGCGGCCAACCTTGCCGTCTGGTATTCGCAGAAGGACTCGAAGGAAGGCGCGGGCTCGAAATGGCTGGCCGATCTGCGCCAATGGTGGCGGCGCAGCGGTCGCGACCAGGCGATGCCGATCGATGGCGTCAGCGGCGCGACGCGTCCGGTTGGCCAGCACCAGCTTCGCTTCGATGCCGGCAAGCCGCCATTCGCCGCGCTCAAGCCGGGTCGTTACGGTCTCGTCGTGGAGGCCGCGCGCGAAGTCGGTGGCCGCGAGTTGCTGCGTATCCCGTTCGATTGGCCGATCACCGCGACCCGGCATCTCGATACCCGGGGCGAGCACGAGCTCGGCCTGATCAAGCTCGACCTCAATCCCTGACTCCGGAATACCGACATGAATGCTCGATTGAAAATGTTCGCGCTGGCCGCTTCCGTGCTGCTGCCGTTGTCTGCCCATGCCCACAAGGCCTGGCTGCTGCCATCGGAAACCGTGTTGTCGGGCGACGATCCCTGGATCACGGTCGACGCGGCGGTGTCGAACGACCTGTTCTACTTCAATCACGTGCCCTTGCGTCTCGATGCCTTGGCCATCACCGGTCCGGATGGCAAGCCCGTTCAGGCGGAAAACAGCGCGACCGGAAAATTCCGCAGCACCTTCGATGTCCATCTGGCAGCACCGGGCACCTACCGCATCGCCGTGGTCAACGCCGGACTGTTCGCGAACTGGGTCGAGGACGGCAAGCCGAAGCGCTGGCGCGGCGATGCGCAGGGTTTCGCCACGGAAGTGCCGAAGGATGCCAAGGAGCTCAAGGTCTCGCAGTCGGCAGGACGGGTCGAAACCTTCGTCACCTCGGGTCGGCCGAACGAGGTTGCCCTGAAGCCGACTGGTGCAGGGCTTGAACTGGTTGCGGTGACGCATCCGAACGACCTGTTCGCCGGCGAGGCCGCGACGTTCCGCTTCCTGCTTGATGGCAAGCCCGCGCCGAACCTCGCCATCGAGATCATTCCCGACGGCATCCGTTATCGCGACAAGCAGAACGAATTGTCGGCGACGACGGACAAGGATGGCCAGTTCAGCATCACCTGGCCGACGGCCGGACGGTACTGGCTGGAAACCAAGCTCGAAGACGGCAAGACCTCGATCGCACAGGCGACCCAGCGGCGTGTCAGTTACGCCGCGACGCTCGAGGTGCTTCCGCAATAATGCGCCACGCGCACACTTCCCTGGCGGCGCGGCGCGTCAGTGGAGCACGTGTTCGCACAGGCATCGGCTTGATCCTGTCGGTCGTGCTGGCCGGCTGCTCCGCGTCGCCTCGCGTGCTGCTGTTCGAGGGCGAAAGCATGGGATCGACGTGGGCGGTGCGCTGCGTCGATCACGAATCTTCCCGCGCCGACATACGGGCTGCGGTCGAGCAGCGGCTTGCGCTGGTCGACCGCCAGATGAGCACGTGGAAGTCCGATTCGGATCTGAGCCGATTCAATGCGGCCGCCGCAGGAACCTGGCACCGTTGGCCGCCCGAGTTGTTCAAGGTCGTCGAAGCGGCCCTGAAACTCGCCGCGGATACGGATGGTGCCTATGATCCGACGGTCGGTCCGCTGGTCGACCTGTGGGGGTTCGGCGCCGCTGGAATGCGACGTGAACCGCCCGATGCGATGTCAGTCGAGGCGATGCGTGCACGCACCGGTTGGCAGCGCGTGCAACTCGACCCCGCGCAACAGCGCGCCCTGCAAAGTGGCGGCACGCATCTGGATCTATCCTCGATTGCACCGGGCTTTGCGCTGGATCTGATCGGCGAATACCTGGAATCGAGGGGAATCACGAACTACCTCGTCGAAGTCGGCGGCGAGTTGCGCGGGCGCGGATCGAAGCCCGACGGCAGCGACTGGCAGGTGGCGATCCAGCATCCGGTCGACAATGACAGCGCCGATGGCAGCATCACGCCTGAACATGTGATCGGCCTGCGCAACGCCTCGCTCGGTTCGTCGGGCGACTACCGCCATTTCTTCGAGGACCAGGGACGCCGCTACGCGCATCGTATCGATCCGCGCACCGGATATCCGCTCGACAATGGCGTGGCATCGGTGACCGCGCTTTCCGAACAGGGCATCGATGCCGATCCGATGGCGACCGCGCTCAGCGTGCTCGGAGCGGAGGCGGGAATCGATTTCGCCCGTCGGCGCAACATCGCCGCGTTGTTCATCGTGCGCAGGGGGGATGGTTTCGAAGAGCGCATGACACCGGCGTTCGCTGCGTTGCTCGCGCGATGAAGCCCCTGCGCACCGAGGCGCCGCATCATCGTCGACGCGCGCTTGGCAATCTGGCCGTCGCAGCCCTGCTGATTGCGCTGGCGGCGCTGTCGCTGCTTTGGCAGTCCGAATCGATCCTGCTGCGCAGCCCGGATGCGTCCCGGCTCGTCGTCGCACTCGCGATCACGATTGGCTATCTCGCGCTCTGCGCGTTGTTCCTTCGCGCAAGGCGGCGCCAGCTTCGAGTCGATCCCGGTGCGCCGGCCAGGGTCGATGCAGGCGAGACGACGGAGCGGATGCTTGTCGTGTATGCCAGCCAGACCGGCTACGCCGGGCAACTGGCCGCGCAGACTGCGCAGTCCTTGCGCAGCGGCGGCATCCAGGTCGATTTGTGCTCGATGCGCCAGCTTGATCCGGGGCGGCTGGAGCGGTCGCCTCGTGCCCTGTTTGTGGTCAGCACGACCGGCGAGGGAGATGCGCCGGACATGGCGTCGGGCTTCGTCAGCGCGATGTCGGAATCCTCACGACGTCTCGATGGATTGCGCTATGCGGTGCTCGCGCTGGGTGACCGCGACTACGTCAACTTCTGCGCCTTCGGCCATGCCGTTGAAGGCTGGTTGCAGCAAGCCGGGGCACAGGCATTGTTCGACACGATCGAGGTCGACAACGGCGATGCCGGTGCGCTGCGCCTCTGGCAGTATCACCTCGGCCAGTTGAGCGGGCGCAGCGACTTGCCGGATTGGCAGGTGCCTGAGTATTCGCGCTGGCAACTGGTCGAGCGTCGCGTGCTCAATCCCGGCAGCGTCGGTGATCCCTGTTTTCATCTTGCCCTGCAACCGATCGACGCGGATCTGCCGTCGTGGCAAGCCGGCGACATCGCCGAGATCGGCCCGCAACAGGCTGCAGCCGACGTCGATGCCTGGCTGGCAAAGTGGCATCTGGATGGAAGCTCCGGTGTGCTCATCGACGGCAAGGCGGAACGTCTTCGCGACGTCGCGGCGCGTTCCTCGCTCGATGCGCGTTGTGACGGCATCGATGCGCAGGGCGCGGCCGAACGCCTCATCCGGCTGCCACATCGCGACTACTCGATTGCGTCGATCCCTGCCGACGGTTGCATCGCGTTGCTGCTGCGGCAATGGCGACGTGCAGACGGCAGTCTCGGCCTCGGCACCGGCTGGCTGACCGAATACGCCCAGCCGGGTGCCGAGATCAGCGTGCGGATCCGGAGCAACACGGGCTTTCATGCGCCAGCCGATGATCGCCCGCTCCTGCTGATCGGCAATGGCACCGGCATGGCCAGCCTGCGCGCCCTGCTCAGGCAACGCATCGCCGGGCATCGCTATCGCAACTGGCTCATCTTCGGCGAGCGCAATGCCGATCGCGACTTCCACTACGCGGATGAAATTCGTGACTGGGAGGGTCGCGGCGCGATCGAGCGCCTCGATCTTGCGTTCTCGCGTGACCAGCCTGAGCGGATCTACGTCCAGCATCGGCTCGAAGCGCGAGCCGACGCGGTGCGGGACTGGGTCGCACAAGGTGCCGCGATCCACGTGTGCGGCAGCCTCGAAGGCATGGCGCCGGGCGTCGACGCCGCGCTCCGGCGCATCCTCGGCGAGCAGCAATTGCTGGAATTGACCGCCAGCTCCCGCTATCGACGCGACGTCTATTGAGCTGGTGACACAGTTTGAACCGAAGCTTCCGTGGGTGCGCCGAGTTGATTCCTTGCGCATCGCGGCGGATGCCACTATCCTTGGTGTCAATGTACTAACGCGTTAATACGTTATGAAGCGTCGATCGCTCGAAGCCGAAACCCCGATTGCGCGTGCCGAGGAGAGCCTGTGCCGTGCATTGCTTTCGCTCGATACTGTGTCCTCGATGCGAGCGTTCCTGCGTGATCTATGCACGCCGGCTGAACTTGAAGCGCTGACTGACCGCTGGCGCGTCGTACCGTATATCCTCGCGCGCTTGCCCTATCGGGAGATCCATGAGCGCACGGCAGTCAGCATCACGACGATCGGTCGCGTCGCGCGCTTCCTGAGCCAGGGCAATGGCGGTTATCTGGCCGCGCTTGGGCAGGGTGCGCCGGCAAAGGTGACGCCGCGCGCGAGCAGCCGCTCGACCTCGCGCGGAGCCCGCGCATGAGTGCGCGCGATCGTCTGCGCATCGCGATCCAGAAGTCCGGTCGCCTCAATGATGCCTCGATCGATCTGCTCGCGCGTTGTGGCCTCAGGTTCCGACGCAGTCGCGACAGGCTGTTCTGCTTCGGCGAAACCCTGCCGGTCGACCTGCTCCTAGTCCGCGACGACGACGTGCCGGGCATGATTGCCGAAGGTGTGTGCGATCTCGGCATCGTCGGCCGCAACGTGCTCCGCGAACAGATTCTCGGCAGACAGGGCAGCGCCGACGCGGCATCGTTCCGCGAAATCCGTTCACTCGGATTCGGGCACTGTCGGCTGTCGCTGGCGGTTCCCGATGGATTCGACTATGTCGGGCCGGTCGAATTGTCGAACCTGCGCATCGCGACGAGTTATCCGGGCCTGCTGGCGGATTGGCTGCGCCGGTCGTCGGTTGACGCACGGATTGTGAGCCTCTCGGGATCGGTCGAGATCGCGCCGCGTCTCGGTACGGCGGATTGCATCTGCGATCTCGTATCGAGTGGCGCGACGCTGGCGGCGAACCAGTTGAAGGAGGTTGCGGTCATTCTCGAGTCAGAAGCAGTGCTTGCGGCAAGTGCTGTGCTGCCCGTCGATCGGCGCCGCGAGCTCATCGACATGTTGCTTCGGCGCATCGATGGCGTGATCCAGGTGCGCGTATCGAAGCTGGTCCTGTGGCAATCCCCGCGTGCATCACTCGATGCGATCACGCGTCTGCTGCCGAATGGCCAGCGACCCACGGTGACCCCGATCGAGGGACTCGATAACCAGGTCTCGGCCCAGGCGATCTGCAACGACGCGATCACCTGGCAGCATCTCGAGGACATGAAGCGCGCGGGTGCTAGGCAGATGCTCGTGTTGCCCGTCGAACAGATGCTGACATGAAGCATCTCGACTGGAACACGCTATCCGGACAGGGACGTGCCGAGGCACTCGTTCGACCCGCGCAATCGGTTTCGGGGGAGACCCGCGTGGCGGTGGCGCAAACCATTGCAGCAGTCCGGAAGGGCGGCGACGCGGCGCTGATCGAACTGACGCGCAGGCTTGATCGCTGCGAGCTTGAGTCGCTGCGCGTCAGCGAGAATGAATTCGCCGCGGCGGAACGCTCCCTGTCCTCGGAGTTGAAAGATGCAATCGCAGAGGCGCGCGAACGCATCGAACGTTTCCATCGCGCCTGCGCCCCTCAGGCGATCCGGGTCGAGACCGCGCCGGGGGTGGTCTGCGAGCGACTGTTGCGGCCGATTGCACGGGTAGGTCTGTACGTGCCGGCCGGTGGGGCGCCGCTGCCGTCGACGGCCTTGATGCTTGGTGTGCCTGCCTCGATCGCCGGTTGCCACGAGGTTGTCCTGTGCACGCCGCCACGCGCGGATGGGGGCTGTGACGAAACCGTGCTGTTTGTGGCGCGCCTGTGCGGAATCCGGACCGTGCTCAAGCTCGGCGGGGCGCAGGCGATTGCCGCGATGGCCTATGGTAGTGAGTCGGTGCCGCGTTGCGACAAGGTGTTCGGACCCGGCAACGCCTGGGTGACCGAAGCGAAGGTCCAGGTGGCCGGCGATCCTGACGGCCCGGCCATCGACATGCCGGCCGGCCCGTCCGAAGTCCTGATCATCGCCGACGCCAACGCCGATCCGGTCTTCGTCGCCGCCGACCTGCTTGCGCAGGCGGAACACGGCGCTGATTCGCAGGCGATCCTCGTGTCGCCCAGTGTGGATCTGATCGATGCCGTCACGGTCTGTGTCGACCGGCTGTGCCAGCGCTTGCCGCGCGCCGGGATTGCGAAAAGATCGCTGGCGCATGGCTGCCTGATCAAGGTCGAATCTTTGCAGCAGGCCATCAACGTGAGCAATGCGTATGCACCCGAACACCTGATCATCCACACGTTGCAACCACGCGACCTGCTCGATTCGGTCATCAGCGCCGGCTCGATCTTTCTCGGTGCGTGGTCACCCGAGTCGGTCGGTGATTATTGCAGCGGTACGAACCACGTCCTTCCGACATACGGCGCGGCTCGATCGTGGAGTGGGCTTTCCGTGGCAAGCTTCCAGAAACAGATCACCGTGCAGGGGTTGTCGGCGGCCGGCTTGCGCGCGATCGGGCCGTGTGCGATGACGATCGCGAGAGCCGAGCAACTGGAGGCACACGCGCTTGCCATCGGCTTGCGCCTGGATGCGCTGGAGAATGCCGCATGAGTGTGCTTGCGTTGGCGCGCCCCGAAGTGCTGACCGTCCAAGGTTATTCGTCGGCGCGGCACGAGGCCGGAAAGGCCGAAGTGATGCTCAATGCCAACGAGTCCCCGTGGCTCCCACCCGGCCTCCAGGCCGAATCCCGCGGGATGCCGCTCAACCGATATCCGGATCCGCAGTCCGAAGTCCTGCTCGAACGGCTTGCAGAACTCTACGGCGTGGGCAGCAGCCAGATTCTGGTCGCGCGCGGAAGCGACGAGGCAATCGATTTGCTCACGAGAGCGTTCTGCCGACCCGGTGTCGATGCCGTCGCGCTGTCGCCACCGACGTTCGGCATGTATGCGGTGTGCGCCGAGGTGCAGGGCGCAGCCCGCATCGAGGTACCGCTGACAGGAGACTTTGCTGTCGATGTTCCGATGCTGTGCGACCGCCTGCCCCGATCGGTCAAGCTCGTGTTCATCTGTTCTCCGAACAATCCCACCGGCGGCAGTGTCGCGCTCGTCGATATCGAGCGGATCGGCTACGCCATGCGTGGACGTGCATTGGTCATCGTAGACGAAGCCTACATCGAGTTTTCGAGCTCGCCCAGCGTTAGCGGGCTGATTCGACACCATGAAAATCTCGGTGTGCTGCGCACATTGTCCAAGGCCTGGGCGCTGGCCGGCGCGCGGCTCGGCTGCCTTCTTGCCGGCGCCGAAATCATCACGCTGCTGCGCAAGATCATGCCGCCGTATCCGCTGCCAACCCCGAGCTTGGGCGCGGCGCTGGCGGCCTTGACCGCCGACGGCATGGCGCTGACCCGCCAGCGGATCGCGCTGATAGTTGCGGAACGTGAACGCATGTCGGTCGCCCTCTTGCGCCTGCCGAGCGTTATCGAGGTCCTGCCATCACATGCCAATTTCCTTTGCGTGCGCTTTGCCGACGCACCGCGCACCTATCTCAATCTGTTGGCCGCGGGTGTAATCGTGCGCGATGTCGGTCGCCATCCCGCGCTTTCCGGATTTTTGCGCCTCAGCATCGGCACGCGCGAGGAGAACTCGCGGCTGCTCGAGGTCTTGATTCGCCACGAGGTATCGGAATGAGTACGCGCAAAATCCTGTTCCTCGATCGGGACGGCTGCCTGATCGAGGAACCTGAGGATTTCCAGATCGACCGCTTCGAGAAATTCTCGCTGATGCCCGGCGTCATCGCGTCGCTGTCACGCTGTGTGTCGGCGGGTTATGAGATCGTCGTCGTGAGCAACCAGGACGGACTTGGAAGTGAACGCTTTCCGCAATCCGACTTCCAGGGGCCGCATGATCTGCTATTGCGCATACTCTCCTCACAGGGAATCACGCCACGCGAGGTACTGATCGATCGAAGCTTTGCCCACGAGGGTCTCGGTACGCGAAAACCCGGCGTCGGCATGGTCCGCCACTGGCTGGCGGATGACAGCTGGTCGCGCGCTGCCTCGGCGATGGTCGGTGATCGCGAGACCGATCTGGAGTTCGCGGCCAATCTCGGCGTGCGTGGATTCCGGGTTGGCGCGCAAGGGCGCAGCTGGGTCGAGATCGCGCACGACCTGCTCGATTCGCCACGAGTCGCCGAGGTGTTGCGCGAGACCGGCGAGACGCGAATCCGCGTGCGTGTCGACCTGGATGGCGGTGCAAACGCCGATGTCCATACCGGACTCGGTTTCTTCGACCATATGCTCGAACAGATTGCCAGGCACGCGCATTTCGATCTTCGCCTGCGATGCGATGGAGACCTCCAGACCGACGAGCACCACACGATCGAGGACTCGGCGCTCGCCCTGGGCGAAGCGTTGCGCCGGGCGCTTGGCGACAAGCGCGGCATCGGCCGCTACGGCTTCTGCCTGCCGATGGACGAAAGTCTCGCCAATGCGTCGCTCGACCTGTCCGGTCGAGCCCATTTCGTCTTCGACGGCACGTTTCCGCGCGAGCGCGTCGGCGAGGTTCCTACTGAACTCGTGCCGCACTTCTTCCGTTCGCTTTGCGAGGCGATGGGCGCCAACCTGCATCTGGGTGTGCGTGGCGAGAATGTGCATCACATGGTCGAAGCCTGCTTCAAGGTCGTTGCGCGCTGCCTGGGCCAGGCCATCCGCGTCGAGGGCAGCGACCTGCCAAGTACCAAAGGTCGGCTGTGAGCCCTGTCGATGTGGTGCTGGTCAATGCCGGTGGAACGAATATTGGTTCCGTGCGCTACGCGCTCGAGCGGCTCGGGGTCGATGCGCAGGTCAGCGACGACGAGGTCCGGATTCGCGCGGCATCGCATGTGATCCTGCCCGGCGTTGGCGCTGCTGCACCAGGCATGCAGTGTTTGCATGACAGCGGCCTGGTCGAGGTCATTCGTCGGCTCGAACAACCCGTGCTCGGTATCTGCCTCGGCATGCAGCTGCTGTTTGACCGTTCAGAGGAGGGCTCAACGCGATGCCTCGGCCTCATTCCGGGCGAGGTTCGCCGCATCAAGGGCGACAGGTGTCATCGCGTTCCGCACATGGGCTGGAACCGATTGAAACGCCTCATTGACGATCCCCTGCTCGACGGTCTCGCCGAGGACGCCTTCACCTATTTCGTGCACAGCTTTGCGGCGCATTCCTGCGAAGTATCTGCGCTGGCGACCGTCGATTACGGTGCGCCATTGGCGGCGGTCGTGCGCCACCGCAACTTCTGCGGCGTGCAGTTCCATCCCGAGCGCTCGGGCCGTGTCGGCAGCAGGTTGCTGAGGAATTTCCTCGGCCTATGAAACCCGAAATCATTCCTGCACTGGATCTGCGCGGCGGGCGCATTGTGCGATTGCACCAAGGCGACTATGCGCGCGAGACGGAATATGCCCTCGATCCGATCGAGCAGGCGCGACTCTATCGCGCCGCCGGTGCGCGCCGCTTGCATGTGGTCGACCTCGACGGGGCTCGCGGAGGCCGCTTCGAGAACCTCGCGGTGATCGAGGCGCTGGTCGTGCTCGATCTCGAGGTCCAGGCGGGCGGCGGCGTGCGCACCGAAGACGATCTCAGGCGCCTGTTCGATGCCGGCGTGCGGCGCGTCGTGCTCGGCAGCATCGCGGTCCGAGATTGCGAGTGCGTGTTCGACTGGCTCCGCAGGTTCGGTGCCGATCGCCTCGTCATCGCTCTCGACACGCGCCAGGTCGATGGGCAATGGGCGCTGTCGTCGGCCGGTTGGACCGAGCCGGCCGTGCAGACGCTTGACGAACTCGCGCCGCGCTACGAGCGGGCCGGCGCACGCCATCTGCTGTGCACGGACATCGCGCGCGACGGCATGCTGGTCGGGCCGAATCTCGATCTGTACGCGCAGCTGGCGCAGATCGCGCCGGCGCTGTCCGTGCAGGCGTCGGGCGGCGTACGCGATTGCGATGACATCAACGCACTGCATGGCAGGGCGGCTGCCGTCATACTCGGACGCAGCCTGCTCGAAGGCCGCGTCGATCTTGCCGGGGCGCTGGGATGCTGACCCGGCGCATCATTCCGTGCCTTGACGTACGGGATGGCAAGGTCGTCAAGGGCGTGCGCTTTCGCGATCATGTCGTCGTCGGTGACATCGTCGATCTGGCCATGCGCTATCGCGACGAAGGCGCCGACGAGCTGGTCTTCTACGACATCACCGCCAGTCCCGAGGGGCGCTGCGCCGATCGCGACTGGATCGACCGCGTCGCGCGAGCGCTCGACATCCCGTTCTGCGTGGCGGGCGGCATCGGCGACATCGAGACGGCGCGCACGATCCTGCATGCCGGTGCGGACAAGGTCTCGGTCAACTCGCCGGCGCTCGAACGTCCGGCGCTGGTCGACGAACTCGCCGCCGCTTTCGGTGTGCAGTGCGTGGTGGTTGGCATCGACAGCCAGCGCGATGCCGACGGCGAATGGCGCGTTCGACAGTACAGCGGCGATCCGGCCCGCATGCAGGCGCTGCCGCGACGCACGCTCGACTGGGTCATCGAGGCACTGCGGCGCGGCGCAGGCGAGATCGTGCTCAATTGCATGGATAGCGATGGAGTCCGTGCCGGCTACGATCTGGCCCAGTTGCGCGCCGTGCGGGCGGTCTGCTCGGTGCCCCTCGTGGCATCCGGCGGGGCCGGCGCGCGCGAGCATTTCCGCGACGTGTTCGTCGATGCCGATGCCGATGCAGCGCTTGCGGCCAGCGTATTCCATTCCGGTGCGATCGCGATTCCGGACCTGAAGAAATTTCTCGTGGCGAATGAGGTGGAGGTCCGGCCATGAACGACACATCGCTCATCGACACGCTCGATTGGGCAAAGGGTGGTGGCTTGCTGCCGGTCATCGTGCAGCACTGGACCGGTGGCGAAGTGCTGATGCTGGGGTTCATGAGTCAAGAGGCGCTCGCGCTGACCCATGCCACTGGCAAGGTGACGTTTTTCAGTCGCAGCAGGCAACGGCTGTGGACCAAGGGGGAATCCTCCGGAAACACGTTGCTGCTCAAATCGCTGCACGTTGATTGCGATGCCGACGCCTTGCTCGTCCGGGCCGAGCCGATCGGCCCGACCTGCCACCGCGGTACGCCGGGCTGTTTCGCCGACGCGCCGGATCTACCTCTGCGTTTTCTGGTGGAGCTCGATGCGCTGGTTGCGCAACGCCGGCACCTGCGGCCGGAAGGGAGCTATACGACGCGCCTGTTCGATGCCGGTATCCGCAGGATCGCGCAGAAGGTTGGCGAGGAGGGCGTCGAAACCGCGCTGGCGGCCGTCGTCCAGGACGATCCCGATCTGCTCGGCGAATCGGCCGACCTGCTGTTTCACCTGGTCCTGCTTTTGCGCGCGCGCGGACTGGGCTTGGCGGATGTCGCGCGCCTTCTCGAAACCCGTCATTCGCAATAGTCGACAAGCTCGCGTAAAATACGCGACCCGCTTTTGCGGCGTCGCAGGGTCCATGGCCTGACGTCGAAAGCGATCCACCCCAACGCAATGCCCGCCGACCCGCACGCCGCGGCAATGCTGTCGCGGGATTCCAGACAATGTCCGAGGTCATTCATGCAGATCGCCGAACGCACGGTTGCGTCCTTCCATTACACCCTGACCAACGATGCCGGCGACGTGCTCGACAGCTCGGACGGTCGTGAGCCACTGGCCTACCTGCATGGCGCAGGCAATATCGTGCCCGGGCTCGAACGCGAAATGGCCGGCCATGTCGCCGGCGACAGGTTCAGCGTCGATGTGGCGCCTGAGGAAGGCTACGGCAGCTACATCGACGAACTCGTGCAGATCGTTCCGCGCGAGTCTTTCAACGGCGTCGATGACCTCGCTGTCGGCATGCAGTTCCAGGCGCAGACCGGGCAGGGCCCGATCGCCGTAATCGTCACCGATATCGAAGGCGACGAAGTGACTGTCGACGGCAATCATCCGCTCGCCGGCGAAACCCTGCACTTCGCGGTCGAGGTCACCGAGGTGCGTGCAGCGAGCGACGAGGAAATCCGGCACGGTCACGTGCACGGCGCGGGCGGCCATCATCACTGAAGGGCAGTCCGCCAGATCCGCGCATCGGAACGCCGGCGCACGGACTCCTGCCGGATCATTTCGGCTGCTCGCGCACCGGTAGCGGAACATTGCACAGGTCGATCTTGCCGGCCGGAGCGAGATACCAGTCGTCGCTGCGGTTGCGGCGTGATTCGACCAGTGCCGCGAAGGTCGCGGTGCCCGTGCGCAGGATCTCCAGCGCGCTGCGCTCGGCGGCAGGAACGTCGGCGGCAAGCCGGACCGAGCGGATCGGCAGCATCTGCTCGGGTTTCTCGTAGAAGCCCGCCGCCCCGGTACCGCGCGGCAGGGCCGCAAGCAACTCGATGCCCTTGATCACACGTCCGACCGTGGCGATGTTGCGATCGAGCTGGCGCGGCGCATGGCCGATCACGACATAGAGTTCGGCGCCACTGCCCGATTCGGCCTCGTTGCCGCGCCCCGCGCCGACCATGCCGTAGCAATGCGCGAGCCAGGCCTGGCCCGATTTCGGGTCGCGTGCCGCCGGAAATCCGTTGGAGAAGCCGACCTCGGGCGCATAGACATCGCCGTCCGCCAGCGGCGTGAACTCAAGGCCCGCCGAAGCGCGGCTGAACTCGGCAGGCAGGCTTTGCCTGGCCTCTCCGAATGGATGCGCCTTGCTCGCGTCCTCGCCGTTCGGATCGCCCCATTGGGTCACGAAGTTGTCCTGCACGCGAAGCACGGCAAGGCCATCGAAGTACTTCTGCCTGACCAGGGTGCGTATGTTCGCGGCATGCAGGGGTGCAAACGCGACGGCCAGTTCGATCACCACGCGCCCGCCTGGAAGTTCCATGTACAGCGTGTCGGCCGGTGCCGGTGAGCGCCAGTCGGACGGTTTCGAGGCATCGATCACCTGTTGCATGGTCGGCTTTTTCGCCGGTGCATCAGCGGCCCCGGCGATCACGGGGAAGAACAGGCAGAACAGGCAGAACAGGCAGAACAGGACCGCCAGCGCAACACGCGCATGGCCGGGCGGACTGCACGACGACGCGCAGGCAGGCACGCGCGATTCGGAGGGGTTCTGCACGGCTGTTCTCCAGGCGAAGAGGGACGCGCAAGACTAGCGGGTGCAGGCATCGCGCGGGCACATGACTTCTGGCTCATACACTAGTACGAAGTCAATAATATGATCCATTCAACGCTATGACGTGATGAATGGCAGCCACCATGACCGAACTCGAAAGCCACCTGAAGAAATTCCAGAAAGAACTGTCCGCAGGCTCGGTATCGCTAGTGTTGCTGGCCGTCCTGGCCGGTGCCGACGAGCCCATGTATGGCTACCTGATCGCAAAACGCCTGGCCGATGGCGGCGAGGGTGTGCTTGCCGGCAAGCAGAGTGCGCTCTATCCGGTATTGCGCAATCTCAGCGCATCGGGGCTGCTCGACAGCGAGGTCGAACCCTCCATCGCCGGGCCGCCGCGTCGCTACTACCGGATTACCGCGCTCGGGCGCGAAGTACTCGATCAATGGATCGCATCGTGGGCGACGACACGGGATTTCGTCGACAGCGTGCTTGATGGCAACACTTCGCAAGGGGCGAAATCATGAATCATCCGATTGCAAAAACCATCCGCGAGTACCTCGACCAGCTCCGATCCGAATTGCACGGCGCTGATCCGGCAATGATCCAGGATGCCCTGTATGACGCCGAGGAGCACCTGCGTGCCGAACTCGCCGAGCACCCGCAACTCGATGAGGCGGCGGTCCTTGCCAAGGTCGCGACCAGCTACGGCGCTCCCGACGAAGTCGCCGAGATCTATCGGGTCAAGGAGGGCGAAGTCGAGCAGGCGCTGCGGCCACGTCGCGTGCGTCCGGTCGCAGAGAAATCGTTCATCGCGAAGTTCTTCGGTGTCGCGGTCGACCCGCGCGCCTACGCGGCGATGTTCTACATGGTGCTGGCAATGGCAACCGGCATCTTCTACTTCACCTGGGTCGTCACCGGGCTCAGCCTCTCCGCCGGTTTCGCGATCCTGATCATCGGCATCCCGTTCATCGTGCTGTTCTTCGCGACCGTGCGTGCCCTGTCCTTTGTCGAGGGCAAGATCGTCGAGGCCATGCTTGGCGTGCGCATGCCACGCCGGCCCCTGTATGTCGATCGCGAGAAGTCGATCTGGCAGCGCATAGGCGCGATGTTTACCGATCCGCGCAGCTGGAGCACGCTGTTCTACATGGTCCTGATGCTGCCGCTCGGCATCCTCTATTTCTGTATCGTCACGGTGGGAATGGCACTCGCGCTGGGCTTCATCGTCGCGCCGTTCCTGCATGTGTTCGGTTACGGTGACGGCATCGTCATGAGGGATGGCTCGGAAGTGCTGTGGTCAGCGCCGGTCTGGGCGATGCCGCTGGTGTTCGTCGGAGGCGTGCTCCTGCTGTTCGCGATGCTGCATCTCGCGCGCGGCATCGGCCACCTGCATGGGCAACTGGCCAAGCATCTGCTGGTCAAGGCGGCTTGAGGATCAATCGCCCGGATCGATTTTCTTCGCAGTCCCGGGTTGCAATGACAGCAGGAAGATCAGCGCCGCCAGCACGACATAGGCGGCGCTGAACTGCACGGCGATCGAACGTTCGATCGCATCGAGCTGCCAGGGCAGGTAGATGCTGCCCGCGGGATGCACCGAGTGGATCAGGCCGAATGCGCTCAGTGTCGCGCCGATCAGCAGGATCGACGCCGCGCGACGCGGCCGCGAATCGACCAGCGCAACGACGAAGCTGGCCCAGACCATCGAGGTGATGATGAAGCCGTTGCCGAGCACGACGATCGTCGCGACCTCTGAAATGCCGTGATCCGTCGCCGCATGCAGCGCCGCGAAATGTGCCGGATCGACGATCGCGGGATCGCTGAGCTTGATGGCGACGAGACGCGCGATCGCCGGGAAGAATGCGATCACGACTGCGGCGGAATATCGACGGGGCGTCGCCTCGAAGGCCTGGCTGGTGATGCCGATCGCGATGAAGACGAGGATCGGCGCAAGCACGGCCAGCGGTAACAGTTCGACCGTATTCGAAAGATAGCCGAAGACGCCGCCCAGGCCGATGAACAGTCCGGTCAGGACCACGTAGCCTATGCCGGCTCCCATTGCCTTGTAGGCAGGCTGGCCGATATAGGGCGTGGTTTGCGCGACGCCGCCGCAGGCACCCGCGATCAGGGTGGATAGCGATTCGACAAGCAGGATGTCGCGGGTCGAATAGTCATCTCCTGCAGCGCGTGCGCTTTCGGCGACGTTGATGCCACCGACGACCATGAGCAGGCCGAACGGAAGCAGCAGCGAAAGATAGGGAACGGTCAGCGGCAGGCCGTCGATGAAACCACCGTTCGGCCAGGGCAGGGCGAAGCGGAATTGCCACGCATCCGGCGCGTGGTAGCCGCTGCCCAGCCAGCCCATCGGACCGAAGCCGTAGTAGAGCGCGGCGGAAACCAGGAAAGCGACGAGCACGCCGGGCATGCCGAACGGCAAGCGCCCCTTGCCGATCAGCGCGTACAACACGATGCCGAGCCCGGCCAGTCCGACCACAGGCATGCGCAGGATCTCGATCAGTGGAAGGAAACCGATCAGCATCAGGGCGATGCCGGCGATCGATCCGAGCAGGCCTGCACGCGGCACGTGCCGCTGCACATGGGCCCCGAAGAACGAGAGCACGAACTTGAGCAGTCCCATGACAACCAGCGAAGCCATGCCGAGCTGCCAGGTCATCGTTGCCGCGACATTCCTGTCGAAACCGGCTTGCTGGTAGCTGAGGAAAGCCGGGCCGAGCACGAGCAAGGCCATGCCGATACTTGTCGGTGCATCGATCCCGAGCGGCATCGCGGTGACCGTGCTGCGGCCTTCGCGACGGGCCAGCGTGCGGGCCATGCGCGCATAGGCCAGGTTGCCGACCAGTGCGCCCAGGGCGGTGCCGGGGAACATCCGGGTGAAGATGATCTCCGCTGGAAAGCCGAAGATCACGATCAGCGCCGTCGCGAGAAAGGCCAGCACCGAGAGGTTGTCGACGACGAGTCCGAAGAAGCCGTTGATGTCGCCACTGGAAAACCAGCACATGCGAGCGATCGGATTCATGGCGTGCTCCGTTCGATGTCAGACACCCGATCCGCGCGCGCGGGCAGGCCTGGATAGCGCCGCGCAGTTCGCCGAACCAGCTCAGTAGCGCGCCGTGAACTCGGCACCGATGATGCGCGGCTCGTTGACGAATCCGGTCAGGTTGTTGAAATCGATGCCGCCGACGATGGCCTTGCGATCGGTGATGTTGCGGCCATAGAGGGCCGCTTCGTAGCGTCCGTCGCGCCACAGATAGCCGATCCGCAGACCCCCTTCGAGCAGCGGTTTTCCGGTGAATTCTGTCGATTCATAGAGGAAGAAGTTGACCTTGCTGCGATAGGCCCAGTCGGTATAGACGAAGAACTCGCCATCTCCCACCGGCACGCCATAGCGCGCCGTGATGTTGCCGATCCAGCGCGGTGCCTGCGGCAGCGAATTGCCGTTGATCGACACGAGGCCGTCACCACCGCCGGCCGGATCGAGCACGGTGCATCCACCGCCGCAAGGCGCGATGAACAGGTTCGGATCCTTGATCTCGGTGCGGTTGTAGCTGCCGCCGAGCGTAACCAGCAGGTGCTCGGTCAGATAGGCTTCCAGATCAAGCTCGAAACCATTGCCGACCGACTTGTCGGCGTTGACGAGCTGGTTGAAGTTGGCCGCGCCGCCGACCGCGGTCAGCTGCTGGTCCTTGACCGTGTAGTGGAAGACCGAGAAGCCGAGGCGGGCACGCCGATCGAGCAGATCCGACTTGATGCCGGCTTCGTAGGAGTAAACCTTTTCCGAATCGGCAACCGAGATCGTATCGCCGAACAGCACGCGCCCCTGGATGCTCGGTGCGCGGAAGCCCTTGGCGACACGCCCATAGACATTGGTCTGCTCGCTGATTGCGTAGGTCGCACTGAAATCGCCACTGAGGTCGCTGGCGCTCGGGCTGACGGTCAAGGGACCGAGCGGATCGCCGCCGATCGGCGAAACGTACCGCGAGACCTCGAAATCCTTGTTGTCGCGGGTGTAGCGCAAGCCACCTTTCAAGGTCAGCTGATCGCTGGCCTCGTAGTCGCCCGAGACGAATGCGGCCCAGGCCTTGTTGTCCTGCTTCTGCTGCGCGTAGCCGTTCTCGATGCTGCCGGCCAGCGTGTCGTAACTGAAGCTGTCGATCGTGATCTTCTCGCGATACAGATAGAGCCCGCCCTGCCAGTCGAAACGGCCCCAGTCGTTCGAGGCGAGGCGCAGTTCCTGCGACCACTGGCTGTGATCGGGCAGGCCATCAGCGGATTCCGACGAGAACGGAATGAAGCCAGGGCCGAATGGCGGGGCATACGAGGCACCGAAGCCGCCGTCGATATCGCCCTGGTTGAACGATTCGGCGCTCTCGTAACCGGTCACCGAAAACAGGCTCATGCTGCCGAAATCCCAACGCAGCCGGGCGCTGGCACCTTCGGTATCGAGATGCGAGGAATTGCGTCCATCGATCGCGATCTCGTCGCGTTCGAAATCATCGACCAGATCGTTGCTGCCGGGCTTGATGATGTTGGCGCGGAAAAGGCGTGCGCTGCCATCGAGTCGACGCGCATGCACATTGAACAGCGCGTCGAAATTCTCGCCGGGGTCGTACAGGAATTGCGCACGGATAGCCGATTCGTCGTAACCCTCGAGCGCGTTGTTCTCGCCCGTGTAGGTGTTGTCCACCCAGTCATCGCGATGCTGGTACAGCCCCGAGACGCGCGCCGACCAGGCAGGGCCGAGGGCTCCGCCGATCGCGCCTTCAAACGTGGTCGTGCCGTAGCTGCCATAGCCCAGGCGCGCATAGCCGCTGGTCTCCTGGCTGGGCTTGACCGACTCGAACTTGATCACGCCGGCCGGTGTATTGCGTCCGAACAAGGTGCCTTGCGGTCCGCGCAGCATCTCGATGCGATCGAGATCGAACACCGGGAAACCCTTGAGCAGCGGACTCTCCTGGACCACCTCGTCGTAGATTAGGGATACCGGCTGCGATGCATTGAGGTCGAAGTCGGTGTTGCCGAGCCCGCGGATGTAGAAGCGCGGAAATGCACGTCCGAACGACGATTCGATATTGAGGCTCGGCAGACGTGAGGAAAGGAAGCGGATGTCGCTGCCGCCGGAGGCGATGACATCGAGCTTCTCATCGGACACCGTCGTGATCGAGACCGGTACATCCTTCTCGGCTTCCTCGCGTCGTTCGGCCGTCACGGTGACGACGTCGAGTACCGATGACCCTTTGCGTTCGACGTCTTCGGCTTCCTGTGCGTGTCCATACACGGGTAGACCGAGAATCAGCGAGGCGGCAAGCAGACGGACTTTCGGCACGCAACGAAACACGCTGGACATGGCAATCCCCGACGTCGGACGGAATGGAAGGAAGAACCGGTCGAAACGGTGCGCCGCATGCCCCCTGCATGGTCCGGCGACCCGACGCCTAGCCTAGCCGTATTGCAGGAAGTTCGAAAGACGATTTCCCGGCGATTCGATCTGCGCGCGTCGACTTCGTGTCGCCACGTCGATTGCCGGCGACACCCGCCGTTGCAGCTGCCCGGGCACGGTCGGCCCCGTCCGGTGTTTCGATCAGGCGCTGCGGCGCCGTCGAGTCGCGACCGCCTTCGCCGCCGGGAAAGTGGCATGGCCGGCGATGAAATCGCGCAACTGCGGATAGATCTTCTCGCGCCAGCGGCGACCGCTGAAGATGCCGTAGTGACCGGCATCCTTGACCAGCAGGTTGCGCTTGTGTGACGCAGGAATGCCCGAACAGAGTTCGTGCGCCGCCTCGGTCTGGCCACGACCCGAGATGTCGTCGAGCTCACCCTCGATCGTCAGCAGCGCGGTGTCGCGGATGTCGCCAGGCCGCACGCGTTGGCCAGCGACGTCCCACAAGCCGCGTGGCAGCAGGTGCTGCTGGAAGATCGTGCTGATCGTGTCGAGATAGAACGGTGCCGGCATGTCGAGCACGGCGTTGTACTCGTTGTAGAACTTGCGATGCGCTTCGGCATCCTCGAGGTCGCCGCGACGCAGGTCTTCATAGAAGTCCCAGTGCGAACTCATGTGCCGGCTCGGATTCATCGCGACGAATCCGGCGTGCTGCAGGAAGCCTGGATAGACCTTGCGGCCGGCACCCGGAAAGCTTGATGGCACGGTATGGATGACGTTGTTCTCGAACCACGACAGGGGTTGTGTCGTGGCGAGATCGTTGACCTTGGTCGGGCTGCGCCGGGGATCGATCGGGCCACCCATCATGGTCATTGTCAGCGGGGTCTTCTCGCCATTCGAGGCCATCAGCGAAATCGCTGCGAGTACCGGCACCGTGGGCTGGCAAACCGAGATCACGTGGAGACGCTCGGCGCCGATATGGCGTATGAATTCCTGGATGTAGGCGACGTAGTCATCGAGATCGAAATCACCCTGGTCGAGCGGCACCATGCGTGCGTCGATCCAGTCGGTCAGGTAGACCTTGTGATCCTGCAGCAGCGACTTGACGGTATCGCGCAACAGGGTCGAGTGATGACCGGAAAGCGGGGCGACGACGAGGACGGTCGGGTCCTTCTTGAGTTCGCCTAGGGTTTCGACATCGTCGCTGAAACGCTTGAAGCGGATCAGGTTGCAGAACGGCCTGGCGATCGA
>JAKQJM010000099.1 GCA_029561145.1 Pseudomonadota bacterium
GAAACGCACCAGCGCGAGTACCAGAAAGTACGGGCTGACTTGCGCGCACGGAAGCGCCCCGAAAGCGAGATGAACGCCTTGTTCCATCGGGAACAACGCATCGAGGACGAACTCTTCATGTCCTCCGCGAACAAGACCCGGATTGGCGCTTTCGAAGGCGCGAACTACGAATCCACCGGTTACTACCGATCGCAGTTGAATTGCGTGATGTTCACCCGCACGAGTTCGTTCTGCCGAATCTGCAGCGATGCGATCGAAGCGGTCATCGATCAGTACGCTTCGCCAAAAGCACACCCGGCGAAATAAAGGTTCTCCGCCCCCGGATCGAGCAACACTCCTCCATGATCGAGGGAAGAACTGCCGGATTCCGGCCAACCGTATTGAGAACTGCCGGGACACCTGCCGTGCGGACTACCTGGATCGCCTTTCTGGCAGTTGCGCTGGCTCTGGCCGGTTGTGCGAGGAAGACGGTCACTGATGCGGCGACCGCAAGCGGCGAGACCGCAAAAGCAGGCTCGTTGCTCGCCTATGAGCACACGGTTTCCATATCGCTTCCAACGCACGAACGCAAGGAGCGAATGGGTTCTGTTCGCGCGGCATGTGCCGATGAGGGGTTCGGCAACTGCAGCCTGCTGTGATTTGAGGAATCGAGCGGACCTCCTCCGCGCGGATTGGTCGAAGTCCGCATCGTGCCGATCGGGGTCGAACCCATGGTCGGATTGGCGAGCAGGAATGGCAGCATCGAATCGCGACGGACACGGGCTGAGGACCTCGCCGTGGTCGTCGCCGATACCGCCCGCCAGGAGGAGCGACTCGAGTTGCAACGCAGCCATCTGCTCGACTTCCAGGGTCGAAAGGACCTGGCCGTTGGCGACATGATTTCTCTCGCGCATGAACTCGCGTCGGTTGAATCGCAGATGGCGGAGCTCCACCGGACCGCGGACAGCCTTCAGCGTCGCATCGAGACGAACCTGCTCACTCTCGATTTAGGCATGGACAGGAGCGCTACTCGCTGGCCAGGGATCGGTGATTCGTTCTCGGACTTCCTGGATTCCTTTGCCGACGGCACATCAGAGATGATCGGAACGCCAGCGTTCGGATTTCCCTTCGTGATCGTCCTGTTTCCACTGGCGCTTGTCTGGCGTTGGTTGTGGTGCAAGGCAACCGCAAGACGGGACACGTCCGTCACCTAGATCCGAAGGTCCACCGCGCTCGGGGTATCTCGCGCCAGGGCGTGCCGGACGCTGGCACGGAGGAATTCGGATCCCGCTATTTCCGCATCCAGCCCGCATCGTCGTAGATGAGGATGCGCGGGCCGAGCCTCTGGACCTTGGCGAAGGCCTGATGGATGACATATTCACTGGCCAGGTTGATCCGCAGCCCATCGACTGCAGCATGCAGTTGCACCGTGAGGAGTCCCCGATCGCCCGGAACAGTGTGCGTAACCGCGCACGCGAGACTGCGCGGCAGAGGCAGCCTCGTGCGGATCATCTGACCTCCGACCTCGGCGATCAGATACAACGCACGGCGATGCAGACGCAGGCCGGAGTGACGATACGGTATCTGCCAATCGCCCTGATGCGCCGTGGCGGCCGGGGCTGACTGCGCCCCGCTCGATTCAAACTGCTCGATGCGGCCGCAGATGCGGGTCATGCGCTTCCTGCTCAGCACCAGTTGGCTGGCGTGAGCCTGCAGTGCCTGCTGCTTGATCCGCACCTGTTCCTCGTTCGTCGCCAGTGCCAGACATTCGCGTCCGATCATCGTCCCGTGCACGACAAATCCAAGTCGCCGGCAGGATGCCTGCGGCGTTCTGGCCAGGGCCAGTTCGAGCATCGCGCGTGCGGCATTGTGGTCGGGGTGGCGGTCGGCAAGCGACGGTGCGGCGATCAGGTCAGGTGCGAAGTCGAGAATCTCGGCAACCAGGCGGTCCTCGCATTGCGAATCACGCATCAGCAAGGCGGTCAGGCCCTGATCCGGCCAGCCGAAGTGACGGATGTCATGCGCCGCAACACCGAGTCTGGACAGGGCGGTTGTGGCCTCGCCGCGTCGACGCGCTCCCCAGCGCACCCTGGCCTCGGCATCGATGCGCCAGCGCTTCTCGATCCAGCGCTGGGGCCACGGGTTGTTGTCGCCGTCGGTGAGGATCACCACGCGCAAATGCGCGCCAGCAGAGAGCGCTTCCTGGATCAACCCACCGGTAGCCAGTGTCTCGTCGTCAGGATGGGGGGCGACGACGAGCAATCGGGTGCTGCTGCCCAGATCAGGACCTTGGCTCATCGAACATCCGACCACGCGTTGATTTCCTGCGACATACAGACTAGCGCATTCGGCCCGCATGACGATGAATCAGCCGGCGACCGCACATGCACGATGCGAGTTCTGATCCGCGCCGTGCGTCACGAACTGGCCAGTATCGACCTTGGACCTCGAGTACGGTACGACGCCGGGCGCGCGATGCTGCTCGACGAACCCTGTCGTGGGCGATGGCCCGGTGATGACTCCACTCATCGCGCATCACGGCACATTCCGTCCTCGCAGAACGGCATGCGAGTGGATGCCGCGATCAGGTCAGCTCGGTGAGCCGACGGCGCAATTCATCAAGGCGAAGGTCGGAACCCGAACCCGGCGAGGTGCGAGCAGCGAGACTGGATTCCGGTGTCCGCCCCTGCCCTGCTTCATCGCCGGATTCCGCCGCCGCGCGATACGCGTCGCGGAACGGAACACCGGCAACCGCTGCTTCGATGGCCGCATCGGTCGCGTACATCGTGGCGTCGATCCCCGCTCGCATCCGCTCCGCATTCCATTCGAATTGCACAAGCAAGTCGGGCAACAAGGCGAGCGCATCGAGGCCGCGATGGAAGCCGTGGAAGATCGCGCCCTTGCTGACCTGCAGATCGCGCTGGTAGCCGGTCGGCAGCGACAAGAGCTGCTCGATCTCGGTCCTGGCCGCAGCGACGCTGGCGTAGCTCGCGCGCATCAGCTCGATGACGTCGGGATTGCGCTTGTTCGGCATGATCGAACTGCCGGTCGTGAACTGCGGCGGCAACTTGACGAATCCGAACTCGGACGTCGTGAATAACGACAGGTCCCAGGCCAGGCGACGCAGGTCCAGTAGCGCAGCGCCCAGCGCATCGAGCGCCGCCATTTCGAACTTGCCACGAGAGAGCTGGGTGTAGATCGGACTGATCTGCATGCGCGCAAAGCCGAGTTTGCGCGTTGTGTACTCGCGATCGAGCGCGAGATTGACCCCGTAGCCGGCCGCCGTGCCAAGAGGATTGGCATCGACCAGGTCGAGGGTCTGCCGTGCGCGCCACGCATTGTCGACAAAGGCTTCGGCGAAGCCGGCGAACCACATCGCCGTGGACGATACGACGGCACGTTGCAGGTGGGTGTAGCCCGGCATCGGCAACACATCGTGCTCGGCACGGTGGATGCAGACATTCGCCACCGCGGCACAGACGAGGGACAGTTCGAGCAGTTTCGATTTGAGCCAGAGTCGGCTCGCGACCAGCACCTGATCATTGCGGCTGCGCCCACTGTGGATCTTGCGACCTGCATCGCCGAGACGTTCGATCAGGCGCGATTCGATGGCCGAATGCCCATCCTCGTATCGCTCATCCAGCATGAACGAGCCGCTGCGGAAATCAGCGCCGAGCAGCTCGAGCTCACGGATCAAGTCGGCCGACTCCGCCGCATTGACGATGCCGATACGGGCAAGCCCTTCGACATGGACCTTGCTCGCCTCGATATCGAACAGGAAGAATTCCCGATCCAGTACCACATCATCGCCCGCCAGGAAGCGCATGATGCGCGGATCGATCCGGATTCCCGATTTCTGCCAAAGCAGATCACTCATGCACCTGTCTCCTGGCTGTTCGCGCCGACCGGCACGCCACTCAGCTCGTCGAAGCCGAATGCGAGATTGAGATTCTGCATCGCCTGTGTGGCGGCGCCCTTGAGCAGATTGTCCAGCGTGGCAACGACGACAACGCGTTTGCCGCCCGGCGCCAACGCAAATCCTCCAAGTTCCGCATGATGCTGTCCGGCGATCCGGCTGACCCAGGGCGCCTCGTCGACGATACGCACCAGGGCTTCATCGGCATAGGACTCCCGATAGCACGCGATGATCTCGTCACGCTTCATCGGCTGTTGCAGCCAAAGATTGACCGTCATCGTGATGCCGCGAAAATACGGCGCGACATGCGGCATGAATTCGACCGGGATGCCGAGCTGCATGGATGCTTCCCGCTCGTGCAGGTGATTGACCAGCGCGTACGGCATCAGGTTGTCGCGCAGTTTGTCGAGGTCGTTCCTGTCCGATGGTGTGGTGCCGGCTCCCGAGTAGCCCGATACGCCAAAGCACTGCGGCGGGCCCGCCAGTCGCGCTGTCAAGGGCGCAATCGCAAGCTGCATCGCCGTCGCGAAGCAGCCAGGATTGCTGATCCTTCGCTGTGCGGTGTAACCCGCCCGGGTCAATTCCGGCAAACCGTAGTACCAGGTCTCGTCAAAGCGGAAGTCGGCCGACAGATCGACGATGAGGGGGGCGTGTCCATTCCCATCGATGGCGCCAACGAAGGGCGCCGCTGCGCCGTTCGGCAGGGCCAGCACAACGGCATCGGCGCGCCGTGAAGCAACCGATGCAGGGTCGAGCGATTCGTAGCGGATCGCGCCCGCGTAGCCGGCGACATGGTCGGCTACGCACTCTCCGACGAGCTCGCGTGACGAAACAAAAGCGAGTTCGAAATTGTCGTTCGCCGCAACAAGGCGGATCAGCTCGGCCCCGGTGTGGCCGCGTGCACCGACGATTCCTATCGTCTTCCGCTTCATGCCGCGCGCTCCTCGCCCGCGCACAATGTCCCCTGCCGTTCCCGGCAGTGATCCACGCATCGCTTAATGTCGGCGAAGTCATCGACTCCGTACCAGAACACTTTCCACTGCTCCACCTTGCAGCAACCGTCCGATTCCGAGCCGTAGAACGAATTGACCGGATTGTCGTGGCGCGAGCGCCAGAACAGGCTGCAGTTCTGCTCCCGCATGACCTGCCACACCGCGCGCCCAAGTCCTTCACCCTGCGCGTCATCGAGCACCGCAAACTTGTCGAGGTAAGTGAATCCGCCTTCCTCGACGAGGATCAAGGCGGCCCGATAGTTCTCGCTGACGTAGGCTCGCAAGAGCGGCGTGCGTTCAAAATAGTCATCGACGAGGCCACGCGAAAAGCTCGATTCGATCAGCTCGCGCAGGCGCAGCAGATCGAGCTGATCCCACGAGTCCACGGCGAGCACCCTCTCGCCGCGACGGATGAGGGTGCCCGAACCTTTGTGCGTGAACAATTCCTTGGCCAGCTCGGCAGGCTGCGTGATCGATACCGACGAGGTCAGCGGCAGGCGATCGAGCAGGGTCTTGATCTGCTCGATCTTCACGCGCATGCCCGAGTGCAGCCACGACTGCGCAATCAGGTGCTCGTATTCGGTCGAGAGATTGATCGAATCGATGATTCGACCCTCGCCATCAAGCAAGCCACCGGTGCTGGTGAGAAAGATGATCTTGTAGGGCTGCAACACCTGGACCAGCTCGTTGGCCGCGAAGTCGGCGTTGATGTTGAGGATCTGTCCTCCGCTGGTTTCACCCATGCTGGCGATCACCGGGATCGAGCCGGCATGCAGGCTGGCTTCGATCGGAGCGAGATTGACGCTGCGCACCCGCCCAACCAGTCCAAGTTTTTCACGATCGAGGTAGTCGGCCTCGAATACGCCGGCAGTGATCGAGGTCGCCCGCGTGTCTCCTTCCTGCAGCGCTTCGACCAGCCTGAGGTTCTGCGTCTGGAACACGCGCCGCACGATCGCAAGTGCCTCCGGCGTCGTCACGCGCAGTCCGTCGACCGTCATCTTCTCAATGCCGGCAGCAGCGAGTTCCTCATCGAGCTGCGGACCCGCACCGTGCACGACGATCGGAGTCAGGCCGACCTCCTGCAGGAAGGCCAGTGATGAGGTCAGCGCATCGAGGTCATCGCGCAACACCGCTCCACCGACCTTGACGACAGCGAAGCGCTTCGCGTCAACCTGCGAAAAGCGCTTGAGGTATTGCGAGATCTCCTTTGCACTTGCCATGCTCGAGAGCAGGCGAACGATGGTCTGGCGGGTCTGGCGGGTCGCGTTATTCATGGATGATCCTGCAGACAGCCTCGACATGGGAATTCAGTTGGTCAAGCGCCACCCATTCGTCGGCCGCATGCGCCTGGGCAATGTCACCGGGCCCATACACCAGGGTCGTGTAGCCGGCTTCGGAAAACAGCGAGGCTTCGGTCCAGAAATCGACCGCGTTGCCGATCGGCAAATCCAGTGCATCGGCGACATCACGCGCGGCAAGCCGTCTCGCTTCGGCATCGGCAATCGCGCCCGACGGCAGGCTCGGACCGCGGAAGGTTTCGCTGAACTCGGCCGGTTCGGGATCTGCAAAGTCGCGGAACGTCCTCAGCAACGCATCAACATCGGTCGACGGCAAGGGCCGGAATCCGAAACGCAGTTCGGCCGACGGTGCAATCATGTTGGCCTTGATGCCGCCCTCGATGCGACCGACGTTGAAGCGCAAGCCGGTCAACCCGCCAAAGCGTTCATGCGCGCAGGTATCGACATGTTCCAGCGCCCTGCTCCCCCAGCGGATCGCCTGATGCAAGGCACTGTCGGCGATCGCCTGCCGTGTCGACGCGTGACCTGCCGTTCCCGCGAACCGCATCAGCACCGAGCTGATGCCGCGATGGGCGAGCACGGCCTCCGCACGCGTCGGTTCGGCAACCAGGACGGCGTCGTAAGGAATCCCGCGCGCAAGGAATGCCGAAATACAGCGCGGATCATTGGCTTCCTCGTCCGAGGAAAACAGGAAAGCCGCATCGCCTTGTACGGTATTTGCCGCGGCGAGCAGCGCCGCCGCGGCACCCTTGATGTCGCAGGCGCCAAGCCCGATCGCACGATCGTCGACGACGCGCAGCTCGAACGGATTCGCCGACCAGTGCGGTGAATCGGGGACCGTGTCGAGATGCACGTTGAACAGGATGCCGGGCTTGCCTCTTCGTGCATACAGGCTTACCGCGCCGGCACCGTGGTCGGCCACGTCGATCTCGAAGCCCGGCAGATTCCTGCTCAGATAGTCGAAGATGCCGGCCGTGCTGATTGCGCGCGGCGGATTGCGCGTATCGAAGGCAACCAGCGAACGCAGATGCGTCAAGGTCGAGGAAAGCAGGTCGTTCACGCACCCTGCTCCCGGTTCACTTCGGCCCACAAGGTCGAACTCATGCCGTAGAGCCGGATGAAGCCCTCGGCTTCGGCCACACCCCAATCGGCGGACTGGGCATAGGTTGCTCCCTTCGCACTGAGGATGTGAGGCGAACGGATCGCCACGGCATGCACGCTGCCACCGCGTGTCTCGAGGGTGACTTCACCATTCACGCAATGCTGGCTGGCGCTCAGGAATGCTTCGAGATCGCGCTTGAGCGGATCGTGGAAGAAACCCTCGTAGACGAGCTCGACCCACTGCTTCGCAATGATGGGCTTGAAGCGATTCTGCGCCTTGGACAGCACCGCTTCCTCAAGTGCGCGATGCGCGACGAGCAACGCGATCAGGCCGGGAGCTTCATAGATGATGCGGCCCTTGAGGCCGATCGTCGTGTCGCCGGTATAGATGCCACGGCCGACCCCATACGGCGCGAACAGCGCGTTGAGGCGGGCCAGCAGCGCATGGCCAGGCAAGGATTCGCCATCGAGCGTCTTCGCTTCGCCGTGCGCAAAGCCGAGTGTCACGGTCAGGGCCTGCGTCGGCCACTCTGAACGCGGCGCGCACCAGCCGCGTGCTCCGTCACCGGGCGCTTCCCAACGATCGATCTCGCCACCCGACATCGTCAGGCCAAGCAGGTTTTCGTTGATCGTGTATACCTTCTGCTTCGCGCGCACGCCAAAGCCGCGCTGCTCGAGGTAGCTCTGCTCATAGGCGCGCACCGCGGAGTGTTCCTTCTGGATTTCCCGGATCGGCGCGATGATTTCGTAGTCGCCGAGCGCCTTGACGGCCAGATCGAAGCGCACCTGATCGTTGCCCATGCCGGTGCAACCATGAGCGATGCGTCGCGTGCCAAGCTCCTTCGCACGCTGCAATGCAGACTCGACGATCAGGTAGCGATCCGAGACCAGCAGCGGGTACTGGCCCTGATATCCCTCGCCGGCTTGCACGAATGGCTTGACGAAGCCGTTCCAGATCGCCGGGCCACCATCGATCGTCACATGGCTCGCGACGCCGAGCTCGGCCGCGCGCCCTTCGATGAACGCACGCTCCTCGTCGTCGACGCCACCGGTGTCCGCGAAGACCGTGTGCACGGCATAACCGCGCTCCTGCAGGTACGGAACGCAGAAACTCGTGTCGAGGCCGCCTGAGAACGCGAGAACAACGTTCCGCTGCTCGGGATTCGGGGTTCGGGATTCGGGATTCGCAGAAGCGGAAGGCATCGGAGTTCCTGTTCGTCGTAGCGGAAAATCTGGTTGGTGCAGAGTTGGGTCCTAACCGATCCGGAAGCCCGAATTCCGAACCCCGGGTTGCGCGGCAAGCTCGGCCATCAGCGCCTTCTGCACGTGCAGGCGATTCTCGGCTTCGTCGATCGCGATGCAGGCGGGCGAATCCATCACTGCATCACTGGCCTTGACGTTGCGGCGTAGCGGCAGGCAATGACTGAACAGCCCATTGTTGGTCAGCGCCATCTTTGCTTCGTCGACGATGAAATGCCTGTGCGCGTCGCGAATCGGCTTCTCCTGGTCCCAACGGCCGAAATATGGCAGCGCACCCCAGCTTTTCGCATAGACGACATCTGCACCACGATACGCGCTCTCGATGTCATGGCTGATGGTCAGGCTGCCGCCGTTCTCGGCGACGTTCCGACGCGCAAATGCCAGGTAGCGCGGATCAAGCAGGTACTCATCGGTCGGACAGAGCAAGGTCACGTCCATTCCGTAGCGCGTCGCGATCTGCAGCGCCGAATTGGCCACCGCCGTATTCAGCGGCTTCGGGTGATAGGTCCAGGTCAGCACGTACTTGCGATGCGCGAGGTCGGTCCCGAGGTGCTGCTGCAAGGCCATGATGTGGGCCAGCTCCTGGCACGGGTGGGTGATCGTCTCCATGTTGATCACAGGCACGGACGAGTATTTCGCAAATGCCTGGATCACGCGGTCCTCGCGGTCGACCGACCAGTCCTGGAACTTCGGAAACGCGCGAACGCCGATCAGGTCGACATACCGGCTCAGCACGCGCGCGACCTCCGCGATGTGTTCCTCGGTTTCACCGTCCATGACGGTGCCCACATCGAACTCGATCGGCCATGCATCCTTGCCTGGCGCAAGCACGATCGCCTTGCCGGCCAACTGGCAAGCGCCCAGTTCGAAGCTCGTCCGCGTCCGCATCGACGGATTGAAGAACAGCAAGGCAATTGCCTTGCCTTCGAGCTGCATGCCCGCTTTCGATTCCCGGAAACCCCGGGCCTGGTCCAGAAGCCTGTCGAGATCGTTGCGGTTCCAGTCCTGGGTGCTCAGGAAATGTCTGATCGTCACGGTGTCCCCTCGGAAATAGCCCGCAACCGCTTCTGCGTTGCAGGCATACATGCCAGGCAATCGCCCGCAACCGCTCCTGCGTTGCAGGCATACATGCCATCCATGGCAATAAAAAAACCCGGCGCGATGGCCGGGTTCTCGTCGAAAAACATGAAGCAAGCGACAGCTACCCGGCCGGATTCAAGCTCATCGGTCGGCGCGCGCGCGAGGTCATGCCAGCCGCCATGCGGGCGCTGGTCAGGATATCGGCTGTTGCGGGGAGTCTGTTCATCAGGCGGGCGACGTTACCGGCATTCGTGCCGCAGCGCAACAGATTTGTGGATTGGAGACGACCAGGCAAAGAGCCGCCTCGCGGCGGCCCGTTCGAGATCCCTTGGTGCCTATTCGGCCGGAGCAATGCTTACGCGTACGCGCATCCGCTCGCCAGGGTCATAGTCCAGGTGCGACATGAAGACATCACCCCGATAACGGTACTGCACGTCATACCCGACGATCCTGCGTTCGTTGTATCGATCGTTGACGGTCCGGCAGCGCGTCTGGGTGTCGCTGTAGTAGCGATCGTCGCGACGCGCAGAGTCGTTGCCGATCGCGCCGCCGATCAACGCGCCGGCAACGGTTGCAGCCTTGCGGCCGTCACCCTTGCCGACCTGATTGCCGAGCGCTCCGCCGACGATGGCGCCGATAACGGTGCCGGCCGTATTGTTTCCACGCGTGTCACGCCGTCCACCCACCTCTTCGTCATAGCATTCCTCGCGCGGGCGGCTGCTGACGACTTCGTCATAGACCGGGTCCACACGCAGCACGTCAGCCCAGGCCAGACGCACGTTGTCGGTACTGCGATCATCGTCGTATCCGCGGTCCTGAGCCTGGACAGTACCTACCAGCGCAGTCGCGCCTGCAAGCGCCGCGAACAGAAAACTCTTTACCATCTCAAATCTCCAAATCGGGGGTTGACGCCGCGCCAGACCTGCATTGGATCCGTGTATCGCAGTCGCATCGGCCTCGATGCGACGCACGGGCGCCATGATGTGGCGCGAATTACAGCATGGAGATACTGAATGCCGGCCCAAGGAATCCGCGGGCAACAGGGTGATCCGGGGCCCGTTCAGGGACTGCTATCATCGCCCGCCTCGACGCGTTTTCGTTCATCCGGATCCCATGAAGCTCAGATTGCACAATTCACTCACGCGCCAGGTCGAGGATTTCGTCCCGCAGGACCCCTCCAGGGTGACGATGTACGTGTGCGGACCCACCGTCTACAACTATGTCCACATCGGCAACGCGCGCCCGGCGGTGGTATTCGGTCTGCTTGCCCGCTTGTTGCGCCGGCGCTACAGCAAGCTCGTGTACGCCCGCAACATCACCGACGTCGATGACAAGATCAATGCCGCGGCCAGGCAGGCCGGCACGCCGATCAAGGCCATCACCGAGCGCTTTGCACAGGCCTATCACGACGACATGGCTCGCCTCGGCGTCGACCCTCCGGACATCGTGCCGCACGCAACGGCGCACATGCCCGAAATCATCCGCATGTGCCAGGCATTGATCGCGAGCGGACATGCCTATGCGGCAGAGGGGCATGTCCTTTTCGAGGTGGCTCGTTTTGCCGACTACGGCAAGCTTTCCGGCCGTTCGACCGACGACATGATTGCCGGCGCGCGCGTCGAAGTCGCTCCGTACAAGAAGAGCCCGGGCGATTTTGTCTTGTGGAAACCCTCGTCCGATGATCTGCCCGGCTGGGACAGTCCCTGGGGTCGTGGCCGGCCTGGCTGGCACATCGAATGCTCGGCCATGGCCGCAGCACACCTGGGCGAGACGATCGATATCCATGCCGGCGGCAACGACCTGATGTTCCCGCACCACGAGAACGAAGTCGCGCAGAGTACTTGCGCGCATGAGGGCAAGGTCTTCGCGCGCTACTGGCTGCACAACGGCATGTTGACCTTTGGTGGCAGGAAGATGTCGAAGTCGCTTGGCAATGTGATGATCCTGCATGAGTTGCTTGAAACCTATCCGGGCGAGGTGCTGCGCTTCCTGCTGCTTCGGGCGCACTACCGGCAACCCCTGGACTGGTCGGAGAGCACGCTTTCGCAAGCTCGTTCGACACTCGATGGCTGGTACGGTGTCCTGCGCGATCGCGCCGATGTGCATGTCGAGCACGACCAGTGGACCGTGCCCGAGGATTTCGAATCGGCACTGTGCGACGACATCAATACGCCCGCCGCATTTGCAGTGCTCGCACGGCTTGCAGACGAGGCGCGTCAGGCGACATCGACCGAGGAAAGACACCGCAGCAAGGCCGCACTGCTTGGGGCCGGCCAGTTGATCGGTCTGCTGCAGGAAGATCCGGAGCACTGGTTCCAGCAGACCGGAGCCGGTGCGGACATCGATCCCGACTGGGTACGTGGACTGCTTGACGAGCGTGTCGCGGCCCGTGCCGCCAGGGATTTCGCTCGAGCCGATCGGATCCGCGAGGAACTCGCTGCGCGTGACGTGATCATCGAGGACAGTACCGAAGGGACACGCTGGAAAATTGCGAAGCGTGATCCGGCTACGCGCTGACCGGGATTCACATTCGGTCATTCCTGCGAATGACGCGCGCGCAAACTGGACCGTTCGAACAAACCGCTTCCGCCCACAGGCGAGGACACATGATCGCGACACCGGACATCGCTCTGCTGCAACCCGCTGAACCGACTGCCGACCAGGCGCAGGCTGCCATCGCCGAGGAGTTCGGCTACTTCAGCGATTGGACCGAGCGCTACCAGTACCTGATCGATCTCGGCCGGAAGCTGCCGGAGTTTCCTCAGGAGTGGCGGATTGACGAGTTCAAGGTGACGGGTTGCCAGTCCCAGGTTTGGCTCGCGCCGGGCGGCAACGCGGGGCACGTGGAATTTCGAGCAATCAGCGATTCTTCGATCGTGTCGGGCTTGATCGCACTCCTTTTGCGCGTCTATTCGGGTCGTCCGGCCAGTGAAATCCTCGCTACCGAACCGCGCTTTGTCGAAGCGATCGGATTGAGCAGGCACTTGTCGCCGACCCGCTCAAACGGTCTTGCGGCGATGCTCGTGGCAATCAGGCAATACGCCGGCGCGCTCGACGCCTGACTTCGCCAAAAAAAGGCGACTCCGTGCGATCGCGAACGTCCAACGATCAAAACGTTCCGGTCATCGTTCTGTCATCGCCGTGACACGCGCCATTAAAGACGCCGGCGCACGCTGTCCGCCATCAAAGGCGGAAGAACAGCATGCGCATTGCGATCGTCACCGAGACCTGGCCGCCCGAAATCAATGGCGTCGCCTTGACCGTGCATTCGCTGGCTCGTGGCCTGCGGCAACTCGGTCACGATGTTGAACTGATCCGCCTTGCCCGCCCTGAGGACGATGCGGCGGAGTACGCCGATGGCTTTCCGGAAACGCTGCTCCCCGGTGCCTCGCTTCCGCGCTATCCAGGATTGCGATTTGGCCTTCCGGCGCGCTCACGCCTGCTTCGACATTGGCAGTCCAGCCGACCCGATGCGATCTATATCGCCACGGAAGGGCCGCTCGGACACAGCGCGTTGACGGCCTCGCGCAAACTTGGAGTTCCAGCCTGCACCGGCTTTCATACCCGATTCGATGACTTCGTCGCCCACTACGGCTTCGCCTGGTTGACGCCGCTCGTCTTTGCCGGGATGCGGCGTTTCCACAATCGCGCCGATGCGACCCTGGTGCCGACTGCCGAACTGGCGGATTTCCTGCGCGAGCGCGGATTCCGCGATGTGCGCTTGCTGCGAAGGGCCGTCGACACCTCGCTGTTTCATCCTTCCCGGCGTGACGATGCGTTGCGCCGGGAATGGGGCCTGGATCCGGATGCGCTGACCGTGATCCACGTCGGACGACTCGCTGCCGAGAAGAATCTCGATCTCGCGGTACGCGCGTTTCGCGCGATCCAGCAAGACACGCCGAACGCGCGCTTCGTGATCGTCGGTGACGGCCCCGAGCGCGCTCGCCTGGAAAGCGCAAATCCGGATATCGTTTTCACCGGCATTCGCCGCGGCGATGACCTGGCGCGGCACTACGCCAGCGCCGATCTGTTCGTGTTCCCGAGCACGTCGGAAACGTTCGGTAACGTCACGCTCGAAGCAATGGCCAGTGGCCTTGCCGTGGTCGCATTCGACTACGGCGCGGCGCACGAGCACATCGTCAGCGGCGAGTGCGGCAGGTGCGTGCCGGTTGCCGAAGAGACGGAGTTCATTCGAGCCACGACGGACCTGGCCAATCAGGAGACCAGAAGGACCGACATGCGCATCGCTGCAAGGGACGCTGTCGTGAATCTGAATCCCGACGCAGTCAGCGCGAGCTTTTCGGATGTGCTGGATTCATTGCGCATGGAGCGTGCTGCATGATGCGGATGCCGGGATGGCGACGATTCGAGGTGGTCAGCGGAGAATGGCGCATCTGCCTTGCCTGCACCCGATGGATAGCAGGCACGGCGGTCCTGCATCTGTTTCGCGGCATCAGCCGGATCGGTGATGGCATGGTCTGGTATGCGCTGATGTTCGGCATTGCTGCACTCGGCGGCAGCCAGGGACGACAGGCGGCCTTGCACATGGCCCTGGTCGGGATACTCGCAGCGACCCTCTATCGCCTGTTGAAGCGCTGGACGCGACGTCCGCGTCCATTCCGCAGCCACGAAGGAATCGTGGCTCATATCGCACCGCTGGACGAATACAGTTTTCCCTCCGGCCACACCTTGCACGCGGTGAGCTTCAGCCTGGTGGCAATTGCCTGGTATCCGTCCCTGCTGCCGGTACTGTTGCCATTGAGCCTGTTGATCGCGATTTCGCGCGTCGTGCTCGGCCTGCACTATCCCAGCGACGTGATCGTGGCGATGCTGATCGGCACCACCCTCGCCGAGGGGTCAATCGCGATCATGCTGTGAGCGAGGCTCGAACCGCCGCGCGCCCTGCCTGGCTCAGTCGATCGGGCCGAGATCACCGCGTTTGCGCACGATCAGCATTGCCAGTTCCAGCGATTGCTCGTAGTTGAGGCGCGGATCGACTGAGCTCTTGTAAGCGCGATTCAGGTCGGTCTCGTTGAGATCGCGGGCCCCGCCCATGCACTCGGTGACGTTTTCACCGGTCAGTTCAAGATGCACGCCGCCGAGCCGGGTACCCGCTGCCGCATGGATGTCGAACGACTGGTCGAGTTCGTCGCAGATATTCTCGAAGCGACGGGTCTTGACGCCACTACCGAGCGATTCGGTGTTGCCGTGCATCGGGTCGCAGCACCAGAGGACTTTGCGGCCAGCCGCCTTTACCGCATTCAACAAGGGTGGCAACGCGGTCGCCACGTTTCTGGCCCCCATGCGATGGATCAGGGTCAGGCGTCCTGGCTCGTTGTCCGGGTCGAGGGTATCGATCAGGCGTAGCAACTGGTCGGGCTTCGTCGACACGCCGACCTTGACGCCTATCGGATTGCGTATCCCTCGGCAGTATTCGACATGCGCGCCTCCCAGATCGGCAGTTCGCATGCCGATCCATGGGAAATGGGTCGAGAGATTGAACCAGCCCCAGTGACGCGGCACCTGGCGCGTCAATGCCTCTTCATAATGGAGCAGCAGGGCTTCATGCGAGGTATGGAAATCGACTCGCTGGAACTCGGCAACCGAACTCCCTGCCAGGGTTTCCATGAAGCGCAGCGAGTTGCCGATCGATTCGACCATCTGTCGATACTCTCCCTGCAGGGGCGAGTGTTCAACCCAGGCGAGATCCCAGTATTCCGGGTGATGCAGGTCGGCAAAACCGCCATCAATCAAGGCGCGCACGAAATTCATCGTCATCGCCGAGCGTGCGTGCCCCTTGATCAGGCGGCGCGGGTCGGCGCGACGCGCTTCTCTGTCGAAAGCGGCAGCATTGACGATATCGCCGCGATAGCACGGCAAGGTCAGCCCGTCGCGGGTTTCGGTGTCTGCGGAGCGGGGCTTCGCATACTGGCCGGCAAAGCGACCGACGCGCACGATCGGCAACTTGAGACCGTGAGTCAGGACGAGACTCATCTGCAGCATGACCTTGAGTCGATTCGAGATCAGCGGCGACGTGCAGTCGTCAAAGCTCTCGGCGCAATCACCGCCCTGCAGGAGAAAACGGCGACCTTCGGCGGCATCGGCGAGCAGTCCGCGCAAGGCCAGGATTTCCCACGACGTCACCAGTGGCGGAAGTTCTCGCAACTGGGCAAGAGCCAGATCGAGTTCCACCGGATCCGCATAGGTCGGCTGCTGGACCGCCGGGCGCGAACGCCACGAAACCGGCGACCAGTCTTCCGGATTTCTCACCGGAGCGATATTGCGATCTCGCTTCATCGGGGGCGGCACTCATGCTGCACTGCGGCAACCATCATGCCACAGCAAATCCGCAAGCGGAATCAGCCGCGCCGGAATCCCGCCCACAGCGAGCCGAGGAACAGAACGACAAAACCAGCGAACACCCAGCTTGGCATCGACAAGCCGAACAGGGTCCAGTCGATGACGCCGCAATCCTGGTCGCGGATGAAGATCGTCTTGAGGAACTTCAACGCATCGTAGTTCTCGATCGCATACTCGAACGAGGGAGCGCAGCCCTCGAGCTGCTCCGGCGGCAGATGCTGAAGGTAGACATGGCGCCCGGCGATATACGCGCCACCCATGGCGCACAGGGCTCCGAGCACGCCGTAGATCCTCGAACCGGTCAGGCCTGGGCCGTGAACCGCTGCAACCAGTGCAACCGCACCGACTGCGCAAACGAACACGCGCTGGACCATGCACAGCATGCAAGGCTGGTAACCCTGCACATACTGGGCAAAAAGCGCGTAGCCCATCATCAGCGCGCTCGCACAGGCGATGAGAAGAAACAATTTGCGACGAGTCAAGAATGCGGAATTCATGCATGGGTTCCTGCGCTGGAAAAGGGACGGCATCGCAGACCCCGAGTTGCCCGGGCGGGTTCCCGGCAAGTCCCGGACGACATGCCGATCCCAACGATCGACCGCGATTCCGCTCTTGTGGCCGGCGGACGTAAAAAAGCCCCGGCGAGCGGGGCTTTCCTGTTCCGTCTATCGACGCCGAATCAATCAGCTGACGATTCGACAGCAGCCTGCGGGCGATCCAGAAGTTCGACATACGCCATCGGCGCATTGTCGCCGACACGGAAACCGCACTTGAGGATGCGCAGGTAGCCGCCCTTGCGCTCGCGAAAGCGCGGACCGAGCTCGACAAACAGCTTGCCGACAGCCTGCTTGTCACGCAGGCGCGCGAACGCCAGGCGGCGGTTGGCAACGCCATCAGTCTTCGCCAGGGTGATGAGCGGTTCGGCAACGCGGCGCAATTCCTTGGCTTTCGGCAAGGTCGTGCGAATCAGTTCGTGCTTGAACAGCGAAGCAGCCATGTTCTTGAACATCGCTTCGCGATGGCTGCTCGTGCGGTTGAGTTTGCGTCCGGATTTCTGGTGGCGCATGACAAATACCTCGATCTCGATTGTTATGAGAAGCCGGCACCTGTGTCCGACAACCCGCGGAATCCCGCTATTATTGACCCCAACGAAGGGGCTTTTTCAAAACACCTCATCGGAGCAGAAGCTCTTGTGAGGAGTACGGCCACGGACGGCCGCTGCTGGTGTCCAACCAAGGCGCCAATTACGCCCTGGCGTAGCTGAAACTACTCAGCAATCACGGACGATCGCATTAGCCAAGTTGCATGCCGTGCGCGATGCCCGGAGGCGGCCACGACTCGAGCTTCATGCCCAGCGACAGGCCACGCTGACCCAGCACGTCCTTGATTTCGGTCAACGACTTCTTGCCGAGGTTCGGAGTCTTGAGCAGTTCGACTTCGGTCTTCTGCACGAGGTCGCCGATGTAATAGATGCTTTCGGCCTTGAGGCAATTGGCCGAACGCACGGTCAGTTCGAGGTCATCGATCGGGCGCAGCAGAACCGGATCGACGCCGCTCTTGTCGGTCTTCGCGTCGGCGCTTTCGCGTCGCGTGAAGTCTCCGAAGATCGAGATCTGGTCTTGCAGGATCTCGGCAGCCTTGCGCACGGCTTCCTCGGCATCGATTGCACCATTGGTGTCGATTTCAAGGACCAGCTTGTCCAGATCGGTGCGCTGCTCAAGGCGGGCGCTGTCAACCTGGTAGGAGACGCGACGCACCGGGCAGAACGAGGCGTCGAGCTGCAAGCGCCCGATCGGCCGCGCTTCCTCATCCGGAAGACGACGCGATACAGCGGGCTGGTAGCCAACGCCACGCACGACCTTAAGGCGCATGTTCAGCGCGACATCCTTGGTCAGGTGGCAGATCACGTGCTCGGGGTTGATGATTTCGACCGAGTGATCGACCTTGATGTCCGCAGCCGTGACGACGCCCTTGCCCTTCTTGCTCAGGGTCAGCGTCGTCTCGTCATGGCCATGCATGCGGATCGCGACGTCCTTGATGTTGAGCAGGACTTCGATGACGTCCTCCTGCAAGCCTTCAAGAGTGGTGTACTCGTGCAGGACATTGTCGATTTCAACTTCGACAATTGCGCAGCCGGGGATCGAAGACAACAGGACGCGACGCAGCGCATTGCCAAGGGTGTGACCGAAGCCGCGCTCCAGCGGCTCAACCACGACTTTCGCGTGATTGAGACCGATACGCTCGACTTGAATGCCGCGGGGACGCAGCACATTGGTGGATCCTGCCATGAACAGGGACTCCGAAAAGTTGCGGTGGATTACTTCGAGTAAAGCTCGATGATCAGGCTTTCGTTGATATCCGAAGGCAGGTCGGAACGCTCCGGCAGCGCCTTGAAAACGCCGCTGAACTTCTTCGCGTCCACTTCGACCCAGGTCGGAACCAGATCCATCTCCTGGGAGACGGTTACGGACTCCTGCACGCGCAGCTGGCTGCGGGCGCTCTCGGTAAGCGAGATCTCGTCACCCGGCCTGACCTGATAGGACGGAAGGTTGACGCGCTTGCCGTTCACCGAGACCGCGCGGTGTGCGACAAGCTGGCGAGCCTGGGCGCGAGTGACCGCGAATCCCATGCGATAGATGACGTTGTCGAGGCGGGTCTCCAACTGGCGCAACAGGTTCTCGCCGGTGTTGCCCTTCTGGGTCGACGCCTTGACGTAGTACTTGTGGAACTGGCGCTCGAGCAGGCCGTAGATGCGCTTGACCTTCTGCTTCTCGCGAAGCTGCACGCCATAGTCCGACAGGCGACCCTTGCGGGCGGCGCCATGCTGGCCAGGCTTCTGCTCAAGCTTGCACTTCGAATCGATCGCGCGCGCCGGGCTCTTGAGGCTCAGATCGGCGCCTTCGCGCCGTGCAAGCTTGCAGGTGGGTCCAATATATCTAGCCATCGTTAAACCCTGCGCTTCTTCGGAGGACGGCATCCGTTGTGCGGGATGGGCGTCACGTCAATGATATTGGTGACCTTGAAACCGACGTTGTTGAGCGAACGCACGGCCGATTCACGCCCAGGGCCTGGACCCTTGATGCGAACCTCGATCGTCTTCACGCCATACTCGGCCGCTGCACGAGCAGCTTTCTCTGCGGCAACCTGCGCGGCAAACGGCGTCGACTTGCGCGATCCGCGAAAACCGGCACCACCGGCAGTCGCCCAGGAAAGCGCATTGCCTTGACGATCGGTTATCGTGACGACGGTATTGTTGAAAGACGCCTGTACATGGCAGATCGCGTCAGTCACGACGCGCTTGATCTTTTTCTTCGGCTTGGCGACCGGCTTGTTCATGATTCGATTCCGGGCAGATTATTTCTTGATCGCACGACGCGGACCCTTGCGGGTACGGGCATTGGTGCGCGTGCGCTGGCCGCGCATCGGCAGGCCGCGACGATGACGCAGACCGCGGTAGCAGCCGAGGTCGATCAGTCGCTTGATTGCAATACCGACTTCGCGGCGAAGATCACCTTCGACCGTGTACTTCGCAACCTCGTGACGGATCTTCTCGACCTCAGCCTCGGTCAGGTCCTTGATCTTGGTCGACGGCGCGACACCCGCGTCCAGACAGACCTTTCTCGACCGCGAGCGGCCGATACCAAAAATGCTTTGCAGACCGATAGAAGCATGCTTCTGGACCGGCAGATTGACACCCGCAATGCGCGCCATGTTTGAATGTCTCCGAAAGAACTAAATGCGCAGTGAACTTCGTATTCTATCTGTTATCGAGGGAAACTGGAACCCCTCGACCTTCTGCGCGCCCGCCCTACCAGGGCGAGCGGCAGTCCCTGCCCGAACCGGCTCAACGACCTTTCAGGTTCGATTTCTTGAGCAGGCTTTCGTACTGATGGGAAACCAGGTGCGCCTGGATCTGCGCCGTGAAATCCATCACTACCACCACCACGATCAGGAGCGACGTACCGCCGAAGTAGAACGGGACGTGCCAGGCATTGCGAAGCAGGTCGGGAACCAGGCAGACCGCAACCAGGTAAAGAGCGCCAATGCCGGTGAGCCGGGTCATGACGCCATCGATGTAGTCCGCCGTCGCCTTGCCCGGTCGAATACCCGGAATCAGGGCACCCGAGCGCTTCAGGTTGTCGGCGGTCTCCTGGGAGTTGAATACCAGGGCCGTGTAAAAGAACGCGAAGACGATGATCATGATCGCGTAGATGACCATGTGCAGCGGCTCACCCGGACCCAGCGCAGCGGTCAGCTTCTGCAGCCAGAGGATCTCGCTTGAATTGTTGAACCATGCTGCCGCGGTTGCCGGAAACATGATCAGGCTGGACGCAAAGATCGGCGGAATCACGCCAGACATGTTGATCTTCAACGGCAAGTGCGAACTCTGGTTCATGTACGCACGCCCCGCGCCACCCTGCTTGCGGGCATAGTTGACCGTGATGCGTCGCTGACCACGCTCCATGAAGACCACGAAGGCGGTGACGACCAGCACGGCCACGAGCACCATCATCAGCTTGAGCCAGGTCAGCTCCCCACTGTTGGCCATGCCGAGCGTATGCACGACGGCGGTCGGCAAGCCTGCCACGATGCCAGCGAAGATGATCAGTGAAATGCCGTTGCCGATGCCGCGCTCCGTGATCTGCTCACCGAGCCACATCAGGAACAAGGTACCCGCGGTCAGACCAACCACGGTCCCGAACACGAAGCTCGGTCCCGGCGCGTAGACCACACCGGCTTGGGTCTGCAGCATCGACGCCACGCCAAACGACTGGAACGCCGCCAGTCCGACCGTGCCCCAACGGGTGTAGGTGGTCAGCTTGCGTCGACCCGATTCGCCTTCCTTTTTCAGTGCCTGCCAAGCCGGAACGACCGAGCTGAACAACTGCACGACGATGGACGCCGAGATGTAGGGGATCACGCCCAGCGCGAACAACGAGAAACGGCTCAGCGCACCGCCCGAGAACATGTTGAACATGTCGATCAGGCCGCCGCTGTTCGATATCAGACGCGCCATCGCTTCCGGATTGACACCCGGGACCGGGATGAACGAGCCCAGGCGGAACACGATCAATGCGCCGATCACGAACAGCAATCGGTGCTTGAGCTCGGTCAGCTTGCCGAGCGATGCCAGTCCGCTGGATTTCGATGTTGCCACCGATTACTCCACGCTTCCGCCAGCAGCCTCGATCGCGGCGCGAGCGCCGGCCGTTACCGCCACACCACGCAGCTTGACAGCCTTGCTCACTTCGCCCTTCTTGACGATCTTCGCGCGGGTTGCGCGGGTTTCAATCAATCCGGCAGCCTTGAGCACCTCGAAGTCGACGACATCGGCGCTGAGCTTGTCGAGCTGATAAAGCAGAACCTCGGAAATATCCTGCGACATCTTCGAGCGGAAACCGACTTTCGGCAGTCGGCGCTGAAGGGGCATCTGGCCGCCTTCGAAACCGGCCTTTACCTTGCCCTTGCCCGAACGCGCGAACTGGCCCTTGTGTCCACGACCGCAGGTCTTGCCGAGGCCCGATCCGATGCCGCGACCAACGCGAACGCCTTCTTTGCGCGCGCCGTCAGCAGGCTTGAGAGTATTGAGACGCATGAAATCGACTCCTGATTCTTGAGGACGCTTACGCGTCGCTTTCGACGTTGACGAGGTAGCTGACCTGATTGATCAGACCCCGCACCGACGGCGAGTCTTTCAGTTCACGCACATCGTTGAGCTTGCGCAGGCCCAGTGCCTTCACGCTCAAGCGATGACGGCCCTGACAGCTGTTCGGGCTCTTGACCAGGCGCACGCGCACGGTCTGGTTCTTTTGCTTAGCCATTGCCGAGCACCTCTTCGATCGTCTTGCCGCGCTTGGACGCGATGCCCTGCGGGGTCGCCATGGCCTGCAACCCATTGATCGTCGCGCGTACCAGGTTGATCGGGTTGCGCGAGCCAACTGCCTTGGCCAGGACGTTCTTCACTCCTACCACTTCGAGCACGGCGCGCATCGCACCACCGGCGATAACGCCAGTACCCTCGGAAGCCGGCTGCATGTAGACACGCGCCGCGCCGTGATTCGCCTTGACGGCATGCCACAACGTGCCTTCCTTCAGGTCGACGCGCACCATGTTCTTGCGTGCACGCTCCATCGCCTTCTGGATGGCGATTGGCACTTCACGCGCCTTGCCATAACCAAAGCCGACGCGGCCTTCGCCGTCGCCGACGACAGTCAGCGCGGTAAAGCTCATCTGGCGACCACCCTTCACGGTCTTCGCCACACGATTGACTGCGATCAATTTCTCAAGGAGGCCGTCGCTGGTCTCACGATCATTGCTTGACATGTTTCACCTGTGTGCCGGCCACGAAGGGATCCGGACTTTTGCTTGCGACTGAAGTCGCTTGGAGTTGTGGTGGATCTTTGTCTGGGATTGGCGATCCGGGATTCGCAAGGGCGGAAAATTGCTTCGCTCTATCGAATCTCCAATCGCAAATCCCGACATTCAGAACTTCAAACCCGCTTCGCGTGCCGCGTCGGCCAACGCCTGGATGCGACCGTGATAGCGGAAACCCGAGCGATCAAACGCCACGCTCTCGACACCGGCCTTGATCGCCCGCTCGGCAATCGCCTTGCCGACCGCAGCAGCGGCATCCTTGTTCTTCGTCCCCTTGAGCCCTTCGGCAATCGCCTTCTGCACCGTCGATGCAGACGCGATGACCTTGTCACCGGAAGCACTGAAAACCTGTGCATACAGGTGCTGTCCCGTGCGATGCACGCTGAGGCGCGCAATGCCGAGGGAGCGGATGTGCATGCGCGTCGATTTGGCGCGACGCAGTCTTGCGATGTTCTTTTCCACTGTCTTTCTCCGCGAAGCTGAAGCGCCAATCAGGCCTTCTTGGCTTCCTTCAAGGTGATCTTCTCGCCCGAGTAACGCACACCCTTGCCCTTGTAGGGTTCCGGTGGGCGGAATGCACGGATCTTGGCAGCAGCTTCGCCGACGATCTGCTTGTCGGTTCCCTTGATCAGGATCTCGGTCTGGGTGGGCACTTCGAGGGTGATGCCCTCGGGCGCCTTGAACACCACTGGATGCGAGAAGCCGAGGGTCAGATTCAGGTCCTTGCCAGCCAGTGCGGCGCGGTAGCCGACGCCGACCAGTTCAAGCTTGCGCTGATAGCCTTCGCTTACACCGACCACCATGTTGTTGATCAAGGCTCGAGCCGTACCGGCCATCTTCGTGTCGTCGGCGGTCTTGCCGCTCAGCAACACCTGGCCGTCCTGCAGGCTCGCGACAACACCCGGAGGGGTCGCCAGCTTGAGGCTGCCCTTGGGGCCTTTCACGGTGATCGATTCAGCCGCAACCTGGACGTCAACGCCCTTCGGCAGCACTACGGGTTTCTTGGCAACGCGTGACATGATTCTCTCTCCTTAGGCCACGATGCCGATGACTTCGCCACCAAGCCCCTTGGTACGGGCCTGTGCGTCGGTCATGATTCCGGACGATGTGGAGACGATTGAAATTCCGAGGCCGTTGAGCACCTTCGGCAGCTCGCTCTTGCCGCGATAGACGCGCAGGCCGGACCGGCTGACGCGCTCGATGCGATCGATAACCGGCTTGCCCTCGTAATACTTGAGTGCAATTTCGAGTACCGGCTTGCCTTCGTTTGCCTGCACCTGGAACTCGGACACATAGCCTTCGTCCTTGAGGAGCGTGGCAATGGCGAGTTTCACGCGCGACGACGGCATGCGCACGGCGCGCTTGCCAGTTGCCTGGGCGTTGCGGATACGCGTGAACATATCCGCGATGGGATCAGTCATGCTCATGTTTCAGTTTTCCTTCAAGCATCGATATCCGAATCAATAAGATCCGAGATTGGGCATTCGGGATTGGGGGTTCGTGAATACGGAACTCGCGGGCTGCTGCCTTCGCCGAATCCCGAATTCCGAGTCTCCGTTCCCGGTTACTTACCAGCTGGCCTTACGCAGGCCGGGGACGTCGCCACGCATCGTGGCTTCGCGAAGTTTCATGCGGCCGAGGCCGAATTTCTCATAGACGCTGCGCGAGCGACCGGTCAGGGCGCAACGGCTGCGCTGACGGGCGGGACTCGAATCGCGTGGCAGCTTCTGCAGCTTGATGGCGGCTTCGAGCTTTTCCTCGTACGACGCCTTCGGACTGCTGACGACCTTCTTGAGCTGGTCGCGCTTTGCTGCATGTTTCTTGACGAGTTTCGTGCGCTTGTTCTCGCGCATGATCATTGAAGTCTTGGCCATTGCCGGTTTTCCTGCTTCGCTGAATTAGTTGCGGAACGGAAAACCGAAGGCTTCGAGCAATGCCTTCGCTTCTTCGTCGGTACGCGCCGTCGTGGTGACCGCGATATCCATGCCGCGCATGGCGTCAATCTGGTCGAAATCGATCTCCGGGAAGATGATCTGTTCCTTGATGCCCATGTTGTAGTTGCCGCGTCCGTCGAACGAACGGCCGGAGATGCCGCGGAAGTCGCGCACGCGCGGCAACGAGATGTTGACCAGGCGGTCGACGAACTCGAACATCTGGGCGCGGCGCAAGGTGACCTTGCAGCCGATCGGCCAGTTGTCACGGATCTTGAAGGTCGCAATCGACTTCTTCGACAACGTGATGATCGGCTTCTGTCCGCCGATCTTGGCCATGTCGGCCACGGCATTCTCAAGAATCTTCTTGTTGCCGACAGCCTCGCCGACGCCCATGTTGAGCGTGACCTTGGTCAGGCGCGGCACCTGCATCGGATTCTTGTAGCCGAAACGCTCGGTCAGCTTCGGAACGATCGTTTCTTTGTAGATGGTTTCAAGACGCGTTGTCATTGCGGCAGCCTCAGGCGTCGACAACTTCGCCGGACGGGCGGAAAACGCGAACCTTGCGACCGTCTTCAAGAGTCTTGAAGCCGACGCGTGCGCCCTTGCCCGTAGCGGAGTTGAACAACTGTACGTTAGAAATGTCGATCGAAGCCTCGCGCTCGATGATTCCACCAGGCTGGTTTGCCTGCGGATTCGGCTTCGTGTGACGCTTGACCAGGTTGACGTTCTGTACAAACACGTGGTCACCGACCACGCGAGAGACTTCGCCCTTCTGACCCTTGTTCTTGCCGGCGATCACGATGACCTGGTCGCCTTTGCGGATGCGGTTCATGTCGTCTTTCCCGTTTACAGCACTTCTGGAGCGAGCGAGACGATCTTCATGAACTTCTCGCCGCGCAGCTCGCGCGTCACCGGCCCGAAAATACGGGTGCCGATCGGCTCGAGCTTGTTGTTGAGGAGAACCGCCGCATTGCCGTCAAAACGGATCAGCGAGCCATCGGCCCGACGAACTCCCTTGCGGGTGCGCACGACAACGGCGTCGTAAACCTCACCTTTCTTGACCTTGCCGCGCGGAATCGCTTCGCGCACGGAAACCTTGATCACATCGCCAATGCTTGCGTAACGGCGCTTCGAGCCACCAAGCACCTTGATGCACATCAGTTCGCGAGCACCGCTATTGTCCGCTGCGGCCAGCGTGGTCTGCATCTGGATCATGTTACTTGCTCCTTACGTCGCGGGCCGATTACTGCGCAGCCCGCGCGACGATTTCGACCACGCGCCAGTTCTTCGTCTTCGACAGCGGTCGAGTCTCGGAGATGCGCACCAAGTCGCCTTCCTGGCATGCGCCATCGGCATCGTGTGCATGCACCTTGGTCGAACGACGAACTATCTTGCCGTACAGCGGATGCTGCACCTGGCGTTCCAGCAGGACGGTAACCGTCTTCTGCATCTTGTTGCTGACCACACGCCCTTCGAGCGTGCGCGCATTCTTCTCTGTATCGCTCATCGCAGGCCGTCCTTACTTCTTGCTGCCGAGGACGGTCTTGACCTGCGCGATCTCGCGCCGGACACGTCCGAACTGGTGGGTTTGGGTAAGCTGACCGGAGCCCTTCTGCATACGAAGGTTGAACTGCTCGCGGCGAAGTTCGCCGAGATGATCGTTCAGCTCCTTCTCCGACTTTTGGCGAAGTTCTTTCAGTTCCATCACAGCACCGTTCTCGTTACAAACTGGGTCTGCACAGAGAGCTTGGCAGCAGCAAGGCGGAAGGCCTCGCGTGCGGTCGTCTCGTCGACACCCTCGATTTCATACAACATACGGCCCGGTTGAACCGGAGCCACCCAGAACTCCACGCTGCCCTTGCCGTTGCCCATGCGGACTTCGATGGGCTTCTTGCTGATCGGCTTGTCGGGGAATACGCGGATCCACAACTTGCCGCCGCGCTTCACGAAACGCGTGATGCAGCGACGTGCCGCCTCGATCTGACGCGCCGTCAGGTGCCCGTGCGTGGTCGCCTTGAGTCCAAATGAGCCGAAGCTCACCTTGGTGGCGACATACGACAGACCGGGGTTACGGCCTTTCTGCACCTTGCGGTACTTGGTTCGCTTCGGTTGCAACATGATTCAGTTCCTTACTTCGCCGAAGACCGACGGGGCGCACGTTCTTCGCTTGCCTCGGCCTTGGCTTCCTGCGTGGCAGCATGAAGGTCGAAAATCTCGCCCTTGTAGATCCAGACCTTGACGCCGATGATGCCGTAGGTCGTCTTCGCTTCGGCCAGGCCGTAGTCGATGTCCGCGCGCAACGTATGCAGCGGGACACGACCCTCGCGGGCCCATTCCGAACGCGCGATTTCCGCGCCGTTCAATCGGCCGCCGACGTTGACCTTGATGCCGAGTGCGCCGAGGCGCATCGCGTTCTGCACCGAGCGCTTCATCGCGCGGCGGAACATGATACGACGCTCAAGCTGCTGGGCAATCGATTCGGCGACGAGTTGGGCGTCCAATTCGGGTTTACGCACTTCGGTCACGTTGATGTGGGCGGGAACGCCCATCACCGTCGAGACTTCCTTGCGCAGCTTCTCGATATCCTCACCCTTCTTGCCGATCACGACGCCCGGACGGGCGGTGTGGATCGTCACTCGGGCGGTCTTCGCCGGGCGCTCGATCAGGATCTTGGAGATGCCTGCCTGGGCAAGCTTCTTCCGGAGCAACTCGCGCACCTTGAGATCGGCGGCCAGATAGCCTGCGAAGTCACGCTTGTTGGCGAACCACTTGGAGTTCCAGTCCTTGGATACACCAAGGCGGAACCCTATGGGATTGACTTTATGACCCATCGTTAGCGTCCTTTACTCGCCCACGACCACGGTGATGTGGCTGGTGCGCTTGGTGATACGGTTTCCACGGCCCTTGGCGCGTGCATGCATGCGCTTCAATGACGGACCCTCGTCGACAAAGATCTTCGAGATCTTCAGTTCGTCAACGTCGGCGCCAAGATTGTTTTCGGCATTGGCGACAGCCGACAACAGAAGCTTCTTGACCAGGTGAGCGGCCTTCTTGTCGCTGAATGCGAGCAGGTTGGTCGCATTTCCGACCGGCATGCCACGCACCTGGTCGGCGACGAGACGGACCTTCTGGGCGGAGATGCGCGCGCTGCGCAATATCGCTTTGGCTTCCACGATGCTATCTCCTACTTCTTCTTGTCGGCGGCTTTCTTGTCGCCGGAGTGACCCTTGAAAGTGCGGGTCACGGCGAACTCACCGAGCTTGTGGCCAACCATGTTCTCGTTGACCAGAACAGGTACGTGCTGGCGGCCGTTGTGGATGGCGAGGGTGAGCCCGACCATTTCCGGCGAAACCATCGAACGACGCGACCAGGTCTTGATCGGGCGCTTGTTGCTGCCTGTCGAAATCGCCTCGACCTTCTTCAGAAGGTGATGATCGATGAACGGGCCTTTTTTCAATGAACGAGCCATGATCTATCTCAACCTCTGCGATCGCGCACGATGAACTTGTCGGTGCGCTTGTTCTTGCGCGTCTTGTAACCCTTGGTCGGCATGCCCCACGGCGACACCGGATGCGGGTTGCCCTGGCCAGCCTTGGCTTCACCACCACCGTGCGGATGGTCAACCGGGTTCATCGCCGCACCGCGAACGGTCGGACGGATGCCACGCCAGCGACTCGCACCGGCCTTGCCGAGCTTCTCGAGACTGTGTTCGGAATTGCCGACTTCCCCAATCGTCGCACGGCATTCGGCCGGCACCTTGCGCATTTCGCCGGAGCGAAGACGCAGGGTCGCGTGACCTTGTTCACGAGCAACCAGCTGGGCCGAAGCACCGGCAGCGCGAGCGAGCTGCGCGCCCTTGCCAGGCTTCATCTCGATGCAATGGACCGTCGATCCGATCGGGAT
>JAKQJM010000120.1 GCA_029561145.1 Pseudomonadota bacterium
TGCTGGACGCCGCTGCGCACTGCCGGGCTCGGCGTGCGAAACGCCGCCGCGACGCCTCCGACGACCACCGCAGCGGCGGGGATCGATGCAAACGCGAGAACGTTTATCAGTGCGCTGGACATGGTGATGGCGCGGATGATCGCGGGGTCATGGGCAGTATTTCGGGCGGTCGCGTCGCTCGCCGGCTATCGAACCAGCATCGGCTCGCGAGGAGCCCGATTGACGGCATGGTTGCCGTGAGCCACGGCAGGTCTGCCCGTCAGTCGAAAAGCCGTTTGAGGAAGCTCTCGTGTTTTCCGCCGCCATGTCCGGAGCCGTGGCGGCTACGGCTGTGGCCGGAGTCGTCGCGATAACCGTCGCGGCTTGTTGGCAAGGCCGGCGCCTGGGGCTGCAGCGCGACAACGGGCTGCTCGCGCTGGCTGCGCTCGATGATCTTGTCGAGTTCCCCGCGATCCAGCCATACGCCCCGGCATTTCGGGCAGTAATCGATCTCGATGTCCTGGCGGCTGGACATCACCAGTTGTGTCTCGGTGCATACGGGGCATTGCATGTTGGTTCCATTGCTTTCAAGAGAGTGCTCGGGCATCACCGAATCAGGGCTCAGCCGGGCGTTGCGACGGGTGTGGTGGGTGATGCAGCAACGGCCTCAGGGGCTGTTCCCTTGTAGGCGAGCAGACGCAGCGCATTCACGACCACCAGCAGGGTCGAACCTTCGTGGAACAGCACCGCGGTCCCGATGTTCAGTCCGAACATGGTGGCGGGAATGAGCACGGCGACTACGCCGAGGCTGACCCACAGGTTCTGTTTGATGATGCGGCTGGTGCTGCGCGACAACCCCACTGCGAACGGCAGTTGCGCCAGGTCGTCGGCCATCAGGGCCACGTCGGCGGTTTCCAAAGCCACGTCCGACCCCGCCGCACCCATCGCGATGCCCACGGTGGAGTTGGCCATCGCCGGCGCGTCGTTGACCCCGTCTCCCACCATCGCGACCTTGCCGTGGACCTTGCGAAGATCCTTGATCGCATCGACCTTCTGCTCCGGCATCAGGTCGCCGCGCGCTTCGGTCAAGCCGACGGACTTGGCCACCGCCTCCGCAACCTGCTGGTTGTCCCCGGAGATCATGATCAGGCGTTCGATCCCGAGATTGCGCAATTCCGCCATGACCTGCGCCGCCACCGGCCGCGGCGTGTCCATCACACCGATCACGCCCAGAAAGCGCTGCCCCTTGCGCACAACCATGGTGGTGCGGCCTGCCGCGACCAACGCCTGGTTGGCCTTCTCGACGTGAGCGGGCATCGCCGAGTTGGGCAGTTCGGAGAACAGTACCGGCTTGCCGATGTGCACCGCTTCGCCATCCACCTGCGCCTGGACGCCACGTCCGGTGATGCTCTTCACATCGGACGCGCTCAGAGGTTGCTGCCGATCGCCCAGGCGTTCGCGCGCGCCTGTGACGATGGCCGATGCCAGCGGGTGATCGCTGTGCTCTTCGACCGCCAGCGCCACGTGCAGCAACTCGTCCTCGGTCGCCCCTTCGGCCGCGACCGCATCGGTCAGCTTTGGTTTGCCCTCGGTCAGTGTGCCGGTCTTGTCGAAGGCGATCGACGTGAGCGTGCCCAGGTTCTCAAGCGGGCCACCGCCTTTTACCAACACACCACCGCGGGCTGCGCGCGCGACGCCGCTGAGCACCGCGCTCGGTACCGAGATGGCAAGCGCACATGGGCTCGCGGCGACCAGCACCGCCATGGCCCGGTAGAAACTCGTGGCGAAGGGCTCGTCGATCACCACCCATGCGAACATCAGCAGGCCGACCAGCGCCAGCACCGCCGGCACGAAGATGCGCTCGAAGCGCTCGGTGAACTGCTGCGTCGGCGAGCGCTGCGCTTCCGCCTCGGTCACCATCTTGACGACCCGCGCCATCGTCGACTGATCGGCCTTGCGTGCCACCATCACGTCGATGGCACCAGAGCCGTTGATCGTGCCTGCGAAGACACGGTGCTCGGCCGAAACCCGGTCGAAGTTGGCGAGGGCCGCTTTCGGGTCGCCGATCGGCCGCTTGTCCACCGGCACGCTCTCGCCGGTCACCGGCGCCTGGTTGACGCTGGAGGTTCCGACCACCACGACGCCGTCGGCCGGGAGCCGTTCGTTCGGCCGCACCACCACCACATCGCCGACCTGCAGCACGTTGAGCGCGACTTCTTCCGTCCGACCGTCGCGCCGCAGCGTGGCCGTTTCCGGTGCCAGCTTGGCCAACGCCTCGATGGCGCGCCGAGCACGGCCCATCGCGTAGTGCTCCAGGGAATGGCCCAGGCTGAACAGGAACAGCAGCAAGCCACCTTCCGCCCATTGGCCGAGCGCCGCCGCACCGGCCGCCGCCACCAGCATCAAGGTGTCGATCTCGAAGCGACGTGCACGCAGGTTCTCGATCGCCTCCTTCACGGTGAACCAGCCGCCGAAGATGTACGCGCCGACGTAGCAGGCCGTCGGCACCCAGGTCGGCGCGATGGCACCACGGCCGACGAGCCAACCGACCAACACCAGCGCGCCGGCCAGCAGCGCAAAGATCAGCTCCGACTTTTCGCCGAACAGTCCGCCGTGGGCGTGGTCATGGCCGGCGTGATCGCCTTCGCCTTCCGCGTGCTCGTGGCCGGCACGTTCGTTTGCAGGTCCGTCAGCGGCTTTGCCTTCAGGCTTTTCATGGTCATCGCCATGGCCATGGTCCTTGTGATCACCGTGGTACGCCTTGCCAGGAGCGCTGCCCTCGGCAGAGTTGTGATCGTGGTCGTGGGTATGCTTCTCGGCCACGGCTTGCGCACCTGCCCCGTGAACACGCGGTGGTTCGAGCGTCGCATGACCAGCCAGCCCGAGTGACGTGGCAATAAGGAGCAAGGTCTGCTCTGAGACCGTCGAGCGGTCGTATTCGATGCGCAATGCACCGGAGGCTGCGACATCGGCCTCCAGCACGCCCGGCACGTTGCGCAGTCCGTCTGCCACACGCCGCGCCGCTCGGGCATGCAGCGGACCGTTGGATCGAAACACGAGGTGCGCATAGCGCGCCCCGAGCTGCGCGCCGACCGATTGCACCAGTTCGCGCACACGGCCCAGCGTGATCTCGTTGGGGTTGTAGTGGACGCACAGTTGGGGCGACTCGCCGTCCCCGCCAACGATGTGCGCTTCCTCGATGCCGGGGCGGCCGGACAACGTGTCCGTCAGGCGCGTCACGCACCGATCTTCGGCATCGTCGACCCCGCTCAGCACCAATGGCAGGTCGAGACGAAGCTTCTCTGGAACACTCATGGTGAACGCCTCACTTTGTCGATGAAGGCGGCTTCGAGCCGGCACCGGCGCCTTTTGGCGGGGTACGTCCTCGGCGCGATGGCTTCTTGCGCAAGCGTTGCCGAAGTTGCTCTGCGTACTTCATTGGCGGTGGCGGTGGTGGCTTCCTGGTCTTCAGCCAGGGACGCAGAAGCCGGCACACCAGGTACGCCGCCGCGCCCACCGCGATGAAGCCCAACCAGAGCCAGGCTATGGACCACGCAACCGGCCCATGCATGGGTTCGGTGAACATGAAAGCCTCCTGCAACGGAGATGGGACGGCGCGAGGACGAAGCGCCGGTCCCCACGCGCGTCATCGAGCCCATCAGCCGACCCTGATCGCTTTTGCGATGTCGATCACATAGACCCAGCCGGCCGTCACTTGCCCGGTGCGCGCAACGCGGCTGATGACCTCGACCAACTGGTCCGCATACTCGTCGCTGCAGTGCATCTCCAGCTTGTATTCATTGACGACCTCCTCGCCCAGTTCCACCGAGAAGCGCTTCTCGGCATTGTCGAGCGGCACCAGCGATCCCTTGACCATGTAGACCGTCAGGTTGTGATCGCCGTTGCCTCCGACGCTCCACACCGGAGACGACTTCAGCGCAGCGATGACATCGGCGATGCGGTTGCTATGGACGTAGGCTTTGATTTCCTTCATGTCGTGGCTCCTTCGACAACACCGACGGGACGGCTGCGCCTTTCAGCGCGCAATTCCGACCACTCGTAGATCAACGGCAGCAGCAGCAGCGTGAGCGCCGTCGAGGTGAACAGTCCGCCGACCACCACGGTGGCCAGTGGCCGCTGCGTCTCTGCACCCACACCCGTGGACAGCAGCATGGGAATCAAGCCGAGGATGGCCACCGACGCCGTCATCAGCACCGGCCGAAGCCGCAGTGCCGCGCCGCGCCGCACGGCATCGCGCACGGACATGCCCTGTCGTCGCTGGTCGTTGAGAAACTCGACCATCACGATGCCATTCAACATCGCTACGCCGAACACGGCGATGAAGCCGATGGCCGACGGCACCGACAGGTACTGGCCGCTGACGAACAGGCCCACGATGCCGCCGATGACCGCGAACGGCACGTTGGCGATGATGATCGTCGCGTGCCGCACCGAGTTGAAGGCGGTGTACAGCAGCATGAAGATCAACCCGATGGTCAGCGGCACGATCACGGCCAGGCGTGCCATGGCCCGCTGCTGGTTCTCGAAGGCACCACCCCACTGCGTGTAGTAGCCGGGCGGGAGCTGGACTGCCTGCTTGAGAGCCGCGTCGGCGTCCTTCACGAAGCCGTCCACGTCACGGCCCTTCACATCCATCTGCAGGACCGAGTACCGCTGCAACGATTCGCGCCGCACGAAGGAATAGCCCTCGTCGAGCTCGATGGTCGCGACCTGAGAGAACGGCACGAGCGCGCCCTCGGCGCTGCGGATCGGTATGGCGCCGATGGTGGCCGGGTCCATGCGGAACTCGTCGGACAGGCGCACCGCGATGTCGAAGCGCTTGGTGCCTTCGATCAAGGTCGAGACCGAGCTGCCTCCGATGCCGGCCTGCACGACTTCCAGGATCTCGTCCGCATTGATACCGTAGCGCGAAGCCGCGTCGCGGTTGACCTTGATGATCAGCTGGGGCTTGCCCTTGTTCGCCTCCGCCGACAAGTCTGCGACACCGGGCACTTTGTCCAGCACACCCTTCATCTGGGCCGTCAGCCTGTCCAGCGTCTCCAGGTCTTCGCCGTACAGCTTCAGCGCCAGCGTCGCGCGCACCCCGGAGATGAGTTCCTCCACCCGCGACTGGATCGGTTGCGTCGCGCCGAACACGGCGGTCGGCACGACCCTCTCCATCGCCTCCTGCATCTCTGCGGCGAGCTTGGCGTACGGAATCTTTTCGGGCCATTCGGACTGCGGCTTGGTGGCGAGGTTGATCTCCATGTAGTTCACGTCGGTCGTCTCGCCGCCTTCGGCACGTCCGATGGTGGCGAGCACGGAGACCACCTGCGGAAACTGCTTGTGCAACTCCGCGCTGACGACGTTGGACACCCGGATCGACTCGTCGAGCGACGCCGACGGGATGTTCGTCACACGGAACTGGATCGTGCCCTCCTGCAGCGTTGGCATGAACTCCTTGCCGAGGAACGGAAACAACGCCAGAGAAGCGACTAGCAACGCCACCGCCGAGCCGATGACCAGCTTCTTGCGTTCCAGTGCCCAGTCCAGCAGCGGCAGATAGGCGCGCTTGGCCCAGCGCACGATGAAGGTGTCCTTTTCCTCCTTGGGTTTGAGGATCAGCGCAGCCAGCACCGGCACCAGCGTCATCGACAGCAGCAACGATCCGGCCATCGCGAATGTGATGGTCAGCGCCATTGGCTTGAACAGCTTGCCTTCCAGGCCGGTCAGCGAGAACAGCGGCAGGAAGACCACGATGATGATGATGATCGCAAACGCGATCGGGTTGATCACCTCGCGCGCCGCTTCCAGGATCAGGTGCGTTTTGTTGATCGGCTTGCCGGACTCCCGCGCATGCGACAGCAGCCTGAAGGAGTTCTCGACCAGCACCACCGCCCCGTCCACCATCATCCCCGTGCCGATGGCCAGACCGGCCAGCGACATCAGGTTGGCCGAGACGCCGAACTGCTGCATCAGGATGAACGCAATCAGCATCGCCAGTGGCAAGGTGATGATCACGACGATGGC
>JAKQJM010000132.1 GCA_029561145.1 Pseudomonadota bacterium
CAAAGGCTGAAACCCCGAGCAGTCGCCGTCTCGCTCCGCTGCTCGCCGCGCTTGCGATGTTCGGTCCTTTCTCGATCGATACGATGTTCCCGGCATTTCCGGCAATCGCCGCCCAGTTGCAGGCGAGCCCTCTGGCGATGCAGCAGACCTTGAGCGTCTACATGATTGCCTATGCGCTGATGTCACTGCTGCACGGGCCATTGTCGGACTCGCTGGGACGTCGCAACGTGATCCTGGGTGGCGTCGCGGTCTTCGTGCTGGCGTCGGTCGGCTGCGCAACGTCCGCTTCGATCGAAGAACTGCTTGCCTTCCGTGCCGTGCAGGGCATGTCGGCCGGGGCCGGCATGATCGTCGGCCGCGCCATCATCCGCGATTGTTTCGATGGCGCCGCCGCGCAGCGCCTGATGTCGACCGTATCGATGATCTTTGGTGTGGCACCGGCGATCGCGCCGATCATCGGTGGCTGGGTCATCGCGTTTGCGCGGTGGCCGATGATTTTCTGGCTGCTGGCAGCGTTCGCGGGAATCCTCTGGCTGGCCTGCCTGTTCCTGCTCCCCGAAACACACCCGCACGATCGTCGCATTGGGTTGTCATTGCGCGGCATGGCGGGAACCTATCTGCAGATCGTGCGCGATCCAGCCTTTCTCCCGCTGGTGCTGGCCGGTACGCTCGGGTTCAACGCGCTGTTCGTCTATATCTCGTCCGCGCCCGCGTTCGTCATCGGACTGCTCGGCCTGAACGAGCAACAGTTCGCCTGGCTGTTCATTCCGGCGATCGGTGGCTTGATGTCCGGATCGTTCCTGTCCGGACGACTGGCCGGGCGCGTCAGCGGGCAGGCCACGATCCGTCTCGGATACTCGATCATGCTGGGCGCTTCGGCGATCAACCTGGCCACGGCCTCGTTGCTGGCCCGTCCGGTCGTTCCGTGGTCGGTATTGCCGATCGGCCTGCATTCGATCGGGATTGGCCTGGCCTTTCCGACCCTGACCTTGCAGTTGCTCGATCGTTTTCCGCGTGTGCGCGGCGGAGCGTCATCGATGCAGGCCTTCGTCAGCCTGGTGTTCAGCGCGATTCTGGCGGGTGTCGTCTCGCCGCTGATTTCCGATAGCGTCATCAAGCTCGCGGCGACTGCGTGCGGAATCACGCTCGCGGGATTTCTCGCCTGGAATGCCTATCGCGTGATCGAGCGTCGCTGGCCCCGGGCAATCATTCAGGCCTGAGCGGGTGCGACTGCGGCAGCGGCCGTGGTTGCGCCGCCGAGGATGCCGCGCAGCAAGGCGAAAATCTCTTCCTTGGTGCCGATCACGTTGATCTGGGAATCGCGCGGAAAGTCCGTGCCGAGATTGACCGAATACGCAAGGCCAAGGTCGTTGCCATCCTCATCAAATCGAGTGAAGGTCTCGACCTTGCCGACGTAGGCGATGCGATTGGCATCGAGGAAGCGGCCATCCGGAATCTTTACCCAGCGTTGCATGCGATCACCTGCGATGTTCGGTCGGAATCACCAGCCGCCCCGGAATGCCCGGGACGGCTGGTGATGATGCCATATCAGCCTTGCCAGCCGCAGTCCTTGCCGGCGTTCTGCGCTTCGAGCCAGCGCTTGAGCGGTGCAAAGTAGTCAATGATGGCGCTGGCATCCATTTGTTCGCTGCCGGTCAATTCCTTGAGCGTCTTCGGCCAGGGCTGGCTGCCGCCCTTGCCGAGCATGGCCCAGAACTTTTCGCCGGCCTGCTTGTTGCCATAGACCGAGCACTCGTTCAGCGGGCCACTGAATCCGGCGGCCTCGCACAGCGAGCGCTGGAACTGGAACTGCAGGATGTGGGCGAGGAAATAGCGCATGTAGGGCGTGTTCGCCGGTACGTGGTACTTCGCACCTGGATCGAAATCCTCCTCGCTGCGCGGGATCGGCGAGGACACGCCTTGATATTTCTGGCGCAGTTGCCACCACGCGGCATTGTAGTTCTGCGGTGCGATCGAGCCATCGAAGACGCCCCAGCGCCATTCGTCGATCAACTTGCCGAATGGCAGAAAGGCGATCTTCTCGAGTGCCAGTTGCATTTGCGCATTGATCACGGCTTTTTCGCTTTCCTTCGGCGCTCCCGCCAGGCCGATCCGATGCAGGTATGCCGGCGTCAGGTTGAGCTGAACGGTATCGCCGATCGCTTCGTGGAAACCGTCGTGCGCGCCGGCCTGGAACAACGGTGGCAGATTGTTGTAGGCGAGGTAATAGTAGATGTGGCCGAGCTCGTGGTAGATCGTGCGGAAATCCTCTTCGGTCGGCGTGATGCACATCTTGATGCGCACATCACCCTCGAGATTGGTATCCCAGGCGCTCGCATGACAGACCACGTCGCGATCGCGCGGGCGCACCAGTTGCGAACGCTCGAAGAACGAAGCGGGCAGGGCTGGCATGCCGAGTGATTTGTAGAAATCCTCGGCGCTGCGGACCATCTTCTCCGGTGTGTACTTCTGCTTCTTCAGTGCAGCATCCACATCGACACCGCTGACGCCGGGAAACGGCTGCACGAGTGGATACAGCGCGGACCAGTCCTGTGCCCACATGTTGCCGGTGATATGCGCGGGAATCGTGCCGTCCTTCGGCATTTTTCCAGGGTACTTCTTCTCGAGCTTGCCACGCACATAGCATTGCAGTTGCGAGTAGAGCGGCTTGACCTGGTCCCAGAGGCGATCGGTCTCGGCGCGCAGCTCGGAAGGATTCATGTCGTAGCCGGATCGCCAGGCCTGGCCGGCATCGGCATAGCCGGTGTCGCGGGCGCCTTCGTTGAGCAGTTCGGCAAAGCGCTGGTAGTCACCGCGCATGCCGCGACCGACCGAGTGCCAGCCCTGCCAGGCTTCGAGATCCGCATTCCAGTCACGGCTCTCGGCAAGCACCTTGGACAACTGGTTGAGGTTCCTGCAGGTCTTCGGGTCGGCAGGATCGCTGCAATACTTGCCCGATCCGTAGGCCGCACCGAGTCGGGAAGCAAGTGTCGCCATTTCGGCGAGATCCGCCGGATTCCTGGGTGCCGGCATCGCGCTTTGCCGCTTGAGCATTTCGATGGCGCGCGCAGAATCCGTGCTGATTCCGCTCACGCCGTCGAACCGGCGTGAAGCATCGATGGCGTCCTTGAGACGGATCAGCCCGCGCTCGCTGGCCTTGGCTTCGAGTACGCCGGTATCCGGCGTGATGTAGGTCGCAGCGACCCATTGCGCGGCAACATCCTCGACATAGTGATCGCGGATTTCCTGGTTGATCCCGGCAACGAATGCATCGGCGTCCGCCGGTGTGGCCATCGATGTTTTCGTCGTGGGCGGCGAGTCACTGCGCGGAGCAGGCGTTGTGCAGGCGGCAAGCGCGAGACAACCCGCCATGGTGAGCAGGCGTGGCTGGAATTTCATGCTGGGTCTCCCTCGAATCAGTGTCGAAGGCTAGACCGGCACACGCACGACGTGCAAGGCCGGCGTGAATCCGCGCGTCCAGGCGGTCGTCAAACCACTTGCAGGATCCTGTTTCCCGCTTTGCAAGGCTTTGCCTGCTGCGCAAACACGATGGCATCGGCGCGTGCCCGCGGGTCGCTTTCGCGGCCCACGGGCGTTGTTGCCGCAATCGGGATTCAATCCACCGAGAACGTCTGCAGTTCGACCGGGGTGGTACCGAGGGTCAATGTCCAGCCGTCGAGAGTGCCGGTATCCGCTGCTGCGGAGTCGCCGAGACACAGGCTCCAGTTGCCGACCTTGCTCTGTCCATTCAGGCTTCCAAGGTTGCCGGCGGTTGCCGCGCCAGGGCTTGGTGCATAGGTGCACGGGGAGCCCGCAAACGCGCAGATGATGTCGCCGGTCGCGAGATCGGACGGAACCTTGCCCATCTGTTCCGAAGGATTGGGCGCCGTGTCGTCGTAGGTCAGCGGATTTGCGATCGCAAGATTGGAGTTCTCGCCGAATCCTGCGGTGTCATTGCCATCATCAGCCGTTTCGACAACGCCGGGGCGCGAGACCAGGGTAATTGGCGTACCGCCCGGGCTGAACAGCTTGATCGTCAGGTCACCGACGAAGGTATGCGACATGGCGACGGTCACGGTCGCGGTTGCAACCGTGTCGCCGCCACCGCCACCCGTTGCGACGGCGATCGTGTTGCATAGCATCGAGCCTTGCGTGCCGTTGTAGCCATTGTCGGGCACGGCGAGTCCGAGGCCGGGCCCGGCGACGTAGGTCTGCGCCAGGGCTGCTGACGGAAGAATTGCCAAAAGCAATAAAATAACCGGAAGGCGCGAATTGTTCATGATCAATCCTCGGGGCTTTTACAAGGGTCGGCGGCGCGACAACGAAGCTCAGGTCGTGTCGGGCAACGGTGAAATCCAGAATACGAGTCCCATGCGTATTCGTGTCGAAGGATAGCCCAAATGAGGATGTGGAGTAGTCCGTTTCTACGGAAAGTCGCGTTCAGGATCATGCTGCCGGGCGGTACTCGACTAGGGCGACGCGACGGCAACTCCCGCGAATTCTGTTGCAGCGCAGCGAGATGCGGCCAGGATTGCTTGACCTTTGATGTTCGCGGGGGAACATGCGGGCGAAATGCGCCGTTCTCGCCCAGGCGTTCACGATGTATTGCACGGCTTGTTCCGCAGACGCTGGAGAAAGTCGCGCGACTCATGTACCTTTCGCAGTAGCGACCGGGGTGTCGCTGCGCTTGCCGTCAAGCCACCGCGGCAATTCCTTGGTTTTGCCATGCAGAGCCAACGACCCACGCACGACCGCCCCATCGCGATTGCACAGTGCCGCGCCAATAACGGGGCGGCGGACAGATTCGTGTGCTGCGCCTTTGCCGAAACAGGAGTTCCGGCAGTGGTTTGAGTTTTGTGCACGTGTCGTGGAACCGGGGGAAAATCCATGATCACACCGTCGCGCCCAGCGCCGATTTGCTTTCCTGCGCGTAACATTTACTGCGCAATTCGTACTCTACTCAGTCATGCGTCGACGGATCTCCGTGCCCTCGGCGCGCCGCTCCGTCGCGCACGAAATCCAGATTCTTCGGCGAATCCAGGACCATTCCTGAACATCGCCTTCGCCCCGGCCGGCCGCGCGGCGTCAATGCTGGCCAGGATTGCGACGCGCAAGGGTCTATCCGCACTTGTCCTGCTGTTCACGATGACGTTGCTCGCGCCATTGGCGGTGGCCCAGCAGGTTTGCGGCCTTCCTGGCAATGATCCCGCCTCTACCGCCAGCGGAATCGTCAACAGCTATTTCGATGGCTCGAACCAGGCCTCGCTCGGCTCGGCCGCCACTTCGTTGACGCTCGGCGCGGTTCGCGCAGGCAGCGCCACGACGACCATCGCGAGCGGTGATCTGCTGATCGTCATGCAGATGCAGGATGGCGTCATCGATGGAAGCAACAGCGCCAACTACGGCAGCGGCACCGGCGTCGGCAAGGGCACCACCAGCGTCGGCAATGCGGGTCTCTACGAGTTCGTGCGGGCGACCGCTGCCGGCGGCGCCGGAGCATCGATCACCTTCACGCCTGCTCTGACCAACAGTTACACCCAGGCAGCAGCCACGGCAACCTTGGGTCAGCGCCGCTACCAGGTGATCCGGGTTCCCCAGTACGCCGCCGTCACCTTGCAGGGTGTGACCGCGCCGGCGTGGAACGGTCTGGCGGGAGGTGTCGTCGCGATCGATTCGAGTCAGATCCTGACCTTGGGTGGCGCAACGGTCGAGGGTCAGACCAACCGCGCTATCTTCCTCGGCGGCAAGGGTTTCCGTGGTGCTGTCGGATATGGTTCGACCGCCAACAGTCCGGATACGGACTGGCGGCTTTCCGATGCGACGAGCCATGCGCACGGGGGCAAGGCCGAAGGCATTGCCGGCACGCCACGCTATGTTGCGCTCAAGAACAACGGCTGGGGCTTCAAGACCACCGGGATCGTCACCGATGCAACGCTTGTAAGAGTGGACAATGGCGTCAATGGTTACCCGAATGGCGACCGTGCCCGTGGCGCGCCCGGCAATGCCGGCGGTGGCGGCACCGATGGCGGATCGAACAACAATCAGTACAACGCCGGCGGCGGCGGCGGCAGCAACTACGCCGAGGGCGGCCGGGGCGGCCGTCCGTTCAACCGCCCTCTCAACGATACCAACGGCCGCGGTGGCGCGGCTTATGCGGGCGTTCTGAATTTCCAGCGGGTGTTTCTCGGCGGTGGCGGTGGTGCCGGAGGAACGAACAATTCCAAACCCGAAAACGCGGCCTATGAAAACCAGGCCATCGCCTGCAATATCCCCGACAGCGGCGATGGCGATACGATCAGCGCCAAATGCTCATCCGGCGCGGCCGGCGGCGGTATCGCTATCCTGCGCGCGAAAAGCGTGACCGGCTCCGGCGTCATCGATGTGCGCGGCGCGCATGGCTACAACGTCGGCAACGATGCCGGCGGTGGTGGCGGCGCTGCAGGAGCCGCCGTGCTGCATGTCATCGAAGGCGGCAACGCCAGCGTCATCGCAAGCGGCGGCGATGGCGGCAACGCCTGGGCCAGCCGGAATCTGGCGACCACCTGCGGCGACGGCATCGGTGGTGCAGCCGTGTCCTGTCGTCATGGCCCTGGCGGTGGCGGCAGTGGCGGATTCATCGCCTTCAGCCCGGCGGCGCTCAGCATCACGGCCGACTTGAGCGGTGGCGCTCCGGGCCGGACCACCAATGGCGCCAGCGATACCTATGAAGCCAATGGCTTCAACGGCGGCCTGAGCACGTTCCTGACGCCATCCGTGCCGGGCGTGATTCCTGGAGCGCTGTGTTTCCCGGATCTGCGTCTGAGCAAGACCAATGGCATCGACGTGCTGCTCACGTCGGGCACCACCACCTATGCATTGACGGTATCGAATGCCGGAGCTGTCGCGACCGCCGGCGCGATCACGCTGGTCGATGTGCTGCCCGTGCAGCTCAGCGTCGCGGACGGCCCGCTTGCGCTGAGCGGAGCGCAGTCCGCCGACTGGACCTGCAACGCAGCGAGCAACGTGATCACCTGCTCATCGAGCGTGGTGATCGGTGCGTCATCCTCGAGCACGTTCGCGTTCACTGCCAATGTTTCTGCGGCGAATGGCGATGCCATCGTCAACCTTGCCCGTGTCGGCGGCGGAGGCGATCCGGACAACGAAACGCCGACGCCTGCCAATACCGCAGCCTGCACCGACAACCATGTTCCGCTCGGCTGCGCGATCGACGCCGATGTCACCAATGCGCCCTTCCTTGCCCTTGCCAAGTCCGGCTCGGCCTTTATTGCAGGCAATGCCGGCAGCTACACGCTGACGGTCGCGAACCTCGGTTCGCAGCCGAGCAGCGGGACGATTCGCGTCGTCGACGTGCTGCCCGCCTTCGTTTCGTTCACGGGTTTCACGTCGCCCAGCGGCTTCGCGTGCGTCTCGACTCCGCCGAACGTCGTCTGCACGAGCACGACCGCGATTCCGGTCGGCGGCACCGCGACGATAACCATCGATGTCGCCGTAGCGAACGGCGCTTCGAGCGCAGTCACCAACCGGGCACGCGTCGGTGGTGGAGGCGATCCGGTCAAGCCCGGTCTGCCGCCCACGGATGGCAGTACGGCCTCGATCTGCCCGGCGCCGATTCCGCCGGCCACATCGGTTTCCAATGCCCTGACCGGTTGCGCCGCCGTGACCGATCCGGTGCGCAGGGTGGATCTTTCCCTGGCCAAGACCGACGGCCAGAATTTCATGCCGGTCAACGGCCAGACCGCCTACCAGTTCACCGTCAGCAACAATGGCGACGCGGCTTCGATCGGCACGATTTTCTTCGCGGATGAGCTGCCGGCGCCGATGACCTGGCCGGCGGCGCTCACGATTGGCGGCGCGAATGGCGCGAACTGGGCCTGCGTGCGGGTCGACGCGGATACCGTCACCTGCAGCTCCTCCGTTTCGATTCCGGCCGGCGGCAGCAGTACCTTCAGTTTGATCGCCAATGTCGGCGCTGTTCTGACCAACGGAACGCTGTACACCAACAAGGCGCGCATCGCCGCCGGCGGCGATCCGGACCTGCTCGGCACGGCACCCACGCCGGCCCAGGTGATCGCATGTACCGGCAACAACGTGGCGCCCGGCTGCGCGCTCGATATCAATGTCGGGCAGAGTGCTGCGCAGATCCGCCTGACGAAATCGCATCCGGATCCGCAGGCGCACAATCCAGGTGACACGTTTGCGGTCAACCTCGTCGTGACCAACAGCGGTGCCGCCACCACGACCGCCAACATCGTCGTGGTCGATGTCCTGCCGGTCGGATTGACCTATTCGGGTGGGGCAACCTTCACCAGCGACGGATTCAACTGTGCCTTCACCGCAGCGCCTGCGCCAGGCTTCATCACCTGTACGCGCACGGGCACGATGGTGGCAGGCAATACCAGAACCATCACTTTCAACGTCACCGTCAACACGCCAGCCTCGAACACGATCGTCAACCGGGCCGAGGCCGGCGGCGGCGGCGACCCGCAAAATGGAACCCCGCCCACCGCAACGACGGCGGCGCAATGCAACGGCAGCGCTTCGCCCTCCCTGGGTTGCGCTGTCGACCTGGTTCCGCTGAACGCCGATCTCGGCATCAGCAAGCTTCAATGCCAGGGCGGCGCTTGCGGCACAGCCATCGGCAATTACTCCGCATCGATGGCATCCGTGCTGACCGGCACGCAGGTACGATTCTTCCTGCGCATATCCAATGCCGGGCCTTCCAGGGTTGTGAACGCGCTGATCAGCGACAGCGTCCCGTCGAATTTCACGGCGCTCAGCGTCATTGCGGTTACTCCGAGCGGGGGGGCGACGTGCAGTCCGGCGGACGTCTCGCTTTCCGGCAATTCGTTGAGCGGCACGATTCCCTCGCTGCCGAGCGGCTCCACCTGCGACATCGTCATTTCAGGGACGGCGACCACGGTGGGCAATGCGATTCCGAATACGGCAACCGTCACCGCACCCGTCGGCATTGTCGATACAGCGCCGTCAAACAACTCGTCGACGGTCACGACGACGATCGTGGCGCCGGTGCCGCAGCTGACGATCACCAAGGTCGCGAGCGCGAGCCCGTGGACGGTGGGCATCGCGGCAAGCTACACCTTGAGCGTGCAGAACACCGGCACGGCGGCGACGGTGGCGGTGGCGACGATCAGCGATCCGATTCCCGCCGGCCTGACGATCGGCGTATTGCCTGCGGGTTGTACCGCGGCCGGTCAGATTGTGACCTGTTCGATTCCGGCGGGCCTGGCGCCGACAGCGACCGCGAGCTTCGTGATTCCGGTGACGCCGACGAATGCGGCCGAGCCGAGCGTGACCAATACCGCGACGGTGAGCGGCGGCGGTGATCCGACCTGCGACCCGATCGCCGCGGCCCATTGCAGCGACAGCGAGGGTCCAACTCCAGTCAACGCGCCGGTGCTGAGTACGACGAAGGTCGGCGTGTTGGACAACACGGTGGTGGCGCCGAACGACCAGAGCAACGTGGGCGACACGATCGCCTACACGATCACGGTGGTGAACTCGGGCAAC
>JAKQJM010000142.1 GCA_029561145.1 Pseudomonadota bacterium
GCGAGGCCACGGAGCAGCGGGTCGATACAGACGCTGCCGAGCTTCATGACGGCTTCGATGACGGCGTTGCGGCGACCGATGTTCTCGGGCTCGCTCATCGCATCAACTAGGCGCTCGGCCAGAAGCTGGGCATCGGTCCACGCCAGCACCGTCGCTACGGCTTCCTTGCGTACTTGCCAGCTGTCATCGCCCATGACCTCGATGAGGACCTCCAGCGCGGCCTCGCGGTCGCTTGGATCTTCGGGCTGAAAGGCAAGCCTGCGCACGGTTGCAAGGCGCTCGTCTTCTTCACCACTTGCGAAGACACTTCGGATCTCGGCCAGGTCAGCAGCAGTTACATGCACGGTCATTGTGGTGCTCCCTTGGCGGCCTGGTTGAGCCCCGCCAAGCTGATCTTTTCAGTGGACGACAAGATTACGTCGAGATCCAGCACCATGAGGATGCGTCCTCGATGGTGACATACCCCGGCAAAGTAGCGAGCGTTTTCATTTTGCGTTAGCAGCGGCGGCGGACGGATGGCATCGCGGGAAACGCGCAGCACTTCCGAGACGCGATCGACAATCAGTCCGACGAGCCGGCCCTCTATGGGCACAATCAGGTACTTGCGTGCGCGGCGGATCGCGTAGTCCGCTTGCTCCTCGGCGGTGAGCGGCGTGACTTCAAAGCGCTTGCGCATGTCTACAACCGGCAAGATCGAGCCGCGCAGCTCGACCACACCCTCGATAAACTTCGCCGCTTTGGGGACGCGAGTAATCGGCAGCGGGTTGATGATTTCCTTGATGCGCATGATGTCGAGCGCATATTCCTCGTCGCCAATTCGGAAGCCGCACAGCTGCACGACCTCGTTTAGCGACTTTTCGCGCTCGCGATCTTTGCCGATGTAGGGCCGGTTGCCGCCCATGCTGCGCGTGCGACTCATAGCTTCCTCATCGAGCCGGCGTGCTCAAAGCTAAGCACCCGCAGCAGGTCGAGCAGGATGATGATGCGCTGCGCTTCCGCCGACAGCACGCTGGGGCCCATGCGCGACGGAATAGGGGCGCGGGTCTGGTCCTCTTCCTCTTTGCGCAGGCGACCGATGCCTTCGATAAAGTCGGACTCGTGGCCTGATAGCACCGTCGGCTGCTCGATGTCGTTTTCGTGGATGCGCACGACATCGTTAACGCGATCGACAATGAGGCCAAAGCGCTCGCGCTCCTCATCGACCAACATCTCGTTGGGGGTCGCGGGACGGCTGATGACCAGGATGCGTGAGCTGCGAGCCAGCGGACCGGCGCGTAGTCGCAGTCGCAGCCGCATGTCCAGCACCGGCATGACCAGCCCTCGGACGGCGATAATCCCGGCGACAAACATCGGCACGCGCGGCACTTCGGTGACGGGGCGGTACTTGATGATCTCGCGGATATGCTCGATGCCGATCGCGTATTCCTCGTCGGCGATTGCGAACGTCAGCACGTCGCGCTGGGTGCGCAGCTCTTGGCTGACGGCCCGGGACATGCTGCCGACGTTCATCGGGATCTGCAGCGACTGAGGCGACATCGGGCCTGCCATTACGCTGCCTCCGTGATGCGCGGCATCGCTTCTTCCGCAACGGCACGCACGTCTAGCACCAGCGCTGTCTGCTGACCACCGAGCTCAGTCGCACCGGCGATGCCTGGGATGCCCTGCAGCGTCTTACCTAGCGACTTGATAACGATGTCCTGCTGACCAACCAAGTCATCGACCAGTAGTCCCAGGCGCTGATTGGCCAGCGCGACGACGACGACGTAGCCCTTGGTAGCCTCGGGGGTCTCCATCGCTCGGCTGAGGCCAAAGATGGTATCCAGGCGCACCAGCGGCAGCGTCTGATCGCGCAGCGTAATGACCTCGCGGCGCTCGATGGTGCGAATCTGGCTGTAGTCCAGCATCAGACTCTCCATCACCGAGTTTAGCGGGATGGCATAGGTGCGCCCCGCCGAGCGAATGACCAGCGCCTGAATGATGGCGAGCGTGATCGGCAGCGTGATGATCATGCGCGTGCCGTGACCCGGCTCGGAGTCGACTTCGATAAGGCCCGCCATGCGCGCGATGTTGGTTTTCACCACGTCCATACCGACGCCACGACCAGAGTTTTCATCGGCCACCGCGCGCGTCGACAGACCGGGCAAGAACATCAGCTCGTACATCTCGTGGCGCGTCATATCGCGCGCCTGGTCTTCTGAGATCTGCCCTTTGGCGATGGCGCGAGCGACCAGTGCTTGGGTGTCGATGCCGTTGCCATCGTCTTCGATCTCGATGACGACGTGATTGCCGCGCTGCTCGGCGTTAATGGCCACGGTGCCAGCGGCGGGCTTGCCACGCTGTAGACGCAGCTGCTGCTCCTCAATGCCGTGATCGATGGCGTTGCGGATCAGGTGCATCAGTGGATCGGACAGCTCCTCGACGATTAGCTTATCCAGCTTTGTGTCGCCGCCGGAGACGACAAACATGATCTCTTTGCCGACTGCCTCACGAGACATGCGGCGCACGACGCGCGACAGCTTGTCGAAGACCTGCGACAGCGGCACCATGCGTACGGCCAGAATGCCCGCCTGCAGATCGTCCAACTTGCGCGACAGGGCGCGCAGCTCGTCTTGCAGGGCGCGCGCCAGCTCGGCGCGGATGCGGTCGCGGCGTAGCTCGTCGTGAACTTGCTGGATGCCTGACCGCGTAAGGGCCAGCTCACCGACGATGTTCATCAGTACGTCCAGCTTGCGGATATCGACGCGCACGGTCTGCGAGACGCTCTTTAGCGAGTGCGCCGTCTCTCCTCGGCTCTCGCCGTCATCGCCACCCGAGCCATTGCCCTGGCCACTACTGCCACCGCTGCCGCCGTCCCCACCGCTGCTGGTGTGCGGAGCGGGAGCGCTGGGAGCCATCGGCAGGCTTGCTCCCATCGTGTGCGGTGAGTCTTTGTGTCCCTGTGCTGCTCCGGCAGGCGTACCGGGTCCGGTGGTCGAGGACTGCTGGATGCGACCAATCTGGACGGCACCGGTGTGCTCGGTGGCGCTGGGCGGGATCAGCGACGTGGTATGCCGCCGCTGCACTTGCTGGACCCGAGTATGCGTCGAGCCGACTGCCCCAGTAATTGCCGGGGCGCTGTGCTGCGAGCCCAGGATGACTTCTAGGTCGATGCGCTCGGGGTCGGCGCTGCCGGTACCGGGGATGATGGCGATGACTTCCCCGATGGGCTTGAGGATCGCCTTTAGGTTCTCCAGCTCGACGTCGATCGTCATCAGCGGGAACGAACCCATGATCCGGTACAGGTGTCGCCCGGTGCGGATGTTTTCGCGCAGGCGGTGCTCTTCGTACTCGGTCAGGGCCGAGATCAGCCCTGGATCTAGATCAAAGTCGCCAAACGTCAGCTCGGGCTGAGGCGCTGCAGGGACGGCTTTTTTGGCTGCCTGCGGCGCCTGCACCGCTGCCGCTGGAGGGCTTGAGTGCTTCTGCTGTGGCTTTAGGTGCGCAGCCCGGTTGACGCGGCTTACAAAGTCGTCGACCAGTGGGCTGGGCCCCGAGCCTGCGCCAAGGCCGTGGTCCGCCACGTCGCCGCTGATCAGCTGATAGTGCTCGATCGCCTCAAACAGCAGGTCCAGCACTTCCGGCGTCAGCGCCACCTTGCCAAGGCGTAGCGAGTCGAGCAGGTTTTCCAGATGATGCGACAGATGCAGCATCCGCTCGACGCCGGACAGTCCCGCCAGCCCCTTGAGCGAATGGACAGCACGAAATGCGCTGTTGATCAGGTCAGGATCAACTCGCATTCCTTCGCCGCTGGGGTCCCGAGACTGACTCGACTGAGAGATAGAGAGCAGATCGCGATTGAACTGCTCGATAATCTCCTGCGACTCAGACAGGAACTCGTCGCGGACTTTGTCGCTGCCGTGTTCGGCCATGCCCTTATCCGAGGTGCCTTATGCCGGGCTACTGTTTTTTAGGAGCCGGCGCGACCATCATCGGCGCGATGTTGGCACCAGGCGCGGTGACTGTTTTTGCCAGCGCAATTAGCTCCGCAGGCTTAAACGGCTTGACCAGGTACGCCGAAGCGCCAAGGTGCATGCCGCGCTCGCGGTCTTTCTCGCGACCATCGGTGCTGATGATGATGAGCGGGGTCGCCTTATGATTCGGCTTTTCGCGCACAAAGCGCACCAGCTCCAGGCCGTTGATGTCCGGCATGTTCACATCGGTGACGATGAGATGAAATGACGCTCCTTGCAGGATCTTGAGCGCCACGAAACCGCTCTGGGCGGTAGTTACCTCGTAGCCCTCAGCTTCCAGAGCTGCGACTACAAAGGCACGAATGGTCGGCGAGTCGTCGACGACCAGCACGCGTTGAGATTGGACCGTCATGAAGGCTAACTATATCACTGCGCGAGCAATTTTTGATTGCTCTATTACAAAACTTTTTATCGTCAAAGGATTGGCCAGGGACTTGGCCGGGATCTTTTGGAAGCTGCGGGACTAGCTCAAGCGGGCGGCGAGGCTGCGGGCGGCTTTGCTGACCACGGCCATGATGGTCAGCTGCGGGTTTACCGCCGGCGAGGTTGGCAGCACGCTGCCATCAAAGATGTACAGCCCTGGCAGGTCATGTGCTTGCAGCTGCGCATCGACCACACTGCTGCGGCGATCTGCGCCCATGCGGGCCGAGCCCAGCGGGTGATAAGCCGTCAGCTCAAAGTCGCTAGGCGAGAGCCGCGCGCGCCGCAGTCGCATCTGATCGTCGCGGGTGCGGAGCAGCTCGTGCCCCGTAATGCCGCAGCTTACTTGCGAGGCACCGGCCTGGAAGTAAATCTGCGCCAGGATGTCCATGCCGCGCCGCAGTCGCGCGGTGTCGTGCTCCGTTAGGTCGTAGCGCAGCAGTGGACGTCCTCCCGGCCCTGGCCGCACCGTGCCCACCGTCGAGTCTTCGATAAAAAAACCAAAGCAGGCCAGCCGGTCGTAAGCGGCCATCGTGCGCATAAAGTCCGGCCCCAGCATCGTCACCGACATTGCCGTCAGATCCAGCGGCAGAAACGCGTTTTCAAACAGGATGCCTTCGCGGTGAAACTCCTCGATGGCGTAGCCTTGCGGGATGGC
>JAKQJM010000102.1 GCA_029561145.1 Pseudomonadota bacterium
ACGCGCGTGCGGCGCTCGCCGATGTGCTCGGCGAGTGGACAGCATGATCGGTGGAACACGGCATTCGGCCTACCTGGTCGATGCCAGCCTGTATGTGTTTCGCGCCTGGCATTCGATTCCGTCCGACTTCACCGATGTCGACGGGCATCCGGTCAATGCGGTGCACGGCTTTACGCGCTTCCTGCTGGATCTGCTCGAGCGGGTGAAGCCGAGCCATGTGGCGATCTGCTTCGACGAGTCGCTGACCAGTTCGTTCCGCAACGGGATCTATCCGCACTACAAGGCCAATCGCGAATTGCCGCCGGAGGAACTCGTCCGCCAGTTCGTCTACTGCCGCGAAGTGGCCGCGGCGCTCGGACTCACCGTGCTGACCGATACGAGCTTCGAAGCCGACGACCTGATCGGCAGTGCGGTGCATGCCCTGGGCAAACTCGAATGCGGCGCGATCATTGTTTCCGCCGACAAGGACTTCGGCCAGCTGATCAGTGAGTCGGTCGAGCAGTGGGACTTCTCGCGCGACCAGCGCTGGAACCCGCAAGGCATCAAGCAGCGGCTTGGCGTGCATCCGGAACAGGTCGCCGATTTCCTCGCCTTGATGGGCGACGCGATCGACAACATTCCAGGCGTACCCGGTATCGGTGCGAAGACCGCAGCGATCCTGCTGGCGCATTTCGGCACGCTGGATGCGTTGTTGGCGCGATCCGATGAGGTTGCGTTCCTGCGCATGCGCGGTGCCGCGAGTACCGCACAGAAGCTGCGCGAACATGCCGCACTGGCAAAGCTGTCGCGGCAACTCACCGGCATCGCCCTCGATGCGCCTGTGCCGCTGGCTCTCGATGGCTATGGCCGTCGCGCACCGGACGATTCGACGATCGGCGCACTGTTCGATCGCCTTCGTCTCGGCCCGATGACCCGCGCGCGAGTGCGTGCGCTGGAAGCTTGGGTGTGATGCGGGGTTGATAACGCCACCTCAGTCTGAGGGTTTGGACCAAGTGCCCTGATCCGCTGTTCCCGACGCCGTTCTACCTGCATCCAAACAGCCCCTCGGCAACTGCTCCATGCGTTGCTCTCGACGGCCGTTTCCGACGCGGCAAACAGCCCCTCATCCCCCTTCGGGCACCTTCTCCCGCAAGCGGGAGAAGGAGGAGTATTGGGCAATTCGGTGGGTGGGTCCCAACCAGGGGAGCGTCTCCTTCGCCCGCTTGCGGGAGAAGGTGCCCGGAGGGCGGATGAGGGAAACGGCGAGAAGATCCCGATGAGGGGATGAAGGCGCCGTTCGACCGCTTCGCTCAGTAAAGCGGCCGTGTGAAATCGAAATCGGGTTGGCTGAGTGGCTGCGAGAAGGCCGGGCCGAGGGCGTAGTCGACACCGAGGCGCAACAACAGGTGCGCGCGGGTGATGTTGTCGGTTTCCGGAGCGATG
>JAKQJM010000047.1 GCA_029561145.1 Pseudomonadota bacterium
TGGGCGAGTTGCCTGCAGATCGCCGTGCCAATGCCGCCAATGCCGCCGGTTACCAGAGCTACCCGTGCCGTCATGCCATTCTCCCTTGATGGATGGGCCATAGTGCGGTTGCACGATGGCAGGCCGACGATTGTGCCTAAGCGTTGTGCATTAGTCCTTCCGCATTGCGACATGCGGCGGAGTGCGGATCGGAATTCGAGCGATGTCGAATTGTCCCGCTGCGGATCGGAGGAACCGGTCGGGTGCGGTCTCGTTCGGGATGCGCTGGCCGAGAAAAGCCAGCGCCTCGCGCAATGCCGGGATCGGATCATCGCGCTCGACCGGCCGTGCGCTCTCATGCTTGCTGAGTTTGCGGCCATCCTCATCAAGGGCCAGCGGCAGATGCAGGTAATGCGGAGTCGGTAGCCCGAGCAGTTGCTGCAGGAAGATCTGGCGTGGCGTGGAGTCGAGCAGGTCGGCACCGCGCACGACTTCGGTGATGCCCTGGTCGGCATCGTCGACGACGACGGCCAGTTGATAGGCGTAAACGCCGTCGTTGCGACGCAACACGAAATCACCGACGCTTTCACGCAGCGACTGGATGACGGGCCCAAAAACCGCATCCTCGAATTGGCGCGGCAGCGCATCGACGCGGACACGCCATGCCGGCCGATTTCGGTCTGCGCCAAGTGACCGGACGCACTGTTCCGGATGAATGCCGTGAAATGCAGTCAAGTCGGCGCGACTGCATTGACACGGATACACGTGGCCTGCTGCGACGAGTTGCTCGAACGCGGAGGCGTAGCGCGCCGTGCGTTCGCTCTGCAGGACGATCGCTCCATCGCCGTGCAGGCCCAGTGCCGCGAGCGTTTCGAGAATGTCGACGGAGGCACCTGCCACTTCGCGAACCGAATCGAGATCCTCGATGCGCACGAGCCATTCGGCATTGCGCGAACGGGCACGCAACCAACTGCCAAGCGCTGCGACCAGCGAACCGAAATGGAGGCGGCCGGTCGGCGACGGGGCGAAGCGTCCGCGCTGGATCATCGAAGAAACCGCCTGTGGGGTTTGCTCGTCGGGCTCGGTCGGATCGCCGCGCCGACGACCAGTTCTCGATCCCGCGTGCTTGAAAAGTCGGCCAGTTTACCCAAACATGGCTGTCAGACCACTTCGACCGGATCCCGGCCAGAGAGCGAGAAACCCATGCGTCGCATCGTCCTGTTCCTCCTTACCAACCTCGCCGTGATGGCTTTGCTGACGATCGTCGTCAAGGTCTTCGGCATCGACACCTACACCTACAGCAAGGCCGGCATCAATTTCAAAGGCCTGCTCGTGATGTCCGCCGTGCTGGGTTTTGGTGGCTCGTTTGTTTCGCTGCTGATCTCCAAGATGGTGGCCAAATGGCAGACCGGCGCCCGGGTGATCGAGAATCCCTCGAGCCCGACCGAGTCCTGGCTGTTGTCGACGGTACGCCGCCAGGCCGAGGGCGCCGGCATCGGCATGCCTGAAGTCGCGATCTACGATGCGCCCGAGATGAATGCGTTTGCGACCGGACCGAGCCGCAACAACGCGCTGGTCGCAGTCAGCAGCGGCCTGCTGCAGCAGATGAGCCGCGAGGAGGTCGAGGCGGTGCTGGCCCATGAGGTCAGCCATGTCGCGAACGGCGACATGGTGACGATGACCCTGTTGCAGGGCGTGGTGAATACGTTCGTGATTTTCCTCGCCCGCGTCATCGGCACCGTGGTCGATCGCGCGATCAGCGGCAATCGCGAAAGCAATGGCGGCGGCATCGCGTATTTCGCCATCGTCATGGTGCTGCAACTGGTGCTCGGCCTGCTTGCTTCGATCGTGGTCATGGCATTTTCGCGCTGGCGCGAATTCCGGGCGGACGCAGGCAGTGCGCGGCTGGCGGGCAAGGACAAGATGATTGCCGCGCTGGGCCGGCTGTCACAGGGTCATGGCGAGAACACTCTGCCGAAGGCGATCCAGGCATTTGGCATCGCCGGTGGCGGCATGCGCAAGCTGTTTTCCAGCCATCCGCCGATCGAGGAGCGCATCGCGGCACTGCGTGCCGGGCAATAGCCGACATCCCGCAAGGTCGTGGAGGTTTCCGCGTCGAATCCGATGCCGGACACCTCCGCGGCAGTCCTGCGACGAAACAAGAAAAATCCCGCAATGCGGGATTTTTTTGTGGCCCGAGATCGTGCCGGGCGGATCAGGTTCCGCCGAAGTCGTAGGTCATGACCTGTTCGGGCTCCTGCAGGAAGTTGCCCTGCACGAAGTTGATGCCGCAGGAGAACAGGATCGACATGCTCGCGGCGTCCTCGACGAATTCGGCGATGGTCAGCTTGCCGGCGTTGTGAGCCTGCTCGCACATGGACTTGATGCGCTCCTGGTTTTCCTTGTTTTTCGGCAGGTCCGCCATGTAACTGCGGTCCACCTTCAGATAGTGCGCGGGGATGTGCTTGAGCAACTGGAACGAATTGAGACCCGAGCCGAACTGCTCGAGCGCGAAGCCGCAATGCAGTTGCTCGAGGCCGCGGACAAAGGCCCGCGCCGGCTTGAGGCTCGTGACCACCTTGCTTTCCGGCATCTCGAAGACGAGCGCGTCTCCGCGCTGGCGCGCATTCTTCAATTGCAGCGCGACCCATGGCAGGAGCCCCGGGTCTTCCAGTGATTGCGGGCAAAGCTTGATGAAGAAGGTGGTCTTCCGGCCGCCATGCTCGCGCTCGGAAAGTGCCCGGATCGCGGTGCCTATGACCCAGCGGTCGAGTTGCGGGAGCAGGTCGTACTGCTCCGCGATCGGCATGAAGAATCCCGGCAGGATCTCGCCCTTTGGCCCCTTCATTCGCAGCAGGATTTCGTAGTACTCGCCTTCCGCGCCTTGCAGGCTGATGATCGGCTGGTAGTAAAGCAAATAGCCGTCATTGGCCAGCGCCTCCTTGATCAGCTTGAGCCAGTGCCGGTTCTTCTCGGCGTCGGCCTTGTCCTTCGCTGCCGGATCGAAGACCCGCGCGATGTTTCCGCCTTCGGCCTGCACCGTGCGCAGGGTGATCGAGGCCTGATCGAGCACGGCATTGCCATTGGTCGCCTTTTCGCCGATCAGGCTGCCAGCCACGCTGATGGTCAGGTTGATCGAGTTCTTGCCGACTTCGAAGATGCGCTCCTCGAACGCCTTGCGCAGGGATTCGGCAAGCTGGCTGACCGCCTCGACACCACGATCGTGGACGATGATCCCGAAGGTATGTTCGCCGAGTCGCCCCGCAATGTCGGTCTCCTTCAGGTATCGGCGCAGCAGGTTGGCCATGTCGCCGAGCAGGAGATCGGTATTGCCCAGGCCGATCCCGTCGACGACGGTCCTGTGGTTGTCGAGTTCCAGCAGGATCAATGCCTGGTCGGACTTGCCCGCGTTTGCCGCCGCCACGACGCGATCGAGTTCGGTCGTCAGGTAATGGCGATTGAACAGGTCGGTGATCAGGTCCTTGGTGCGCAGATCCTCGAGTTCCTCGGAAGTCCCCGGATCCGACTCCTGCTGGCGGAACACGATCTGCTGGCAAGGTTCGCCCTCGTACATCGCTTCGGCGAACTCCATCACTGCGTCGAACGTCGTGCCGTCGCCGCGCTGGGCCTTGAGATTGAGTTTCTGCGGTGGCCGTTCGCCTTTCGACAGGCGCTTGAGCAGCGACTTGAAATCATCGGCATCCTCGGATGCGACCATGTCGAGTATCGACATGCTCTCGATGTCCTCGAAATCCTCGTAGCCGAAGGTTTCGAGGTAGGCGCGGTTGGCGCGCACATGCATGCCTTCATGGACGTAGGCGATCGGATCGCGCGACGAATCCAGCAGGTCGCTGCAACGGCGCTCGGATTCGCGCAGGGCGTTTTCAAGGCGGCGTACGCTGCGACGCATGGTCAGCGCCTCGAATTCGCGCCGCACGATCATCTGCAGGTGGTCAGGTCGATTCTGCAGTGCCAGGGCCCTGGCGCCATCGCGGAATGCCTCGACGACGTCGTTGTCGGCGATGCTCGACCCGTAGACGACAAGTGCGATGTCCTTGCCACTGCGGTTGACCGCTTCGGCGGACTGGCGCAGCGGCAGGTCGCGACTGCCTAGGCTGCAAAGGATCATGTCCGGGGTCTGGCGCTCAAGCAGATCTTCCAGTTCCGCCTCGTTGGCGGCGCGCGACGGACGGACGGCGATTCCTCCGTTGCGCAACATGCTGATGATCTGTTCGGCTTCGTCGGGCGAATCCTCGATCAGCAACAGCTTGATCACGTTGTCTGGCTTGGTCATGAAATAAGCGCTTTCAGGAAGGGTGCGCATGGCACGGTTGGTCGTCATGCGAGGGACGACCAAGACTCAAACTTGTACCGGATTCATCGACCTATTTCCATACTCCAGCGGATTTTGGTGGAAGTTTGCGACTCACACGGGCAATTTGCTCGCTGCCCCGGCTGTCTCGCGGACCAGGCGCGGTATCAGGTATCCCGGCAACCGCGCGCGCAGCGCATCGATGAGATCGAGGGCGGCCTGGTCGGCGACCTCGAAATGCGCGGTGCCCTGGACCCGGTCCAGTTGATGCAGGTAGTAGGGCAGAACGCCGCAGGCAAACAGCGTCTCGCCGAGGCTGGCCAAGGCATCGACGTTGTCGTTGATGCGTCGAAGCAGGACCGACTGGTTGAGCAGGGTCACGCCCGAACGTGCCAGCTTGCGGCAGGCCTCGGCCACAGCCGGATCGATCTCGTTGGCGTGATTGGCGTGCAGGACAACGATTTTCTGCAGCGGCAGGCCGTCCATCCAGTTGATCAGCTCGGCATCGATGCGTTGTGGGAGCACCACGGGAAGACGGGTGTGGATGCGCAAGCGGCGGACATGCGGGATCGTCGCGAGGGCGTCGGTCAGTTCGGCCAGTTTCGCCGTCGCAAGGGAAAGCGGATCGCCGCCGGAAAGTATGACCTCGCTGATCGAGGCGTCGCTGGCCAGGTGATCGATGGCCGCCCGCCAGTGCGCCGTGGCCGCGGTCTCCTCGGCATACGGGAAATGCCTGCGGAAGCAGTAGCGGCAATTGATCGCGCACGAGCCTGTCGCGATCAGCAGGGCGCGCCCTTCGTACTTGTGCAGCACGCCCGCGACGGTGCGCGCGGCCATGTCGCCGACCGCATCGATCGAATAGCCCGGCGTGGTCAGCAGTTCATCGGCTCCAGGCAGCACCTGGAGCAGGAGCGGATCGGCAGGATCGCCAGGACGCATGCGTGCCGCGAATCCGCGCGGAACGCGGACCGCAAACCCGGTATCCGCGCCCGCCAGCAATACGCCGGCCTGCGACTCGATGCCGAGCAGTCGCAGCAGCTCGACCGGATCGGTGATCGCATCACGCCAATGCTGCTGCCAGCGGGAGTTGCGCTCGGCCGTACGGGGCAGGGGAATCTGTGAGAAAAGCGGGCTTGCAGGTATCATTGTCGATCGGTTCCGGGCATCCCGGTCAACGAATTCCCTATTCTAGCCGCTTTGCACGGGCGGCTTGTCCTCACGCAACAGGAGCGCTCCATGGCCTCACATGGAATGAATGACGTCAAGAACGGCCTCAAGATTATCGTGGACGGTTACCCCTGCACGATCATCGACACCGATTTCATCAAGCCCGGCAAGGGCCAGGCCTTCACCCGGGTCAAGTACCGCAACCTCAAGACCGGACGCACCGTCGAAATGACGATGAAATCGACCGACACGGTCGAGGCGGCCGATGTCGTCGATACCGACATGGAGTTTCTCTACTCGGACGGCGAGTTCTGGCATTTCATGCATCCGACCAATCACGAGCAGATCGCCGCTGACGAAAACGCGGTGGCCGATGCGGCGAAGTGGCTCAAGGGCAACGAGATGGTCATCGTGACCCTGTGGAACGGGGCGCCGTTGAACGTGACACCGCCGAATTTCGTCGAGCTGCAGATCGTCGAAACCGATCCCGGCGTACGCGGCGACACCTCGGGTGGCGGTGGCAAGCCGGCCAAGCTCGAGACGGGAGCAGTCGTGCGCGTTCCGCTCTTCGTGAACCAGAACGAAGTGGTCAAGGTTGATACGCGTACCGGCGAATACGTCGGTCGGGTCAAGTGATTGAGGTCGCATGACCTTGCCCAGGGCGGTAGACCTGCTGATCGAGGCTCGCTGGGTGGTACCGGTCGAGCCTTCAGGCCAGGTGCTTGAATCGCATGCGGTGGTCGTCGACGCCGATCGCATCGTCGCCATCGTTCCGATCGCCGACGCGCGCCAGCAGTTCACCGCGCGTGAACGCGTCCAGCTTGGCGAGCACGCGCTGATCCCGGGGCTGATCAACGCGCATACGCACAACCCGATGACCCTGATGCGCGGGCTGGCCGACGATGTGCCTTTCATGGTCTGGCTGAAGGAGCACGTGTGGCCGGCCGAAGCACGGGTGATGGGGCCGGAATTCGTGCGCGACGGCGTCGAACTGGCCATCGCCGAGATGATCCGTGGCGGCACGACCTGCTGCAACGAGAACTATTTCTTCCCCGATGTGCAGGCGGCGACCTATCGCAGGCACGGCTTTCGCAGCCGGATCGGTTTGCCTGTGATCGAGTTCCCGACGCCATGGGCACGGAGTCGCGACGAGTATTTCGACAAGGCGCTCGGCGTCCACGACACGCTGCGCGATGAACCGCTGCTCGGCACGGCGTTCGCGCCGCATGCGCCTTACACGGTATCCGACGAAAGCTTCGAGCGCATTCGCCTGCTTTCCGATCAGCTCGATCTGCCGGTGCACCTTCATCTGCATGAGACCGCCGACGAGATCAACGACAGCCTGCGCGATTTCGGCATGCGTCCGTTCGCACGGATCAAGCAGATCGGCCTCGTCAACGAACGCCTGATCGCGGTGCACATGACCCAGCTCTCCGAAGCCGAGATCAACGACTGTGCCGCGCACGGCGTTTCGATTGTGCACAATGTCGAATCGAACATGAAACTGCTCAGCGGTTTCTGCCCGGCCGAGGCGATCCGCCGGGCCGGCGTCAATCTCGCGATCGGCACCGATGGCTGTGCATCGAACAATGATCTCGACTTGTTCGGCGAGATGCGTTCGGCCGCCCTGGTCGGCAAGCTGGTTGCGAATGACGCGGCGGCGATGAGCGCCGTGAGCGTGTTGCGCGCAGCGACGATCGGGTCCGCGCGTGCACTGGGCTGGGGCGAACGCATCGGCTCGATCGAAGTCGGCAAGCAGGCCGACCTGGCGGCGGTGAATCTCGGCACGATCGAGAGCCAGCCGCTGTACAACGTGATTTCGCAACTGATCTACGCGGCCGGGCGTCACCAGGTCAGCGACGTCTGGATCGCCGGTGTGCGCAAGCTCCGCGACCGCGAGCTGACCGGCATGGATACCGGCGAAATCCTCGGCAAGGCGCGAAGCTGGCGCGACCGCATCGCGACGAGGTGAGGCATGACCACGACCAACGTCAATCCTGCTGAAGTCGCCAGGTTCGAACGCCTGGCAAGCCGCTGGTGGGATGCCGATGGCGAGTCGCGGCCGTTGCACGATCTCAATCCGGTGCGTTTCGCCTATATCGCCGATCGGGTCGCAATCAAGGGTGCACGCGCGCTCGACGTCGGTTGCGGCGGCGGCCTGCTCAGCGAATCGATTGCACGGGCGGGTGCGAACGTGATCGGCATCGATCTCGCTGCGGCCGTGCTTGACGTGGCGCGACTGCACCTGCTTGAAAGCGGCCTGGAGGTCGACTATCGCGAGGTCAGCGTCGAGTCGCTTGCGCTCGACATGGGCGCGCAGTTCGATGTCGTCACCTGTCTTGAAATGCTCGAGCATGTGCCCGATCCTGCCAGTGTGATCCGGGCCTGTGCCGACCTGCTCAAGCCGGGCGGCCGCCTGTTCGTGTCGACGCTCAACCGGACACTGCCGTCGTTCACGGCCGCGATCGTGGGTGCCGAGCATGTGTTGCGCCTGCTGCCGCGCGGAACCCATCACTACGCACAGTTCATCAAGCCTTCCGAGCTCGCCGCCGATCTGCGCGCCGCGGGACTGGTCCTCGAAGACCTGCGTGGGATCGGCTACAACCCGCTGACGCGCAAGGCCTGGCTCAGCGATTCGGTTGCGATCAACTATCTCGCTTGCGCGGTCAAGCCGGCATGAGCGGCGCCGCATCGCTGCAGGCGGTGCTTTTCGATCTCGATGGAACCCTTGCCGATTCGGCGCCCGACCTGGTCGCCGCGCTGGCGACCTTGTGCGCCGAGATCGGTCACGCCGCACCGGATCCGGTTGCGGTCAGCCGGGTGGTTTCGGCTGGCGGGCGCGCGATCCTGCGCTGCGGCCTGACCGGATTCGACGAGACGCGCATCGAGGAGTTGTTGCCTCGCTACCTCGATCTGTACGCGCAACGTGGCAATGCCTCGACGCACCTCTATCCTGGCATCGACGACATGCTCCGCGATCTTGAAGCGCGCGGCATCGGCTGGGGCATCGTGACCAACAAGGTCGGATGGCTGGCCACGCCGATGATCGGACAGCTCGGCCTTGAAGGCCGCTGCGGAGCACTGGTCGCTGGCGACACGCTGGCCACGCGCAAACCCGACCCGGCCCCCGTCGTGCTTGCCTGCAACCTGCTCGATGCCGATCCGGCACGAACACTGTTTGTCGGCGATGACCTGCGCGATATCGAGGCAGGACGTGCCGCGGGAACACGCACGATCGCGGCAGCCTGGGGCTATCTCAACGGCGGCGATCCGCGTGATTGGGGCGCCGATGCGATCGCCGACGATGTCGCTGCCCTGCGATCCTGCCTGCATCCGGACCGGGATGTCCGCTGAGGCGTTGTCGAGCTTCGAGCTGAAGTGGGCCGTTGCCCATCCTGAGCTTGCCCTCGCCCTGCGTTACGCGCAGCCGTTGCTGCGTGCGCCGCTGTCGGCCCTGGCCTGCCTGTCCCATGAGCTTGCGCACGCCGCCTTTCATATCGTTGAACCCGAAGTCGCGACGACGAAGCTGCAATGGTGGGCGGGGGAGCTGACTACCCTTGCGGCCGGCGACGCGCGTCATCCCCTGTGCGAAGTGCTGCTTCGCCATGCGCCGGTCAGGCAACTTCCCGCCGGTGCCTGGACCGCGCTCATCGCCGGTGCATTGGCGCAGCGTGATGCCGCACCCGCGTCCGGCATGACGGATCTGCTCGACAGGTATCGTGGGTTCCACCTGCCGCTGGCCGTGATCGAGGCGAGCCTGCATTCGAAGCTCGATATCGAAGCCAGTGCACAGGCTGCGACGCTGTCGCGTGCCGTGCAGGAGACGCTGCGGCTGAACGAGGCATTGGCCAGCGACCGGCTGCCCCTGCCACTCGACTTGCTGGCCCGGCACCAGCTTTCGAGGAGCGAGATCGAGCATCCGGGGAAGCAGCGTGATGCAGTCTTGCGTGAACATTTCGCGGCGCTCGCAGAGATGATGCGCACGACCAGCCAACGCGGCCTTTCACCGATGGTGGCGCTGGGCCTGCACGTTGATCGGTACCGGAGTCGCCGGGCGGCGGGAGCTTCCGATCCGCTGGCCGAAGCGGGCCGCAATCTCGACCGGCTGCCACTGTCCAGTGCCTGGATAGGTTGGCGCGCGGCCCGGCGCATGCAGTCCGTGGGCTGATTTTGTGACCTGCGCCCCTTGATCCATCCGGCGGATCACCCCAGATCTGCGGTTCTGTGTCGGCGTCGGCCGATACCCACCCAGCCATGAAGCGGACGCTCCAATGACCACCACTGCCCATTCCGCCCGCGTCATGCCCGATATCGCCACCGAGGCCGATGTGGGCGCGGCAGGCCGCCTCGACTGGGTTGGCATGGAGGAGATTGCCGTGCCGGTGCGCTTGGCGAATTCGCAGGGCGATGTCGTGCAGTCGCCGGCGCGCGTCGCCGCTTTCGTGAATCTGAAACGCGCCGAGGCGCGCGGCATCCACATGTCGCGGCTTTACCTGCATGTCGATCGACATCTGTCGGACGAGCTGCTGACGCCGTGCTCGCTGCGTCGGCTGCTGCGCGATTTTCTCGACTCGCACGCCGAGCTTTCCGATCGTGCGCGCATCAGCATCCGCTTCGACCATATGGTCAGGCGCGCGGCGCTGGCAAGTGACAACAGTGGCTGGAAGACCTACCCGGTTGTTGTCGACGCGACAATGCAGGACGGTGCGTTCGCATTCGAGCTCGAGACCGAAGTGCTCTATTCGAGTACTTGCCCGTGTTCGGCCGCGCTTGCCCGACAGTTGATCCAGGAGCAGTTTGCAGCCGACTTCAGCGAGGACAAGGCGCTCGATCGAGCTGCAGTGCTCGAATGGCTGGGCAAGGAAACCGGCATACGCGCCACACCGCACAGCCAGCGCAGCAGCGCGCGCGTTCGTGTGCGACTCGCCGCCGGCTTCGATATTCCGATCGTCGACCTGATCGACCTGATCGAGCAGGCGCTGCGTACTCCGGTCCAGACCGCCGTCAAGCGTGAAGACGAACAGGCTTTCGCCTTGCTCAACGGACAGAACCTGATGTTCTGCGAGGATGCCGCCCGGCGCATGCAGCAGGCGCTCGACGACGATGAACGCATCCTCGATTTCTGGCTGCGTGCCGCCCATCTCGAAAGCCTGCATCCGCACGATGCCGTGGCCTATGCGACAAAGGGCATCGACGGCGGTTATTCGGCCGACAGTCGGCCGTAGAACGCCTCGAACGAGCCGACTGCAGCGGGTCAGAACTTCTTGCGCGGCTTGCCCTTGTTCGGTCCGCTCGATGGATACTGCGCCGCAGGCTTGCCCGCACGAGGCGGCCGCGGACCGCGTTCAGCTGAATCGTCATTGCTGCCGCGAGGTTCTCCGGCGGTGCCGCGCGTGATGCGCAGGCGCTGACCGGCAACCCAGGATTTCTTCAGGATCTGGAGGATCTCCGACGGCATGCCTTCGGGCAGATCGACCAGGCTGTGATCTTCGCGGATCGTGATGCGGCCGATGTGCTTGCTGTCGAGTTCGGCTTCGTTGGCGATCGCACCGACGATGTTGCCCGGTTTGACGCCATGCATGTGGCCGACCTCGACGCGGAAGGTTTCCATGCCGGGTTCGGCCGGTCGGTGTTCGGACGCGGCATGCGCGCGTGGCTCGCGGGTTTCCGCCACGCGCTTGCGCCCATCCTCGGCCGGATTGCTGAAGGCTTCGGTGCGCGCGGCGCGTGGATGCGGCGGGCGATCAGCCCGCGGGCGTTCGCTGCGTTCGGCGCGTTCCGGGCGCTCGCCACGGTTCGGGCGGTCGTCGCGTCCACGCTCGCTGCGGTTGGCAAATTCCTTGCGTTCGCGGCTCGCGGTCGGATCGAATTCGCGCCGCTCGGGCTTTGCCTTGGCGTCGAGCAGCAATGGCTTGTCGCCCTGCGCGAGACGCGCGAGGGCAGCGGCGATCTCGATCGCCGGCACATCGTGCTCGCTCTCGTATTGCTCGATCACGCTGCGGAACATCGCGAGATCGCTGGCCGCCAGCGCAGTCGTGATGCGGTCCTTGAAACGCGTGATGCGGCGGTCGTTGACAGTCTCGACCGAGGGCAGGTCCATGATCTCGATCGGCTGGCGCGTCGCGCGCTCGATCTGGCGCAGCATGTTGCGTTCGCGTGGCGTCACGAACAGGATCGCATCGCCTTCGCGTCCGGCGCGACCGGTACGACCAATGCGATGCACGTAGGATTCGGTGTCGTAGGGGATGTCGTAGTTGAGCACGTGGCTGATGCGCTCGACATCGAGGCCGCGCGCGGCGACATCGGTGGCGACGAGGATGTCGAGCTTGCCATCCTTGAGTTGCTGGATCGCGCGCTCGCGCTGCGCCTGGGCAAGATCGCCGTTGATCGCCGCGGCGGCAAGACCGCGTGCCTGCAGGCGTTCGGCAAGTTCCTCGGTGGCGACCTTGGTGCGCGCGAAGATGATCATGCCGTCGAATGGTTCGGCTTCGAGGATGCGGGTCAACGCGTCGAGCTTGTGCATGCCGCTGACCAGCCAGTAACGCTGCCGGGTTTTCGCCGCCGTGGTCGTCTTCGACTTGATCGTGATCTCGACCGGCTCGCGCAGATGGGTCTGGGCGATGCGCCGGATCTGGGTCGGCATGGTCGCCGAGAACAGGGCGATCTGGCGTGTCGGCGGGGTTTTCTTGAGCACGGCCTCGACATCGTCGATGAAGCCCATGCGCAACATCTCGTCGGCTTCGTCGAGCACCAGGCAGGTCAATTCCGAGAGATCGAGCGATCCGCGTTCGAGGTGGTCGATGACGCGGCCCGGCGTGCCGACGACAACGTGCACGCCGCGACGCAGTCCACCGAGCTGCGGACCATATGCCTGGCCACCGTAGATCGGCAGGACGTGGAACCCCGGCAAGTGCGCGGCATAGCGCTGGAACGCCTCGGCGACCTGGATGGCCAGTTCGCGCGTAGGAGCGAGCACCAGCGCCTGGGGTTTGGTCTTGCGCAGATCGAGGTTGTTGAGGATCGGCAGGGCGAAAGCGGCGGTCTTGCCGGTGCCGGTCTGGGCCTGGCCGAGTACGTCCTTGCCTTCGAGCAGGTGCGGAATCGTTGCCGCCTGGATCGGCGATGGCGACTCGTAACCGACGTCGGCAAGCACGCGTTGCAGCGGTTCGCTGAGCGCAAGATCCTTGAAAGTGGAAATGGCGGGCGTGACGGGGGGCGCCGGGTCGGACATGGAATTCTCGATGCGCCGTCGGCCGTGATCGGCAGCTGGGCGGGGAAGGAAGGCTGCGTAGTGTAGCGGGGAGAAGGCTCAGGCGCGATGAGCACCTGCAATGCATCCTGCCGGAGGTGCCGCGAATTGCGCCAGCCTGACCGATGTCGGCTGCGCGGCGGCGCTGCGCTACTGCGCCTCGAAACCGCCGCTGAAGATTGCCTCGCTGGCGACCTCATCTGCACCGATGTCATACGCGCCAGTACGCGGCTGGCGGTCGATGTCGTCGATGACCTCGGGTCGCGTCTGACCAGCGTTGATTGCCGGACTGCCCGGCAGCAGGTGACCGTCCGGGGCCAGGCCGAGTGCCGCTTCCAGGCTGTTCATGTCCGTGCCGGTATGTGATCGCCATTGCGCGAGGTTGCCGCCATTGTCGAGCGGGCTGCCCGGGCGCGAGTCGCTGAACGCGCATGCGCCCTGCTCATTGTTGAACGCGTTGTAGTCCGTGCCTGGCGAGCCATCGAGTCCGGACAAGCCACCCAGTTCGTCGGAATAACGGATCGCGATGCAGGGACGGCCGTCTTGCACGATCAGATTGTTGCGGATCAGCGGACGGATGTTGGCTGGGCGCAGCGCATTCTCGTCCCAATCCTGGAACGTCACGCCGAAGTAGATGGCAGCATGGCCCAGTGCGGCGGTATCGATCAGCGTGTTGTTGACGACAATGGCATCGCGTGAGGCATACAGTCCAATGCCGGAATAATTGCCGCCAACAACGATGTTGTTGCGCACGATGCCGCCGATGGCTTCGTAGTACCCCGGGTTGCTGTCCAGGTCAAAGAACTCCGGACTCGTATCGAATCCGACCAGGATCCCGGCCAAGCCGGGATTCTCGATGCGGTTGCGCTGCACGATCACGTCGGCGGCGCCGCCCTTGAAGTAGACCCCGGTGGTTGCGGTGTGATGGATGTAATTGTCTTCCACCACCATGCCGGAACCGTTGACGTTGTCGATTCCCTCGGCGTTCTTGTCGTCGAGCGGCGTGCCCGGTGGATAGATCGCGCCACTGTTCCAGATTTCGCATCGACGAATCGTCGTGCGGTCCGAATGCGGGGTGATCTTGATCGCATCGCGGCCGGTATCGTGGATCCTCGAGTCTTCGATGATGACATCGAGTGGGCCGTGCCCTGATTCGTTCGTCCCCTGTTCCCAATCGGTCTGCAGGAACACTCCGTAGTAGTAGCCGCCGCTGATCTCGAGGCGAGACAGGCGTGATCCGGAGGCTTCCGGATCGATCTGTACCGCCACCGTATCGATATTGGTGATGTCGCAGTGGATATGCGCCATTTCGCCCGCGTGCGAACGCAGCGTGAGCGGCACCCGAAGACGAACCTCGCATTCCGGATAGGTGTTGTTGCCGGCTGGCCCGCGCAATGTCACGGTATCGCCTGCATGCACGATGTCGTTGCCGGGAGCGAGCACGTGGCCGATCGTCCGGAAGGGTTGTACGAAGGTGCCGTTGCCGCTGGTATTGCTGCCGGTGGGCGAGACGAACCACTCGGCTGCACTGGCATCAACGCTCAAACACAGGCCGAGCAGGGCAAGTTTCAGCGGAGTGGTGTTCATCATGGGTCAAAGCCGTATTCGAAAAGGGTGTCGGAGGCGAACTCGCTGGTATTGTCATCGGCATCGGTAGTCGTCAGTACCGGTGCCAGGCCTGCGAATGCAGCGGTCGGCAGGCTGACCGTGCGCAGGCTTTGTGCATCGACTTCGGCAACACTGTCGATGAATGCAGTCACCTCCATTTGGCCGCTCGATCCGCCGCCGATATCCACACGCAGTGGGTAGGCTGCATGTGCGGGCAGGCTGTCGACACGGTAGTCGATTTTCATCGTCGCGCCTGCATCCAGATAGGTCACCTGCTCGATGGCTGGTGAGTTCTGCAGTCGGTTGGCACCCGCGTCGGCGTCGCCGGCATCGTTGGGAGTGGCGCCGTCGGCGAGGCTGAACGGGGATAGATCAAGGCCGATGCGATTGCCGCGGAAGGCGTTGCCGAGAATGGCCGCGCTGGCGCAGGTGGAGATGAGTACGCCGGCCCCAGCGCCGTTGGCAATCAGGTTGCCTTCGCCGGGCGCATCCCCGCCGATCACGACGCCGCATGCGCCGCTGCGAAATATCACGATGGTCGGTTGCGGCTGGATCGGGGAGGAGGGGAAATAGCCGTTCGGGCGCGCCAACGTACCGCTCCAGTCGGTGCCGAAGACATTGCCCTGGATGCGGATCGGCGTCGCGTTCGCTGCTCCGGTATTGCCCGTGAAATAGATCGCGCTGGTCTCGATGCCAGCAAACAGGTTGCGTGACGCTACGCTGGCGCCGCCAATCACGCTGCCCTGGACCGGGTTGGTGATGTAGAGACCATAGTCCTGGCCAGGCAATACCGTGCTGCCGTCCGCTGCCAGGCCAAAAATATTGCCCTGGACGACGCTCGGCTGCGTGGTGCTCGTCGCGCTTTCGTCCCACAGGTCGATATAACCGTTGCCGGCGATGACGTTGCGCGCGGCGGGCAGAGTGCCGCCGATGGTGGCCTGTCCACGTTGACGGATCCCGTACGAGTTGCCACTGGCCGACACGCCTAGCATCCCGGTGACGTCGGTGCCGATGAAACAGCCTTCCACGACATGCGGGCCCGGGGACTGCAACTGCAGGTTTATCGTGAAATTGTTGATTGCCAGTCCGCGAACCACAAGATGTGGATTGCCGTTGCCGACATCGAGCCCTGCCTGCGAGCTGCTGCCGAAACCATGCAGCTCGATCTTCAGCACCGCGTTGCTGCCGCCCTGATCAGGAGCAAGCGTGTTGGCCAATGCACCGGCCTGACTGTAGCCATCGATGGTCAGATCGTCCTGGATGAGCGGCAGGGTCGACGCCGGGGCAATGCGCCAGTGGGCGGTTGCAACCTGATAGCCCGGATCCGATTCGACCAGGCCGAATACCAGCGTATCGGCGCCCGCAATCGAATTTGCCTTGGCGATTGCGCCTCGCAGCGAACAATCGCCTGGAAGCGCTGCATCGCACGCCATCAGTTGTGCATCCGATGTGGTATCCACCATGAGCACTGCAGCGTACGCGCGGCACGCAAGCAGAAGGCAGGCAAGGGTGAGAACGAAACGTGACATGCTGAACTCCCTGAACTCCGCAGGTGCGGCGGATGCCGCCCTTTCCCATACGTACGTCGTTTGTGCCGCGCGACTGACAGCACCCTGTTTCCATCGCAGGGCTGCCGAAACAGCATCGTCTTGACGTCACATTTTCACGGCGACTGAAAACCGTCGGCGAAAATGCGGTCGTCCACAACCTCCACGGGTTGGCGCTCAACGGCGCCTGCATCGCAGTCCAGGCTGCCATTCCCGTCACCATCCGCAGGGCGCGGCAAGCGGCGTGCATCACCATCCTCAGCGGCGGAACAACCGATGCGACGGTCGATGGCGGGGCTTCCGGGCCGCGGCAGAAACGTGGGCAAACCGCCGCCGTTGTCAGCGAGCGCGCCGAGACCGAACTGGGCGAAACTGGCGACGATCAGGTCACTGGCAGCGCCGAATCCGCAGCTCGCGGGTGCCACGTTGTGATCCAGCGTAGTCAGCTGGCCACCGGCTGCCACCGTGCACGCGACGCCGTTACTGGCCCAGACAAGACTGCTGCCGACGCGGACAACCGAATCCTGGCCAACGTACAAACTGCTGCCGCTGGCGGCAGAGGCGTTCATCAGGGTGGAGTCGAACACCTGGACGCCGATACCGAAGCCATCCAGCAGGTACAAGTCGCCGCCGTTGCCGCTGCTTGCGCTGTTGCCCGAGGTCGTCACTTGCGAAAGGTTGAGTGTTCCGGACAAGCCTGTCGTCCCCGAACCGAGAATGGCGCCGCCGAAATTGGCCGTATTGCCGCTGAACGTGCTGCGTGCCAGCACGCTGTTGCCGGAGCTGAAGAGATCGACCGCACCGCCAGCACTCGCGCGGTTGTCCTTGAACAGGCTGCGGTCGACGTTCAGTGGTGCGCTCGAATTGATGGCACCACCGAAGAACTCCGCGGCGTTGTTCTCGAAGTGGCCGCCGGCGATCAGAGCCGGATTGGACGACGCCTCGAAGTACAATGCGCCGCCCATGCTGGCACTGTTGCCCACGAAGCGGCAGTCGCGCAGCGTGGCTTGCGTGCCATTATTGGAAATTGCGCCGCCGTAGTCTGCGACGTTGCCGAGGAACTGACTTCGCTCCACAAGCAGGCTGTCGATGAAGCTCGCGATGGCGCCGCCGTCGTGACTGATCCCGCCAGCCTGTGACGAGTAGGCGAAATTTGACGAGAACACGCTGTCGGCAATGTTGGCGACCCCATAACTGGCGATCGCTCCGCCTGCCTGGGCAGAGCCGGTGTAGAACACGGATGCGTTGACGTTGAGCAGGGAACTGCCCGCACTGGCGACGGCGCCACCGGTGTAAGCGGCTATGGAGCTGACGAAGGTCGCGCGCAGCAGGTCAAGGCGGGTGCCCTCGCCAACATACACCGAGCCACCGTAGTCGGCGTACCCGTTGCGCAGGGTAATGTCTTTCAGCAGGACTGCGGTCTGATCCTCGGGCTGGGTCCTGAAGACGTTGAAGTGTCGAGTGGCATATTGCCCATCCAGGGTGATGAGGCCACCGCCGTCGATCGTGACCTGGCCTTCGAGGGACTTCTGGGAGGTCACGACAATGGCGTGGGGCTGCGTGCCGCAGGCGAAAGTGAGCACACCGCCGGGCGCCTGGTCCCCCACGACCACCTGAGTCAGCGCGGCGTTCAACGCGGCTTCGGTACAACTGGCAGGCGTGCCGTTGCCAACCGTCGCATTGTCAGCTTGCGCGGTGGAGCCCCACGCCATGGCCGCCAATGCGGGGAGCCAGAACAGGAGGCTTCGACGACCGTGGAGACGTACACGGCATTTTTGAGCTGTCTTGCAGGAAGCAGGCAAACGAGTCGTTTTCATGGCGGCCCTGATGGCAAGTCTCGTGACACGCGGCGCGTGCCTTTCACCGGACATACGTCGTTGCCACGCGGACCTGACATGAAAGGATAGAATCGGTCCATGACGGCAGAGGCAATGAGCGATCCAGAGGGGGAGATCACCCGCTTGCTTCATCGGTGGCAGGAGGGTGACAGCACTTCGCTGGATACCTTGCTGCCCGAAGTCTGGGCAGAATTGCGCCGCATCGCCGCTCACGAGCTGCGGGCGAATGCAGGCCATGAGACCTTGCAACCCACCGCCCTGATCAACGATGTGTTCGTGCGGCTGCTCGGCGCGAGCCAGCTCAATATCCACGACCGCAAGCACCTGTTCACCACGGCGGCCAAGTTGATGCGGCAGATCCTGATTGATCGTGCACGCGCCCAACTGCGTGAAAAGCGCGGAGGTGGGCAGTGGCAGCGCGCGGATTTCGTCGAGGCCATGGCCCTGCCGATCGACGCCCAAACCGAACTTCCTGCGCTGGATCAGGCGCTTGACGCCCTGGCCCAACTGGATCCGCGCATCGCACATATCGTGGAGCTGCGCTACTTCGTCGGGCTGGAAGTCAGTGAAGTGGCCCGTTTGCTCGAGATCGATGAACGCACGGTCTATCGCGACTGGGCGTTTGCGCGGGCTTGGCTGCGCAAACGCATGGAAGCCTGATGTCGGGTTTGGCCACGGACGACGTAAGTGCAGGCATGAATCCGCAGTCCACCGATACAAGCGAACGTTTTGCCCGCATGCGCGAGGCCTTTCATCGTGTGGTCGATCTGGACTTGTCTCAGCGCGAATCGGAGATAGCGCGACTGTCGGCAAACGATGACGCCTTCGAGGCCGACCTGCGTTCGTTGCTGCAGCACACTGACGAAGCGGACCTGCTCAGTGCGCCTGAGCCAACCGCGTTGCCGCCCCAGCTCGGTCCCTTTCGCCCCGTGCGCAAACTGGGGCTGGGAGGCATGGGTGAAGTATGGTTGGCAGCGCGTGTCGAGGGTGGCTTCGAGCAGCAGGTGGCGATAAAGCGTGTGCGCGAGGGTGCGCTTTCTCCGGAACTTGCGCGCAGTTTCCTTCGAGAGCGACAGATTCTCGCGCGATTCTCGCACCCGCACATCGCGCATCTGGTCGATGGCGGTGTCGGACCCGATGGCCGCCCATGGCTTGCCATGGAGTACATCGATGGGCAGCGGATTGATGTCTGGTGCGAGGCTCGCAAGCTGGATGTTGCCGCGCGCGTGCGCCTGTTCGTGCCCATTTGCGAAGCGGTGGCATTTGCGCATCGCAATCTGGTGATACACAGGGACCTGAAGCCAGCAAACCTCCTGGTCGATGCGGACGGACGGCCACGCCTGCTGGACTTTGGAATTGCGCGTCTGCTTGACCCGCAGCCTGGACAGCAAACGCGGACGTTGGCGGCGATGACCCCCGCCTACGCCGCCCCCGAGCAGCGCGAGGGGGGTGATATCACCACCGCCACGGATGTCTATCAGCTTGGCGCAGTGCTGCGGCAACTCGTGCTTGCCGCAGCGGATGGTGAGGTGGCGCGGCACGGCGATCTCGGTCACATTCTCGACAAAGCCGTCATGGCGCTTCCAGCGGAGCGCTACTCAGGCGCTGCGATGCTGTCCGACGATCTCTGCGATTGGCTTGCGCGACGTTCTCCACGCAGCGGCATCGGCAGCCATCGCGAGCGCTTGAAGAAGATCTTGTGGCGTTGGCGCTGGCCATTGGCGATGTTCGCGGCGGTGTTGACTGCAGTTGGAAGCGGCGGTGTGCTCGCTCTGCGCGAAGCGCGTGCGAAAGCGCGTGAGGCAGAAGTCTCGCAGCAGACCACGCAATTCCTGACCAACCTGTTTCAGGGCGCGGACCCTGCGATAGCGCGTGGTGCGGTATTGAGCGCACAGGATCTGCTCGACCAGGGAAGTGCGCGTCTGCACGCAACGATGCATCTTCAGACTGCGGTGCGCGCACGCCTGCTCCATACCATCGCTGCAACCTACGCGGCGCTCGGTCACTATGATCGCGCGCTGTCGTTGGCCGAGGAGTCATTAGCCGCTCGTCGCGTCGACGATGAATCGGGCGAGTTAGCCGAAAGTCTCGATCAGGTCGGCAACATCCTGCGCCTGAAGGCGGAATACGGACGTGCCGAACCCGTACTGCGCGAAGCGCTGGACCTGCGCGTTGCAAGATTGTCGCGCGACGATCCGGCGATCATCGAGAGTACCGCGCACCTGGCAGCACTGCAGGCTGCCAAGGGTGATTTCAAGGCCGCCGACGTATTGTTTGCCCAGGCGGCGCGGGCGGCGAAGATCCGCTTCGGCGAGGATGCCGTCGAAACTGCCCGCTATCTCGACAGCTATGCCGTGAACCTCGACGATATGGGAAGGCGCACTGAAGCCCTCGCGCTGTACAGGCATGTACTGGCCATTCGCGAAAGTGCGCTCGGTCCCGACGATGCGGAGGTCGCGACGACCCTGATCAGTCTGGGCGTACACCTCTCCGGCTCTGTACATCATGAAGAGGCTGCCCGACTGCTCGAGCGGGCGCTGGCGATCCGCACGCGAATTTACGGGGCGTCACATCCCATCGTTGCATTCGCAAAGATCGATCTTGCCGGCGTCTACGCGGACATGGGCCGTCTCGATGATGCGGAGCGGCTTGGCAAGGAATCGCTGGCGAACATCCGGGCGAACCTTTCGCCGGAGCATCCGAAAGTCAGCGAGGCGCTGAACATGCTGGCCTTGATCCGGGTCGTGCGGCGCGACTTCGCCGGTGCGGTGCCGCTGCAGCAAGCGGTGGTGCAGAACCTGGTCGCGGCGCTCGGGGAGGACCATCCCGATGCGCTCACTGCGAAAAACAACCTCGCCTATTCGCTGGTCCACGACGGGCGTGCCGCCGAGGCCGAACTGCAACTGCGCGAAGTGCTGGCGCGCAAACGCGATGACAATGGTCAGGGCAGTGCGCACGACCGCCAGAATCTCGCCAGCGCGCTGAGCTTGCAGGGCAAGCACGCGGAAGCCGTGGAGTGGCAGCGCCGCGCCTACGAGATCCAGAAGTCACGCGAGGGTGAGATTTCCCCCGTGACAGCCGTGGCCTTGCGTGAGCTTGCGATCGCCGAAGAGCTCGCCGGTGCAGATGCAGGAGCGGAGCGTGATTTCAGAGGGGCGCTGGCTCTGGCCGAACAAGTCGGCAAAACCGACCCGATAGCGCTTCGAGGTTGGCGTGTTCCGCTTGCCGCATTCCTCATTGGCAAAGGTCGTTGCAACGAAGCGGTGCCGCTGCTTGAGAACTCGCTTGACGAATCCGGCGATGAAACAGCATCTGCCGATCCGGTTGCCCATCCACAGATGCTGCTGTTGCTTGAAGCATGCGGGCCCATCGTGGGCCAACAACCGGAAGAGCACCTGGTCGACGCCTGTTCGGCGTTGCTCTCGTTGCCTGGCGTGGAAGCCGATTCGTATCCAACCACGCGCAAGCTGCTTGCGTCACGCTGCGGTGCGGGTCGAGACTGAACTCGCGAATTCTTCGTGAGCTTCCTCGCTTGCTGGTCGTTATCTTTAAGATAATCAATATGTTACGAATATATCGCTTGTTTCATCTCAAGTCGTCCCCACTACTCGGTGTCTGACATGCTGCTGCGTGAAATCCGATGACCGAAATGATTGCTCTCGCCGAGCAGCGTCTGCTGCGACCGGGGGGCTTGGCCTCCGCCGATCTCGATCGCGTATTCGCGCGCCTGATGACCCCTGCGGTGGATGCTGCCGATCTGTACTTCCAGCATTCGCGAAGCGAGGCCTGGATGCTTGAGGACGGTCTGGTCAAGGAAGGCAGTCACTCGATCGAGCAGGGTGTCGGCGTGCGTGCGCTGTCCGGGGAAAAGACCGGATTCGCGTACTCGGACGATATCGTCATGCCGGCCCTTCTCGAAGCGGCTGGTTCGGCGCGGGCCATTGCCCGAGAAGGATCGAATGGCAACGGCCGTCCGCTGGCGGTGTCGTCAGCGCGCGCCCTGTATCCGGCGATCGATCCGATCGATTCGATGTCGAGCGAGGCCAAGGTGCGGCTTCTCGGCGAGATCGACGCTTACGCTCGCTCGCTTGATGCGCGCGTGCGCGAGGTTATCGTCAGTATTTCGGCGACGGTCGATACGGTTCTGATGGCGGGATCCGACGGCACACTCGCCGCCGATGTGCGCCCGCTGGTGCGATTCAACGTGCAGGTGATCGCCGAGCAGAATGGTCGACGCGAAACCGGCAGTTGCGGTGGCGGCGGACGTTACGATCTGGTCGAACTGCTTGCAAATGATCGCGCGCGGCGGATTGCCCGCGAAGCGGTGCGCACGGCCCTGGTCAATCTCGATGCGGTCGACGCGCCGGCGGGCAACATGACCGTCGTGCTTGGTCCGGGTTGGCCCGGCGTGCTCCTGCACGAGGCGATAGGCCATGGCTTCGAAGGCGATTTCAACCGCAAGGGAACGTCGGCATTTTCCAGCAGCATGGGCCAGCGGGTCGCCGCGAAAGGCGTGACCATCGTCGACGACGGCACGATGCTCGGACGTCGCGGCTCACTCAGCGTCGACGACGAAGGCACGCCGACGAACTGCACCGTGCTGGTCGAGGACGGCATCATGCGTGGCCTCATCCAGGACAAGTTCAACGCGCGCCTGATGGGCGTGAAACCGACCGGCAACGGCCGTCGCGAATCCTTCGCCCACTTGCCGATGCCGCGCATGACGAACACCTACATGCTGGCCGGCAAGCATGACCCAGGAGAAATACTAGGCTCGGTCAAGCGCGGGCTGTATGCGGTCAACTTCGGTGGCGGCCAGGTCGACATCACCAATGGAAAATTCGTGTTCTCGGCGAGCGAGGCCTACCTGATCGAGGATGGCAAGATCACGCGCCCGGTCAAGGGCGCGACCCTGATCGGTGCCGGCCCGGAGGTGCTCAAGCACGTGTCGATGATCGGCAACGATCTGAGACTCGACGAGGGCGTCGGCGTCTGTGGCAAGGATGGACAAAGCGTGCCGGTAGGGGTCGGCCAGCCGACCCTGAAGATCGACAACCTCACGGTGGGTGGAACGGCGGCTTGAGCTAATCCGCGCTGGAGGGCTCGGTGCCCTGCAGGTCACGCAGGGTGCGGAACAATTCACGTGAGGCTCTTGGCGGTTTCTGTTTGCGTGCTTCGGTGCCCGCTTGACGGATCAGGTTGCGCAGGTGCTGGCGATCGGCATTCGGATGTCGGGCGATCACCTCATCGAGTGCGTTGTCGCCCTCTGCAATCAGGCGATCGCGCAAGGCTTCGAGTTGGTGCAGGGCCGCGGTCTCGCGGTGCGATTGCTGCTTGTCGATGTCGAGAACGGTGCGGACGGAATCGATTTCCTCGCTCTCGAGTCGACGCAGGAGTTTGGCAAGGTACTGGGTCTCGCGTTTGCGCGCGATCGGCTGATGGATGCCGCGTGTACGGCGGACTTCAGCCAGCAGGTCGGATTCCAGCGGAATGCGCGTCAGTTGCGCGTCGGTGAGCGTGGCCAGGGTCTCGGCCAGCTTGTAGATCGCCATTGCGTCCCGTCGCAACTGGCTGCGGCTGGGGCCATCGAAGGCGTCTTCGGATTCTTCGTGCGACATCGGTTTTTCTGCAGGCAATGGCCGCTTCGACGCATCGAAACGGCAGTCAACGGATACAGAGGATAAGGCGTGAATCAGGCAATCACCACTCATGACGACAGCAGGATCGAACTCGACCGGCTATCGGAGCTCACCGAGGATGTGCTGCGTCGCTGTCGCGCAAGGGGCGCGAGCGAGGTCGATGTGGGTGTCGGTGTCGATGTCGGACTGAGCGTCAGCGTGCGCCTCGGCGAGATAGAGTCGATCGAGCACAACCGCGATCGTGGTCTCTCCCTCACCGTATACTTCGGAAAGCGCAAGGGATCGGCAAGCACGGCCGACCTGAATCCGGATTCGATCGAGAAAACCATAGAGCACGCCTGCGCGATCGCCAGGCATACCGAAGAAGATCCGTGCAACGGTCTCGCCGACCCTGATCTGCTCGCCCACGATTTTGCCGATCTCGATCTCTGGCACCCGTGGGACATCAGCACCGAGGAAGCAACCGAACTTGCCTTGCGTTGCGAGGAGGCCGGACGCGGATTCGATCCACGCATCAGCAACTCGGAAGGTGCCAGCGTGCAAGTGGGTTCATCGTTGGCGGTTGGGGCAACATCCAACGGCTTCTTTTCGCGTGAGCGCGATACGCGGCACATGATTTCGGTCGCACTGCTCGCCGAAGACGAAGCGGGCATGCAGCGCGACTACTGGTACGAATCGGTGCGCAGCGCTGCGGATTTCCCTGGTGTCGCGTCGATCGGCCACCGTGCTGCCGAGCGCACAGTGGCCCGGCTTGGCGCACGCAAGCTCGGCACGCGCCAGTGTCCCGTGCTGTTCGCACCGCAGGTTGCGCGCGGCCTGATCGGCCATTTCATCTCGGCTGTCAGTGGGGGAGCGCTGTACCGCAAGGCCAGCTTCCTCGTCGACCATGTCGGCAAACCGGTGTTTCCCGATTTCATGCAGATCGCGGAGCGCCCGCATATCCGCCGTGGTCAGTCCTCGGCCAACTTCGACAGCGAAGGCGTTGCCACGCGCGATTCGGATCTGGTCGTCGACGGACGCCTCGCACGCTACGTGCTCGGCAGCTATTCGGCGCGCAAGCTGGGCCTGCGCAGCACCGGCAACGCTGGTGGCGTGCACAATCTCATTGTCGCGACGGGCACGGACGACTTCTCCGCAATGCTCAAGCGTATGGGCACCGGTCTCGTCGTTACCGAGCTGATGGGGCAGGGCGTTTCGTTGCTGACCGGCGACTACTCGCGCGGCGCATCGGGCTTCTGGGTCGAGGATGGCGAGATCGTCCATGCGGTCGAGGAGATCACGATCGCTTCGAACCTGCGTGAGATGTTCGCCAACATCGTCGCGATTGGCAGTGATGTCGATACGCGATCGCATATCCTTACCGGATCGATCCTGCTCGATCGCCTCACCATCGCCGGAGCATGACTTCCAGCGCTTGAAACGGGCGTTGCGCGCAACCACAGTGTCAGTGCATCACTGCAAAGGAGAACCGCATGAACGTCGATGTCGAATCGCAGGGCAGTTCCGACTCCCTGGTTGCTCCGACGGGCGACGAACGCACCTGGGCACTTCTCGGTCATCTGTCGGCCCTGAGCGCCTTCGTCGTTACCGGCATTGGCTGCGTGCTCGGGCCCTTGATCATCTGGCTGGTCAAGCGCGACAGTCTTCCTTTCGCCGCTGACCAGGCCAAGGAAGCACTGAACTTCAACATCACGGTATTGATCGCGGCTGCCGGACTCGTGCTGTTCTCGATCGTCACAGTCGGCATCGGCCTGCTGCTCGCGGTGCCACTCGGCTTCGCCCTGTTTTTCTACTGGTTGATCTTCACGATCATCGCGGCGGTAAACGCCAACAATGGCGTGCGCTACCGCTATCCGATGACCCTGCGTCTGGTCAGCTAGATCCTCAGCTTTCCCGCTCGGCGATGAATCGGGCCAGGTCGCGCAGGTCCCTGGCTGACTCGCCGAGCGGAGCAATCGATTGCAGGGCTTGCGCGGTCAGTTCGGCCAGATGCCTGGTCGAAGCCTGCAGGCCAATGATTGCCGGATAAGTCGGTTTCGATTGGGCGGCATCCTTGCCAGGTGTCTTGCCGATCTGCGCGGGATTGCCCTCGATGTCGAGAATGTCGTCGCGGATCTGGAAGGCCAGGCCGGCGCAATGAGCGTACCTTTCGAGTGCATCCAGAGTTCCAGCATCGGTGCATCCTGCGGCCAGTGCGCCGAGACGTACCGATGCGCGAATCAGTGCGCCGGTCTTGTGCACATGCATGCGTTCGAGTTCCTCCACGCTCAGCCGCTGGCCAACCGCGGACAGGTCGAATGCCTGCCCTCCGGCCATGCCGTGCGAGCCGCAGGCGCCGGCGAGGACGCGCAGCATCTCGAGTCGGGTCGCTGCATCGATTCCGTTCAGACCCGCATCGGTCAGTATCTCGAATGCAAGTGCCTGCAAGGCGTCTCCGGCGAGTATCGCCATCGCTTCGCCAAACGCGATGTGGCAGGTTGGGCGGCCTCGTCGCAGCGCGTCGTCGTCCATGGCCGGAAGGTCGTCATGGACCAGTGAATAGGCGTGGATGATCTCGACCGCGACAGCGGCCGCATCGAGGCGCGCAAGCGATGCGCCAAACGCCGTCCCGGTCGCGTAGACGAGCAGCGGACGCATGCGCTTGCCGCCGCCCGTCACCGCATAGTGCATGGCCTGGTGCAAACGGGCCGGCGGCTGCTCGACAGGTGGGAGCGCGCGTGCCAGCGCTTCGTCCGCATGGGCGGCAAACGCGCGCAGTGCCGGCGACAGGTCGCTCGCGGGAGTGGAAGTATTGATGGCGTTTTCCTGCGCGGCCAAGTTGCTGCGGGCGGACGAGAGGCTACGGCGTATCGGGATCGAACGGCTCGGCGGAATCGGGCTTGCCCGGATCCAGCAGTTGCCGGACGCGCAACTCGGCCTGCTCGAGCGCGGACTGGCAACTGCGGTAGAGGGCGACGCCGCGCTCGAACGATTTCAGCGAATCGTCCAGGCCCATCTCGCTCTCTTCCATGCGCGTGACCAGTTGTTCGAGCTCGTCCAGCGACTGCTCGAATTCGGCGACCTGATTCGGATCTTGCGGAGGGGGTGATGACATGCGGCGAAGGCTAGCCTGCGCCCGCCAAAGGGTCAATGCGTATTCCACGCCGGACGATGACCAAGCATGGCAAAGTGCGCGCGGCCACGATCCGTCGTCCACAGATCGGCGATCGCAAGCAACTCGTCGTTGGCATCGAACACCATCGGCACGCGGCTGCGTTGCCAGGGTGGAATTCCCGCTTCCTGGAACAGGTCACGCAGATCGCGCCGGTAGCCACCCGCGTTGAGCCGCAGGGTCTCGCCGCCGCGGCGGAAGCGCACGCGCAACGATGGCGTGACCGGTGAGGCGGGATGACCTGGATTCGGGATCATGGCCAAGGTACCCACCGCCGCCGGCAGCTCAAGCGGGCCACCATCCCACGCGTGCTCCCAGCCGGGATCGGGCAATTGCAACGGCTTGAGGGCATACATCAAGGTCCGGTAGCGACGCACCTCGGCGCCGGGCCAGCGCAAGCAGGGTAGTTTGTCGACGGCCGCTGAGGCGAGCTGACGAAACAATTCCCCGGCCTGATAGCGGGTCGGTTCCGGCAGGTTGTTTTCGCGCAGCCATCGCCGCAGCACGGGATCGCGCAGGGCCTCGGGCAGGTCCAGCCATTCGCGAAGGTGCAGCGTGGACGGATCCAGCCCCTGCACGCGCGCCAACGCCTGTTCTGCTTGCGTATCGACAAAATCCGCAGCAGCCAGTATCCAGCGCGCACTCTGGCTGAAGCTTGTATCGGTTTCCGGCCAGTGCTCGCGCAGACGCGGCAGGATTTCGATGCGCAGGAAGTTGCGATCGATACGCGTATCGCTGTTGCTTGGATCAGTGATCCAGTCGAGCTTGAACTGGCGTGCATGCTCGAGCAGCCGGCTTCGAGGAACATCGAGCAATGGTCGCCAGGCCAGGCCGCAGCCGAATGGCCGGACCCCGCGCATCGCGGCAAGGCCTTCGGGGCCGGCGCCACGCAGCAGCTTGAGCAGGACGGTTTCGGCCTGGTCCTCGCGGTGATGGGCAAACACGACGATCTCGTCGGCCTCGAGCGCGCCCTGCAGCGCGGCGAAGCGGGCACGACGTGCGGCGCCCTCGAGGCCGAATCCACGATCGCGTTCGACCTTCGCCTGCACCCGGACGAATGCAACATCGTGGCGCGCACACAGTCGCTCGCAATGGGCCGCCCAATCGGCGCTGTCCGCATGCAGGCCATGATCGACATGGACTGCGCGCAGGCCGCGCGCGCGCGCGGCGGGCAGGAGCGAGAGACAGTGCAGCAGGACCGAGGAATCCATGCCGCCGCTCAGCGCCACCGCCAATGGACCGGCCGCAACGGTGCCCAGTTGCGCGTCGACGATTTGTTCGAGCCGGTTCGCGGTCACGGACTGGGCATCGAAGTCGCTAGTTCCAGGAGCAGACGACCTTGCCGCACTGGCCGGCTTCCATCAGTTCGAAGCCCTTCTGGAATTCGTCGATATGGATCTGATGGGTGAGCACCTTCTGCAGTGGAAATCCGCTGAGCACCATCTGGGTCATCTTGTACCAGGTCTCGTACATGCGCCGGCCATAGATGCCCTGCACGGTGAGTCCCTTGAAGATGATCTTGTCCCAGTCGACGCCGGCACCGCGTGGAAGGATGCCGAGCAGGGCGATTTTGCCGCCGTGGTACATGCATTCGAGCATGTCGTTGAACGCGCGAGGATTGCCGCTCATCTCCATGCCCACGTCGAAGCCTTCGATGTGCAGGTCCTTGACCACGTCGACCAGGGATTGCTTCGAGACGTTGACCACGCGTGTCGCACCCATGTCGGCGGCAAGCTTGAGACGGTAATCGTTGACGTCGGTGACCACGACATTGCGCGCGCCGACGTGCTTGGCGATTCCGGCTGCAATGATGCCGATCGGGCCGGCCCCGGTGATCAGCACGTCTTCGCCGATCAGGTCGAACTCGAGGGCGACGTGCGCCGCGTTGCCATACGGGTCGAAGAACGCCGCGAGTTCCGACGGAATCTGGTCCGGGATCGGCCACAGGTTCGAGCCGGGAACCGCGATGTATTCGGCGAATGCGCCATTGCGATTGACGCCGATGCCGACCGTGTTCGGGCAAAGATGCTGTTTTCCGGCACGGCAGTTGCGACAGACGCCGCAGACGAGGTGCCCTTCGGCCGACACACGCTGGCCGACATCATAGCCGCGAACACCTGCACCGATTTCGACGATGCGGCCGACAAACTCATGTCCGATGACCAGGCCTGGCTTGATCGTGCGCTGGGACCATTCGTCCCACAGGTAGATATGCAGGTCGGTGCCGCAGATCGCGGTCTTCTCCAGTTTGACGAGCACATCATTCGGGCCGATTTCCGGAAGCGGAACCTGCTCCATCCAGATGCCCTTGCCGGCTTCGCGTTTTACCAGGGCCTTCATCATGTCGGGCTGCCAGATTGGTTCGGGGGCGCCATTATAGGAACAGGAGGCGACCGATACATGACTGGCATTGCCCGGCAAGCCCGGTCGCCTACAGGACGATGTCCTGGGCCACAGGCGGGGTTGCGACCGGGGGATGCAACTGCAGCAACTCGATGACGGCCTGCTGTTCCATCGAGCGGTGGAAATGGAAACCCTGCAGGCGATCACACCCCGCCGCCTGGAACCAGGCCAATTGGGCGGCCGTTTCAATACCCTCGGCGACGACTTCGAGGCCCAGGCTGTGGGCCAGCGCCAGCATCGCGCGGACGATCGCCGCGTCACGTGGATCGATCAGCACGTCGACGACGAAGCTGTGATCGATCTTGAGCCCGTCGAACGGCAATTGTCGCAGGTGCTTGAGCGAGGAGAAGCCCGTGCCGAAATCATCGAGCATGACGCGCACGCCGATTTCGCGCAGGCGGTCGATGCTCAGGGCGGCGCGCTCGGGGTGTTCCAGTGCGATGGATTCGATGATCTCGATCTCGAGACAGGCGGCGCGAAGTCCGGTGCGTTCGAGAATCGCATCGATCATTGCGGCGAACTCGCGGCGCTGGAAACTGTGTGCGGAAACATTGACCGCGACGGTCAGTGGTTCGTGATCGGCCCGCTGCCAGTTGCGGGCAGCGAGACAGGCTTGCTCGATGACCCATTTGTCGAGCGCTTCGATGAGGCCGAGCGGTTCCAGTTCATGGATGAATGCATCCGGCAGCAGGCGTCCGCGCTGCGGGTGATGCCAGCGCACCAGTGCCTCGAAGCCGCAGATTTCCAGACTCCATCCATCGAGGATCGGCTGGAACTCGAGCCTGAACTCGCTGTTGGCAAACGCGGTGCGCAGCTCGGACTGGAGTGCCAGCCGGCTCTTTGCTTCGGCGTCGAGGTCCGGCGCATAGAAGCGGTAGCGCATCGCGCCGTCGCGATGCGCCCTGGCCCTGGCCATTTCGGCGCAGGACTGCAAGGCGTCGGCAGTCCGCGCATCGCGCGGCGCCAGGGCGATGCCGACGCTCGCCTCCAGCGCGAGATCGCGCCCGCTCCAGAACAAGGGCAGGGAAAGGGCGGCCAGAATCTGTTCGGCGACGCGCTGCGCACCTCCATCGGCACCGAAACCGGCCCCGTGCACGGCGAAGTGATCGGCGCCGGGTCGAGCCGCAACAAGCCCGTTCGCCCGGGCTATCTCCTCGATCCGCTCGGCGCTGCTTGCCAGGGCTACATCGACTCCATCCATTCCCGAAGCGACCGCGATATTGCCGAGATTGTCGAGACGCACGAGGAGCAGGGCAGCGCCCTGCGCATGCTGCATCTGGTGTCCCAGGTGATCGAGCATCTGCGAGCGGTTGGGCAAGCCGGTCAACTGATCGAAAAGACGCAGGCGCTCGGCGGCATCGGTCGCACTTTCGGCGCGATCACGCTCGTTCTCGAGCAACCAGATGACCAGGCCGTAGCCGATGAAGATCTGCGTGATCAGGCTCAGCAAGCTGGTTTGCCGGAACCAGGGCCAGAGCGGGGTCCCGATTGTCTGGGCGACATATCCGGAAAACACGTGGAGCAGGTCCAGGCCATAGACGCACAACGCGATCGCGGTCAGTTGCTGGCCAAGGCGACCGCGTGGCCAGCGGCGGGCGATCGCTACGCCCATGCTCAGTGCCGCGACTCCGGTGACCAGATAACGCAGTCCAACGCGCAGGAACATGCGCTGCTGGCTGGATCCCGGATCAAATGCGTAGGCAAGTCCGGTGCATACGCCGACGAGGCAGGCCAATGCCAGCGCAATGGAGATCTGCTTTCGCGTCCAGCGTTGTGTGCGCCAGATCGCGATGGTGCCGAGCACGAGCGATACGACCTGGAGATAGGCCGCCATCAGTGAAATGCACGAGATGACGAGACGCAAGGGGTGGGCCGAGGCGAGTTTCGACATCAGCAACAACGATGTTCCGGCGGCGCCGAGGTAGATCGCGAGTGCGAAAAAACTCAACGACCAAAGCAGCAGGTGATCGCGCCGGAACAGGCGGTAATAGTGTGCAAAAACGACGCTTTGGGTCAGGGCGATCAGCGAACCCGTGAAGTACACCAGCAGCTCGAGGATCGCCCAATCATCCATTGCTCGAATATCCGCCGGTACGGTTGTGAATCGCTATGTGATCCCACCGGAGCACACTTTGTCAAAGTTTATGTCGGTTGCTCCCGTTAGTGCGGTCAGGTGGACTCCGCTCATCGCCGGGGCAAGCGGTCGACGCTGCCACTAGAATCAGCGGATGCACAGTGAAGACAGTCGGCCGCGAATCATCTTTCTCATGGGGGCAACCGCGTCCGGCAAGACGCGGCTCGCCTGCGAGCTGGCAGACGAGCATCCGTTCGATCTGGTCAGCGTCGACTCCGCGCTGGTGTACCGCGGCATGGATATCGGCACGGCGAAGCCAGACGCGGCGACCCTGGCGCGATATCCGCATCGGCTCGTCGATATCCGTGATCCAGAGCAAGCGTACTCGGCGGCAGAATTTCGGGCTGATGCGATCGCCGAATTGCAAGGGATCGCGAAAAGCGGACGCATCGCTTTGCTGGTCGGCGGCACTGGACTCTATTTTCGGGCACTCGAACGAGGCTTGTCCGAGCTGCCTGAAGCGGACTCGGAAACCAGGACCCGCCTGGCCATCGAGGTCGAGCGATTTGGCAAGGCGTACATGCACGAACGCCTCGCGCGCCTCGATCCGCAATCGGCTGCACGTCTCAACGTCAACGATAGCCAGCGCGTGCAGCGCGCGCTCGAGGTCTTCGAGCTGCGGGGCAAGCCCATGTCGGATCTGCAGGGTGGCAAGCGCGATCGGCTGCCTTTTCGCATACTCAAGCTCGCATTGGTGCCGCGCGATCGTTCGGCCCTGCATGCGCGCATCGCGGAACGATTTGACCTGATGCTGGAACAAGGCTTCGTCGATGAGCTCCGGAGTCTGCGCAGGCGCCCGGGCTGGTCGCCGGATCTGCCGTCGATGCGTGCGGTGGGTTACCGGCAGGGTTGGGCTTATCTCGACGGAAGCGCCACCCTCGACGCGTTTCGACTCGCATCGATCCATGCGACGCGCCAGCTGGCCAAGCGCCAGATGACCTGGCTGCGCTCCGAAGTGGACGCGAGAATGTTCGATTCCGGGGCCGAAAACGTGAGCTGCGAGGTCGGAAACGCGGTCCGGGCCTTCCTCGATCGCTGAAATTGCAGCCGGTTCGACATTCTCATCCGGCCTACATTGGTTTAACATTCGCACCCATGTTCCGGAGCGCCAGCGGTTCGCTGGGAGTGGGTTCGGTCGAGTTGACCGGCCCGGGCGCTTTTTTTTCGGATCGAAAGATGCGCAGCACCCGATCGTGCTGCGCCAGGCACCAGGAGAATAATAATGTCCAAAGGACAGTCGCTGCAGGATCCATTCCTCAATGCACTTCGGCGTGAACGCGTGCCGGTGTCGATCTATCTTGTCAACGGCATCAAGCTGCAGGGTACGGTCGAGTCATTCGACCAGTTCGTCGTGCTCCTGCGCAACACGGTAAGCCAGATGGTATACAAGCACGCGATTTCCACGGTCGTGCCGAGTCGCAACGTGCGCATCAGCGGGCTCGACGAGTCCGCCACCGGCGAAAGCCACGATCCCGAGTAAGACGAACTGTTCGATCGATCACGTAAAGGCGAGCGCGCCCTGTTGTTGCAGGCGCAGCCACCCGGTCAGCACGATCCGGCACTGCTCGAGGAGTTTGCCGAGCTGGCACGATCGGCAGGTGCCGGCGTGGTCGGTACGCTGGCGGCTCGCCTCGATCGGCCCAATCCGCGCTATTTCGTCGGAACCGGCAAGGCCGAGGAACTCAGGGAGTTGAAGAACGCGCTCGATGCCGACCTCATTCTCGTCAATCACGCGCTTTCGCCGGTGCAGGAACGCAATCTCGAGAAGCTCACCGAGTGCCGCGTCGTCGATCGTACCGGCCTGATTCTCGACATCTTCGCCCAGCGTGCGCGTTCGCATGACGGCAAGCTGCAGGTCGAGCTGGCCCAGCTCAAGCACATGTCGACCCGACTCGTGCGTGGCTGGACCCATCTCGAACGCCAGCGTGGCGGTGCGATCGGCTTGCGCGGCCCCGGCGAAACCCAGCTCGAGATCGACCGAAGGTTGCTTGCCGCCCGCGTCAAGCAATTGCAGAAACGACTCGACAAGGTCGAAGTGCAGCGCAACCAGGCACGTCGCTCGCGTGAGCGCAGCGCCCTTCCGGTGGTCGCCCTGGTCGGCTACACCAACGCCGGCAAATCGACCCTGTTCAATGCGATGACGGGTGCCGAGGTGTTCGCGGCCGACCAGTTGTTTGCAACGCTCGATCCGACCCTGCGCCGGATCGACGGACTCGAATGCGGGCCGATCGTGCTCGCTGATACGGTCGGCTTCATCCGCGATCTGCCACACGATCTGGTCGCCGCATTCCGCTCGACACTCGCCGAGGCGCGCGAAGCGGACCTGCTGCTGCACGTGATCGATGCCTCCGATCCCGAACGCGACACGCGAATTGCCGACGTCGAGCGTGTGCTGGCGGAAATCGATGCCGCCGATCTGCCCCAAGTGCTCGTCTACAACAAGATCGACCGGCTTGAGTCGGGTGTTGTGCGGACCGAGCAACTCGATCGCGACGGTCCGCTGCGGGTCTGGGTTTCTGCGCGTGACGGCATTGGCCTGGAATCACTGCTCGCGGCGGTCGGCCAATCGCTGGCCAGCGAACGCGTGCATCGCGTCGTGCGCGTGCCGGCCGTATCCGGACGGCTGCGCGCACGCCTGCATGCGCTCGGCGCGGTCGCCTCCGAGCAATTGGACGAGGCTGGCTGGGCGATCGAGATCGACGCGCCACGCAGCCTGATCGAACCGCTTTTCGGCATGCCCGGCGGCGAGGGCGACTGGTTGAAAGAGGCCTTGCTTGCCCCGACTACAGTGGCTACCTACAATCAATCGGGAATTTCCCGGGCTTGACCTGGCCCCGCGGCACTTCCGCTGCGGGTCGAATCCCGACTATGGCGTCAAGCGCAACCTCTCCGTCATCCGCGTGTTCCCAGAGGAATTCGCAACCCGTGGCTGCGAGAGAATCCAGACAGGAACTGTTAGATGGCTTGGAACGAACCCGGTGGTGGCAAACAGCGCGATCCGTGGCGCGATAACGGTGGCGGCGGCAAGAATGATCTTGACGAAGCCATCAAGCGCGCGAAGGAGATGCTCGGTCGCCTGTTTGGCGGTGGTGGCAGCGGCAACAACGGCAGCGGCAGTGGCCGCAGCGGCGGCATCTGGATTGCGATCCCGGGCCTGCTGATCGCCTGGCTGCTGTTCGACTCGGTTGCGCAGGTCGACGCGCGCCAACAGGGCGTGGTGCTGCGCTTCGGCGAGTATTCCCGCACGATGTCGCCTGGATTCAACCTCAAGTGGCCGCGTCCGATCGAATCGGTGACCAAGGTCGAGGCGACCAAGATCCAGAACATCTCGGACACGGTCAGCATGCTGACACGCGACGAGAATATCGTGCAGGTCGAATTCAACGTGCAGTATCAAGTCGCCGACTCGAAGCTCTACCTGTACGCGACCCGGGATCCGGACCAGACGCTCAAACAGGCTGCGGAAAGCGCCGTGCGTGAAGTGATCGGCACCAGCAAGCTTGATGCAATCATGCCGGATCAGCGGGTCGAGCCGATCGAGGGCGAGAAGCCCGTAGCCAATCCGAGCTCGGAACTCGCGGTCCAGGCGAAAAAGGTGGTTCAGCAAACCCTCGACCGCTACGACGCCGGCTTGCTCGTGACCGAGCTCAACTTCCAGAACGTGCGCCCGCCACAGGAAGTGAAAGACTCCTTCGATGATGCGATCAGCGCGCGCGAAGACCGCCAGCGTGCCAGCAACATTGCGGACGCCTATGCCAAGCGGGTCGTCCCCGAGGCACGCGGCGAAGCCGCGCGGATACTGGCGGAAGCGAAGGGTTACAAGGCGGAACGCATCGCCAGGTCCGAAGGTGATGCGCAACGCTTCGATCTGATCGCAAGCGAGTATCGCGCGTCGCCGGAAGTCACGCGCAAGCGTCTCTACATCGAGACGATGCAGCAGGTCGTCAGCGACACGCCAAAGGTCATCGATCTCAGCGGCGGCAAGAATCTGCTGCAGATTCCCGTGCCAAGTCCTGCGCCATCGCCGAAGGCGCCGGCCACCGAGGCCGCTGCGGCGGTGACCGCGGCTGAACCCGACAAGGGAGGTCGTTGAAATGCGTTCCGCCATCAGTTTCGTACTTGCGGCAGTGATCCTGCTCGCCTTCAGCTGCGTCTACATCGTTGCCGAAGGCCAGACCGCCATCCTTTTGCAGTTCGGCCGGATCGTCGATTCCGGATTGAAACCGGGCCTGCACTTCAAGCTTCCGCTGATGCAACAGGCCGTGCGCTTTGACGGGCGTTTGCAGACCCTCGATGCGGCCGCCCAGCGCTACCTTACGTCCGAGAAGAAGGACGTCAACGTCGATTTTGTCGTCAAGTGGAAAATCTCCGATTCCTCGAAGTTCTATACGGCGGTGGCGGGAGACCAGGACCAGGCCCAATTGCGCCTGGCGCCGATCGTGAAGGACGGCATGCGTACCGCGATCAACTCGCGCACCTTGCAGGAAGTCGTCAGCAGCGCGCGCTCCGACCTGACCGACTCCCTCGTGACCACGGCGAACAACGCAGCCACGAATCTCGGCATCAGGATCGTCGACGTGCGTATCAAGCGGGTGGACTTGCCGGAGGCGAGTTCGGTCCTGCGCTCCGTTTACGAGCGCATGCGCTCCGAGCGCAAGCAGGTGGCCGATGCGCTGCGTGCAGAGGGCAGCGAAGCCGCCCAACGCATCCGTGCCGATGCCGATCGCCAGGTGCAGGTCATCAAGGCGAACGCCTATCGCGAGGCGCAGACCGGACGCGGTGAGGGCGACGCCGAGGCGGCCAAGGTGTATGCCGCATCGTACGGCAAGGATGCGGAGTTCTATGCTTTCTATCGCAGCCTTGAAGCCTATCGGGAAGCGTTCAAGGCATCGGGCGGCGTACTCGTGCTCGATCCGAAATCGGAGTTCCTGCACTACCTGCAAGACAGCAAGTAGGCGTCGATGCCGATCGAACTGGCGGCCTCGCTTTGCCTGGTGCTGGTTGTCGAGGGATTGGTTCTTTTTGCTGCCCCGGGTGCCTGGAAGCGCATGGCGGAGAAATTGATGCAGATCGATGAGCGCACTCTGCGTATCATCGGCGCGGTGATGGTCGCGATCGGATTGATTGCGTTGAAGCTGGTGCACTGAGGGCAGGGAATCGTGATACGGGAACGTCATCGGACACGACGCCTGCCAGCGGGTTTGGCGAGAGATGCAGTTTGGCAGTGATACCGGGTGCGCAGCGGGGGTGAACCGGGAGCTTTCGCTTGATGCGTTGAGTCGCATCAGGCGCCCGCAGCGCGCCGCAGGCAGGATGCCGAAGGCCGGGTGAGTTGGCGAGCGATGGATCGTGAGTCTGGTCACCGACGTTGCCCCACAGCGGGGTACATCAACGAAACGAGAACGATATGGGCAATTCGGTAGTAATTCTGGGTGCGCAGTGGGGCGACGAGGGCAAAGGCAAGATCGTCGATCTGCTGACCGAGCGGGTCGGCATCGTGGCGCGCTTCCAGGGTGGCCACAACGCAGGTCACACGCTCGTCATCAACGGAAAGAAGACCGTCCTGCACCTGATTCCATCGGGCATCCTGCGCGAAGGGGTGCAATGCCTGATCGGCAACGGCGTGGTCTTGTCGCCGGCCGCCTTGCGTCACGAGATCAGCGAGCTTGAGGCCGAAGGTGTCGAGGTGCGTTCGCGCCTCAAGATCAGTCCTGCCACGCCCCTGATCATGCCGTATCACATTGCCGTCGATCAGGCGCGCGAGAAGGCATCTGGTGCGAAGGCCATCGGCACGACGGGTCGCGGCATCGGCCCCGCCTATGAGGACAAGGTCGCCCGGCGCAGCATCCGTGTCGCCGATCTGATGTACCCCTCGGAATTGCCCGAGAAGGTACGCACGGCGGTCGAGTACCACAACTTCATCCTGACCCAATGGCTCAAGACCGACGGGGTCGACTACCGGAAGGTGCTCGACGAAGCGCTCGAGTACAGCGAATACCTGCGGCCAATGATCGATGACGTCTCGACCCTGCTGCATGATGCGCGTCGTCGTGGTGACCATATCCTCTACGAAGGCGCCCAGGGCGCGCTGCTTGATATCGATCACGGCACGTATCCCTACGTGACCTCGTCCAACACGACCGTCGGCGGCGCGCTGGCCGGCACCGGCGTCGGAGCCTCCGATATCGACTACGTGCTCGGCATCTGCAAGGCCTATGCGACACGCGTCGGCGGCGGCCCGTTTCCAACCGAGCTCAACGACGAAATGGGCGAGATGCTGCGCAAGCGCGGCAACGAATTCGGTGCAAGCACGGGACGCCCGCGTCGCTGCGGCTGGATCGATCTTGTCGCGCTGAAACGGGCAACCCAGATCAATGCGATCAACGGCCTCGCGATCACCAAGCTCGACGTGCTCGATGGCCTGCCGACCATCAAGGTCTGCATCGCCTACGAGTACCGTGGCAAGCGTCGTGACCTTGCTCCGCTCGATGCGGATGGCTGGGACGAATGCAAGCCCGTTTACCTCGATTTCCCGGGCTGGGAAGAGCCGACATCGGGCGTGCGGGACTGGAACAAGCTGCCGGCTGCGGCGCGCGCATACCTGCGTGCGGTCGAGGAGCTTTCGGGTTGCCACCTCGCCCTCGTCGCGACCGGTGCCGATCGCGACGATACAATCGTGCTGCGCGATCCGTTTGCCTGAGGAGCGGGGATTGGGAATTCGGGATTCGGAAAGAGCGTAACGTGGAGCCATCGCGTCTGCGGAAAACCCGGCGCTGGCGAACAGCCGCGTTACCGGATCCCGAATCGCGGCTCAAAAAGAAAAACCGCCTTGCGGCGGTTTTTCTTCGATATTGGTGCCCAGAAGAGGACTCGAACCTCCACGGGTCGCCCCGCTAGCACCTGAAGCTAGTGCGTCTACCAATTCCGCCACCTGGGCTTGTGCCTCGGTGCGCTGCAAGCGACCGGGGGCGCGAAAGATACGTGGGCCGCTGCAGACTGTCAATCATTGCGCGCGCACAATGGTGTCGATCTAGATCGCACCGAATGAATCCCGATGAAAATCCTGCTGACACCTTGCGGTGCGCAGGTCACGAAACAACAAGGAGAACGCATCGATGCGAAAGAAACCCAATGGAATGAAGAAGCCCGGTCCGGCGAAAGCGGGGCCAAGGAAGAACATCAAGTCCAAGCTGCCACCCTGGATGCCCGAGTCTGCCGCGGCACCGCCCAAGGCGGGCAAGCGGAGCAGCGCCGCAACGACAAACCCCGCAGCGGGTGCCGCGCGCGGCAAGGACAAGGCCCAGCGCTGGCAGGATCCTTTCGCTGGCCGCGAGGCCAAGCGCTACGAGAACCCGATTCCGAGCCGCGAAGCCATTCTGGCCCTGCTCGCCGAGCAGGCATCCCTGATGAAGACGGAGACCCTTGCCGCAGCGCTCGGTCTGCGCAGTGGTCAGGACATCGATGCCCTGACCAAGCGTCTTGCAGCGATGGTGCGCGATGGCCAGTTGCTGCAAAACCGCCGCGGCGGATATGGCGTTGCCGAGAAGCTCGACCTGATTGCCGGCGTCGTCGTCGCCAATGCGGAAGGCTACGGCTTCCTGAAGCCCGACGAAGGCGGTGAGGACCTCTATCTGTCGCCTGCGCAGATGCGCACCGTCCTGCACGGTGATCGCGTGCTGGGCAGCGTCGTCGGCGTCGATCGGCGTGGGCGCCGCCAGGGTGCGATCGTCGAGGTGCTTGAACGTCGTTCGTCGCGCCTCGTCGGTCGCGTGGTCGTCGAAGACGGTCTGACCTTCGTCTCACCCGACGATCGTCGGGTGCACCAGGACATCCTGATCCGCGCCGGCGACGAGCAGGGCGCACGCGCTGGCCAGATCGTGATCGCCGAGATCAGCGATCCGCCGACCCAGCATCGTGGTCCGATGGGACGCATCCTCGCCGTGCTCGGCGAACGCCTCACGCCATCGATCATTGTCGAGATGGCGATCGCCAGCCACAACCTGCCGCATGACTGGCCCGCGAAGGTCACTCACCAGGCAGCCGAAGTCGACCCGCAGGTGCTTGAATCCGAGATCAAGGGGCGCGTCGATCTGCGTTCGCTGCCGCTGGTGACGATTGACGGCGAGGACGCACGGGATTTCGACGACGCCGTCTATGCCGAGGCAAATGCCCATGGGTTCCGCCTGGTCGTTGCGATCGCCGATGTGTCGCACTACGTGCAGATCGGCAGTCCGCTCGATGAGGAGGCCTACCTGCGGTCGACGTCGGTGTATTTCCCGGGTTTTGTCGTGCCGATGCTGCCGGAGACGCTTTCCAACGGCATCTGCTCGCTCAATCCGAAGGTCGATCGTTTATGCATGGTCTGCGACATGCAGATCGACCGGAACGGAGAGGTGACGTCGTCGAGGTTCTACGACGCGGTGATGCGTTCGCACGCACGCCTGACCTATACGAAAGTGTGGGAGGCGGTTGGCGAAAAGCGGGCCGATGCGTGTGATGAACTCGGCGCCTTGATGCCCCGAATCGAAAGCCTTCACCAGTTGTACAGATTGCTCGCCAAGGCGCGCCAGAAGCGCGGCTCCATCGATTTCGAAAGTACCGAAGTCAAGTTCCGCCTGGCTGCATCGGGCGAGGTCATCCAGTTGGGGTCCGAACCGCGCAACGACGCCCACAAGCTGATCGAGGAGTGCATGATCGCGGCAAACGTCGAAGCCGCGAAATTCCTGATGAGGAAGCGCATCCCGGCACCGTATCGCGTGCACGAGCCGCCGCCCGCATCGAAGTACGAGGATCTGCTCGAGTTCCTGCGCGAGTTCAAGCTGAAAATGCCGCCGGCCGGCGAGGTGGAACCGGCGGATTTTGCGGCGCTGCTGAAGAAGATCCGCAATCGCCCCGATGTCAGCCTGATCGAATCGGTGCTGCTGCGTTCGCAGAGCATGGCGGTCTACCAGCCCGAGAACACCGGTCATTTCGGCCTTGCTCTGCAAGCCTATGCGCACTTCACATCGCCGATCCGGCGTTATCCCGATCTGCTCGTGCATCGTGCGATCCGCTATGCGATTGCCGGCGGCAAACCTGCCAACTACGAGTATTCGCCGACGCAGATGGGCTCGATGTCCGTGCAATGCTCGCACAACGAGCGCCGCGCCCAGGAAGCCGAGCGCGATGTCGACGAGCGTTACAAGTGCGCATGGATGGAGAAGCACGTGGGTAGCGAGTTCGAAGGTGTCGTCTCGGGAGTCACCTCGTTCGGCCTGTTCGTCGAACTGAGCGAATCGAAGATCAACGGTCTCGTGCATATCACCCAGTTGCCCAACGACTACTATCATTTCGATCCGAAGCGCCATCTCCTGAGTGGCGAGCGTCGTGGCCTCGAATTCCGCCTTGGTGATCGGGTCCGCATCCAGGTCCTGCGCGCCAGCCTCGAAGACCGCAAGATCGACTTCCGCTTGATTGCCGAGGACCCACGTGGCGTTCGCGCGAAATGAGCACTCGGGTTTCTGATGCGTGAGCCACCGGCGATCGACATCCCGGCCGATCATCGTTGAGCGCCGCGCACCGGACCTCGCCGGCCCATGCGGTGGGTCGCGGCGCTTTTCGATTCCATTCCAGCAGTCCACACTGAGCGTTCTGAATTCCAATGAAATCCCATGAGCACTGAACTCCTGATCGGCATCCATTCTGTCGAAGCGGCGTTGAACTACGACGCGGCAAACATTGCTGAACTGTATGTAGAGTCCGGACAACAGAATCCCCGCGTGCGCGATCTGGCCGAACGCGCGCGCGACATGGGCATCAAGCCGCATGCCCGGGACAAGGCCGACCTCGATCGAATGACTGGCGGTGGCCGTCATCAAGGCATCGCGGCGATGTACAAGACGCCCCCAGCGCGCAGTGAAAGCGAATTGCCCGCATTGATCGAGGCGGCAGGTCAGGAGGCACTTTTCCTCATCCTCGACGGCGTCACCGATCCGCACAATCTGGGCGCTTGCCTGCGCAGTGCCGAAGCGGCAGGCGTCACCGCGGTGATCGTCCCGAAAGACAAGGCGGCGGGCATCACGCCGACGGTCAGGAGGGCATCCGCTGGCGCAGCGGACCGTGTTCCATTCTTCGCGGCGACCAATCTCTCGCGCTGCCTGAGGATGCTCAGGGACGCGGGAGTCTGGCTCACGGGCTTTGCCGGGGATGGCCCGCAGTCGCTTTACGCGAGCGATTTCAAGGGGCCGGTCGGCATCGTCATCGGCGGTGAAGGCGAGGGCATGCGCCGCCTGACGCGCGAGGCCTGCGATTTCGTCGCCAGCATCCCGATGCGAGGCAGTGTCGAAAGCCTCAATGTTTCGGTTGCCACGGGTGTTGTATTGTTCGAGGTACTTCGCCAGCGCTCAACCTGAGCAACGCCACATGCGCCTGCCTGGACTGGATCTGTTGCGCATCATCGCCGGACTGGCGTTGATGGTTTGTCACGCCGGATTCTGGCTCGGCCCATTCGGCATCCCCGATGCGTTCTGGATGTTCCTCGGCCAGGTCAATGTCGAATTGTTCCTTGTCGCGATGGGGTTTCTGGTCGCACAGGACGTGCTGACGGCTGAGCATCAGATCGGCATCGCGCGTCATTGGGCCCGATCCGCATTCCGGCTGTGGCCGCTCTACCTCATTCTTCTCGCCGTCAACCTTGTGCTTGTGTCGGCGGACGATGTGCGGCCTGACTGGCTCGCGTATCCCTTCCTGGCCCAGAACCTCGCGTGGCCACATCCGCCCTTTTTCGGCGAAGCCTGGATCGTGGCCGCTGCCGCGATGGTCCTGCTGGCAGCGCCGGTGTTGTGTCGAGTGCTGCGGCCGCGCGGGTTTCGGGCCGGAATCGCCGTGTTGATCGGGCTGCTGCTGATGTCGACGGTGCTGCGCGCACTGCTCGTGTCGACGGGCGACCCGGTGTTCGATGTCGGCGTGCGCAAGATCCTGATTGCCCGCCTCGACCTGCCGTTGTATGCCGTCCTTTCCGCCTGGTTATGGGTGCACCGCTACGCGGCGATCATTCGCTGGCGCGGTGCCCTGGCGATGCTGGGCGGATCGCTCCTCGCCGCAAGCGCATGGATCCATCTCCACGTGGACCTCGATCATTCATCGGCAGCGAGGAATTTTCTGCTCCCGATGAGCGATTGCGCCTGGCTCCTGCTCCTGCCGTGGGTCTGTTCCTGGCAGATGCCGGATCGACTTTGCGCGCTGGTGCGCGGCCTTGCCGGCAGCGCCTACGCCGGATTGCTCACGCATGTCACGGTTTTACGCATCGGTGCCCTCGCCGGGCTGTCATTGGTCGCGCGGAGCCCGTCACAGGGTGTCGCGATGCTCCTGTCGTTCGTCTTGCTGGCCAGCGGAGTCGCCATCCTCGTCCACCGACTCGTTGACCGCCCCTTGCTCGTCCTGCGCGAGCGCTGGTGGCCGATCGCGCCGGAACATGCGGTACCAGTCACGAAACGGTGACAGTATCGCCAGCAACGAACTGTTGAGCGACTCCCCCGAATGCAGGCCAGTCGCCGGATATTCGTCCCGGCCGGGCTTGGCATAGGTCCCGAACAGGATGTCGAAGATCGGGAAGAACGCAGCGAAATTCCGGTCGGTGTGCTGCGGTTCGATCGAATGATGCAAGCGATGCCACTGCGGGCCTGCGATGAGCGGCGTCATCTGGCCCAGCGGCAGGCGCACATTGAGGTGCACGAAATAGCCGAACAGGTTCGCTGCCATGGCCAGCCAGCCGATGGTCACCGGCTTCTGATCAAACAACAGACCCATCGGCAACAGGATGACCCAGGCTCGAATCGGATCTTCAAGCCAGTGATGACGCAGCGTCGTCGTCACATTCACCGAGCGCTCGGAATGATGCAGCTTGTGCTGTGGCCAGGCGAAGGCCAGGGTGTGCTGACCGCGATGAAACCAGTAGTAGAAAAAATCGTGGATGAAGAAGAACACGAGCGTCTGGAGGATCTGCCAGCCCGTGGCATCCGGAAACGCGATCGGGATGTGCAGTCCGTAACGCTGGACGATCGGCTGCATCAGGCCCATGACAGCAGGCATCAGCAGCGTGTTGAACGGGATCAGGAACGCGATGTAGCCGATATTGAAGGCTATGTTTGCGCGTGGCTGTCCGCGCTCGGCAGGGCGTAGAGCCTCGAGGATCAGCCCTGCCAAAAGGATGACGCCGATCATCTTCGCGTACACCCAGGACTGGGTGAGTGCGTTATGGAGCCATTGCATCATTGAACGATTCTTCTGCTGAGGACTTGCCGGTAGCCAGTCGGTGGCATGACCTGGCAACCGGGATGCCCATGATGACGGCATTCCGCGTTCGCTCCAACCGCTGGTTTCGGGCGTCGGCCACGAGGTTTTTTCGGCAAATTGTGCAGGTTCATCGTTTTGCAGTCGTTGCGGACTTGATTGCGATGGCCCTGACAGGACAGACTCGTTACCGTACACGCCAAAGGGGAATAGGGAATGATCCGCATCGTCCTCATCGACGACCATGAGCTTGTTCGTACCGGTTTCCGGCTGATCCTGGAGCAGCAGGCGGATATCGAAGTGGTCGGTGAAGCCCCGGACGGCGAGCAGGGATTGGCACTGCTGCGGAAGCTGAAGCCGGATCTTGCCCTGGTCGACGTGCACATGCCCGGTGTCAGCGGCATCGAAGTGACCGAGCGTGTGCGCAAACTCAAGCTGAATACCCGCGTCGTCATCGTCACGATGATCAGTGAAGCGCCTTTTCCACGTCGCCTGATTGAAGCAGGTGCCAGCGGATACATCACGAAATCCTGTCCGGCGCCGGAACTGCTGCGCGCGGTACGCCAGGTCGCTGACGGTCGACGCTACCTGGCACCGGGCATCGCCGAAGCGATGGCTCTCGGTGCGATCGACGGTTCAGGTCAATCCCCATTCGAGGAGTTGTCCTCTCGCGAACTCGAGGTCGCCCTGATGCTGGCACGCGGCCAGCCGATGCCGGTCATCGCCGAGTTGCTGAACCTGAGCAGCAAGACCGTGGCGACCTACAAGTACCGGCTGTTCGAAAAACTGAATATCGACAATTCTGTAACTCTCGCCCATCTGGCCGGCTTGCATGGCCTGCTTGACGCCCAAGGCGCGCGCTGAAGCGCTGACCGACGTCGAGCCTGCGTGTGCGGGGTGTCCCGCACACGTCGACTCATCGAGCCCGCATTCAGGGTTCTTCGGCAGTCGGGGTTGCGTCCGATGACCGCGGCTTGGCGGATTCGGCATCCCGCGCGAGGGATTTGGCGACTTCGGCCGCTACCTGTGGATGCATTGTGAGAATGGGCGAGGGGCGGGTGATCGGCAATTCCGATTTGGGTGCAGCAGGACGCACGGGTACCGAAAACAGATCCTGCACGGGCGTTGTCGCCTGAGCACGCCCCGGAGCCGGGCTCTCGGCCGGAGCCGAAGTCTGCGTCGGAGCCGAGGTCTGGGCCGGAGCCGAGGTCTGGGCCGGAGCCTGGGCCGGAACTACCTGACGTTGCGCGGAAGCCTCAGGGGCGTCCTTGCTGACCGGAGCTGCATGTCGCGGCTTGTCACGCGTCTCGCTGCGGTCCGCGTCTTCGTCGTCGAATGAATCGTGGGCGACGGAAGCAGCAGCCACGCCCGAGGTCACGCCATTCTCGTTGTCGGTTTCGCCTTCACCTTCACCCTTGCGACGGCGACGTCCACCCCGGCGGCCGCGACGACGCTTGGTGCTGGAGGTGGATGCATCCGCGGCCTGCTCGGACAAATCCTTTCCTGCGATCTGTTCGGCGGTCGTGACCGGCAACAGCTTCTTTTCCTCGGCGATCGACTCGCTGCTCGACGCCACTCCCTGTTCTGGCTTGCCTGAGGGCTTGCCACGATTGGCCTGGGCCGGGCCGGCGGCCGGAGTCTGCGGCTTGCGTGCTTCACGAGGTGGGCGTGGCTGATCCTGGCGCTGCGACTTCTGTTGTTGCGGTTTGCGCCCGTCACGGTTGTCGGTGCGGCTGGCGTCCTTGCGTGGCGCATCGCTGCGTCCACCCCGCGACTGCTGCTGCGGGCGCGCACCGTTTCGCTGGTCGCGGGAGTCGCGTTGCTCGCGACGCCCGGCGTTGTTGCCGCGCGGCGCCGCAATGGACTGCGCTGGAACTGTCGCCTTGCTGCTGCCAAACAGACCACCCAGCCAGGCAAGGAATCCGCCCTTGGCGGCGGCGACCGGTTCCACCATCGGTTCAACCGGGACTTCGGTCTTGAGCGGCGCGGGACTGGCCGGGATGACCCGACTGACGGCGGGTTGTTCGGGCGCGTCCTCGGCCTGTGCCAACTGCGGCAGCGGCACGATCTCGACCGGTGTCACGCGCTGGTAGCTGGGCTTTGCGTCGTCGCTGATGTCGGCCGAACGGATGCGCTCGATATGCAGATGCGGCGTCTCGAGCTTGTCGTCGGCGACGACGATGACCTGGACTTCCTGGCGCACTTCGATTTCGCTGAGCTGGCGCCGCTTTTCATTGACGAGGAAGTTGGCGACATCGGGCGGCGCCTGGACGAGAACCTGTCCGGTGTTTTCCTTCATCGCGTGTTCTTCGACCAGGCGCAGGGCCGACAACGACAACGATTCGACGCTGCGGATGCGGCCATGACCGTCACAGCGCGGACAGACGATCTGGGTGGCCTCGCCGAGCGACGGGCGCAGGCGCTGCCGCGAAAGCTCGAGCAGGCCGAAGCGCGAGATACGACCGATCTGCACGCGGGCGCGGTCGACCTTCATCGCATCCTTGAGGCGGTCTTCGACTTCGCGTTGATGGCGGGGGCTGTCCATGTCGATGAAGTCGATCACGATCAGGCCGCCAGCATCGCGGATGCGCAACTGCCGCGCGATTTCCGATGCGGCTTCGAGGTTGGTGTTGAACGCGGTTTCCTCGATATCGCTGCCCTTGGTCGCCTTTGACGAGTTGATGTCGATGGCGGTCAGCGCTTCGGTCTGGTCGATGACGATCGAACCGCCAGCCGGCAGTCGCACGGTGCGCTCGAAGGCGTTCTCGATCTGCGTTTCGATCTGGAAGCGCGAGAACAGCGGTACCGTGTCCTGATAGAGCTTGAGCTTGCGCAGATTGTTCGGCATGACCTGCTGCACGAACTCGCGCGCATCGTTGTAGAGCTCCTCATGATCAATGAGGATCTCGCCGATGTCGTTGCGCAGATAGTCGCGCAGCGCGCGGATGATGAGCTTGGATTCCTGGTAAATCAGGAACGGAGCCGGGCGCGAGGTCGCTGCCTCGGCGATCGCCTTCCACAACTGCAGCAGGTAGTCGAGATCCCATTGCAGTTCCTCGGCCTCGCGACCCATGCCGGCGGTGCGGATGATCAGGCCCATTTCGTCGGGCAACTGCAATTCATCCATCGCATCCTTGAGATTCTGCCGATCCTCGCCTTCGATGCGACGCGAAACGCCGCCGGCTCGAGGATTGTTCGGCATCAGCACCAGGTAGCGACCGGCCAGGCTGATGAAGGTGGTCAGGGCTGCGCCCTTGTTGCCGCGTTCCTCCTTGTCGACCTGGACCACGATGGTCTGGCCTTCCTTGAGGAGCTCGCGAATGCCTGCCTTGTTGGAATCCACGCCCGCGGCAAAATACTGCTTGGAGACTTCCTTCATCGGCAGGAAGCCGTGGCGCTCGCCACCGTACTCGACGAAACAGGCTTCCAGCGAGGGCTCGACCCGGGTGATGCGGCCGAGATAGATGTTCGATTTCTTCTGTTCGCGGGAGGGGATCTCGACATCGAGATCAAACAGGGTCTGGCCATCAACGATAGCCACGCGCAACTCTTCACGCTGAGTTGCGTTGATCAACATACGCTTCATTGTCGTGTTTCCTTGCAGGCGCTCGAACCGCTGCCGCGCGTTGCGCGCTACCCGAAGGCTTCGCGCCGCGCGATCCGCTTGGACCGGAATGCCGGCCGCGGGATCGCCTGTATTTGTCAAAAAGCCGACGCTTTCCGGGCGTCAGCGCTCATTTGGTGCATGCGAGTCCGGCGACCCTTTGCCACCGCGAAGGCGGCAAGCAATCTCCGATTCGAACCGTTACGATGTCCGGGCTTGTTTACCTGCATACCCCTCAACTTGAGATCGGGCACCAGGGCGCAGACAGGCATGACGGACGAATGCGCCTATGTATTGCCTCGGATTTCCCGGGATCGGGGTCCGATGGCGGCGCGATACGCCCGCGGAGTGTAGCAGTCGAATCCGGATTTTTTCAATGAAGACACACACTTCGGCCAACTTTGCAGACGCCGTCTCGGGCGGTGTGCAGCTTGTCAAGGTCGACGAGGACCGCGACGGGCAGCGCATCGACAATTTCCTGTCGGGTCGGCTCAAGGGTGTGCCGCGCAGCCTGATCTACCGGATCCTGCGCACCGGCCAGGTGCGCATCAACGGACGCCGGGCCAAGCCTGATGTACGCCTGGCGGCTGGCGACGAGGTGAGGATTCCGCCCGTCCGCGTGGCTGAACGCGAGGACGCCGGCAAGCCAGCGCCCGGGCAGCTCGTGCGGATCGAGGATGCGATCGTGCATGAGGATCGCGAATTCCTCGTGCTCGACAAGCCCAGCGGCATTGCCAGCCATGGCGGCAGCGGGATCAGCTTCGGCGCGATCGAGCTGCTGCGCGCGGCTCGGCCAAACGACACCCTCGAACTCGTCCACCGCCTCGACCGCGATACCAGCGGTGTGCTGGTCTTCTCACGTCGGCGATCTGCCCTGACCGCGTTGCAGGCTGAGATCCGCGAAGGTCGCGCGACCAAGCACTATCTAAGCCTGCTCCAGGGCCGATTGCCGCAGGCGCGGGTGACGGTTCGGGAGCCGCTGCGCAAGTCGATCCTGCAGGGTGGGGAACGCATGGTCCGGGTCGATCCGGCCGGCAAGCCGTCGGTTTCGCATTTCACCGAGCGCGAGCGCTTCGCCGAAGCGACTTTCTGCGAAATCGCGATCGAAACCGGGCGTACCCACCAGATCCGTGTGCATTCGGCGCACATGGGCCACGCCGTTGCCGGCGACGACAAGTATGGCGAGCGCGCATTCAACCAGCGTATGCGCGATTTCCGCCTCAAACGGCTGTTCCTGCATGCAGCCCGATTCGAATTCGAGATCGGCGACAGGCGTTACGCGTTCAGCGCGCCGCTGCCGGCCGATCTGCGCATCGTTGTCGATGCGCTGCAGCGCGCCTGAGCCGAACTCGGCAGTCAGGGCGTTCCGATCAGGAAATAGCGCGCGCTGATCTCGGCCGAATGCAGCCAGTGCGGCGGCAGGTTGGCGGTCAGCAGAAGGCCGCTGGCGGTGTGCGCGATGATATTCGCGAGCAGGGCCCGATGGCGTTGCCAGTTCCAGATCCAGATCAGCGCGCCGATGAAGGTCAGTTGCATCAGCATGGCGTTCGGCGTGTGCAGCAAGGCGAACGTCAGCGCGGCAATCAGCAGGGCCCAGGGCTGTGACCCGATGAGTTTTTCAAGCCGCCCGGCGACGATCACGCAGATCAGGAATTGCTGGGCTGCAGCCCATGCCAGGTAACGCAGCGCGTGCTGCGCTGTCGGTGGATCGATCGCCAGATGCCCTTTGTTGGCGAGCAGGATCAGGCCCGCGGCGAGTGCGAGCGAGGCAAGTGCGACCCACCAGCCGCGCTTGAGCGTGCGCGTGGTCGGTTGTGCCGGCGCGTCGCCGAACAACAGGCTGATTGCATAGGCGAATGTGAGCGCGCCCGCAGTCATCACTGGCAGGCTGATGTCATCACCGATGTGGCCGCCGCCGATCAGCACGACCGGAGCGGCCAGCGCGCCGCAGAGTTCGATCGATGAACGCGAGCGCAATCCCAACGGTGGCTTCAATCGGATGCCCAGCAGGACGACGGCAAGCAGGCCGACCCAGATCCACGACAGCCCGCTTGTGGATCGATCTGACGCGTTGGCATCCCATGCCTTGGCCAAGGCGCTGACGCGCGGGAAGCCGTCCTTGGCAACAATCACAGTATCCGGCACGACATCGAGAATGTGGTCGCGTGCCGCAAGGACCTCTTCGACACGCCCGTCGAGAGGCAGCTGGACGATCGTCACGCTTTCGTTGCTTGAATCCGATGCGATGCGGCCCAGCGCACGATCCAGCTGATATGGCTGGCGTGGCGAAGGCAGGATCGGCAGGGCGAGATGATCCAGTGCGGCCAAGGTGAGAGGGGTAGACGGACGCAGGTCGGCGGAACCGAGGATGAACTCGCTGCCGGCCGGCACGGATACATGCAGGCGAAGCAGCGCGGCCCTTTGCGGCGCACGAATATCGCTGTCCCCGCAGTCCCAGCGGATTTCGTCGAGGTTGAAGCGGATGCGCGTGGCGTGCTTGTCGAACCGGGTCTCGCCGCTTCGGCAGGGCGGCGCGTCCGGCGCCTCGGCAACGATCAGCGACAGTGTTCCTGAAGCGGGGGATTGGAATCTCGCCTCGAACCGCGGATAGCGATTCAGGTCGACCAACCCGGTCAGGACCAGTCCAACCTCGAACGCGCGGTCCGCAGCGCGCACATGCATGCCATCGTCATCGAATCGTGCGCTCTCCGAATCGAAGGCGCGACCAGCGATGATGTCGGTGCTCCTGCTTGCCGACCAGCGATGCGAGGTTTGGCCGTGCAGGAGCGGGCCGAGGGTATCGGCCGCGGCGCGGTCAAACTGTACCTGCAACTGATGTCGTGCGAGCAGATCGAGACCGATCAGGGCCGCGCCAACGCAGGCGGCGAAAGCCAGCACGGAGAAGGGTTTGCGCCAGCCTGGCATCGCCATGCCGCCCGATTCAGTTGTCGGCAAGCAGGCTGTCGACCTTGGCTGCGCAGATGAAATCGTTCACCGACAGACCACCGACGTCGTGTGTCGAGTAGTGCAGTTCGCAACTCGGGTAGCTGACCTTGAAATCGGGATGGTGGTCTTCCCGGTGCGCAATCCACGCCACCGCATTGACGAAGGCCATCGTGCGATGGAAATCCTCGAAGCGGTATTCCTTGTGGATGCCGTTGCCGCCAGCCGCGAGCTTCCAGCCGGGCAGGCCGGCCAGATAGGTATTGACCTGCGTGATATCGAGGGCATGTTCCTTTCCCTTGCGCGGACTGCAATGCAAATGGGCGAGTTGTTCGATGGTCATTGGGCAGATCCGCAAGTCGACAATGACGGTCAGTATAAGTGTCCTGTGCGCTTCCGCATCCCGTGGTTGCACGTGGCCGCGAGCTGCAGGACTTGTTCGCGCGCAATAATGGACTAGAATGGTCCTGATTGAAGTCCGGGTGCTCCACGATGATCGAATTGAGCGAATCCGCCGCCGGCCATTTCCGTGCGCTGATCGAGAACCAGAACTCGCCAGGCCTCGGCATACGCTTGCGTGCCGTCGCCGCCGGTACACCGAAGGGTGATTGCCAGCTCGAGTTCTGCGAGCCTGGGGATCTGACCGGTGACGAGTGGGAAATCGAATGCCAGGGATTTTCGCTCTATGTCACGGCGGACAGTGTGGAGGCGCTTGAAGGCGCCAACATCGATTTCACGCGGGATGCCACCGGAGGCCAGCTTTCGATCAAGGCGCCGCGGTTGCGCGGTGCTCCGCCGGATGGCGACGCCAGCATCATCGAGCGGGTGCGTTATCTGATCGAATCCGAGATCAACCCGCAACTGGCTTCTCACGGAGGCCGGGTGACCCTGCGCGAAGTGACCGCCGAGGGAATCGTCGTGTTGCAGTTCGGCGGCGGCTGTCACGGCTGTGGCATGGTCGACGTCACCTTGCGCAACGGCATCGAGAAAACCCTTTGTGAAAAGGTTCCGGAAGTGACCGGTGTACGGGATGTCACCGACCACGGTACCGGCGCCAAGCCGTATTACGATCGCAAGGCGGGTTGATCAAAAAAATCCCGGCCTGGGCCGGGATTGTTCATTGCGAATGGCGCGGCGTGCGCTATTCGGCCTTCATGTGCTTGTGAAGGTCGTCGAGCTGGCGCGGCATCGCCGAGAAGTAGCCGGCGAGATCGAGGATGTCCTGGTCCGAGAGTTTTTCGACATAGACCGCCATGATCGGATTCTTGCGTTCGCCATTACGGTACTCGTGCAGGGCGCGGGCGAGGTAGTCGGCGTATTGCCCGGCGAGATGCGGATAGATCGACGCAGTCGAAATGCCGTCGGCGCCGTGGCAGGCCTGGCACTGCTTCGCAAGTTCCTTCGCGTTCTCGGCCTTCGTGTTACCTGCAGCCCAGGCGGGCAGAGCCAGCATCGCGGCACCGATTGCAGCGAGCAGGGCGAGCGGCTTGATGGTGTGGATTCTTGTCATTGCCGGGCTCACTCTGCGATCTTGATGCTTGAAAGGAAGGCCGCGATATCGCGGATATCCGCCTCGCTGAGGCTTTCGCCCTGGGCGCGCATGGTCGGGTGATTGCGATCGCCGGTCTTGTATTCGGTGAGGGCGGCGATGAGGTAGTCGTAGTTCTGTCCGACGATGCGTGGCACATGGTAATTCGGATAGGCGTTCTTCCAGCCCGTGATGCCGTGGCATCCGGTGCAGGTATAGGCCTTGAGACGACCTTCGGCGGCATCGCCTTTGGTCTCGTCGGCAAGGGCCGCAGTGGCAGACAACAGGACAAGGGCAAGCAGCAGCGCTCGGGTCATCTCGAAGTTTCCGGATCCGGCTGAAAGGTATGGTGTAGCAGCAAGCCCCGGAGTATAGCGAGTTGCGACGCCGAGGTCAGCGGGTCCAGCTGCGGTGCAACCGCGCGGCGATGTGACCTTTGGCTCAAGACAAACGCGCACGCGATCTCCAGTCTTTGCTGGCGCGGCGCAGCTCGTCGCTCATCGCAGCATGTCGACCGCGATTGTTGTTTGAGCGGGAATTTCAGGGATCGGTTCCAGTGCGGCTCAGAAGTCGCTAAACCGAAGCGGCTTTGGCCGTATCCAATTGCGTGCTCCGGGGACCAGCACGACACTTGATGTCATGTAGTGTTATGGTCTAGTATAACACCATGTCAATTCGAGGCGGCGCAATGCGCATTTCAACCCGTTGTTCCTGTCGTCTGCTGGCGCCAGCCCTGGTCGCGGTCTTGTGCGTCACCGCGCTGACAGCCTGCAAGGGCGAGTCCGCCGATGCGAAGGCCAAGGATGCTGCCGCCGACACATCGGTTCCGGTCGAAGTCGAGGCGGCGGCGAGACGCTCGATCAGCGCGAGCTACACCGGCACCGCGACGCTGGAACCCGATAGCGAAGCCCAGGTCGCCGCGAAGATCAATGGCGTGCTGCTCAAGCTGCTGGTCGAGGAAGGTGACCAGGTCAAGGCAGGTCAACTTCTGGCCCGGCTCGACGACGAGAATCCGCGCCTCAATCTGGCCAAGGCCGAAGCGTCCCTGCGCAAACTCGAGAACGATTTCCGTCGTTCGAGCGAAATGTTCGACCGCAAGCTGCTCAGTGTCGAACAGAACGACAAGATCCGTTACGACCTCGAAACCCAGCGCGCGACATACGACCTGGCCAGGCTCGAACTGTCGTACACGGATATCGTCGCGCCGATCAGCGGCATCATCTCGCGGCGTCTGGTCAAGGTCGGCAACTATATCCAGGTCAACCAGGCCCTGTTCCAGATCGACAATTTCGATCCGCTGCTCGCCGTACTCAATGTGCCCGAGCGCGAACTCAGCACGCTGCATCCAGACCAGGTGGTGCGCATGCGCGTCGATTCGATCCTTGAGCATGTCTTCGAGGGTCGCATCCAGCGCATCAGTCCGATCGTCGATTCGGCGACAGGCACCTTCCGCGTGACCTGCGAGTTCCGCGATGCTTCCAAGCGCCTGAAGTCGGGCATGTTCGGTCGGCTCGAGATCACCTACGCGCATCACGAGGATGCACTCGCGATTCCACGCGCGGCGCTGATCGAGGAAGACGGTGAAACGGCCGTGTTCATCGTGGTCTCGGGAGCCAGCGCCGCCGCCGCCGAAAAGGAAAAGGAAGCGGCAAAGGCCGGGCTGTCGACCGGCAACGATGCGCCGGCCAAGCCTGAATCGACCAGCAAGGCCGAACCCGCCAAGGAAGTTCCGGCGGTTCCGGCATGGGTCGCCAAGCGCCATCTGGTCAAGGTCGGCTACAGCGATGCCAATCATGTCGAGGTTCTCGAAGGATTGAGCGAGGGCGACCGCGTCATCACGCTCGGTCGTTCGGCCGTGCGTGACGGCACCGCGGTGCAGTTGCTGGAGGGCGTGAAGTGAATATTGTCGACTTCGCCACGCGGCGGCGCGTCACGATCGGCATGACCACGCTGACCCTCGTGCTGTTCGGCCTGATCGCATTGTCGGGGCTCAAGGTCAATCTGTTGCCGGATCTTTCGTATCCGACCCTGACCGTGCGCACCGAATACGAGGGTGCCGCGCCGATCGAGATCGAAAACCTGATCTCGCAACCGGTCGAGGAAGCGCTCGGTGTGGTCAAGAACGTGCGCAAGATCCATTCGGTCTCGCGTACCGGCCAGTCCGACGTCATCCTCGAGTTCGCCTGGGGCACCGACATGGAGCAGGCCAGTCTCGAGACGCGCGACAAGCTCGATATCCTGAGCCTGCCGCTCGAATCAAAGAAACCGGTCCTGCTGCGTTTCAATCCGTCGACCGACCCGATCATCCGGCTCGGGCTCAGCGGATCGACCGAGGGCGGTGGTTTCAACGAAGCCGAGCTCAAGCAACTGCGCCGGTTTGCCGATGACGAGCTGAAAAAGCGGCTGGAGCCTGTGGCTGGAGTCGCCGCGGTCAAGGTCGGTGGTGGTCTCGAGGACCAGATCAGCGTTTCACTCGACCAGCAGAAACTTGCCCAGGTCAACCTCGGCGTCAACGACGTAGCCGAGCGCCTGCGCTCGGAAAACGTCAACGTTTCCGCGGGCCGCATCGAGGAGGGCAGCCAGCGTTTCCTCGTGCGCACGATCAACCAGTTCGCCAACCTCGACCAGATGCGCGACATGTTGATCAAGGTCGACAACGGCGTGCCGATCCGTCTCAAGGACGTGGCGAATGTATTCCAGGGCTACAAGGAGCGCGAGGGCATCGTGCGCATCGACGCGCACGAGGCGATCGAACTGGCCGTGTACAAGGAGGGCGATGGCAACACCGTTGCCGTGGCCAATGCAGTCAACAAGTCGCTCGAGAACCTGCGCAAGACCCTGCCGCCCGGCGCGACCCTGACCACGATCGACGACCAGTCGACATTCATCCAGCATTCGCTCGACGACGTGCGCAACGACGCCCTGATCGGCGGCACGTTGGCCGTGCTGATGATCTTCTTCTTTCTCGGCCACGGGCGCAGCACGTTCATCATTTCGCTCTCGCTGCCGATTTCGCTGATCGCCACCTTCTTCTTCATGGGACAGGCCGATCTGAGCCTCAACGTGATGTCGCTTGGCGGCCTCGCGCTGGCGACCGGCATGGTCGTCGATGACTCCATTGTCGTACTCGAGAACATCGCGCGTCTGCGCGAACAAGGCTTGTCGGTCATCGATGCGACGGTCAAGGGCGCAAGCGAAGTGAGCATGGCGGTGACCGCATCGACACTGACGACGGTCGCCGTGTTCTTCCCGCTGGTCTTCGTCGAAGGCGTCGCCGGCCAGTTGTTTCGCGACCAATCATTGACGATCACGTTCGCGATGCTGATCTCGCTGGTCGTGGCGATGACCCTGATCCCGATGATGGCGTCGCTCGAGGGACGTTCGCCGCTGGCGTTTCGCGACGAACCCGAACGCGCCATCAAGCCGCTGCCGAAGAACAAGGTGCTGCGCTTCTTCGTGCGCGTGTTTCGCTGGATCGGCGAGATGCTGTTTCAAGTGCTTCCGCGTTTGATCTTTGCGTTGTTCCACTGGATCGGGATTGCGCTGGACCGCACGGTCGGTGCGATCCTGCGCTGGCTGGGCCGTCGTGTCACGGGCAGTTACGACCGTTCGGCGCGTGCCTATCATCGGCTCCTGCCTGGCGCGATGGATCGGCCGTGGCTGATCCTCGGCACCGCTGCGCTCGCATTTGCGATCAGCATCGCGGTCATTCCGAGCCTCGGCATGGACCTGATTCCGAGTCTCGCCCAGGGCCGTTTCGAAACGACCATCAAGCTGCCGCCCGGCACGCCGCTTGCCGATACCGATGCGCTGGTCGCGCAGATCGAGCGACAGCATGCGCGCGATCCGAACATCGCGTCGATCTATGGTGTCGCCGGCACCGGCACGCGACTCGATGCGACGCCGACCGAATCGGGTGAGAACATCGCGCGCCTGCTGGTCACGTTGAAGGCGGGATCGGGCGATCGGGAGGAAGCGGAAGCCATGAACGCGTTGCGCGCTTCGCTGGCCACGCGCTCCGATATCGAGGTCAAGTTCGCCCGTCCCGCGCTCTTCAGTTTCTCGACTCCGCTCGAGATCGAGATCCGCGGCTACGACCTCGACGCCCTGATCAAGGGCGGCAAGAGGCTCGGCGAACTGCTTGGCGCATCGGACCGGTTTGCCGACATCAAGTCGACCGTCGAGGACGGCTATCCCGAAGTGCAGATCCGATTCGACCAAGATCGCGCGGCCGCGCTCGGCCTGACCACGAAGCAGATTTCCGACGCCGTCGTGACCAAGGTGCGCGGCGAAGTCGCCACGCGCTACAACTTCCGCGATCGCAAGATCGACGTGCTCGCACGCTTGCGCGAAGGTGACCGGGCCAGCGTAAGCGACATCCGCAATCTCATCGTCAATCCCGGTACCGAGCGGCCGATCCGCCTGTCGGCAGTGGCCGAGATCACCGCAACCGAAGGCCCGAGCGAAATCCATCGGGTCAATCAGGAGCGCGTCGCGATCATTTCGGCAAACCTGCGCCACGGCGATCTCGGCAGCGCAGTCGCCGAGGTCAACACGATCCTCGCGAAGACGCCGTTGGCCGCCGGGATATCGGTGCACATCGGTGGCCAGGGCGAGGAGATGAATGCATCGACCCGGTCCATGCTGTTCGCGTTCGGTCTGGCGATCTTCCTGGTCTACCTGGTGATGGCATCGCAGTTCGAGTCGCTCGTGCATCCGTTCGTGATCATGTTCTCGATCCCGCTCGCCCTGGTCGGCGCCGTGCTCGCGCTCAAGCTGACCGGCACGCCGATCTCGGTCGTCGTCTTCATCGGGCTGATCATGCTCGCCGGCATCGTGGTCAAGAATGCGATCGTGCTGATCGACCGGGTCAACCAGTTGCGCGAGGAAGGGCACGCCAAGCGCGAGGCGATCATTCTTGCCGCCGAATCGCGCCTGCGCCCGATCGCGATGACGACGCTTGCGACCCTGCTCGGCTTCCTGCCGCTGGCGATCGGGCTCGGCGAAGGCTCCGAGGTGCGCTCGCCAATGGCAATCACGGTGATCGGTGGTCTGGCCGTGTCGACCCTGCTGACCCTCGTGGTGATACCGATCGTCTATGAACTGGTTGATCGCAAGTCCGACGCGTACTACGTCGAACGACGCGCGCGCAAGATCGGCAAGGCCGAAGGCGACGACGAGGCGATTCCCGGCAACCTGGCCGAGGCGCATTCGTGATCTCGCCGGATCGAACGGGTCGCATCGTCGCGATGGCCGCCACCCGGACCGGGCGTGCCTGGCATTTTCATGCCAGGCCGCTTGAAGGAGAGCAGTCATGACCCTCGCCGAACTCAGCCTCAAGCGTCCGGTCACAGCGGTGATGTTCTTCATCTCGATGACGGTGATCGGCTTGCTCGCCGCATTCCGTTTGCCGCTCGAGTACATGCCGGATATCGAGGCGCCGTTCCTGTTCATCGACATTCCATACCCCGGATCGACGCCGGCCGAGATCGAGCGGACGATCGTGCGGCCGGTCGAGGAAGCACTGTCGACGCTGACCGGCATCCAGACCATGAATTCCCAGTCGCGGGCCGACGGCGGCCAGGTGTTCCTTGAGTTCAAGTGGGGACAGAACGTCGCCACCAAGGCGGTCGAGGCGCGCGACAAGATCGACGCGATCCGCGCCGACCTGCCGACCGATCTGCAACGCTATTTCGTGCTCAAGTTCTCGACCTCCGATCAGCCGGTCATGCAACTGCGCATTTCCAGCGATGGCGATCTTTCCAATTCCTACGAACTGCTCGACCGCAAGCTCAAGCGGCCGCTCGAACGACTGCCTGGCGTGGCCAAGGTCTCGATCGAAGGCGTTGCTCCACCCGAGGTCCAGATCGAGTTGTCGTCGGATCGCCTGAGCGCGCACAACGTCAATCTCAACGACCTGGCGAAGCTGCTGCGTGACGCCAACTTCTCGACCTCGGCCGGTCAGATCCATGACGGCGGCATGCGTTATCGCGTGCAGCCCATGGGCGAATGGCGTTCGCTCGACGAGATCCGCGATCTGGTCCTCAATGATGCCGGCCTGCGACTTGGCGACATCGCCGACGTGCAGTTGCGTCCGGCTATCCTCGACTACGAGCGACGCCTCGATCAGCGACCCGCGGTCGCGGTCGACATCAGCCGTGAACGCAGCGCGAACCTGGTCGAAGTCGGACGCGCCGTCCTTGCCGAGGTGGGCAAGGTTTCACGCGAGCCTGAAATGAAGGGGCTCAAGCTGTATTTCCTGCAGAACCAGGCCAAGGGCGTCACCGATTCACTGCGCGAGCTCGGCAAGGCCGGTATCGAGGGCACGATCCTGTCGGTGCTCGTGCTGTTCTTCTTCCTGCGTGACTGGCGCGCCACCGCCATGGTGTCGCTGGCGATCCCGATCTGCTTCGTGATGACTCTCGGCTGCATGTATTTCTTCGGCATCAGCCTGAACATCCTGTCGATGATGGGATTGCTGCTCGCGGTCGGCATGCTTGTCGACAATGCGGTCGTTGCCGTCGAAAGCATCTACCAGTATCGCGAGCGCTATCCGGATCGTCCCTGGTACAGCGCCGTGGAAGGTACGCGGGCCGTCGGCACCGCGATCACGGCAGGAACCCTGACCAGCATCATCGTGTTCCTGCCGAATGTATTCGGTGAGCGCACGCCGATCGCGATCTACCTGACCCAGGTCGCGATCTCGATGGCGATCGCGCATATCGCGTCGTGGCTGGTCGCGGTCAGCCTCATCCCGATGCTGGCGGCCAAACTGCCGCCACCCAGGTTCATCGGAAAGGAGAATGCGGTCACCCGCCTGCAGAGGCGCTACGGCCGCTTCGTCGAATGGACACTGCAGCATCGTCGCAAGACCATGTTCGGCCTGCTGGCCCTGCTCCTGGTAAGCGTCATCCCGATGACCCAGACCAAGACCGACATGTTTCCGGCAGGCGACACGCGCGAGTTGCAGTTGCGCTACGACCTCAATGGAAACTATCGCCTGCCGCAGCTCGAGCAATCGATAGGCACGATCGAGCATTACCTCGACGCGCACCGGTCGGAGTTCGAGATCCGCAACATCTACAGCTATTTCAACGAGCGCGGCGATGCGCAGACCAATATCCTGCTCACCGACGACAGCGATGCGAAGCGCACGGCCAGCGAGATCATGGACGATATCCGCAAGAATCTGCCCAAACTCGCGATCGGCACAGTCGGTTTTGATCGAAACGGAGGCAGCGACAACGGCATCAAGCTTTCCCTGATCGGCGATTCCAACGAGACCCTGCACGAGCAGTCGGACGCGGTCATCGCCCTGCTGAACCGGATTCCCGGACTGCACGATGTCCGTCTCGCCGAAGGCGCGCAGGATCGCGAGGTAGCCGTGCGCATTGATCGCGAACGCGCGCGAAACTACGGTTTCAGCGCCAACGACGTGGCCCAGTACGTGTCGATTGCGTTGCGCGGTGCGCAGCTCCGCGATTTCCGTCGCGGTGACACGCAGATTCCGACCTGGCTGCGGTTCCAGAATGCCGATGCGCAGAGCATCAGCAACATGTCCGACTACAAACTGCGTGCGCCGGACGGCAGCCAGGTGCCGCTGATGGCGATGGTCGAGGTGCAGACCCAGGGTGCGGCGTCCGGCATCAGCCGGCAGAATCGCCAGACCGCGTTGCAGATCCAGACCAACGTCGACAGCGAGACCACGCCCGACGAGGCGCGCGAGCGCATCGAAAAGGCGATGGAGAAAGTGTCGCTGCCAGCGGGCTACGGCTGGACATTCGGCACCTCGTTCCGCAATGCCGATGAAACCGGCGAGCGCATGATGTTCAACATCCTGATCGCGCTGCTGCTGGTCTACGTGGTCATGTGCGCGATGTTCGAGTCGCTGATCTATCCCGCGGCGATCATGACCACGTTCGTGTTCTCGATTTTCGGCGTGTTCTGGCTGTTCTGGATCACGAGCACGACGTTCTCGTTCATGGCGATGATCGGGATCCTGATCCTGATGGGCGTTGTCGTGAACAACGGCATCGTCATGCTGATGCACATCAACCAGCTTCGCCACGAGGGCCAGTTGCGCACGGCGGCGCTCGTCCAGGGCAGCAAGGATCGCCTGCGCCCGGTGCTGATGACGATGGGAACGGCGATCCTCGCGATGGTCCCGTTGTGCATCGGCACGGTCCAGGTCGGCGGCGACGGACCGCCGTACTTCCCGATGGCGCGCGCGATCGTTGGCGGGCTGATGTTCTCGACTATCGTCACCTTGCTCGCGTTGCCGGTGATCTATTCGCTGCTTGACGACGCGCGCGGCTGGATCCGGAACGTCAGCAAGGACGGAAGGGCAGGCAGGTTGCTGCGGCACCGACCCGCGGTCACCTGATCCAGATCGACGCCAATGGCGGCGCCGGATGGCCGTCCGGCAGGCCGCCAGGATCGGGCTAGGGCGTCGACTCCTTCTCGTCGGAATAGATCGCCACGTGGGTGATGCCATCGGCGCCGATCCATGCGCGGAACATGCCGTCGGTATTGAACGGCATCGCGATGCTGCCGTCGGCGCCGAGCGCAATCGCTCCGCCGTCGCCGCCGAGTGCCGGGATGTCCTTGTTGATGACCTGCTCGGCTGCCTCGGCCAGCGGTTGCCTGAGCAGATCGACACGCATGCAGATCGAATGGGCGGCGACCGTGCGCAGGTAGAACTCGCCCCAGCCGGTTCCTGAAACCGCGCAGCGGGCATCCGCATAGGTGCCGGCGCCGATCACGGGCGAATCGCCGATGCGGCCGAAGCGCTTGTTGGTCATGCCGCCGGTCGAGGTGCCGGCGGCGAGATGGCCCTCCTTGTCGAGGGCCACGGCGCCGACGGTGCCGAAATGTTTCGCCGTTTCGAGATCGGCATGCGCCTGACCGGCTTTCTCTTCGGCGAGCGCCTTCTGCAACTGTTGCCAGCGTTTCTCGGTGCGGAAATAAGCGGGGTCGACGAGCACGATACCCTGGGCCTTGGCGAACGCTTCTGCGCCTGCGCCCGCCATCATCACGTGTTCGGATTTCTCCATGATGCTGCGCGCAAGCAGGATCGGATTGCGCACCGTGCGCACACCGGCGACCGCGCCGGCTTTCAGCGTATGTCCATCCATGATCGATGCATCGAGTTCGTTCTTCCCGTCATGGGTGAACACCGCTCCCTTGCCGGCGTTGAAGTTCGGATCGTCCTCGAGCACGCCGATTGCCGCGGTGACGGCATCGAGGGCCGGCTTGCCCGATTTCAGTTCGGCATAGCCCTTGTTGACCGCCTTGAGCAAGGCGGCCCGCACATCGGCTTCGGCTTTCGGGGTCATCTCGCTGCGAACGACGCCGGCACCGCCATGGATGACCAGGACGGGTTTGCCCTCCGATGCGCTCACGTTGAGGCTGGTTCCGAACAGGGCGGCGGCACAAAGCCAGTGGAGTCGATTCATGGATTTCCTCGTTTGGACGCGGCTGGTGCAGTTGCGATGGATTGCTCGTGGAGCTCGAGGGCACCATTCCTGACCTCGGCTTTTCTTGCGAACGCAGGGCGCTCGATGGTTGTCGTGCGCAGATTCAACAGGCTGCCGGGTCCGATTCCGGTGACATCGATACCGGTCCAGCTCAGCGCGGCGTCCGGCTTCGCGATCGCCGGCGCGCCTTGTGCCCGGACCAGCCAGGCGTATCCGCCGCTTCCACTGTAAAGCCTGCCGAGGCCGTCGCCATCGATGCAAAGCGCGGTGTTTTCGTCAATGCCGAGGCCGATCGGATGATCGATCAGGCGATTCGTCTGCGCCTTGGCCAGGAAAGCGATCAGGCGACCCAGGCGCTCGCGCTTGCCGAAATGACTGTCCGTGATGATCCGGTCGAGGAAGGGCAGGTGCAGGAAGCCGCTGTCGAGAGTCACCGCCGCGCCGAGCGGACGCGCGAGTGCTTCTTCCGAGGTGATGCTGCCGCCATCGAGCGCGCCATAGCTGGTCGCGCCGAGGATGGCGAGGCCGGCGCTGGTTCCACCGAGCGGCTTGCCTTGCCGTACATGGTGATCGAGAGCGGTGTTCAGGCGCGTTCCCTTCCAGTAGCGGATGTAATTGGCCTGATCACCGCCCGCGATGAAAATGCCATCGGCCCGTTCGATCGCCTTGATCACGAATGGATCGTCCGCGGCCTCGCGACGGCTGAAGACGAAGGTCTGTACCGAAGTGACGCCACCGATATCGTCATGCAGGCGACGCTGCAGCTCGTCGTCGCCGGAGGCGCGCACGATCACGACATGGCCATTGCCGCTGCGTTCGACGAACCAGCGGAAGGCTTCATCGACCCAGTCGCCACCGCCCATCAGCATCAGTCCCGGCGTCGGTGCGGAAGGAGTCGCCGCCTGGAGTTCGCCTATCGAGTAGTAGGTGAATCCCGGGTGTTCGCGGGCCTCGGCAAGCGCATTTGCCGCCGTGCCGCACAGGACGATCGCGATCAGGCACGCGGCGAACCGGAACGCGCGGGAATTCGATGCAAGCAACATGGTGGCCACCGGTCCTGAAAGCAGGTGATGGTGACACGCCGTACCGCGACTCTCAATCGGTGTCGACAGTACTTTCGTCATCTTTTCAATCGCGCGATCGAGGCACAGAATCGCAAGGCGAGAGCTGTGCCTGGCGATGTTTGTCTACGGGGTGCCCCGGCCAGCTTCCGCGATGATTCCCATCGATCGTTGCCTTTCATCCATCGAGAACTCCCATGCGCAGAAGTTCCTTGCTGTTGCCGATTCGTGTTGCCTTGTACGGTTCGCTCGTTCTGGCGAACGGTTTCGTTCTTGCCCAGTCCGATACGGGCTCCACCGATCCATCGACCACGACCGACGAAACACTGTCGACCGTGACCGTGACCGGTTCGCGCATCCCGCGTGCCCAGGTCGAGGGGCCGGCACCGATCACGGTGATCTCGGCGGCCGAGATCAAGGCCGGCGGTTTCGGCAGCATTCCCGACGTGCTGCGTTCGGTGACCCAGAATGGCGGTGAAACGCAAAGCCAGCAATCCTCCAGTGGCGCCGATTTTTCGCCCGGCGCACAACAGGTCGACCTGCGTGGCCTCGGCCCGAATCACACCCTCGTCCTGGTCAATGGTCGTCGCATCGCCGATTTCCCGATGCCATTCAAGGGTCGCAGCAACTTCACCGATGTATCGAGCATTCCGATCGGCATGATCGATCGCATCGAGATCCTGACCGGTAGCGCCTCGGCGGTGTATGGCTCCGATGCGATTTCGGGAGTCGTCAACTTCATCCTCAAGAAGAAGGCCGATGGCACGACGGTGGATTTCCGCTACGGCGACACCGAGCGTGGCGGCGGTGAATCCTACAAGCTCAACCTTTCGACCGGTTTCTCGCACAACGACTTCAACCTGGTCTTCGGTGCCGAACTGATCGACCAGCAACCGCTGTGGGCATACGACCGCGACATCCAGGATTCCACGGCCGATGCACCGACCACACGCTCGCGGACGCCGCGACGCACCTTCCTGCGCACCGACTACGACGACAACTACATCGATCCCGGTGAAGAGGTCTGTGCGGGCCTGGCCGACCTCAACGGTGGCTCGACGTTTTATGCAAACCGCATCAACTACGGAAATTTCTGCGGCAGCCGGGAATCGATCGGCTATGGAACGATCCTGAGCGAACGCAAGGGCATCAACACCTACACCTCGATGAACATGCCGATCGGCGAATCGTTGACCTGGTTCGCCGACGTCCAGGCCGGCTACAGCAAGGTCAGCCTGTTCCGCGACGTCGAGCAGTGGAGCTACATGGCTCCGGATGGCAATGAAGAAGGCTACTTCTACAACCAGGCCACCGGGCAGATCGAATACTGGGGGCGCCAGTTCACTCCCGAGGAAATGGGAGGCCTCAATCGCGGCAAGATCGAGACCACGCAGAAGACCTTCGGCTTGACCACCGGCCTGCGCGGGACGTTCGGCGAAAACTGGGACTATGAAACCTCGCTGAGCCACTCCCAGTACGACGCCACGATCAGCTGGCCGCAGATCGTCGCCGCGCTGGCGAACAACCTCTATCTCGGACCGCAGCTCGGGATCGACGAAGACAGCGGTTTCCCGATCTTCAATGCGGATCCCGGCCGCCTGTACACGCCTCTGACACGTGGCGAGTACGATTCGATCGCACAGCGCACGGTCTACCATCCCGAGTCGCAGAGCGACACCCTGGCATTCACCGTATCGAACCTTGATCTGTTCCAGATGCCTGCCGGCCCGGCCGGATTCGCCGGTGTCGTCGAGTACGGCTACCAGTCCTACGACCTCAAGCCGGATCCATTGGCCACCCAGTACTACTATTACAGCTGGAAGGATTCCGATGGCAGTGGCAGCCGCAATCGCTGGGCGGCTGCCGGCGAACTTCGCCTGCCCCTGCTCGATACGTTGAACCTCAGTGTTGCCGGTCGCTACGACGATTATCGGTTTGCCGGCAACAGCGCGGACAAGTTCACCTACAGCGCCGGACTCGAATGGCGTCCGGTCGAACCTCTGCTGGTTCGCGGTTCGTACGGAACGGCGTTCCGTGCGCCCGATCTCCACTACGTCTACGCCGGCGTCGGCAACGACGAGACAGGCGGAACCGACTATTACCGCTGCCGCACCGAGGAACCCGACGAGGACATCACCGATTGCTCCTACTCCGACGAGGGACTGATCCGCACCCGCAGCGGCAACCGCGCCCTCGGCCCGGAAACCAGCACCTCGTGGACGGCAGGTTTCGTCTTCTCGCCACGCGACAACCTTGACCTGTCGATCGACTACTTCGACATCGACATGCGCAATCAGGTGCAGGACCTGAGTACCGATCGTCTGCTCCAGCTCGAGGCGAACTGTCGCATTGGAACCGACGTCAACGGCAACCCGGTCGACACGTCGTCACCGAGTTGCATCGACGCGATTGCGCGCATCAACCGACTCGCCAACGGCAACCTGTACGGGATCACGGTCAATCCGGTCAACGTCGCGCGTGAGCGCACCAATGGCCTCGACCTGAGTGCCCATTACAGGCTCGCCACCGGCATCGGCGATTTCCGTTTCTCGGGCAACTACACCTGGACGCGTGAGCATCTGTTCCAGCAGTACACCGGGGATCCCGAGGTCGACGAGTTCCTCGTCAACAGCGGATTCGACATTCCGCGCAGCAAGGCCAGTGCGAGCGTGTCGTGGGAGAAGGACGCCTGGACCGTGACCGTGCACGGCGATCGCCTCGGCCGACTGCCGAACTCCGACTCGTATGACCAGATCGTCGATACGGAAGCCGGCGAGGAGGCCTGGATCGGCGCGACCTACCGCTACAACCTGTCGACCCAGTACCGCTTCAACGACCACATGCAGCTTTCGTTCGCGGTGACCAACCTGTTCGACAAGATGCCGCCGAAGGATCCGTCCTATACCTCGTATCCGTACTACGATGTTTCGTGGTTCGATTCGATGGGACGCAGCTACTACCTGCAGTTCACGACGAAGTTCGGAGGTGGTGCGCTGTAAGGCGCGTCCGTCACGGCAGTGCCCACCGGCCACGGATTCCTTGCGCGGCCGAGTGGGCTTCACGGAAACTGGGGACGCAACCGTCCCGCACCGTTGACCCGGCCGGGCATCGTCGTCGCCGGGTGTCTCCGCTCCGCGGGACTCGCGCGGCCACGCCTCGCGCCGACCTGTACGATGGTCCGATGACAGTCGTCGCGCCACTTGCTACGGTGCAGGCATGAACAGCATCCCGAAAATCGGCACTGGCGCGTTTCTCGCGCTCGCATTGACCGCCTGCGCGAGCCACCGCACCGCTCCGGAGAAAGCCATCATGTCCGATGGACTCGTCAGCGAGATCCGCGTCACCACCCATCAGGGCAACGATGACCTGCTCAGCGCCGGACTGGGACTCGCGGGTTTGCGCGGAACGGCAACGGCCTTCGTCGATCCGGCAAAGCCGACTCCGGCCGAATTGCGGCGGCGGGCGATCCATGCGAGTTGGCGCGGTATAGCCGATCTCGGTCCACTCGGTGGTTACGGCGAGATCTATGGCGCCGTGCCGCTGGTGACCGGGCGTGAGTTCAGCGCGTTCGCGCGCCTGCCCAAGGCGAACTCACCGCATCGCGTGCTGTTGCAGGTACCCGATCTTTTCGATCGCGACAGACGCTGCGTGATCGTCAGCGCATCGTCCGGATCCCGCGGAATCTACGGTTCGATCTCGCTGGCGGGTGCCTGGGGCCTGCCGCGTGGCTGCGCGGTCGCCTATACCGACAAGGGCACAGGCAGCGGCTATTTCGACGTCGCCAGCAATACCGGTGTGGCCCTCGATGGCACGCGCGTCGAACGCGGCGCGGCGCCACTGGAATTCGCGCCTCCCGAAGACGAGGCGCCCGCGCCACTGAACGCGATCCTGGTCAAGCATGCACACTCCGCCGACAACCCCGAAGCGGACTGGGGCCGACATGTCATGCAGGCCGCGCGTTTTGCCTTGCATGCGCTCGATCAGGCTTTTCCGGACCAGGCGCCGTTCACGGCCGACAACACGCGGATCATCGCGGCCGGAATTTCCAACGGTGGCGGTGCGGTGCTGCGTGCGGCCGAAGCGGATGCCGGCCTGCTCGATGGCGTGGTGGCGATCGAGCCGAACATCTGGGCAGGCGAGGGCGGTCGTGCCCTGTACGACTATTCGACCGAAGCGATGTTGTTGATGCCTTGCGCGCTGCTCGATCCGACTTTCGACCAGACCCCTTTTGCCCGCGTCAACGGCGCGCCGCCGCCGGCCTGGGTGAGCCGTTGCGAAACCCTCAACGATCAGCGCTGGCAGGCGAGCGGTGCAACGCAGAGTCCCGCCGCCCAGGCGCTCGAGAGCCTGCGCGCGACCGGTTGGACCGACGAGGCGCTGGTCAGTGCGGCGGCATCGACGGCGCTCGATCTGTGGCGTGCCGTGACCGTCACCTATGCCGCCGCGTATGCGCGATCCGGTGTTGGACCGATGCCTTGTGGTTTCGGACTTGCTGCCACCGATGCCGGCGGCAACGCCCGGGCCGCGTCGTCAATCGAAAAGGCGGCCTGGTGGGCCGATGCGACGGGTATTCCTCCGGGCGCGGGGGTCGGCATCATCGACAGCCTGTCCGCGGGCAAGGATGCGTTGTGGCCGGGATCGGAATGCCTGAGCCAGTTGTGGAGCGAATCAGGCAGGCTGGGTGCGCGCGTTCGCGCAGGCGCGGAAGAAACGCGTGCTGCCCTGCCGCGCGAGGATCTGCCGATCATCATCGTCCACGGCAAGTCCGACGGTCTCCTGCCGCTCGCATTCACGTCCGAGCCTTACGTGCGCTGGCTCGAGGCAAACGGTCGCAAGCCGGTGTTCTGGAAAGTCGGCAACGGCCAGCATTTCGACGCCTTCCTTGCCTTTCCGGGCTTCGGTGACGCGCATGTACCGGTGATGCCGTATGCCTATTCCGCGCTCGACCGGCTGTGGGCGCACCTGTTTTCCGGGGAGCCGTTGCCGGCCAGTCGCGACATTGCGACGACACCGCGCGGAAATGGTCCGCTTGGGGCCAGTCAACTCGGCGAATACTGACGCCACGCCCGGTCGCCGTTGCAACACGTGCGCCGTTATCATGTGCGGCAGACGCGAAGTCACCGCAGCTGATCCATAACCCGGAGCACGAGTCATGAGCGAACCGCTGGATGTCGCCCAATGGGCAAGGAACTGGGAGGCGCTTGCGCGCCAGGCCCAGGCATCGTTCCCCGGGAATGCGAATGCCGGTCAGCCTGCCTGGTCGGCGGGCCAGGCTTCGGGCAACCCGTGGGCCGAGGCCCTGTTCAAGTCCGCTCCTTTCGCGGGCGGCAAGCAGCAGAGCGAGGCCATCGAACACCTGATGTCCGGAGCACAAGGCTATCTCGGCATGCTGCAGAGCATGGCCAGCGCCGCGAGCGGCCATGCTGGCGGATTCGGCAACCTGCCCGGCAGCGGCTTTCTCGGGGCGATGACACCGCCCGCGGCGATGGGCAATCCTTTTGCCGCGGCCATGCGCAGCTTCGGCAGCCAGGGCGCGCGCGGCTTCGAGCAGATGATGGAGCAGTTTTCCGCGGTCGCCGGGCCGATGTTCGACAAGGCGAAGGCCGGCTTGCATCAGCCAGCCTTCGGCCATTTGCGCGAGAAGCAGGAGAACCTGCAGAAGACCGCGCAGGTATTCATCGACTATCAGGAGCAAAGCGCGCGTTACGATCGCCTGATGCTCAAGGTCGGCGAGCGCAGTTTTGCGCGATTCCAGCTGAAGCTCGCCGAGCGCGAGGAGCCGGGTCGGCAGATCGATTCGGTGCGCGGCCTGTATGACCTGTGGATCGACGCGGCCGAGGAGGCTTATGCCGAGATCGCCTTGTCCGAGGAGTTCCGCGAAGTCTATGCCGCGGTGGTCGACGCGCAAATGCGCGTGCGCCAGCAGGTCCAGGGGGAGATCGAGCGGTTCTGCGGCGAACTCGGCATGCCGACCCGCAGCGAGGTGAGCAGCATCGGCGAAAGGCTGCAGGCGGTGCGCCGCGAATTGCGCGAGGAGCGCGAAAAACAGGACGAACTGCGGATCGAAGTCGCTGCCTTGAATTTGGAGCTGGCGGCGCTTCGGTCCGGATCGACCTCGGCCGCGAAGTCGGCGGGACCGATAACGCCGGTCGAGGTTGCGAAGCCCGACAGGACACGCAAGACCGCGACGGAGAAAGCGCCAGTGCACTCCGCAGCAGCAGCGGAGACCAGGAAAACCGCGAAGAAGCCACGACGCAAGGCCTTGTCGAAAGCGACTCCGCTGCGGCGCGGCAAGCGGTCCAAGTCTCCTGCGGGAAAGCCCGCTGAAGTCGCCATTGCGGTCGCCCGATCGCCGGGCAGGAAGGATCGGAGTGCGGCGGCTGCGGGCAGCTTTGCCGCGAGCATCGCGCGCTTCGCGCGCAAATCGAAATCCTCGTCCACGCGCAGTGCGCCGCCGCGCGCCAAGCCGAAGGCCGTGAAGCGCGGAGGTGGCAAGTGATGGGACCGCTCAATATCGAACCCGGAAAGCTCTTCGAAGAAGCACAGAAGTTCCAGAAGAAGATGGTCGCCGGCATGCAGGTGCTGCGCAATCTCGACGATGTCGAATTCGGCGTCACCGACAAGGAGGAGATCTATCGCGAGGACAAGCTCGTCGTCTATCGATTCCGCGGTGCGAACAAGCCAACTGCAAGAACGCCCACGCTGATCGTGTACGCGCTGGTCAATCGCCCCTACATGGTCGACCTGCAGGAGGACAAATCGCTAGTTCGCAACCTGCTCGCGCAAGGCGAGGACGTGTACCTGATCGATTGGGGCTACCCGGACCTGGCGGATCGCTGGCTTACCCTCGATGACTACATCAACGGCTATATCCGGCGCAGCGTCGATGCCGTGGCGAAGAACGCCGGCGTGAAGAAGATCAACCTGCTCGGTATCTGCCAGGGTGGGGCGTTCTCGCTGTGCTTCACGGCGATCCATCCGCACAAGGTCAAGAACCTGATCACGATGGTGACGCCGGTCGATTTCCATACGCCGGACAACATGTTGTCGAACTGGACGCGCAACATGGATGCCGACCTGTTCGTCAACACGATCGGCAACGTGCCGGCCGACCTGATGAACTGGTGCTACCTGATGCTCAAGCCGATGCGCCTGCTGCAGCAGAAGTACGTCGGCATGGTCGACATCCTCGACAACAAGGTCGAGCTCGAGAATTTCCTGCGCATGGAGAAGTGGATCTTCGATTCGCCGGACCAGGCGGGTGAAGCGTTCCGCCAGTTCATGCGCGATTTCTACCAGGGCAACAAGTTGATCAATGGCGGACTCAGGCTCGGCAAGCACGAGGTCGATCTCCGCAACATCACGATGCCGGTGCTGAACATCTTTGCCGAGCAGGATCACCTGGTACCTCCCGACGCCTCACGGGCGCTCCAGGGCGTGGTCGGCACGAAGGATTACACCCAGATCGCGTTCAAGGGCGGCCATATCGGCATCTACGTGTCCGGGCGGGCGCAGCGCGAAGTACCGCCGGCCATCCACGACTGGTTGCGCGCCAGGCCCTGAAAATCCTTCCGGCGCGATGCGCGCGGGAAGGCATCGCCCGCCTCCTGCAGGCCCGCCGGAACGTCAGGGTGGTTGCGCGGGCTGATCCGCGTTGCCTTAAAATGCGACACCTTCTTTGGGTGCCGCCTTGCTATGAACGAGGTCCTGTTCCACATCCACAACATCGGCGTTACGCCGTGGAAGCTCGTTGGCTATGTCGGCGTCCTGCTGTTCACGAGCCGCTGGTTCGTGCAGATGTACGCGACCAAGAAGCTCAAGCGCGTGCATATGCCGCGCGCATTCTGGTGGCTCTCGGTGTTCGGCAGCCTGTTGCTGGTGAGCTATTTCACCTTTGGCAAAAACGATTCGGTCGGGGTGCTTTCAAATGCATTTCCGGCCTTTGTCTCGGTCTACAACCTGATCGTGGACTTCCGCCACCGGCGCGACCGGGTCGAAACCTGAACAGATGCGGCGCGTTCTGCTTCGTGCCAGAATCCGCCGGTCAGGCGCTCGCCTGGCAATCAATCTCGGGGAGAGGCAAGCATGGAAAATCGTAGCAGTGCACCGGTCATGTCGCTCGGCGACTGGATCATCACCTTCATTGTTCTCGCTATTCCGCTGGTCAATATCGTCATGTTGTTCGTCTGGGGGTTCTCGAGCAGCACCAATCCGAACAAGTCCAACTTCTGCAAGGCCTACCTGATCCTTGCCTTGGTCGCGATCGTCCTGTTTTTCCTGTTTGGCGGCCTGGCATTCATGTCGGCCATGAGCGGCGCCGGCTCGGCCGGAGCGTAGGCTTCGACGCGCCTGCCGTCCCCGGCAGGCGCGTTTCCGCGAGAGGCCGCTACTCGGGATCGTAGTCGAGGTTCGGCGCCAGCCAGCGCTCGGCTTCCAGCAAGGTCCAGCCCTTGCGCCGCGCATAGTCCGTGACCTGCTCGCGGCTGATCTTGCCAACCACGAAGTACTGGCTTTGCGGATGGGCGAAATACCATCCCGAGACCGCCGCGGTCGGCAGCATCGCGAAATTCTCAGTGATCGCGATGCCCGCATTCGCGGTTGCCTTGAGCAAGCTGAAAAGCGTGGCCTTCTCGGTATGGTCCGGGCAGGCCGGATACCCCGGCGCAGGGCGAATGCCGCTGTATTTCTCGTCGATCAGATCGTCGTTGCTCAGCGCTTCCTTCGCGGCATAACCCCAGTAGTCGCGGCGAACGCGCTGGTGCAGGCATTCGGCGAAGGCTTCGGCGAGGCGGTCGGCGAGGGCTTTCAGCAGGATCGCCGAATAGTCGTCGTGGTCCGTCTCGAAGCGCCTGACATGTTCGTCGATGCCGATGCCTGCCGTGACCGCGAACGCGCCGATCCAGTCCTCGACGCCGGAATCTTTCCCTGCGATGAAATCGGCGAGGCAGAAGTCGGGACGCTCAACCGGCTTGTCGACCTGCTGGCGCAGGAAATGCAATTGCGCGAGTTGCGACCCGTCCTCGTCAAGTACCTGCACGTCCTCGCCGGTCGAACAGGCGCGCCAGAAGCCGATCACTCCGTTCGCCGCCAACCATTTTTCATTGACGATGCGATCGAGCATTGCCTGCGCATCGCGGAACAGCTCGCTCGCCTGCGGACCGACGATTTCGTCCTGCAGGATCGCCGGATAGCGCCCGGCCAGTTCCCAGGCATTGAAGAACGGCGACCAGTCGATGAACGGGATCAGGTCCCGCAACGGGAAATCCTTGAATACGGTAATGCCGGGTTGCTTCGGTGCGAGCGGTCGCTGGTTGGCCGACTCGCCGTTGAAACGCTGCGCGCGCGCCTTCTCGAACGAAACCAGCCGCTTCGCGTTGCCGCGATCCCGGTGGCGTTCGCGGATATCGGCGTATTCGGCGCGGATCTTGTCCATGAAGGCGTCGACCAGCTCTTTCGTGATCAGCGACTGGGCCACGCCGACCGCGCGCGACGCATCCTTTACCCACACCGTCGGCGCGTTGTAGTGCGGGTCGATCTTGAGTGCTGTATGCGCACGTGACGTTGTCGCACCTCCGATCAACAACGGCAGGTGGAAATCCTGGCGCTGCATCTCGCGGGCGACATGCGACATTTCCTCCAGCGACGGCGTGATCAGCCCGGACAATCCGATCATGTCGGCGTTCTCGGCGCGCGCGGCGTCGAGGATCTTCTGCGCCGGCACCATGACTCCGAGATCGATCACCTCGAAGTTGTTGCAGCGAAGCACGACGCCGACGATGTTCTTGCCGATGTCATGCACATCGCCCTTCACGGTGGCCATGATGATCTTGCCGTTCGATTTGCCGGAATCGCCGGTGCGCAGTTTCTCCTCCTCGATGAACGGCAGCAGCCAGGCGACAGCTTTCTTCATCACGCGCGCCGACTTGACCACCTGCGGCAGGAACATCTTGCCCGCCCCAAACAGGTCGCCAACGATGTTCATGCCATCCATCAGTGGCCCCTCGATCACATCGAGCGGTCGCGTCGTTTGCAGCCGCGCTTCCTCGGCATCCACTTCGGCGAACGCGTCGATGCCATGCACGAGGGCATGTGCGAGTCGCTTCGCGACAGGCAGGCTGCGCCAGGCATCCTTGTCGTCGCGAGCGCCTGGCCCGGAATCCAGGCTGCCCCGCTTGTAGTTCTCGGCGATGTCGAGCAGACGCTCGGTCGCATCCGCTCGGCGATTGAGGACCACATCCTCGACGCGTTCGCGCAGATCCGCATCGAGATCGTCGATGATCGGCAAGGCGCCGGCATTGACGATGCCCATGTCCATGCCGGCGCGGATCGCGTGATAGAGGAAGACGGCATGGATCGCGGCACGCACCGGTTCGTTGCCACGGAACGAGAACGAGACGTTCGATACACCTCCGGATACGTGGCAGTGCGGCAATGTCCGGCGGATGATCCGGGTCGCCTCGATGAAATCGACCGCGTAGTTGTTGTGTTCCTCGATGCCGGTCGCGATTGCGAAGATGTTCGGATCGAAGATGATGTCTTCGGGCGGGAAGTCGAGTTGTTCGGTGAGCATGCGATAGGCGCGCGTACAGATCGCGACCTTGCGCTCGCAGGTGTCGGCCTGGCCGTCCTCGTCAAAGGCCATGACCACCGCGGCGGCGCCATAGCGCATGACCTTGCGCGCGTGCTCGAGGAATTGTTCAGGACCCTCCTTGAGCGAGATCGAATTGACCACGCCCTTGCCCTGCAGGCATTTGAGTCCTGCCTCGATCACGCTCCATTTCGACGAATCGACCATGACCGGAATGCGCGCGATATCAGGTTCCGATGCAATCAGGTTGAGGAAGCGGACCATCGCCGCTTCCGAATCGATGAGTCCCTCGTCCATGTTGACGTCGAGGATCTGCGCACCGTTGTCGACCTGCTGGCGGGCGACGACGACCGCATCCTCGAAGCGGCCTTCCTTGATCATCTTGCGGAATTGCGCGCTGCCGGTGACGTTGGTGCGCTCGCCGACGTTGATGAAGTTCAGTTCGGGCGTGATGACCAGCGGTTCAAGCCCGGACAGCACCGTTTGGCGCAGGGTTGCACTCATCCTGCCTGGTCCGCTTCGGTGGGCAGGGCGCGTGGCGACAGTCCGCGTACCGCTTCGGCGATCGCACGGATGTGTGCGGGCGTGGTGCCGCAGCAGCCACCGACCAGGTTGAGCAGGCCCGATGTCGCAAACTCGCGCAAGGTGGCTGCCATCTCCTCGGGTGTCTCGTCGTATTCACCGAAGGCGTTCGGAAGACCGGCGTTCGGATGCGCACTGACATGGCTGCGGCTGACGCGGGCCAGGGTTTCGATGTGCTCGCGCATGTCGCTGGCACCGAGCGCGCAATTGAGCCCGAATGACAGTGGGCGGCTGTGCGCGAGCGACGCATGGAAGGCCTCTGCGGTCTGGCCTGAAAGGGTGCGCCCCGAGCGATCGGTGATCGTGCCCGAAATCATGATCGGCAAGCGCCCGCCGCGTTGCTCGAAGGCTTCGTCGATGGCAAAGAGCGCCGCCTTGGCATTGAGTGTGTCGAAGATCGTTTCGACCATTATCGTGTCGGCGCCGCCTTCGATCAGGCCTTCGACCGCCTCGCGGTAGTTGTTCCGCAGCTCATCGAAATTCGTGTTGCGGTAACCCGGATCGTTGACGTCCGGGCTGATCGACGCGGTGCGGCTGGTCGGGCCGAGCACGCCTATGACAAAGCGTGGCTTGCCGGGAGTCCGTGCGCTGAACGCGTCGCAGCACGCGCGCGCCACGCGTGCGCCTTCGCGGTTGAGTTCGTTGACGATGTGCTGCAGGTGGTAATCGGACTGGCTGATCGCCGTCGCATTGAAGGTATTCGTTTCGATCAGGTCGGCGCCCGCTTCGAGATACTCGTTGTGCACGCTGGCGATGACATCGGGCCGGCTCAGCAGGAGCAGGTCATTGTTGCCCTTGAGGTCGTGGCCGCAGGCATCGCCGTGCACATGCATCGAATCATGGCCATCGACGAAGCGCTCGCCGCGATAGTCGGCTTCCTCGAGTTGATGACCCTGGATCATCGTGCCCATGGCACCGTCGATGACGAGGATGCGCTCGCGCAAGGCTTGCTCGAGGGCATGCACGCGCTGGGGATGCAGCCAGGCCAGTGGCTTGCTCATGGCTTTCGCGCCAGCAGGGCGAGTACCTCGAAATGCGGTGCCTTGCCTTCGCGCGTGATGCGCTCGCAGGAAAGCACTTCAAGCCCCGCATCGCCGGCAAAACCGCGCAATTCGGCGGGCTTGAAACCGAGGTTGCGATGGTCGAATGGTTCGACCGCGGTGCGATGTGCATGCCTGCCGAGCGTTGCGGCAAGCAGGCGCCCGCCCTTGGCCAGCACGCGCGCCGCTTCGGCCACCACGACCGCCGGTCGCTCGCTGTAGGTCAATGCATGCATGAGCAGCACGAGATCGAAACGCTTGCGGCCGAAATCCAACGCATGCATGTCGCCAGTGACCACTTCGACATTCGCGAATGTCTTGAGGCGTTCCCTCGCGGCCGCAACCACACGCGGACTCGCATCGACACAGACGATCGAACGCGCGCGCGGTGCCAGCAGTTCGGCGAGCACACCGTCTCCCGACGCGATATCGAGCACGTCGCCGGGATCGACCAGCTGGGTCATGGCCCGGGCCAGGGTCTCCCAGGTCCGGCCCGGCGAATAGTGGCGTTCCATGTCACCGGCCACGGTATCGGCCCAGCCTTCGGCGCGTGCACGTTTGGCGAGGATGCCGGGAAGGCGCCGTTCGTCATCGCTGAGCAGGGCATCATCGACGGCTTCCTTGAGCGCATGCAGCAGGGCGCTTTCCCTGGGCGCAAGTTCGCCATTGAAACGGTAGTAGGACGAAACGCCGGCGCGGCGATCGCGCACCAGACCGGCCTCCTTGAGCTTGGCCAGATGCGTCGACACGCGCGGCTGGGCCAGGCGCAGGATCGCTGAAAGCTCGGCCACGGTCAGTTCTTCGCGCTCGAGCAGGGCCAGCAGGCGAACGCGGGTCGGGTCGGACAACAGACGGAGCAATGCCGAAGTGGCGGTCAGGTCCACGAGTTATCCTTTCATCTTGATTGAAGGATGGATATGCAGCGTAGCCGCCACGGCGTGAGTCGTCAACGCGCTCGCGCGACAGCCCGGCAGCGACTCGCGGCGCCCGATCGGATCCGGCTATGCTGCCGCCTTCCCGGTGGATGAACCTGACCGATGCGATTCGCACCATGTCGCCGGGCCCTCGCCGGCCTTGCTGTCCTCTCGCTCACGATCGGCGGGGCCCGCGCAGCCGGCGCGATCGAGTCGGCTGAACCGGGCAGCTACGAGACACCGACGCCCGGGCCGGTTCCGTATCGCGCGATCACCACGGCAGGACGACGCGGCGCCGAGCTGCTGCCGTTGATCGTGTTCCTGCATGGCAGCGGCCAGAACGGTACCGACAATGCGTCACAGCTCCAGGGACACGGCAACGGTTCGCTCGAACTTGTCGACAAGGCACGCGCGCGCGGAATTCCCCTGGTTTTCGTCGCTCCCCAGGTCGATCAGGATGACTGGCCGCCTGACCGCATCGTTGCCGTTGTGCATGACGCGTTGCAGCGCTTTCCGGTTGATCCGCGCCGTATCGTGCTGACCGGCCTTTCCAACGGCGGCACCGGCGTGTGGTCGGCATTGAAGGCGTATCCGCGCTGTTTCGCCGCCGGCGTGCCGATGTCTGGCATGACCGAGCTGGCCGGTCTCGCCTCGATCCGCGATGTTCCGCAGTGGGTCTTCCACGGAGGCAAGGACAACGACACCGATGTGGAAACCGGTTATGGCGGCGCCATGGTCGGCTCGCGCGCCGTCGTGCGCGCGCTGCGCGCGATGGGTGGCAAGCCACGTTACACCGAGTATCCCGACGAGATGCACGTGATCTGGCCGCGCGCCTACGCCGAGGAAGGTCTCCTGCTCTGGATCCTGCAGCAACGCCTGAGCGGATTACCCTGCCATTTCGATGCGGATGGGCGCAAAGGCGGATAAAATCCGCGGCCGCCTCACGCTTCAAGGAACAACCATGGATTTCCGTCTCACCGAAGACCAGCTCTCGATCCAGTCGATAGCGCGGGATTTCGCGCAGAAGCGCATCGTCCCGGTCGCGGCCGAACTCGACGCTTCGGGCACGTTTCCGCTCGAGAACATCCGCGAGATGGGGCAACTCGGCTTGATGGGTATCGAGGTGCCGGTTGAATATGGCGGCGCAGGACTCGATCCGGTCGCCTACGCCGTGGCGATGATCGAGATCGGCGCAGCCGATACGGCAACCTCGACGATCATGTCGGTCAACAATTCCCTGTACTGCAACGGCATCCTCCAGCATGGCACCGAGGAGCAGAAGCAGAAATACGTCCGCGCGATCGCCACCGGCGAGCATATCGGCGCGTATGCGCTGACCGAGCCGCAATCGGGTTCGGATGCCTCGGCCATGCACACGCAGGCTACCCGGAACAAGGACGGCGACTGGGTTATCAACGGCAAGAAGAGCTGGATCACGTCCGGGCCAGTGGCCAAATACATCATCCTGTTCGCGATCACGACGCCGGGGATCGGCGCCAAGGGCATTTCGGCCTTCATCATCGACACCGCGCGCCCGGGCTTCCATGCCGGCAAGACCGAACCCAAGCTCGGCATCCGCGCTTCGGCGACCTGTGAAATCGAGTTCCACGACTATGTCTGCCCGGCCGCCGACATGCTCGGCCCGCAGGGCAAGGGCTTCGGCATTGCGATGGGCGTGCTTGATGCGGGTCGCATCGGAATCGCCTCGCAGGCGGTAGGCCTGTGTCGCGCCGCGTACGAAGCCAGCGTCGCCTACGTGCAGGAGCGCAAGGCATTCGGCCAGGCGATCGGCTCGTTCCAGATGATCCAGGCCAAGATCGCCGACATGAAGTGCCGCCTCGATGCGGCGCAGCTGCTGACCTTGCGTGCAGCATTCGCCAAGGGCGAGGCGGAACGGACCGGCGGGCGTTTCAGTACCGAGGCGGCAGTCGCCAAACTGTATGCCTCGGAGGCGGCGATGTGGATTACCCACCAGGCCGTGCAGATCCACGGCGGCATGGGCTACTCGAAGGAAATGCCGCTCGAACGCTATTTCCGCGATGCCAAGATCACCGAGATCTACGAAGGAACCAGCGAAATCCAGCGCCTCGTCATTTCGCGCAATGAAACCGGCTGTCGCTGAACATCGCCGTTGCGAATGAAGCGCTCGGCGCCATCGGGCGCGAGGGCGGCGCAACGCTCAGTACTGGTCGGGAATGGGCGCAGGACTCGACCGCTTGCGCTCTTTCGTCGGGGTGTGGGCATGCAGGGTTTCGCCAACCTTGACCCGATCGCGACCGCTGTTCTTGGCGAAGTAGAGGGCGTTGTCGGCATTTCGCAGCAACTCGTCGGGCGTGCGCCCGTGCGCCCCATGGCAGGCCACGCCGATCGAAACGGTGATCGGGTCAAGGGCCTGGTTGCGGTGCTGCACGGTCAACTGGCGAACCGCCGCGCAGATCTCCTCGGCACGTGCAACGCCCTGGGCAATGTCGGTCTCGGGCATCAGCACGGTGAATTCCTCTCCGCCGTAGCGGCAGCTGACATCTTCGCTGCGCACGATGCGACCGAGCAAGGCGCCGAACTGGGCAAGCAGCGCATCGCCCGCCTCGTGGCCGTGCGAATCGTTGAAGCGCTTGAAGTAATCGATGTCGATCATGAGTACGCTCAGCGGCAGCCCGCGCCGTTCGGCGCGCTGAACCTCACGTTCGAGTGAAGCCTCCAGATAGCGTCGGTTGAACAGCCCCGTCAATGGATCGCGCAGCGACTGGGTGCGCAACGTCTCCTGCAACTTGAGGTTGGCCAGCGCCATCGATATCTGCTCGGTGGCAGCAACGATATTGGTCCGCTGCTCGCTCGTGATCGCGTGTTCGCAGGTCAGCGTGAGGATGCCGAGCATCTCGCCCTGGGCCACCATCGGAACGCACAGATGTCCTATCTCCGGGCGCTCCGCCAACACGGGTTCGAGGTGCCGGCACGTGAACGCGGGAATGCTGCCCGCAAGTGGATAGGCATGGCCGCGCCGGAGTGCCCAGCAATCGTCGGGGCCGAACAGGGCCGACTCGTCGGTGGGAGGGGAGCCCCAATAGGTAATCGTTTCGACCAGGTTTTGCGACGCGTTGATCAAGCCGATGGAGCCCGAGTAACCCGGCAGCAATCTCGGCATCGACACTTCGATGCCATTCACCGCTTCGCTGATGTTGCGGCATCCCTGGAGCATTTCGCCAAGTTCGGAAAGTTGCCGCAGCGCATGACTCAGGCGTTGCGCTTCCTCGAGGCTCTGGCTGAGGTCGAGGTTGGCTGACCGCGCCGCCTCCATGCTGGCGCGGCGATAACGTTGCTCGCGAAGAACGAGGAACAACGCAAACACGAGCATCGCCATGCAGCAGACGATTGCACCGACGGTCAGCACGCGGGTCAGCATGGCTTGTTCGCTGGTCTGCTTCTCGCGCGTCGTGAGCAGTTCGTCCTCGAGACGAAGCATGTTTCGACCCAGTGCGTCGATCTGCATGTCCTCGGAACGCGATCGACTCATCTGTTCCGAGTTTCGCGCCACGTCCAGGCCCGAGCGTTCAAAAATCTGCAGCGTCTCGGCCATCCTTTGCAGGCGGGCATGAATGAGGGCCGACAACTCCCTTGCCCGATCAGATTGCCGTGCATTGTCGGAGACAAGGTCGATCAGCTGCGAGGCATGGTCGCCGATCTGTGGCAGGACAGCCGAGTAGTCGGCCAGACGTTCGGGGCTCTTCGAAATCAGATAGGCACGCTGGCTGGCCTCGGCATCGTGCAGCTTGGCCAGGGTATCGGTGATCTCCTGGCGGACCGTGAGCGAATGGGTGACCCAGTTCGCCGCCGAGACGAAGTCGCCGACACGTCGATATACCTGGACCGCAACCGTTGCGAGTATCAAGCCGAGAACGAGGAAAACCACGCTGACGCGTATCCCCAAACCTCTTCGCTTGATCGACGGTAAACGAGGGCCTTCGTTCGGCTGGACTGCTGATGACATTGTCGTGGATCAGGGGGAGGATGAGAAAAATGTAGCAATGTGCGTGCCAGCTGCTGCCGGAACCTGACTATTGCGCGTGGCGATGATGCGATTCAAGACGTGGGTCACATTCGGCGGGATGGAACGCGCAAGCGAAGCAAGGTGGAGCAGGCAAGCGGAACCGTGCGCCACTTTGCGGCCCGGCCGGAACGTCGGCTGGCAGCACACGTGTCATGCGAGGGAGGGCGGCCATGCCTCGTCGACAGGAGCCGAGTGGCCGGGCGCGATGCAATGTCAGGAAAGGCGCAAGGCGGTCGGATTCCGCGCGGCGGGTGGATTCCATACGGGGTGGGGCGTATCCTCCGCGGCCACCGAAGTGACCCTCGACCGACAGGCAATGAACGCAACCAGCGCCGCCCCAGAATCCAAGCGTCTCGAACCGATCCTGAACCAGATTTCCGCTCAGGCCGGAGCCACCCGACAGCGCGAGGCGCAAGCCTTTGCGGCACATTTCTTCCGTCACGTGCCGGCCGATGACATTGGTTCGCGGGAACCCGCCGAATGGGCGCGGATCGCCCAGTACATGGTCGAGTTCGTGCGCCAGCGCAAGCCGCATACGGCGAAGATCCGGGTGTTCAACCCGCATCTTGCCGAGGAAGGCTTCGAGAGTGGACATACCCTGATCGCGATGGTGACCGACGACATGCCGTTCCTGGTCGATTCGGTGTCGATGGCCATCAACCAGGCTGGACTGGCGACCCATGCGGTCATCCATCCGATCTTCAGCGTCGCGCGCGACCCGGGCGGCCACGTCCTCAGCTTCGGTGACGAGTCTGGCGGGCAGGGCGCCGCCGAGTCGATCATGTTGTTCGACATCGAGCGCGTCGGCGATGCCAACGAGATCGAGAACCTGCGCCGGAACATCGTCGCGGCGATCGACGACGTGCGTGCGGCGGTCAACGATTGGCCGACGATGAAGGCAAAGATGCTGGCGATTGCCGATGAATTGCCAACCCTCAACCTGCCATTCGACAAGTCCACCCTGATCGAGGCCCAGGATTTCCTCAAATGGATGGCCGACGATCATTTCACGTTCTTCGGATTCCGCGAGTACCGTGTCGCTGAAGAAAACGGCGAGGAGGTCCTGAAGCCGGTAGCCGATTCGGGGCTCGGCATCATGCGCGGATCCGAGAAGGGATTCGCCTCGCGTTCGCTCAAGACGCTGGCGGCCAGCAATCTCGACAAGTCGGGCTCGGTGGGCGCCCTGATCCTGACCAAGACCAACTCGCGTTCGCGCGTGCATCGGCCCGGGCACATGGACTACCTGTCCGTGCTCGGCTTCAACGAAGCCGGCAAGCCGGTTGTCGAGCAGCGCTTCCTCGGCCTGCTGACCTCGTCGGCCTACATGACGCCCCCGCGCGAAGTGCCGCTGCTGCGCAACAATTACGAGACGATCCTGCAGCGTTCCGGGCTCAAGCGCGATTCGCATTCGGGCAAGGCCCTGCGCCATATCCTCGATACGCTGCCACGTGACGAGTTGTTCCAGTGCTCGACCGGCGAGCTCTATGACATCGCGATGGCCGTGCTCGACTTGCGCGAGCGTGCGCGTACACGCCTGTTCGTGCGCCAGGATCGCTACGGGCGCTTCTTTTCGGTGCTCGCCTACGTGCCGCGCGACCGTTTCAACACCGAGGTGCGCGAGCGCATCGAAGCGACGCTGACCGAGCATTTCCATGCCGAGCGCATCGATTCGACTGTCCTGCTCGACGAATCACCGCTGGCCCGCGTCCACATGATCGTGCGACCAAATCCGGGCGCGACGACCCCGTGGAACGTCGCCGAGCTTGAAACGAAGCTCGCCGGAATCGTGCGCAACTGGCACGACGACCTGCGCGAGATCCTCGTCGCCGATCACGGCGAGGAACGCGGCAGCAAGCTCGCCACGCGTTTTGGCAAGGCCTTGCCGGCCGGATACATCGAGAAAGTCAGCCCGCAGAATGCCGCTGCCGATGTCGTTCTGGCTGCGGCGCTGGCGGATGCCGACGACATCCAGCTCAACCTCTATCCCTCGCAGAAGCAGGAAGGCGTGCTCCATTTCAAGGTGTTCCGCCTTGGCGCCGACATCACGCTTTCCGAAGTCATTCCGCTGCTCGAGAACCTCGGGCTCAGCGTGCTGACCGAAAATCTCTACGAGATCAGGAACAGCGGCGCCCTGGTCACGATCCAGGACATCCTGGTTCGTCCCGGTCGTCTCAGCTTCGATCTCGCCAACCTGAGGACGCTGTTCCAGGAGGCCTTCGAGCGGATCTGGCGCGGTGACGCCGAGAACGACGCGTTCAACAAGCTCGTCCTCGCTGCCCAACTCGACTGGCGCCAGGTCAGCATCCTGCGCGGCTACTGCAAATTCCTGCTGCAGACCGGCGTGCCGTTCTCGCAGCCCTACGTGGAACAGACCCTCGCCGCCTACCCGGACATGGCCGGTCTGCTGGTCGAACTGTTCGAGGCCAAGTTCGATCCGCAACGCCTCGATGCCGGCGCCGACGCGATCGGCCAGGCGCGTTCGCGCCTGCGTGGCGAGATGGAGACGCTGATTCCCGCGCAATCGCTGGCCGACAACCCCAGCCTGATTGATGACCTGATCGCCAGCCGTGACCAGGATCGCGATGCCCAGGCCCAGGCCATCGTGCGCACCCTGCACATCCTGCTCGAACGCGTTGCGAGCATCGACGAGGATCGCATCCTGCGCAGTTTCAGCGCCGTGATACGCGCGACCTTGCGCACCAACTATTACCAGCGCGTCGACGGCAAACCGCACGAGTACACCAGCTTCAAGTTCGACCCCTCGCAGCTCAACGAGCTGCCGAAGCCGCGCCCGTATCGCGAGATCTTCGTCTACTCGCCGCGTGTCGAGGGCGTGCACCTGCGGTTTGGCCCGGTCGCGCGCGGTGGCTTGCGCTGGTCGGACCGTCGCGAGGATTTCCGTACCGAGGTGCTCGGCCTGGTCAAGGCGCAGATGGTCAAGAACACGGTCATCGTGCCGGTCGGCTCGAAGGGCGGCTTCTTCGTCAAGCGTCCGCCGGCAAGCGGGGAACGCGATGCCGTGCTGGCCGAGGGCGTTGCCTGCTACCGCATGTTCATCAACGGCCTGCTCGATGTCACCGACAACCTCGTTGAGGGCGATCTCGTGCATCCGCAGGACGTGGTTCGCCACGACGATGCCGATCCGTATCTCGTCGTTGCGGCCGACAAGGGCACGGCGACCTTCTCCGACATCGCCAATGCGGTCAGTGCCGAACACGATTTCTGGCTCGGCGACGCGTTCGCGTCCGGTGGATCGGTCGGTTACGACCACAAGGGCATGGGCATTACCGCGAAGGGTGCCTGGGAATCGGTCAAGCGCCATTTCCGCGCGCTCGGCCACGACAGCCAGAGCGAGGATTTCACCTGCGCCGGCATCGGCGACATGTCCGGCGACGTGTTCGGCAACGGCATGCTGCTGTCGCGGCATATCCGCCTGCTCGCCGCGTTCGACCATCGGCACATCTTCATCGATCCGGATCCCGATACGGCGGCGAGCTTCGTCGAGCGCGAGCGCATGTTCAAGGTGCCGCGTTCCTCCTGGGCCGACTATGACGCCAGCTTGATCTCGGCCGGCGGTGGCGTCTATCCGCGATCGGCCAAGGTCGTCGAGGTTTCCGCGCAGGCCGCAGCCGTCCTCGGCATCGATGGCGGTGCGCAGAAGATGACGCCGAACGAACTGCTTACCGCGATCCTCAAGTCCCCCGTCGATCTGCTCTGGAATGGCGGTATCGGTACCTACGTCAAGGCGGCCAGCGAAACCCACGCCGATGCCGGCGATCGCGCCAACAATCCGATCCGCATCAATGGCGGCGACCTGCGCTGCAAGGTGATCGGCGAAGGTGGCAATCTCGGCATGACCCAGCGTGGCCGCATCGAAGCCGCCCTCAATGGCGTCCTGTTGAACACCGACTTCATCGACAACTCGGCCGGCGTCGATACCTCGGACCACGAGGTCAACATCAAGATCCTGCTCAATGATGCCGTGCATCGCGGCGAGATGAGCGTGCCGCAGCGCAATGCGCTGTTGCGCGAGATGACCGACGAAGTCGAGCGTCTCGTGCTGTTCGACAACTACCGTCAAAATGATGCGATCAGCATCATGGAGCGCATGTCGGTCGCGCGGCTCGGTTCCAAGCAGCACCTGATCCGCACGCTCGAGTCGCAAGGCCTGCTTGATCGCCAGATCGAGTTCCTGCCGAGCGACAGCGAGTTCGCCGAGCGCAAGGCACGCGGACTCGGCCTGACACGCCCCGAACTGGCGATCCTGCTGTCGTACTCGAAGATCGTGATCTTCCAGCAGCTCCTCGATTCCGATGTTCCGGAAGATCCGTACCTGTCGAAGGAATTGCGTCGCTACTTCCCCGAACCCCTGCGCGAGCGTTTCGCCGAGCACATGGAGCGGCACCGCCTGAAGCGCGAAATCATTGCCACCGCGGTGACCAACTCGATGGTCAACCGCATGGGCGCGACCTTCATGCTGCGCATGCAGGAAGATACCGGGCAGCAGCCAGCGGCGGTCGCCAAGGCATTCAACATCGCCCGCGAGGTCCTCGATGCGCGTTCGCTGTGGGCGGCGATCGAGGAACTCGATGGCAAGGTCAACGGCAACGCGCAGATCGACGCGAACCTCGCGATCTGGTCGTTGCTGCGCAACATGACGCGCTGGCTGCTCAATCATCCGGGCGAAGTGCAGGACATCGCCGCCGCGGTCGATCGTTATGCGCCGGCCATGGTCGAACTGCGCAAGGATATTGTCAGCGTCACCAGCGCGAGCGAGAACGCACTGTTTGAAAGCGGTTGCGCACGCTGGATCGAACAGGGCTTCCCGGCGGAACTGGCCGATCAGCTTTCGCATCTGCCAGCACTCGGCGCAGTACTCGACATCGCCCTGGTTGCAGTGGAAAGCGGTGCCCCGGTTGCCCGGGTTGCGGCGGTCCACTATGCAGTCGGCGAGGCGCTCAACCTCCGCTGGCTGATGGAAAAGGTCGAAGAGCTGCCGGTCGAAACGCGCTGGCATGCACACGCAAGGGGTTCGCTGCGCGATGAGCTCAACGCCCAGCAGCGCTCGCTTGCGCTGCAGATCCTCGCCTTCGACACGAAGGGGGAGGGTGCCGATCGAGTCGCCGCGTGGATGAATCGGGACGACGCGGCGCTGAAGACGACCCTGGCCATGCTCGCCGACATGCGCAGTCAGGTGGTCATCGATTATCCGATCGTGTCGGTGGCCGTGCGGCGTCTCGCGCAACTGGTCTGATTCCACCATGCGCGGATCGCGCGGACCCGAGGGTCTGCTAGAGTCGGTTCTGGCTGCAGCTTGCAGCGCGAGCCGCGCAGGGGTGGCACCGTGAGTTCATCCATCTTTTTTGCGGTGGCCTGATGACGACGCGCATAGCCCTCGTGGCCAGTCACGGCGTCGAAGCCCAGGCCGAACTCGATCGGCTCAAGCAGCGCTATGGTGATATCGCGCCGGACCAAGCCGATGTGATCGTTGCACTGGGCGGTGACGGCTTCATGCTGCGCACCCTGCACCGGAATCTTGCCCTCGGCATTCCTGTCTATGGCATGAAAATCGGCACGATCGGTTTCCTGCTCAATCACTTCGATCCCGATGCGCTGCCCGAGCGCATCGCCCGCGCCCAGGCGACCGTGCTGCGACCCCTCAGCATGCAGGCCCATTCGGAGTCGGGTTCCACGGTCGAGGCGCTCGCTTTCAACGAAGTCTCGCTGCTGCGCCAGACCAAGCAGGCCGCGCATGTGCGGGTCTCGCTCAATGACGTGGTCAAGATCGAGGAGCTGATGTGCGATGGCGTCCTCGTTGCGACACCGGCCGGTTCGACCGCCTACAACCTGTCCGCGCATGGTCCCATCCTGCCGATCGGCTCCCAGTTGCTGGCAATGACGCCGATCAGTCCGTTCCGCCCGCGACGCTGGCGCGGCGCGGTGCTGCCTTCGACGACCCGCATCAAGTTCGAGATCCTCGATCCGTACAAGCGGCCAGTCAGCGCCACCGCCGATTCAAACGAGGTCCGCGATGTCGTCGAAGTGGTCATTCGCGAATCGACCGCGCACACAATGACCCTGTTGTTTGATCCGGAGCACAATCTGGAGGAACGCATCCTCAACGAGCAGTTCACCGTCTAGGAAAGAGGCGCCGATTCGCTTAGAGTCCCGTGTTGTACCCGACACCCGGTCGGGTATTCCGCTGCCTATGGATCGGGCGACCCTGGGGAGTCCAACGATGATCGTTCCGTTCCTGCGCCGTGCGCCGCTAGTCCTCGCTTGTGCTGCTGCAATGTCTCCGCTGAGTGCTGCCGTTGTCGATCCCGGATTGCGCGCGGAGGCGGAACAGGCCGGTAGGGTGGACACCCTGATCGTGCTTGGCGCGAAAGCACCCAGGCATCTGCTGCGCACCGAGGGCAACTACCTCGAGCGTCGCCGCAATCTCGTCGACACCTTGCGCGCCACGGCCGAAGTCAGCCAGGCCGACCTGCGCGGATGGCTGGATGCGCAGGGCATCGCCTATCGGCCGTTCTGGATCGTCAACATGATCGAGGCGAGCCTGACGCCCGCGCAGATGGATGCACTGGCCGCACGCGACGATGTCGCCAAGATCGAGTCGAATCGGGAAGTCGCATTGCAGCGACCGGCACTGGGGCCGGCGCCGGATGCGAGTGCCGAGGGCGCGCATGGGCATGCCCCGCAGGCCGCCGAGTGGGGTGTGAACAAGGTGCGCGCGCCACTGGTGTGGGCGGACGGGTTTAACGGGCAAGGCGTGGTGGTCGCCGGGCAGGACACAGGCATCCGCTGGACGCATGGCGCGATCAAGGCCAAGTATCGCGGCTGGAACGGAACGACAGCCGATCACAACTACAACTGGCACGATGCCATCCATGATACCGGCAGTAGTTGCGGGGCGAATTCGCTGGTGCCCTGCGACGACCACAGCCACGGCAGTCACACCGTCGGCACCATGGTCGGAGATGACGGTGGCAGCAACCAGGTGGGAGTCGCTCCGGGTGCGAAGTGGATCGGGTGCCGCAACATGAATGCAGGCGCGGGAACTCCGGCACGCTACAACGAGTGTGCCGAGTGGTTTCTGGCGCCGACCGATCTCAACGGGGCCAACCCGGATCCAGATCGAGCGCCCGACGTGATCAACAACTCCTGGGGTTGCCCCGTGGAAGAGGGCTGCACGGCAGGGACCGAAGTGCAGGAGGCCATCGGCAATCTCGTCGCGGGCGGCATCGTGTTTGTAGCCTCGGCGGGAAATGACGGTTCCGGGTGCGCGACCATATTCAGCGCACCTGCCACCTACGATGCATCGTTCACCGTCGGTTCGATGACTTCCAGTGACACCATGTCCGGATTCTCGTCGCGTGGCCCGGTCGCAGGTCTGGCCAGTGTGAAGCCGGACGTGATCGCCCCGGGATCCTCGGTGCGATCGATCTCGAATGTCAGCGACGTTGCGTACACGTCGATGAGCGGCACCAGCATGGCGGGACCCCACGTGGCGGGTGTAGTTGCCCTGCTCATGTCGGCAAACCCTTCGCTGAAAGGCGACCCGGCGCGGGTCGAGCAGATCCTGCGCGATACGGCGATTCCGTTGACTTCGTCCACCCAGGTTTGCGGCGGCATCCCGGCGACGACCTTCCCGAATCCGGTGCAGGGCATGGGTCGCGTCGATGCGTGGAACGCCTATCGGCTGGCGACCGACAATATCTTCGTCGAAGGATTCGATGATTGAATGACGGGGCACCTGTAAGATTCGCGGATGGCCGAAGAACCATCCGCGATCGAACCCTGCGTCGCTCAACCTGACAAGCTGGTCGTCGCGATCTCGTCGCGCGCGCTGTTCGATCTCGGCGACAGCCATGAGCTGTTCGAGCAGGAAGGCCTCGATGCCTACGCGCGCTACCAGATCGCCCACGAAGACGAACTGCTCGCGCCCGGCATCGCGTTCCCGCTCGTGCAGAAGCTGCTGCGGCTCAATTCGCTGGTGCCCGAGGCGCCGCGCGTCGAGGTGATCCTGCTTTCGCGCAACTCGGCCGATACCGGGTTGCGCATCTTCAATGCGATCGAGCACTACGGGCTCGATATCGTGCGTGCTGCGTTCACCAACGGCGCGCCGACCGCCGCCTATGCGCATCCGTTCGGTGCGAACCTGTTTCTCTCGGCCAATGTCGATGATGTGCGTCGCGCGCTGACCGCGGGTGTCGCGGCGGCGACCATCCTTCCCTCGAAAGCTCCCGAATTGCCGACCGAGCAGTTGCGCATCGCCTTCGATGGCGATGCGGTGATCTTCGGCGACGATTCCGAACGCGTCTCGCACGATGAAGGCATCGATGCCTTCCATCGCAACGAGAAGGAGCGCGTCAACGAACCGCTTGCGGTCGGGCCGTTCCGCACCTTCCTCGATGCCCTGCATCGCATCCAGGCGGCGTTCCCGATCGAGAATTCACCGATCCGCACGGCTCTCGTCACGGCACGCTCGGCGCCCGCGCACAAGCGCGTGATCCTGACCCTGCGCAGTTGGGGCGTGCGCCTCGACGAGGCCTTGTTCCTTGGTGGACGCTCGAAAGGCCCGTTTCTGGAAGCGTTCGGTGCCGATATCTTCTTCGACGATTCGATGCTCAACGTCGAATCCGCACGCCAGCACGTCGCCACGGGACACGTGCCGCACGGCGTGCACAATCGGGATCCGGCGTGAATCGACCTGTTCCGGCGACGGATATCGAGAACCACATCGTCGTGCGCGAGGTCGAGGACGGCAAGCGATACGCCGACCCGATCTTCGTGCGTCGTTATCGCGAGGCGGCGCCCGATTTTCCGATTCACGTTCTCGCCTTCCATCGTTGCGCGGATGGAAGCGAGGAGCCGGTCTGCTATATCCATTTCACCGAGCGTGGCGACTTCCTGCTCGGTGGCGGTGCCTGCGTGGACGACAGGGTCCTGCGGCGGATGAATCCTGCGGCGCGTTCGGCGGTCCGCGGTGTCGGCGGCCTCTACCAGTACACGTTGTCCTGGGCCATGCGCAACTTGTCCAGGCGGTGCCTTGCGATTTTTGGCTATTGTGGCGATGTACTGGCCGAGCGCGCCGACCTGGCGGTTGGCTTCGAGCGTACCGGGCACCCCAGGCTGCTCGTGTACTTCACCCGGCAGCTTGACGTTGTCGAACGCGATCGCTTGATCGCCGAAGCGCAGGCCATCGGCCCGTTCTGAAGAATCGCTCAGCTTCCGGCAAGAATGCCGCGAAGTGCCTCGGTTGATTTCCAGTGCCAGCCACAGATGTAGCGCGGCAGGTTCCAGCGATCGGCACCGGTTGTCACCGGCATCGCGCCGTCGCCCATCGCCGCGGTCATGCCATGTTCGTGACCGAACTGCGGCAGGTATTCGCGGTGGACATACTCGGGGACGTGGCTGAACGGGTAGCAGAAGATGCGCGTGGGCCGCGGTGCGATGCGTGCCTCGATGAAGCGTGTAGCTGCAGCGATCTCGGCCTCGGCGCGGACGTGGTTGTCCACATCGAGAAACGAGCCGCGCGGCATGCCGTCGACGCCGGGCGTTTCGAGGCAGGGATGGTTGTGGTCCCAACTGTGGTTCTCGATCGCGATCAGGCCGGATTCGGCGGCGTCGCGCCACCAGTCCTCGCCCATCCAGCCGAGTCCGGCCAGACAGACCTGGTCCATGCGTTCGCGCGCCTCGGGCGAGGCAATCACGAACGAGGTCAGGTGCAGATCCGGTTGCGCGTCGGCGCCGCGTTCGGCGACGAAATCGAGCATGCAGTGATACAGACTGCGCTGCGGTCCATGCGCGGGATGGACGAGGTCGTGGAAGTCGAATGCCGAGCCATCGTCGCAGGTCAGCGCAACGCAACGACCCAGATCGCGCTCGGCCGCGCCGGTCAACTGTTCGACCACCCAGTGCAACGGCACGATGCGCAGCCCGAGATCGTCGATCAGGCGCAGGTCGGCGGCGAAGGCGACCAGATCATTGCCGGCATAGTCGTTGCCGGCGATGTTGACGGCGTGATAGGCGAGAACAGGAACGCGCATGGAATATCGGAGGAAATCGGGCCGCCAGCATAGTGTCCGGCCTGCCTTCCGCCAAGCGCGACCGACCGGGCAGGGCGGCGCGGTTGACCAGCAGGAGCGACAAAACAGCGGTGTCCCGGCTTGCCCGCGCCGTTTACAATAGGCGGCTTCGCCACCCATTTTCGGAATCCTGCCATGGCCGCCACCCCGCTCAATCCGGTTGATCTCTACGATGTCCGTTCACTGCTGACCGAAGAGGAGCAGGCCGTTCAGGACACCGTGGCGCGTTTCACCGACGAGCGCGTGATCCCGATCATCGGCGACTGCTTCGACAAGGGTGTGTTTCCGCGCGAGCTGATCCCGGAAATGGCTGAACTCGGCCTGCTCGGATCGAGCTTGCCGACCGAGTACGGCTGTGCAGGTCTGAATGGCGTCAGCTATGGATTGATCTGCCAGGAACTTGAGCGGGGCGATTCGGGAATTCGCAGCTTCGCTTCGGTGCAGTCTTCGTTGTGCATGTATCCGATCTACGCCTACGGCACCGAAGAGCAACGCCGCCGCTGGCTGCCCGGCATGGCCGCCGGCAGGATCATCGGTTGCTTCGGTCTGACCGAGCCGCAGGGCGGCTCCGACCCGGCCAGCATGAAGACGCATGCGAAGAAGGACGGTGCCGACTGGATCATCAACGGTTCGAAGATGTGGATCACGAATGGCAATCTGGCCGATATCGCGATCGTCTGGGCGATGACCGACGAAGGCATCCAGGGCTTCGTGATCGAGAAGGATTTCCCGGGCTTCACGGCCCAGGAAATCCACAAGAAGATGAGTCTGCGCGCCTCGGTCACATCGGCCTTGTTCTTCGACAACGTGCGCGTGCCCGAGGCCAACAGGCTGCCGAACGTGAAGGGTCTCAAGGGGCCGCTCGGCTGCCTGACCCAGGCGCGCTACGGCATCACCTGGGGCCCGATCGGCGCGGCGATCGCCTGCTTCACCGAAGTACTCGAATATTCCAAGAACCGCATCCTGTTCAAGCAGCCGATCGCTGCGCGCCAGGCCGTGCAGCTCAAGCTTGCCGACATGGCCCGCCGCATCACGATGGCGCAATTGCTCTCGTTGCAGCTCGGTCGTCTCAAGGATGCCGGCACGATGCAGCCGACCCAGGTGTCGCTGGCGAAGTGGAACAACTGCCGCATGGCCATCGACATCGCGCGCGAGGCGCGTGACATCCTTGGTGGCGCCGGCATCACCACCGAGCATTGCCCGATCCGCCATGCGCTCAACCTCGAATCCGTGATCACCTACGAAGGCACCGAGACCGTGCACCAGCTCGTGGTCGGACGCGAGGTGACGGGCATCAACGCGTTCTGAACAGGCGGATTTCCGCTTGCCGTAACGCTACTGCACGGTGCGCGTGCGCAACCTTGCGACGCGCGCGCATTCACGGGGGCCACTGAAGCGGATACGCGCCTCCGGGCGCGATGCAAGTGCGCTAGTCCGGGCCGGAGCATCGGGCCTGAGGCGAATGGCACTGACTTAAGCCGCGAAATGCTCCCTCTCCCTTGCGTACCCAGAGGGCATAAAGGAGAGGGCTGGGGAGAGGGGAAATAGGCGCTTTTCTGCGCAGCTACGCTGCGTTCCCCTCATCCGGCGCTTCGCGCCACCTTCTCCCGCAAGGGGAGAAGGAAACGGATTTCCGCACTTTTTGGGCTTATGTCAGTGCCATTCGGGCCTGACGGCCCTTCCTGCGGCAGGCTCGTGAAGCGCGCGAATCCCGGCAGATCCTGAGCCGCGGGAATGCAGTACTCTGGATCGAACCGGAGAATCAAATGCGCCAGGCTGTCCTGACCTTCCTCGCTGCCTTGCTCGGTGTGCTGGTTGCACAATTCGCGTTCCACCTGTATGCGAAGCACGAGGCCGAGCTAGCCCGTGCAGCGGCCGATGCCGAGATGCAGGCCAGGGTGGAGCAGGGCAGGAAACTGGCCGAGTTGACCCTCGCGCAGCAGGCCGAGACCCAAGCGATACGCAACGACGTCGCGGCCGTGTCGGTGGCGAGAGTCGTGGTTTCCGAGGCCTACATGACGACCGGACGCATGCCCGGCAGCAATGCCGAGGCAGGGCTGACCGCGCCGGAGACCTATCATGGCCAGAGCCTGCGTTCATTGAAGGTGCTCGAAGGTGGACGCATCGCGCTCGAGTTCGACGCCAGCTCGGGTGTCGATGGTGGCGTCATCGAATGGCGACCCGATCTGAGCGGAATCGAATCGATGGGCCTGCAGTGGGAATGCACCACACGGGACTACGCGGAAATCGTGCGGTCGTTGCCGGGATGCCGCTACGTGGGCGGCAATCATGTCGACGCTGCTGCTTCGCCGCCGGGTTAGCGCATGGATACCGGAAATCTCCGCATCGAAACTTCCCGCCTGATCCTGCGTCCTGTCGCGCTCGAGGATTTCGATGCCTGGGCGGACTTCATGGCCGATGCGCAAACGATGCAGTTTCTTGGTGGTGCGCAGCCGCGCGCCGTGGCCTGGCGCGCGCTGATGACCATGGCCGGTGCCTGGCAACTGCACGGGTTCGCGATGTTCTCGGTGATCGAAAAGGACAGCGGGCGCTGGATCGGCCGTCTCGGGCCATGGATGCCGGACGGCTGGCCCGGGACCGAGGTCGGCTGGTCGATTGTCCGCGAGGCCTGGGGCAAGGGCTACGGCACCGAAGGCGCGACGGCGGCGATCGACTGGTCGTTCGACACGCTTGGATGGACCGAGGTGATTCACACGATCAGTGCCGAAAACCTCGCATCAAAGGCTCTTGCTGCGACGCTTGGGTCGCGATTCCTGCGTATGGGTCGCCTGCCGGCACCGGTCGACATCGACGTCGAGATCTGGGGGCAGACGCGCGAACAGTGGAAAGCCCGGCAAACCAAGGGAGTCAATCGATGATCACGATCCATGGCATGCAGGTTTCGGGCAACTGCTACAAGCTCAAGCTGCTGCTTGAACAGCTCGGTACGCCTTACCGGTGGATCGAGGTCGACCTCGCACAGGGTGGCACGCGCACTCCGGAGTTCCTGGCCCTGAATCCGAATGGCAAGGTGCCGATCCTCGTTCTCGAAGATGGACGGGTTCTGGCCGAGTCGAATGCGATCCTTTGCTATCTGGCCGAAGGGACGCGCTTCCTGCCCGAGGATCGCTGGCAGCGCGCCGAGGTCCTGCAGTGGCTGTTCTTCGAGCAATACAGCCACGAACCCTACGTCGCCGTCGCGCGATTCATCCGGTTGTTCCTCGACCCGGGCCATGCGCGTCATGCCGAGCTGCCGCGCCTGCTCGAACGCGGCCACCAGGCGCTTGCCGTGATCGAACGGCATCTCGAGGGGAAGCGCTACCTGGTCGGCGATGCCTGGTCGATCGCCGACATCGCCCTGTACGCCTATACCCATGTCGCGCATGAAGGCGGTTTCGACCTCTCCGCCTATCCGGCGATCAATGCCTGGCTCGAACGGGCGCGTGGGCAAGCGGGCTATGTCGGCATCGGCACCTGATGATCGGCAGCGCGCCTGTCGCCGGATACAATAGCGGTTTACCCGACGCACGAATCCCTTCATGGCTGTTGTCCCTCCCGTCCAGCGCCCGGTCATCGCGGCCCGTCATCGCGGCCTCAACCGCGCCGAAATCTGCGACCAGAACTTCATCGAGTACGTGCGCGACTGGGGTGGTCCGGTCCGTGCCGCGCCGGCAGGGGACGAGGCCGTCCTGCCCGGCAGCGCGTGCACGGCGGCAGCCTTCCTCGACCTGTTCGAATCGCAACTGATCTCGCGCCACCTCGATCTGATGGCCCGCGTGCTGCGCGTGCGCAACAAGGTTTTCTACACGATCGGATCGAGCGGCCACGAAGGCAATGCGATGGTCGCGCGGCTGACCCGCCACACTGATCCGGCCTTCCTGCACTATCGCTCGGGCGCCTTCATGGCCGAGCGTTTCCGCAAGCTGCCAGGCATGGATCCGATCATGGATTCGGCCTTGTCGTTTGCCGCGAGCAAGGATGATCCTGCCTCGGGTGGTCGACACAAGGTGTGGGGTTCGAAACCGCTGTGGGTGTTGCCGCAGACCTCGACGATCGCCTCGCACCTGCCGAAGGCGCTCGGCACGGCGCTCGCCATCGAGCAGGCCCCGCGCATCGGGCACACGTTGCCGATCCCGGCGGATTCGATTGCGATCTGCTCGTTCGGCGACGCCTCGTCGAACCACGCGACCGCGCAGACCGCGTTCAACGCGGCGGGCTGGACGTCCTACCAGAAGCTGCCGGCCCCGGTCCTGTTCGTCTGCGAGGACAATGGCATTGGCATCTCGGTGAAGACGCCGGGCGGATGGATCGAGCGCAATTTCAGCGAACGCCGCGATCTCGATTATTTCTATGCCGACGGGCTCGATCTCGCATCGGGTTATGCCGACGTCGAACGCGCCGTCGCGCATTGCCGGCAAACCCGGCGGCCGACCTTCCTGCACCTGCGCACGACCCGCATCATGGGCCACGCCGGTACCGATTTCGAGATCGAATGGCGCAGTGTCGAGGAACTGGTCAAGGTCGAGGCGGGCGATCCGCTGCTGCGGTCGGCCGCAATCGCGCTGGAATCCGGCCTGTTCGGCAAGGACGAATTGCTTGCCCGATACGAAGCGGTCCGCGCGCGCTGCTTTGCGGCAGCTGACGAGGCCGATCGGCGACCCAAGCTCGAAGCGCTGGCCGAGATCGTCGCGCCGCTGGCTCCGTATTCACCGGAAAAGGTCAAGGCGGAGGCCGAGCGCAACGACTATGCCGATAAGCGCCTGGGGATCTTCGGCGGCGAGCAGAAGCTGCCGGAAAACCTGCCGCCCCGACATCTGGCGATCCAGATCAACCAGGCCCTGCACGACCTGTTCTGCAAGTATCCGGAAACCCTCATTTTCGGCGAGGATGTCGCGCAGAAAGGTGGCGTGTACACGGTGACCAAGGGCCTGCACAAGGCATTCGGCAACAAGCGCGTGTTCAACACCCTGCTCGACGAGACCATCATCCTTGGTCTTGCCCAGGGCTACGCCAACATGGGCATGTTGCCGATCCCGGAAATCCAGTACCTCGCCTATTTCCACAACGCCTGCGACCAGATCCGCGGCGAAGCGGCATCGCTGCAATTCTTCTCGAACGACCAGTACCGCAATCCGATGGTCGTGCGCATCGCCGGACTCGGCTACCAGAAGGGCTTTGGCGGTCATTTCCACAACGACAATTCGATGACCGCCCTGCGCGACATCCCCGGACTGGTCGTCGGTTGCGCGAGTCGCGGTGACGATGCGGCGACCATGCTGCGCACGCTGGCTGCACTGGCAAGAGTGGATGGCCGCGTCAGCGTGTTTCTCGAGCCGATCGCTCTGTACATGACCAAGGACCTGCACGAGGCGGGTGACAGCGAGTGGTTGTTCCCGTACCCGGCACCGGACCAGGCGATGCCGCTCGGCGAGGGACGCATCTATGCGGCCGACGCCCGCGATCTCGTCATCTTCACCTATGGCAACGGCGTACCGATGAGCCTTCGCGCTGCCCGCGCGATCGAGGCACGACATGGCTGGAAAGTTCGCGTGGTCGATCTTCGCTGGCTGGTCCCGCTCAACGAGACCTTCATTGCCGAACAGGCGCGCGATGCGCGGCGCATCCTTGTCGTCGACGAGGGACGCCATTCGGCCGGTGTCGGCGAGGGCATCATCACGGCGATCGTCGAGGCCGGGCTCGGTTCTGTCCCGCTCCAGCGGGTCGTCGGAGCCGATACCTACACGCCGCTCGCCGGCGCCGCCCTGGCCGTGTTGCCGGGTGACGCCGATATCGTTGCCGCGGCCGGAAATCTGGAGCCGTCTCACTGAATGTCCTATCATCCGACGCAATGAGCGCAAGTTCCTCGCTGACAATCCTGTTTGCCGATGTGTCGGGCAGTACCAAACTGTTCGAGACACGCGGCAATATCGAGGCGCGTGGGATCATCGCCGCGGTGCTGGACGCCTTGCATGAAGTCGCGCGACGGCATGGAGGTCGCCTGGTCAAGACCATCGGTGATGAGATCATGTGCACTTTTCCCGGTGCGATACAGGGTCTGCTCGCCTCGACCGACATGCAGCGACGCATCAAGTCGGATCTTGCCTTCGTCCAGGACAACATCGGAATCCGCGTCGGCCTGCATCACGGCGAGGCGCTGGTCGAGGAAAGCGATATCTTCGGCGATGCGGTGAATGTCGCCGCGCGCATGGCGGCGCTGGCCAAGCGTGACCAGATCGTTGCCACGGCGAGTACGGCACTCAATATCACCAATGCGGCCGGGGTGCGCGTGCGTTCGGTCGGTACGGCCAGGGTTGCCGGCAAGCTTCTGCCGATCGAGATCGTCGATGTCATGTGGCAGGAGGACGTTTCGCACGTCACGACCGTGCAGCGCATCGTCCAGTTCAGCCAGAACCAGCGTGTCGTGCTGACCCTGCGTCACCTCGATCGCGAGTTCCAGATCGATGAGCTGTCCGATCCGTTCACACTGGGTCGCGAGGAAGGGCATAGCCTGACCATCGAGTCGGACTGGGTATCACGCGACCACGCGATGATCGAATGGAAGAAAGGGCACTTCATCCTTTCCGATCGTTCGACCAACGGCACCTGGGTCAAGATCGGCACCGAGGAATTGCTGGTCCATCGTGACGCCTTCCACCTGCGTCGCTCCGGAACGATCAGCCTCGGCCAGGCCCATGCTGCCGAGAACAGTCAATTGCTCCATTTCGAGTGCGGCAGCGTCTGAAGGCAGCTGTTCCCGCGCACGAGCCCGTTCACGGGCGGCAGCGCGGGGTTAACCCGGAGCGTCAAATCCGTTCTTGAAGATCGCGTCATAGCCGGCGGGCGGCAAGTCCGTGCCCTGGAATATCCCGAGCGGCGTGTAGCCCGAATAGCCGGGGAACACGTAGTAGATGTTCGGATTCGCCATGCGCCGGATCAGCGCTTCCGAAACGATGCGCCGATAGTCCGTGGTCACCGCGACATCGGTACCTTGATAGAGCTGCGCGTTGGCAAGTCCCGGGAAGCTGCCATAGACTTGGCCGCCATTGACCGATGCGCCCAGCGCCATCATCACGTTGCCGTAGCCGTGGTCGGTGCCGCCGTCGGAGTTTTCCTGGACGCGACGACCGAATTCGCTGACCACGATCACGCTGGTCCTCGACATCAGGTTGCCCGCCGCGCTGTTCGCAAGGTCCGTGTAGAACGCGCTCAATCCCTGCGAGAGGCTCTCGACCTGGTTGCCGAAATAGTCGTAGGAATTGGTCGGATTGCCCTGGCCGACGTGGGTGTCCCAGCCGCCGAGGTCGATCGTGGCGACGCGCAGGCCGAGGTTGCTCTTGATCAGCTGCGCGACATTGCGCAACTGGTCGCCGAAACCGCTGTTGTAGGCGAGGCTGTAGTTGGCGCCGCCGGTAGGCTGATAGCCGCCGGGGTTGCTGGTTGCGTTGTACGCGCCGAAGTTGATCGGGCGCAGCAGGTCGAGCGAAGCCAGTGTCTCGACCCCGGCACTCTCGAGCTGGGTCGCATTGCTGTTCCACAACGCATGCATGCGCGATACGGCGCCGACCAGACCATGGCTCGAATCGTCCTCGCTCCAGGACCAGTGGAATCCATCGATGCGAAAATCCGACGCGCTGTTCATCGTGATCGCATCGGACGAACCGAGCAGGCTGCTCGCAGTGATGTTGCCGAGGGAAGTGGCGGGTAGCGGCACGACGGCCGGCAGTCCGCCACTGGCGAGGTGGCGCGTCAACCAGCCGATATTCGTGCCGGTTCCTCCGCCAAAGCCGAATTCGAGATTTGCCTGGGCATCGAAATGGCTGCGGATGACCGGGGTGGGCTGGCTCTGCCCGGCTCCGACGATGAAGGCGAGGCGATTCTGGTTGAACAGCGTGCGCAATCCGCTCGCACGCGGATGCAAGGCCCAGCTCGTGCCGTTCAGGGTGAGTGCGGCGCCGGTTCCTGACGTCGGGATCCGCGTATCGCTGCGTGCAGCCTCGTAATCCGCACGATACGGGCTGGCGGCGCCTGGCGGCAGCAGGCTGAGTCCGTCCATCGCACCACGCAGGAACACGACCACGAGGGTGTCATTGCTTGCGGACGTCGGCACGATGTCGGGCGGGGCGAAGTAGGCAAGGGCGCGACTGCTCGTGCCACCCGCGATGGCTGCGACGCCGCAGCCCTTGAGGAAATCGCGTCGATCGATAGCGGTCATCTCGGTGCTCCTCAGCGACGCAGGAATTCGGGGCTGCACAGGATCAGGCCAATCGCCGTGCGCAGCCGGGCGATCGTGTAGTGCTGCGAAAGGTTGTTCAGATTCCAGGTGCCGGTATGCGCGGGATGGCCATTGTCGGTGCCATCCGCAACCAGATCGAGCACGGCCGTCGCGGCCACGTTCTGGCGCAGGAAGTCGACCGCAACCGTGTAGACCGGCTCGGGTCGATAGCCGAGGATGCGGTCGCACCAGTAACCAATGAGGTTCGCCGCCGTGCGCTGGTTCGCCGCGAATGCACCGAGGGTCTGCGCCTGGACATCGATCAGGAACGGGTTGGCGTTGTTGTAGCTTTCGGTCTGGTGCATTTCGAGCAGCCGCGGCAGCATCTTCAGGGTCATGCCGAGGGTGCCCGTGCTCGACCATGCAATGGGGTCGTCCGGGTAGCCGTTCGGTGCCGGCCAGTAGAACAGCTTGTGGCCGGCGGATTGCAACCGGCCCATGAACTCCTCGGTCGGCGTATAGATGGCCGAGTAGTCGGGCTTCGGAGTGAAATCCGCGCCGGTGCCGCGCAGCGCGCTGATCGCGCTCAACGCCGGTCGCTTCATGCCGGCGCCCCAGCCCGTCTTGAACTCGCTTGACTGCAGGATGACCTGCAGGACCTGGGCAATCTGGTTGCTGGCCTGCCAGGCCTGGTTGAACACCGTTGTCGCACTGTCGATCAATGCGGTGGACGGATTCGCGCCGACGAAGCGGCGGCAGATCTTGGTGACGACGTGCCTCGCGGTACGCGGATGCCGCGCCAGCATGTCGAACAGCGTGGTGCCGTCGACCTGGCCCTGCGAGGCCGGGAAATAGCGGGCGAGGATCCGCTTGACGCCCTGGTCGTGCATGCTCGAGTCGTACGCGAACTGCCCGAGCGGAACGCCGTTGACCGCCGTGTACGGCCAGTTGGCGCCCGAGATCGTCCAGCCGGTCAGCGCCCGGGCGGCTTCATAGATGTCGTCGTCGACATACTTGAGGCGTTCCTCTTCGCCGTCCGGCGCGGTGTAGTGGCCGAGCAGGGTCATGTTGGCGAAGCTGTCGGGGTTCTGCACGATGCCGCCGTAGTTCTCGGCACCCATCGTGTGCAGTTCGAACAGCTCGCGCGCGTAGTTCTCGTTCGGATGCGAGGCGTCGCTCGAATACAGGTCGAGCATGTACATCATCGAGGCCGACTCGCCGACCGCCTGCAGCATCGTGCGGAAATTGCCGAACACGTGGGGGCGGATCGCGAGGCGATCGAAGGCGGGGAACATCGGACCGCCGTCGTAGTCCCAGCCGAACACGCTGAAATGGTCGTGCCAGAAATCGACCATTACCTCGAACAACTGGCGTGCGCTGTAGGTCTGCCGGATGACCGTCATGCTTTCGGTTTCGGCGATCGGCTTCATGCGCAGCGGATAGTCGTTGGTCACCGCATGGTGGTCACTCCAGAGCTGGTTCGGGCTCTTGTTCAGGGTGACAAAACCGGCGCTCGCCACGCGTGCGTCGCAGGCGCTGTCGTTGATGTTGGCCGGATTGAGCTGGGTGTTGACCCAGGCTGTCCAGCGCGCGTCGTCGCTGGCACCGAGCGCATTGAACGCGACATGCTCGGGAATCGAGTAGCCGAACGTGCAGCGCGTCAGCCAGCGCACCGGCGCGGGCGGAAAGCTCAGGGCGGCGGGACTTTGCGGCAGATCCTTGTCACGCAGGCCATCGCGGCCGGGTCGTCGCAACGCAAGGCCTGGATCGATCTCGTCGACACCTGCGCTGCTGAAGAGTGCACTCAACAGGCGTCGGCGCGAGGCGATGAAGGCGGCGCTGACAGGGGCTGCGGCCATGACTCTGACTCCGATAGAGGGCGTGATTTCACCGTAGGACAAACGGGCGCCCGCGGGCGTGCCCGGTGAGCGGGAGACATTACAGCAGCCGGCCAGGATCCCTGCTGTGACCGGAATCCCGGGATGCCGGCCTGGATCAGCTCGAGTCGAGGTGGATTGCGCCATGTGACGCGCCGTCGAGGACGCCACGGAGACGTCCATGCGGGTCGTTCCGGCCGCATGGGGCCGGAGCCGGGATGCCTGGGCTCGGCTCAGGCGGATCGCGCTGTGGTCGAGCGTTTGATGCGCAGCGGGGGTGCCGGAACGGCGACACCCCGCTGCCATGGTCCGCCGGTCAGTCGACCTCGAAGGATTGCAGCATCACCGGCGTCGACGTGGTCGCCGTGGCCGATTCGTTGCCCGGAGCCGGGTCGGCTGTTGCCGAGCTGACGATCGCAGTATCGACGATCATCGTGGGTGGTGCCGCTGCATCGACGGTCACGACGAGGTTGAACACCGCAGGGCCGCCCGTGAAGCTCGCCCTCGTGCAAGTGACCGTTCCGGTCGCGCCGACCGCCGGTGTCGTGCACGACCAGCCGCCCGGGGATGCCAGCGAGGTGAACGTCGTGTTGGCCGGGATCACATTGCTCATCGACACGCTTGCGGCAGCGCTCGGGCCGTTGTTGTCCAGCGTGATCGTGTAGGTGATCGGCTGCCCGTTGATGACGTTGGCCGGCGATCCCGAATTGCTGATCACGAGATCGGCCGAGGCCGCCACGGCCGTCGTCGCGGTGGCGGAGTTGTTGCCCGGCGTGCCGTCGCCGTTGCTCGATGCGATCGTCGCCGTATTGCTCAATACGCTGCCTGCTGCCACGGCTGGATCCACCGCGACGGTCAGCGTCGACACGTTGCTGCCGACCGCGAAGCTCGGGTTGCTGCAAGTCACGGTCCCGCCTGCGCCGACCGCGGGTGTCGTGCAGGACCAGCCCGCTGTTGGTGGCAGCGAGACAAAGCTCGTACCGGCAGGCAGCGTATCGGTCCACGAAGCGGTCGCGGCGTTGTCCGGGCCGTTGTTGGTCGCGGTGATCGTGTAGACCAGGTTGTTGCCGGCGGTCACCGGATCTGGTGCATCGGTCTTCGTGATGGCGAGATCGGAAATCGGGAACAGGCCGACCAGCACCGGATCATGATCGGATGCGCGATACGGCGAGGCAGGCTGGAACACGACGCGCGGCGGCACCAGCGCCGAACCATCGGGCTTCTCCTCGAATGTCGATTCGCCGACGTCCTTGGTTTCGTCGCTGTAGTCGAGCAGTGATGCTTCGTCGGCATTGATGTGCCACGCGCTCGCGCCCGTGACCTGGCCGGCGAGCGACGTCGAGGCGAACGCGTAATCGAGGTGGCCGAGTTCGCCGCCGAATACATAGGAATACGCGCTGCTGCCACCGAAGACGGCTTCGAGATCACTGTATCCGCCCGCCATGATCGTGGTGATCGGCGTCTCCATCGCGTAGGCGTTGAAGTCGCCGAGCAGGAGCACGTCGGGATCACCGGCCGCAGGCAATACCGTGCCGTTGATCCAGGTCAGCAGGCGGCTGGCTTGCGCGGTACGCTGCGCGGCGAAACAGCTCTGGCCGTCGCCGCTGTCGACGTCGGCGCCGGTGGCGCCACCGCAGCCCTTCGACTTGAGGTGGTTGGCGATGACGGTGAAGCGCTGGCCGAAGGCGGGATTGGCGGCATCGACCACATCGAAGACCTGGGCGGTTGGCGGTCGGCTATGGATCGCGTTGAGATCGACCAGCGGCGAGCCGACTGGCGAGACGACCCCGGTGCGATAGATCAATTGGACCCTGATCGCATCGGTGCCGAGGGTTCCACCGGTATTGGCGAACGCATACGGATGCGCGCCGCCGCAGCGCGTGTTGATCGCTCCAAGCAGGTCGGTGATGCTTGCGCTCGGCGTCGTGTTCTCGAGTTCCATGAGTCCCATGGCATCGGGATTCATCGTGCATACGACGATGGACAGGCGCTCGCGCTGGCGATTGAGCTCGGTCACGCTGTCGGCGCCACGGCAGTCGAGCGTTCCGGAAGGTCCGCAGGGCCCGCTGTTGTTGCTGGCAGTCGTGTCAATGGTCGTGAAGTAGTTCAACAGGTTGGCGCCCGCGACACGTATCGCGCCTCCCACTGCTGGCGGGGAGGCGGGACGTGGATTCGCCACCGTGAATGTCGCCGGGTTCGCCTGGGTGGGACGAATCCGCCAACTGGCCACTGATCCGCCCGGATTGGAGTAGTCGAGAACGCCGGTCAGGCCATTCACGACGTCCCCGCCGCGGAAGAAATCCGTTCCCTGGAAAGGCACCGAGAAGCCGCCGTTGGCGCGCGGGTGGAAGATGCTCTGGAAGCCATCGGCCGACGTCAGATAGGATTCCTGCACATTGTTCTCGTCATCGAGCAACACGCGGCGGCGCGCGACGTTGTCGAGATGCGCCGTGTTTCCGGCCACACTGGGTGCCGTCGTCTCGGTGAAGGTGGTCGGGCGGCCTCCTTCGGAAAGGACGACCTGGCCGTAGCGACCCAACTCGAAGTAATCGGCGACAGACAGCGTATCGACAAACGTGACCCGCATGCCTTCGCGTGATTCGTAGTAGGTGTCGAGGTCACCGACGACGGGCAGGTCGATCGGCGCCGGCGTCACTTCGGCAAGGTGGTTGCCTGCATCGGTCACGACGACCGATCCGGCCGTGCTGGCGGTGATTTCGGTGAGGCCGGCGAACTCGGAGACGGTTCCGCTCGCGCGGACGCGCTGGCCCTCGGCGACAGCCGTCGGGCAAGTGTTGCAGAAGACGAACAGGCCCTCCGACGTGGCCGGGTCGGCATCGGCGTCGGCGTCCTCTTCCTGGAGGAAGAAACCGCTCAATCGATTGGCGCCCTGGTAAGCACCGACGACGACGCCCTCGACGCTCACGCTGCTGCCCGGGATCGGCGTCGATGCGCCATTGCCCTGCACGTCGTGGATGAAGTTGAGGTCGTCGTTGACGATCGTGCCGAGGCCCTGGCCGTCGGTCGTGATCGCGTTGGTGACATTGCTGATGTTGACGAAGAAGGTCTCGCCCGGCTCCGGCGTCGCATCACCGTTCACGAGCACGCTGAATGAATAGGTACTGCTGCCTGCGGGAATGGTTTGCCCGGTCAGCGAGTTCGCCGTGTAGTCGCCCGGTGCGACAGCCGTGCCGTTGGCCGTGGCAATGTCGAAAGTCACGCCGCCAGCGGGAGCTGGGGCGGAAAGGCTGACCGTGAACGTGAAGTTCGTCGTTCCGGCGTTGCCTTCGTTGAGGCTGACGTCGTTGATCGTGAGATTCGGGGCGGCATCGTCATTGACGATCGTGCCTTGTCCCTGGCCGTCGCTGACCAGGGCGCCGGTGACATTGGTGGCGTTGACGAAGAAGGTTTCGTTGGTCTCCGGCGTGGTGTCGCCATTGACAAGTACGCTGAACGAATAGGTACTGCTGCCAGCGGGGATCGTTTGTCCGGTCAGGGATTTCGGCGTGTAGTCGCCGGGCCCGATGGCTGTGCCGTCTGCGGTGGCGATATCGAATGTGACTCCACCCGCCCCGGCAGGCGCGGAAAGACTCACTGTGAACGAAAACGTCGTCGTTCCGGCATTGCCTTCACTGAGTGACACATCGTTGACGGTCATGGCCGGCAAGGCGGCCGATCCGTTCGGCGTCAGCGAGAAGTCATCGACGGCGAGACCGTCGTCCACCCCGCTCACATCGATATCGGTCCAGCGCAACCAGAAGGTCGCCCCGTTGGCGATCGCGAGCGAGCCGATATTGGTCGACAGTGCGGTGCGATCGGCTGCCGCGTTGCCATTCTTGGCACCCACGGTAATGGTATCGGGCGTGACGAAATTCAGCGCGGCAACGCCGGTCCACGTTCCCGTGACGAGATCGGTTGCATTCGTGCTGTACTCGAAGTTGAGCTGGTCGGTGCGGCCCGCAACACCCAGGCGCCACTCCTCGCCGGTATACGCGACATCCAGGCTCGATATCGTCGCACCGGTATTGTTCGTCAGGCAGGCGCCGAATATCGGGATCAGCGTGCCGCTGCGCAGGCCACCGAGTGCGCGATCGGTGCTGGCCGCGGCGCCGTAGCTGTAACTGTCGCCCGTGTTCGAACCGCCCGTATCGACGGCGTACTGCTCGTTGTCACGTGCGCCGCCGCCGCTTTCGGTCAGGAACCAGCCCGGGATGGTCAGATTGTTCGTGGTCGAACCCGCCGTGTTCGACAAGGTGTCGAAGTTCTGTGTCGAGGCAGCGCCAAGCGTCGTCAGGCTGATGCACTGGGCATGGGTCAGCGAGGAAACGCAGCAAAACAGGATGAACACGGCGAGGCCGCGCGTGCAACGCGACAGTAACGAAGACGACATGGAAAATCCCCTGGAACACGGATGGAATGATTCGGTTGCAACTATACCGCGGCCCACAAGCATCGGATCGCCGGTCCGATCGAATGGCCGGCCTCGACACGCGGATCCGCGACTGGTCATTCTGCCGTCACCACGTTTCAATTCAAAGTATGCGTGGCTCTGCCTCGAGAAGGACGCCGAAGCGTGAGCTGACTTCGGCCCGGATCCGTTCGGCGAGCGACCAGATCTCCATTCCGGTCGCCTGGCCGAGGTTCACGAGGACGAGCGCGTGCTGTTCTGAAACTGCTGCATCACCTTGCCGCAAACCCTTGAATCCACAGGACTCGATGAGCCATGCCGCGGACAATTTCACGAGCGGGCCAGTGCCATCCCAGGCCGGCATCAGCGGATGTGACTGGCGCAATGAATCGGCCAGGCCACGCTCGACCAGCGGATTCTTGAAGAAGCTGCCGGCATTGCCGACCAGCGCCGGATTCGGCAGTTTGCGCGTGCGGATGCGGGCAATCGCTTCGGCAACAGCGGGCGCGTTTGGTGCCGCGACGCCCAGCGCGGCCAGTTCTTCCCTGACTCCGACGTAGTCGATCTGCAGGTCAAGCCGGCGGGGCAGGGCGAAATCGACCGCCGTGACGATGTAGCGATCGGGTGCGTGCTTGAACACCGAATCGCGATAGGCGAATGCACATTGCGCACGATCCAGGCGCACGAGTTGTCCGGACTGTCGGTCCCAGGCTTCCACCTCGCTGATGAACCCGCCGACCTCGACGCCATAGGCGCCGATGTTCTGTATCGGCGCAGCGCCGACCGTGCCTGGAATCAGCACGAGGTTTTCGAGTCCGCAGTAACCGCGCGCCAGTGACCAGCGCACGAAGTCGTTCCAGTTCTCGCCGGCCTCGACGCGTATCCGCGTGCATTCGCCATCGTCCCCGAGCTCGCGTATGCCGAGTGCCGCGATCGACAGCACGACGCCGGGCCAATCGCGGGTGAACAGGATATTGCTGCCTTCGCCGAGCACCAGAACAGGTTGCGATTTCAGCATCGCATAGCCGAACAATTCGCCAAGTGCGTCCGCGCGGCGTACGTCGATCAGCAGGCTCGCGCGCGCCGGCACGCGAAACGTGTTGCGACCTTCGAGCGAGGCATTCTCGACGATCGTGTAGCCGACGCCTTCGGCGATCGCCGCACCGACCTGATAGCGCTTTTCGCTCACGCTGTTTTTCGCGCGGGCAGGTTGCGGATCGCTTCCACCGATTCGCCGATCAGGGACGGGCCACGATAGACCATGCCGGTATAGAACTGCACGAGGCTTGCGCCTGCGTCGACCTTGGCGGCGGCATCGGTGCCGCTGAAGATGCCGCCGACGCCGATCAGCGGCAGCTTGCCGTCGAGACGTTCGGCCATGCCGCGCAGTACGGCGGTGGACTTCGCGAATACCGGTCTTCCGGAAAGGCCGCCGGTTTCGTTCGCGTGGCGATGCCCGGCGACGCCACTACGGTCCGTCGTCGTGTTCGTGCAGATCAGGCCGTCGATCGCGCTGGCAAGCAGCACCTCGGCCATCGAATCGAGCTCGGCTTCACCGAGGTCGGGCGCGATCTTGAGCAGGATGGGTTTGCGTGCGCGTTCGGAGGCAGCGTGCCGTTCGCCGGCTTCGCAGATCCCGCCGATAAAACGGCGCAAGGTCTCTTCCTCCTGCAGGTCGCGCAGACCCTGCGTGTTCGGCGAGGAAATGTTGACCGTGACATAGCTCGCCCGCGCATAGACGCGCTCCAGGCAATAGCGATAGTCGTCGATCGCGCTTTCGTTCGGGGTGTCCTTGTTCTTGCCGATGTTGATGCCGAGCACGCCATCGAAGCGTGCGCGCTCGACGTTCGCCATCAACGCATCGACCCCGCCATTGTTGAAGCCGAGACGGTTGATCACGGCGTCGTGTTCGGCAAGGCGGAACATGCGCGGCTTCGGGTTGCCGGCCTGCGCACGCGGAGTCGTCGTACCGACCTCGATGAAGCCGAAGCCCAGCGAAGCCAGCGCATCGACGTGGGCGGCATTCTTGTCGAGTCCGGCGGCAAGGCCGACCGGGTTCGGAAAGCGGATGCCCAGCACCGTCGTTGGCAGCGGCTGCGGCTTGCTCGCCAGCAAGGGATTGAATCCGGTCCGGTAGGCCGTCTCGATTGCCTTCAGCGAGAGATCGTGGGCGCGCTCGGCATCAAGGCAGAACAGCAGCGAGCGGGCAAGCGCGTACATCGTTCAGTGCCAGCCGCCGACGCCGTAGATGATCAGGCCGATCAACAACACGAAGAGCAGGCAGATCGCGAGATGCACGTAGCCGAGTACCAATCCGGCAATCGCCATGCCGTCACCGTCGATCGTGCCAGGAGGCATGCGCCGGATTTCGCCGCGAGCGATATGGCCGCAGATCACCGCGACCACGGCCCCGACAAACGGCAGCATGACCCAGCAGATGAGTCCGAAAATCAGGCTGGCAATCGCGGTACCGCTGGTGCGTATCGGTGCGTTCATGGCGTCCTCCGGTCGCATAGTCTAGCCGGTGGCGGGGCGTGCCGGCGTCGCGTCCAGCCGTGGCGTGCGATCCGCCGCCCAATGACGACGTGACGCGCATCGGCCCGGACAAGGAACCGGCCGCAAGAGCGGCCGGTATTTCCCGCCGGGTCACTCGCCTGCGCGATCAGAACTCGAACTTGATGCCCTGGGCCAGCGGCAGCGCATCGGAGTAGTTGATCGTGTTGGTCTGGCGACGCATGTAGACCTTCCACGCATCCGATCCCGATTCGCGACCACCGCCGGTTTCCTTTTCGCCACCGAACGCGCCGCCGATCTCCGCACCCGAGGTGCCGATGTTGACGTTGGCGATGCCGCAATCGGAGCCGACCGACGACAGGAAGCGCTCGGCGTGCTTGACGTTCTGCGTGAAGATCGCCGACGACAGGCCTTGCGGCACGTCGTTGTGCTGGGCGATGGCATCGTCGAGCGTCTTGAACTTCATCACGTAAAGAATCGGCGCGAAGGTCTCGGTCTGCACGACCTCGTCGCTGTTGCTGAGTCCGGTGACGACAGTGGGTAGAACGTAGTTGCCCTTGCCTTCCTTCGCCACGCCTCCGGTGACGACCGTGCCGCCGGCGGCCTTCGCCTTGTCGACCGCGCCGAGGAACTGCTTGACCGCTTCGGGACTGTTGAGCGGACCCATCAGCGTCTTCGCATCGGTCGGATCGCCGATCTTGCCTTCAACCTGTTTGTACGCCTTGACCACCGACGCGACCACTTCGTCATGGATCGACTCGTGCACGAACAGGCGACGCGTCGTCGTGCAACGCTGACCGGCCGTGCCGACCGCACCGAACACGATCGCCGGCAGAGCCAGTTTCAGGTCGGCCGTGTCATCGACGATCATCGCGTTGTTGCCGCCGAGTTCGAGCAGGCTGCGGCCCATGCGCATCGAAACGCGCTCACCGACGCTGCGCCCGACCTTGGTCGAGCCGGTGAAGCTGATCAGCGGGATGCGGCGGTCGTCGACGAAGGCCTTGGCCAGTTCGGTACCGGCATCGTTGAACAGGAAGAACAGATCCGGGAAGCCGCCTGCCTTCAACGCCTCGTTGCAGATCCTCATCGTCGCGATCGCGGTGAGCGGCGTCTTCGGCGACGGTTTCCAGATGCAGATGTCGCCGCAGATGGTCGCGAGGAAACTGTTCCACGCCCACACCGCGACCGGGAAATTGAATGCGCTGATGATGCCGACCAGGCCGAGCGGATGCCACTGGTCGTACATGCGGTGGCCAGGACGCTCGGAGTGCATCGTGTAGCCGTACAGCATGCGCGACTGGCCCACCGCGAAATCGGCGATGTCGATCATCTCCTGCACTTCGCCATCGCCCTCGGGCTTGATCTTGCCCATCTCGAGCGAGACCAGCGAACCGAGTGCATCCTTGTGCTTGCGCAGAGCTTCGCCGCACAGGCGCACGGCTTCGCCACGCAGCGGAGCCGGCGTCGTGCGCCAGACCTTGAATGCCTCTTCGGCACGCTGGAGGATGATGTCGTAGTCCGCCTTGTTCGACGCATGCACTTCGGCAATCAGCTCGTTGGTCGCCGGATTGATCGACTGGACCACGCCCGCGTCGCGGGTTTTCGACCACTCGCCCTGGCCGAGATAGCCGCCGGAATTGGACTTGGACAGGCCAAGCGCGTTGAGAATGTCGATGGACATGGAGACTCCAGAAGTGTTGTTCAGTGGCGATACGCCATGCGCTCGCGCGTGGATGGGGTTGAATCGGGCATCGTCAAGCAGTCAGGCCGTGATCGCCAATCCGGGCGCCACGCCAGCACTGCGCATTGCGGAGGGGTTTCCGACACGGCCGCCGGGTCGGGCGACCTCGATGCGGGGGCGCAGTTTATCGGAAAGTGCTTCCAGCCGAAACCAATCCGGTCGATAGGGGTGGGGGCGACTCCATGCCTCGCCGTGGCCCGTTTGCGCCGTTGGCGTGGTCGGCCTGGTCGTCAGTCCTGATGGCAAGGCGCTTTTCCGTATCATTGCCCGATGGCCCGCAAGAAGATCCCTGAAGCACCGACGTTGTTCACCGAACCCGAGGGCCTCAAGCCGCTCGCCGAGCGCATGCGGCCGCGTACGCTTGACGAGATCGTCGGACAGTCACGCCTGCTTGAACCCGGCAAGCCGCTGCGCCGGGCGATCGAGAGCGGCAAGCTGCACTCGATGATCCTGTGGGGGCCACCCGGTTGTGGCAAGACCACCCTGGCCCTCCTGCTCGCGCGCTATGCCGATGCGGATTTCAAGGCGATCTCGGCCGTACTTTCGGGGCTGGCCGATGTGCGCGCGGCGCTGGCAGAAGCGGAGCTCAACTTCGGCCAGGGCCGACGCACGGTCCTGTTTGTCGATGAGGTCCATCGCTTCAACAAGACCCAGCAGGATGCATTCCTGCCGCATATCGAACGCGGCATCATCATCCTGGTTGGAGCGACCACCGAGAATCCTTCGTTCGAACTGAACTCGGCGCTGCTCTCGCGCTGCCGCGTGCACGTATTGGAGGCGCTGACGATCGAACAGATCGTCGCCGCGCTGCAGCGCGCGCTCGCCGACAGCGAACGCGGGCTCGGCGCGCAGCCGCTGGCAGTCGAGGAAGAATCCCTGCGCTTGATCGCGCAGGCGGCGGATGGAGACGTGCGGCGCGCGCTGACCCTGCTTGAAATTGCCGCCGAGCTTGCTGATGACGGTCGCATCGACGAAGCCACGTTGACCCAGGTACTGGCTGATCGGACGCGCCGTTTCGACAAGGGTGGCGAGCAGTTCTACGACCAGATCTCGGCCCTGCACAAATCGGTGCGCTCGTCCGACCCGGATGCGGCGTTGTATTGGCTGACGCGCATGCTCGATGGCGGCGTCGATCCGGCGTATCTCGCGCGACGCCTGACGCGCATGGCGATCGAGGACATCGGCCTGGCCGATCCACGCGCACTCACCCTGGCCCTCGAAGCCTGGAATACCTGGGACCGGCTCGGCTCTCCGGAAGGCGAACTGGCCTTCGCCGAACTGGTGATCTATCTCGCGATCGCGGCCAAGAGCAACGCGGCCTATGCGGCATTCAACGCCGCGCGAGCCGAAGTGCGCGCAAACGGCACGCTCGAGGTGCCGATGCATCTGCGCAATGCGCCGACCCGACTGATGAAAGGCCTCGGTTATGGCAAGGGTTATCAATACGATCCCGACGTCGCGGGCGGCGTTGCACTCGATCAGCAATGCCTGCCCGATGCACTGGTCGATCGCGAATTCTATGCGCCGGTCGAGCGTGGCCTCGAATTGAAGATCGGCGAGAAGCTCGCCGCCCTGCGTGCCGCGCGGCGCGATGCGCGCAAGGCGGACAGGAAGCCATGAGGGAATCAGCGAACCGGATACGACAGCTGGTGCCGCATGTTCGTACTGAGGCTGATTGGCAATCCGTGATTCGTTCCGGTCCTGGCGTGGTGCGGAATCCGGATTCGCCACGGCGCTTGGCGACGCGCCTCTGCCTGGGCCTGGTCATGGCCTGTCTGCTCGGTGCGCCGGTCGCGGCGCAGAAGGCAGGCAGCCCGCGCGCGACAGCCAACCCGGGTCTCGCGATCCTGACGGCGCGCATCGATGCGCATCTCGCGCAACCGGCATTTGCGGATGCGGCCTGGGGCGTCAAGGTGGTCTCGCTCGATACCGGCAAGACGCTCTATACGCACAATGCCGACAAGCTGTTCGTGCCGGCCTCCACGGCCAAGCTCTACACCGCTGCGCTCGCACTCGATGCGCTGGGTCCGGACTACCGCATACCGACCACCCTGTTCGCGACCGGGAAGCCGGGCCGGGACGGCGAGCTGCGTGGCGACCTTGTCCTTGTCGGCTACGGCGATCCGACCCTGGGATTCGACACGCGCGTGTCCTGGGCCGACACGCTGGCGATCGCGCTGCGCAAATCCGGCGTGCGCTCCGTGCGCGGTGCGTTGATCGGCGACGCGACCTGGTTCGCTGCACCGCTGTACGGCAGCGGCTGGGAAGCGGCCGACCTGCAGAGCTGGTTTGGTGCGCCGGTGTCGGCGCTCAGCGTCGACGAGAATGTGGTCCGCGTCGTGGTCCGCCCGGCACCGCAGCCGGGCGGCAAGGCGCGCATCGCGTTCGATCCGCCGGGCTCGGCACCGGATCTGGACAACGAACTGCGCACCTTGCGTGCGCCAGCACGAACCGACATCAGCCTCTATCGCGCACCCGGTGGCAATTCCCTGCATGCTTTCGGCTCGATCGCGAGCGATGCCGAGATCCAGTATTTCCGCCTTGCCGTGCAGGATCCGGCGCTGGTTGCCGTCGAGCAGTTGCGCGCCGCGCTCGCGCGCCAGGGCGTCAGCGTGCAAGGCAAGTCGCGCAGCCTCTATTGGCCGGAGCGCAACACGGCGCTCGGCGGCCACCAGTTGCAACGCGTAGCCGACGTGTGGTCGCCGACCGTGGCCGATATCGTCAATCGGGGTCTCAAGGTGTCGCAGAACCTCTACATGCAGAATCTGCTGCTCATGGTCGGTGCGAAGGCGGCGGCCGATGAACGCGCTGCAGGCGTGGAGTCGCCGGTTTTCGTGTCCACTGAAACGCGCGGCATACAGGCGCTGCGAAACTACCTGCGTCGAATCGGCGTTCCACTGGAAGGCGTGCTGATCGAGGACGGGCCCGGCCTTTCGCGCCGCGATCTCACTTCGCCGGCCGCACTGACCGCGCTGCTGGTACGTCTCGGTGACAATCCGGATGCAAGGGCGTTTCGTCTTGCCCTGCCCGAGGCAGGTGTCGATGGCTCGCTCACCGGGCGCATGCGCAACAGCGCCGCGCAAGGACGCATCCATGCAAAAACCGGCAGCATGGCATTCACCTATGCGCTTGCCGGCTATGCGCGGACCGCCGCCGATGAGCGGCTGGCCTTTGCGTTCATGCTCAACAACTATCGCCGCCCGGTCGATGCCGGACGCCCGACGGCCGAGCTCGATGCGATCGCGGTCATGCTGGCCGAGTTGAGCGAACGCAGCCCCAACTGAGCATTCCGTCGCGCAGATTGCGCGCGACTGCGTTCAGGCGTAGCGTTCGCGGACGTTTCCTGGGGAGGAGGTTTTCATGCGTATCCTGATTGCTGCGCTGTCCGGTGCGATTGTGCTGTTTCTGTGGAGTTTCGTTGCCCACACGATGCTTCCGATCGGTGAAATGGGCATCAAGCAACCTGCCAACGAGGACGTCGTTCTGCAGGCCGTGAATACGGGCTTGCCGACGCCGGGCATCTACCTGTTGCCGAGCATGGACATGTCGAAATGGGGTGACGAGGCAGCCATGAAGGCCTACGTCGAGAAATCCAAGGGCAGTCAGTTCGCGTTCGTCGTTCTGGCGCCCTCGGTCGGTGATCCGACCGACATGACGCAGAACCTGATCAAGCAGTTCGTCAACGTGTTCCTCGCCAGTGTCATCGCTGCCTGGCTGCTTGCCGCCACCAACTGGGGTTTCGGCGCGCGCGTGATCGGCGCAACGGCGATGGGAATCTTTGCGTGGCTGGCCGTGGTCGTGCCGATGTGGAACTGGTACCGGTTCCCGACCGACTTCATGATCGGCGGCCTGATCGAGCACGGAGTGGGCTGGTTGCTCGCCGGTGTGGTCATCGCCTGGTGGATCGGACGCAAGCAGCCGCGACGCTACTGAGTCGATCCCTGCGCGGTTCCGGCCTGCGCCGGATCGCGGAAAGTGCAAGGCAACCCGCCGTTTCGGCGGGTTGCCGCCACATCGGAAGTTTGCGGCCAGCGGGTGGCGCGGCGATAATCCGCGCCCTTCGTTGTTTTGCGGATTCCCTCCCATGCTTGATCCAGCCCTCCTGCGCGGGCAACTCGATGTCGTCGCCCAGCGCCTCGCCGCGCGTGGCTACGCACTCGACACCGCGGCCATCGATGCGCTCGAAACGCAGCGCAAGGCCGCACAGGTCGAGACCCAGGAGCTGCAGAACACGCGCAACACGCGCTCCAAGGCGATCGGCATCGCCAAGGGCAAGGGCGAGGACACGACCGCGCTGATGGCCGAAGTGGCCGGCATCGCCGATCAGCTGAAGGCCAACGAAGCCCGACTCGCCGACCTGCAGCAGCAACTCGCCACGATCACGCTGGGCATCCCGAACCTGCCCGATGCGTCGGTGCCGATGGGTGCCGATGAAACCGGCAACGTCGAACAGCACCGCTGGGGCACGCCGCGTCATTTCGATTTCGCGGTCAAGGACCATGTCGAACTCGGCGCGCGCAAGGGCTGGCTCGATGGCGAGGTCGCCGCCAAGCTGTCCGGCTCGCGCTTCACCGTGCTGCGCGGTGAACTCGCCCGCCTGCATCGCGCGCTCGCCCAGTTCATGCTCGACCTGCATACCGAGGAACATGGTTACCTCGAGACCAATGTTCCGTTGATCGTCAATGCCGATTCGATGCAGGGCACCGGCCAGTTGCCGAAGTTCGAGGAAGACCTGTTCTCGATCGAAGTCAATGAAGCCCGGCGCTATCTGATTCCGACTTCGGAAGTTCCACTGACCAATATCGCGCGCGACACGATCGTCGACGCGGAACAACTGCCGATGCGCATGACCGCACATTCCCTGTGCTTCCGCGCCGAGGCCGGTTCGGGTGGACGCGATGTGCGCGGCATGATCCGCCAGCACCAGTTCGAAAAGGTCGAACTGGTCAGCATCAGCAAACCCGATGCCAGCGATGACGAGCACGAGCGCATGACCCGCAGTGCCGAAGTCGTGCTCGAAAAACTCGGTCTTCCATACCGCCGCATGCTGCTGTGCACGGGCGACATGGGCTTCGCCGCGACCAAGACCTACGATCTCGAAGTCTGGTTGCCGAGCCAGGCTACTTATCGCGAAATTTCCTCGTGCTCGAACTGCGGCGACTTCCAGGCCCGCCGCATGCTCGCGCGCTGGCGCAATCCGGAAACG
>JAKQJM010000070.1 GCA_029561145.1 Pseudomonadota bacterium
TTTGTGCGGATTGGGTGTGATTTGGAGCATGAGATGCTCTACCAGATCATCTCGATGAGGCATTTCCGAGTACGTTCATCGCAACGACGGAACGTTGCCTGTCATCCTCTCGCGGCTCGGAAGTCGATGGCTGTGGTCGCCGCAAAGGCAACATGCGGCATCTGAACGTTGCCGGCCCGGCCAATTTCAGACAAAACGCAAAGTGAAATTAACGATCGCCCTCAATTTCACTTCGTCCAAGGAGAGCCACCATGCTTCGTCAACTGCCAGATGAATACCGCAACGCAACTCGACGACACGTTTTTGACGCAAGCCAAAATTGCGGCTGATAACGAACTGACGTAAGTCACTGAAAGCAAATGGTGGCCGGGGACGGAATCGAACCGCCGACACGGGGATTTTCAATCCCCTGCTCTACCAACTGAGCTACCCGGCCCTTGTGCTTGCATGCCGGGGCGCTGATGGCCGCGGCGAAGGGGCGCGTATTAGAGCCATTGAGGCTGGATTCGTCAAGCTTCGAGCCATCGAAGGCGCGAAAAGCCGATGGTTTCCGGCCGGCGCCCCGGTGGATTCGGTCCGTGCCGTCATGTGAAACAGGGGATGAACACGAGCGCCGGATGCGGTGACGATCGCGCGCCGATCTGCGTCATGCTTGGTCGGTAGTCCCGATTTCCACCCGATGGAGGCCTTCGATGAAGATCCTGTTCGCATTGCTTGCCCTGCTGGCGGCAACGGTTGCATCCGCGCAGACGCGCGAGAAGCAGGAGAGGGCGTTGAACCAGTATTTGCCGTATGCCGGTGAGCCGGTGGATCGATTCCAGTTCTGGGAACTGCTGCGCTGGGAGCTCGTCGGCGAATACAAGGTGGTGGTATGGCCGCGACTCAATGAAGCCTATTTGCTGACCGTCGATGGGCCGTGCAACGACCTCGAATGGAAGGATGCGATCAGCGTGACGTCGACCGTGCACGTGGTCAGCAGGCGCTTCGATTCGGTCGTGGTCGGGCATGACAAATGCCGCATCAACGAGATCCGGCCGATCGACTACAAGAAGTACCTGGCGGATCGGAAGCAGGCCAGGGAAGCGGCGAAATCCTGAGAACGTGCCAGGATTCCCGCTCGGCTGAGTGAGATTATCGCGCCCCGCAGGGACAAGCAGCCAAAGCCGCTCCCTGCGGGAAAGGGGCGGGTCAGGACTGGGGTTTGACGAAGCCGGCGGGGGCCTCGGAGCCGCCTTCGAAGAAGAATTTTTCCATCTCGGCAGCCAGGAAGGTGCGGGTGGAGGCATCCAGCGGGTTGAGGCGGTTCTCGTTGATCAACAGGGTCTGGTGGGCCATCCAGTCGGCCCACGCCTGCTTCGACACGTTCTCGTAGATGCGCTTGCCGAGCTCGCCAGGCCAGGGCGCAAAGGCGAGACCTTCGGCTTCGAAGCCGAGTCTTACGCAGTTGACGGTACGCATGGATTTGATTCCTCGGCCAGATTGGCGAGCAGTTTACGCACTGGCGCGGGCAGGCCAAGTTCGGCGAGCTCATCGGCCGAGAACCATGCCAGATCGGGATCGTCGGAAACCTGCGCTGCGCGGCGGTCGACATCCAGCACGATCGGAGTGATCAGCAGGCGGAAATGGCTGAAAGTGTGGGTGAGTTGCGGGAGTGTCCGCAGCTCGTCCTCGCCGACGACGCCGGGCAGCACCAGGCGGGGTGGGGTCGCCGCCGGGTCGATATCCTGCGGCAGGCTCCATAGCCGCGCCCAGATGCCGGTTGGCGGGCGGCGTTCGAGCAGCACGCGGCCATCGGGATCGCGGGCAATCAGCATCGTCGTCGTGCGGGTCGGGATTTTCCGGGTGGGTTTGGGTTGCGGGAGAATCGCGGTCAAGCCTTCGCGCAAGGCGGTGCAGGCGCTGCGCAATGGACACTCGCCGCAGCGCGGTTTGCTGCGCGTGCAGACCATCGCACCGAGATCCATGATCGCCTGCGTGTAATCGGCGACGCGCTCAAGCGGCGTATGCGATTCGGCGAGCTTCCACAGTGCGCCCTGCACCGCGCTGCTGCCGGTCCAGCCGTGCACTCCGTGAAAGCGTGCAAGCACGCGGCGGACATTGCCGTCGAGGATCGCATGCGACTGTCCATGGGCCTGCGCGAGGATCGCTGCGGCGGTCGAGCGCCCGATACCGGGCAGGGCGGCCAGTTGTTCGATCGAGTCGGGCAGCTTGCCGTGATGCTGTTCGACGCAAAGCTGGGCGCAGCGCTGCAGGTTGCGCGCACGGCTGTAGTAACCGAGCCCGGACCACAGCGCGAGCACGCGGTCCTGCGGCGCCGAGGCCAGCTCGGCCAGGTCCGGCAGGGCAAGCACGAAGCGTTCGAAATACGGGATCACCGTGCGCACCTGGGTCTGCTGCAACATCACCTCGCTGAGCCAGACGCGATAGGGCGTGCGTGGGTGCTGCCAGGGCAGGTTGCTGCGGCCGTGGACATCGAACCAGGCCAGCAGGGCTTTGGCGAACGCATCCATGGCTGGGTGAGGTCCTGTTTGGCTTCCGGGTGGCGAATTCATCGATGGCGTCGCTGTTGCGGTTGCCGGCGCGTAGTCGTGGAGGACCGTGCCCGGATCCGCTGCTTGCCCTCATCCGCCCTCCGGGCACCTTCTCCCGCTTGCGGGAGAAGGAACTACGAAGCCGCGAGGTTCCGTTCTACGGCAACACTTCCGCTTGCTGAGGCGCCCCATCCGCCCGCGGAAGAGGAACGAGGCGTTGATGATGCGAGATCCAGATCAGCTCTTGGTTCCGCTCGTGGTCAGCGAGGCGGGCAGCAGGCCATCGACGAAGGCTTGTGCATCGAACACGCGCAAATCCTCGATTCCTTCGCCGAGGCCGACAAAGCGGATCGGCAGGCCGAACTCGCGAGCGAGCGCGAATACCACGCCACCCTTGGCCGTGCCATCGAGCTTGGTCACGACGAGGCCGCTGACGCCGATCGCTTCGCGGAAATGCTTGAGCTGGGCAATCGCGTTCTGGCCGGTGGTGCCGTCGATGACCATGAGCACTTCGTGTGGAGCAGACGCATCGAGCTTGGCCAGTACGCGGCGGATCTTCGACAGCTCATCCATCAGGCCCGACTGGGTGTGCAGGCGACCCGCGGTGTCCGCGATCAATACCTGGATGCCGCGGGCGCGCGCGGCCTGCAAGGCATCGAAGATGACACTGGCCGAGTCGGCTCCCGAGGCCTGCGCGATCACCGGAACGCCGTTGCGCTGGCCCCAGGTCTGCAATTGTTCGACCGCCGCGGCGCGGAACGTATCGCCGGCAGCCAGCATGAGGCTGCTTTTCGCGATGAGGAAGCGGTGTGCGAGTTTGCCGATGGTCGTCGTCTTGCCGACACCGTTGACTCCGACCATGAGAATGACGAAGGGCCTCTGGCCGCCGACATCGAGTGGCCTCTCGACGGGCTTGAGCAGTTCGACGAGCTGCGCGCGCAGCGCCGCGAGCAAGGCGTCAGCATCGGCGAATTCGCGCCGGGCGACGCGCTTGCGCAATTGGTCGACGATTTCAGCTGACGCCGCGACGCCGACATCGGCCGTGATCAGGCAGGTTTCGAGCGCGTCGAGCAGATCGTCATCGAGTTTGGGATTGCGTGCGAACAGGCTGCCGAGCCCCTTCGCGAAACCACTTCCGGAAAGTCGCTCGCGCCAGCTTTTCCTGGCCGGGCGCCCGCTTTCCGTAGCGGATGTGGATTCGAGCAGGCGTGGATCGACGCGACGCTCCTCGGTAACAGCCAGATCGATCGACAGTTTCTCGTCTGCGATTTCGGGAAGCGCCTTCAGCGAGGCGGTCAGAGTGACCGGCGCCGAACGCGCCAGCAGAGCCGCCAGCGGAATTTCCTCGGTGATCGATTCGGGGGTTGCGCGCGCCTTCTCCTGCAAGACTTCGTTTGCATCTTCGACAGGCGGATCGGCGACAGCCGGCTTCTTTTTCCAGAACTTGAGCATTGCAGGGATGGTTACACGAAGGGATGCGCGGCATGCTATCACTCCCTTGGCGAACCTCCGGACCTCCCAGTCAATGCGTTCAGCTTCGCGCAATGCCGGCAAACTGCGCATCGTCGCCGGCAGCCTGCGCGGCAGCCGTATCGACGTGATCGATCACGAAGGCCTGCGCCCGACCAGTGACCGTGTGCGCGAAACCCTGTTCAACTGGCTGGCACCCGTGATCGAGGGTGCCCGTTGTCTCGATCTGTTCGCCGGCACGGGCGCGCTGGGTATCGAGGCTATTTCGCGCGGCGCCGCGGAATGCGTTTTCGTCGAGCGCGATCGTCATCTCGCACGCGAGCTCGAGGCGACGCTGGCGCGGCTCAAGGTCGGCAATGCACGTGTGGTCCAGACCGATGCGCAAGCCTGGCTGGCTCAGCCGGCCGGAGTCTTCGATCTGGTGTTTCTCGATCCGCCGTTTTCCGGAGATCTCTGGTCCGGGATATCGCGTCTGCTCGAGTCTGGCGGGGCGCTTGCCGCGAATGCCTGGATCTATCTCGAAGCTCCGCTCGATGCGGCATTTTCAGTCCCGCCCAACTGGCAAGTGCATCGCGAGGGCATGGCCGGGAATGTTCGCTTCACGCTTTATCGGCGCAGCGATTCGGCCTGACGCGTCGCGGGTTGCGGCTGCGGGTCAAGCGAGCACATGATGGTTCGGCGTTGCGCAAGGTGGCTTCTATCGTCGGACTGCCTCGATTCGGCTAAGCTAGCCCGGTTCCGACAACGTCCAGGTTGCTGATGTCCGTTCCTCCTTCGCGCACCCGTGTGGCGGTCTACCCGGGCACCTTCGATCCGATCACGAATGGTCATGTCGATCTCGTGCTGCGGGCGGCACCGCTGTTCGATCGTCTGGTCGTAGCGATCGCCGACAGCCAGAGCAAAGGCCCCTGTTTCACGCTGGACGAGCGCCTCGACATGGCCAGGCGGGCCCTCGCCGGGATTGGCAATGTCGAGGTTTGCGGGTTCTCGACCCTGCTCGCGAAATTCGTCAACGAGATCGAGGCCGGCGTGATCCTGCGCGGATTGCGCGCGGTGTCGGATTTCGAATACGAATTCCAGCTCGCGAGCATGAACCGGCACCTGATCCCGCTCGCCGAGACCATGTTCCTGACGCCGGCCGAACAGTACAGTTTCATCTCCTCGTCGCTGGTGCGCGAAATCGCGCGGCTGGGCGGCGATGTTTCCGGATTCGTCCATCCGGTCGTCCAGCAGGCGCTCGCGCGTCGCTGGTCCAATTGATCCCGTTCCCGATAGGAGTCGCATCCATGTTCAAGAAAACCGTTTCCCTCGTGCTCGCCGCATGTGCGATGACCTTGGTCCTGTCGGCCTGCAGCAAGAGCGAGGAAGAGGCCGCGCCAGCCGAACAGGCCGCCGAAGTGGTCAGTCGACCGGCAGCCGGCGCCGATCCGGCTGCATGGAAGAAGTATCTCGGCGCCGTCGTCATGCAGAACATGGACGGGGTCAAGAGCAATCGCCCTTACATGTATTTTGTGCCCGGCGGCGATGACGGCAAGTCCGAAGTCGACCGCAGCAACCAGCTCGACAACGTCAAGATCACGGTCGCGCGTGGCGTATTGCCGGGCAACATGCTGGCATTTGGCGGCCCCAATTCGAAGCAGACTGCGGATCTCATCATTGATTCCTTCGCCGACGCCAGCGCGGGTACGTTCAAGGACGTGACCGTGTTGTTCGTCGGTGATCAGGCAGATTCCGATCGGGTCAAGGAAGCACTCACGGTCGCTGGCGCGACCTACCGTTTCGCGGAAGCGAAATAAGGCCTTTGCGCGCGGCAACAACCGCGCGCAGGCTGTTGAACCGATGGCGCTCACGATCACTGATCAATGCATCAACTGCGACGTCTGTGAGCCGGTCTGTCCGAACACCGCGATCGCGCAGGGCCGCGAGATCTACGAGATCACGCCATCACGCTGTACCGAATGCGTGGGCCACTTCGACGTTCCGCAATGCGTCGAAGTGTGTCCGGTCGAGTGCATCGTTCTCGATCCGCAGACTCCGGAAACACACGAACAACTGCTGGCCAAGTACGCGGCGCTGACCGGCGTGGAGAGCGAATGAACCACCGTGCGCAATTGCTTGCCGGAATGATCCTGCTGACCACCACCACAATGGACGCCGGCCTGGCGCAGGCGGCATCGGGCCCGGGCAAGGCGGCCATCGCGAGTCCGCATCGGCTGGCCACCGATGCAGGCCTCGAAGTGCTGGCCAGTGGCGGCAACGCCTTCGATGCCGCGATAGCGGTCGGTGCGGCGTTGTCGGTGATCGAGCCATCCAGTTCCGGAATCGGCGGCGGTGGATTTTTTCTGCTGCACCGGGCGCGTGATGGCAAGGATGTCTTCATCGACGCGCGCGAAACCGCGCCTGCCGAAAGTCGCGGCGAGCTATGGGCGGACGCCGAAGGGAAAATTGATCGCGACAAGGCGATGAACGGCCCGCTGTCGGCCGGCATTCCGGGCGAGCCGGCTGCTTTCACGTGGATGGCCGGGCATTACGGCAAGTTGCCATTGAAGGCGTCGCTGGCTCCGGCGATTCGCCTCGCGCGCGAAGGGTTCCCGGTCTATGCGCGCTTCCAGTCGTCAATCGAACGGCGCAAGGAAGTGCTTGCGCGCTGGCCGGGCGCGACCGCGCTCTACCTGGTCGACGGTGCGGCGCCCGCACTCGGTACGGTGTGGAAGAACCCCGATCTCGCCACGACCCTCGAGCGCATCGCGAGCAAGGGTGACGAAGGCTTCTACGAGGGTGAGTTCGCCGCAAGGATGGTCGAGGCCGTGCGCGCGGCCGGAGGAATCTGGAAGCGCGAGGACCTTGCTGCCTACAAGATCAGGGAGCGCGAGCCGATCTCGCTGGACTATCGTGGCTGGCGCATCGTGACCGCGCCGCCACCGTCATCGGGTGGCATCGCGCTCGGCGAGATGTTCAATATCCTCTCCGGCTACGACCTCACCCGGCTCGATCGCGTGCACACGGTGCACCTCACTATCGAGGCGATGCGTCGCGCCTACCGCGATCGCGCCGAGTATCTGGGCGATCCCGATTTCGTGAAGATGCCGGTTGCGGAATTGCTGAGCCCGCTCTACGCAGCCGGACTGCGCGCATCGATCCATCCGTCAAAGGCGACGCCGAGCGACATGCTGCCGGGTTACATGGCGCCGAAGGAATCGGACCATACCAGCCACTACTCGATCATCGATGCCGACGGCAACATGGCCTCGGTGACCAAGACCGTGAACCTCACCCTCGGCTCGGGATTCGTCGTTCCCGGCACGGGTTTCGTGCTGAACAACGAGATGGATGATTTCGCCCTGCTGCCGGGCCAGGCGAATGCCTATGGTCTGGTTGGCGGCGATGCGAATGCACCGAAACCGGGGCATCGCCCGCTGTCATCAATGACACCAAGCTTTGTCATCGGCAAGGAGCGTACCGGCGTGATCGGCACGCCGGGTGGCAGTCGCATCATCACGATGGTGTTCGAGGGCATCCTTGCCTTCATCGACGGTGACCTGCCGGAGAAGGTCGTCGCCAACCCGCGCTATCACCACCAGTACCTGCCCGATGTGGTCTCGACGGAGCCGAAGGCATTCACGCGCGAGGAAGTGAAGGCACTGCAGGCGATGGGTCATATCGTCAATGATGGCGAGCGCACCTGGGGCCTCATGAACATGGTCAGCTGGGATCGCACCACGAACACGCTGCATGCAGGTGCCGATCCACGCGAGGAAATGAGCAGCGGCAAGGTGCAGCAATGAAACTCTGGTCGATCCTGGGCAACTCCCAGCGACTCGATGGCGGTGCGATGTTCGGCAACGCGCCAAAGGCGGTCTGGCAGAAATGGATCGCGCCGGACGAAAGCAATGCAATTCCGCTGGCCTGTCGCTGCCTGCTGGTTGACGATCTGGCCGGCAAGACCGTGCTTTTCGAAACCGGCATCGGCGCATTTTTCGAGCCAAAGCTGCGTGCGCGCTTTGGTGTAGCCGAGACGCAGCATGTCCTGCTCGAATCACTTGCGGCGGCGGGATTCGATCACGCCGATATCGATGTGGTCGTGCTCTCGCATCTCCATTTCGACCATGCCGGCGGGCTCCTCGCCGCATGGCAGGAAGGACAGGCCGCTTCGCTGCTGTTTCCAAACGCGACCTACGTGGTCGGCGCCGACCACTGGCAGCGAGCGATCAATCCGCATTCGCGCGACCGCGCCTCGTTCATCGCCGAGCTGCCCCAACTGCTGCTCGACAGCGGCCGACTCGAAATCGTCGAGGGGGCGTTTTCAAGCGCGCTCGGCCACGCCGTGCGTTTCGAGATCTCGAATGGCCACACGCCAGGGCTGATGCTCGCCGAGATCGTCGCGAAAGACGGCGGTGTGGTGTTCTGTGCCGATCTGATTCCCGGTCGGCCCTGGGTCCACCTGCCGATCACGATGGGTTACGACCGCTATCCCGAAATGTTGATCGACGAGAAGCAGCGCTTTCTCGATGACAAGCTGAAGCGCAATGTGCGATTGTTCTTCACCCACGACAGCGGATGTGCGATGGCTTCGGTGACACGCGACGAGAAAGGGCGCTACGGTACGATCGACGAACGCCGCGAACTTGTCGCACTGCCGTTGCTCGCCTGACTGTCCGCGTTGATTCAGCAATTCCGGAGGAATGAACCGATGCGAATGATTGTGCTGTTGTCCTTGCTGCTCAGTGCAGCGGCTGGCGCCCATGAGGAAGCGAAAGGCCACCACGAAAAGGCAACCGTGATCGAGCCCGTCGAGCAGCTCGCGGCCGGCGCTGTCTACGGCGCGCGCCTGCCTGTCGGAGTTCCACATGCGGTCGCCCTCGATATCGCTGCGGCCAATCCCGGCGCGCACGCGGGCAAGTTCGCCGCATACAGCGGGCGCATCACCGAGGTATGCCAGAAGATGGGCTGCTGGGTTGTCCTGGCTGGGGAGAACGGCCAATTCGCCCGCGTGACCATGCACGAGCACAGTTTTGGCGTGCCGAAGGATACGGCGGGGCCCGCGATTGTCTATGGCTCGCTCAGCGAGCATGCGCTTGACAAGGAAGAGATCGAGCACCTGCGCAAGGACGGGGCGGCGGAACCGGCAGCCAGCGAGTTGCGCATTGATGCGCTCTCCGTGCTGATCCCGAAGTCTTCCTGATCGAAGCTGGCGCCCATCGCGCGAACTCCGAAGCACGCCCATGAACCAGCGAAGCATCGCCGGACTCGTCATCGCTTCGCTGGCGATTGTCCTTGTTGCCATCGTGATCGGGCGGATCGGCGGCTGGTGGAATTTCATGCAGGCGTCCGATGCACCGGTGTCGCCGGCCATGGTTTCCGCCGAAACGATCGACCCCGCCAATGAGGGCCGCCTGGTCAAGGTGCAAGGCGAGCTCGAGTCTGCCGAAGCTCCGTCTGATCCCGATCTCGGATTTGAATGCAAGGACGCGGCAATCCTCCAGCGTCGCGTCGAGATGTATGAATGGCATGAGTCGTGTATCGAAGGGTCGTGCAGCCAGACACTGCAGTGGTCGGAAGAGCATGTCGACTCGCGATCGTTCCGCGAGAACCTCGGTCACGAGAACCCGGGCCGGTTTCCGTTCAGTTCGATGCGAGTGGATGCCCGCGGCTTGCACGTCGGAGCCTTTCGTACGGATCCCGACCTCGTCGCGGAACAGATCGGAATGGTTCCGCGTCCGGTGCGTCTCGCCGAGCTTCCTGCCAACCTGGCGGCGAGTTTCAGCGAGTTCGAGGGCCAGATTCTTGCCGGTACTGATCCGATCCGGCCAGCCGCAGGTGGCTTGCGCATCAGTTACCAGATCGTTCCCGCCGGAATGGTCGCTCTGGTCGGTGTCCAGCGTGGCGACAGGCTGGTTCCGATGCAACCCGATTCCAACTGACGAGGCGTTAGTCGATGCATATCACCGGGATTTACGCAGCTCTGGCTACCTTGCTGGTCGTCATCCTGGCTTTTCGCGTCATCGTTCTCCGGCAATCGACCCGGACCGGGATTGGCGATGGCGGCGATCATGAACTGGCAAAGCGCATCCGCGCCCATGCGAATGCGGTCGAGACTCTGCCGCTGGGCCTTGTCTTGCTTCTTCTGGTCGAGTGGAACCAGACCCTGCCGCTGCTCGTGCACATCTTCGGCATCGCCCTGATCGTCGGCCGCGTCCTGCATGCATTCGGTCTCTCGAGAACCGCAGGTGCGAGTGCTGGCCGCATCGTTGGAATGGGCGTCACCCTGATGGCCCTGCTCGGCATGGCGCTGCTGCTGCTCTGGCAGACCTTCGTGATATCCGCCATCTGAGCACATTCCAGCCAATCGATTCCGCCACTAGCGGTCCCGCATGAGGTTCTCGTTATCGAGGAAGTAGAGCCCGGCGAACATCTTCGGATCCACCGAAAAGCCATTTGCCATCTTGCGGACCAGCCAATTCGCCGCTTCGCTGCGATGGACTTCGTGGACGACGATGTCTTCGGTCTCGTCGCCACCGCCCTTGTGGACGCGGCTCAGGCCGCGCGCGCGCACGAACGCCAGGATTTCGTTGCTCATGCCGGCCGAAGTCGGTCCGGCCATGATGAAGTCGATATTCGCGGCCGAATAGCCGGTTTCTTCGATCAGTTCACGGTGGGCCGCCTCGATGGCGCTTTCTGCCGCACTCTCGGGATTGTCGCCGACCAGTCCGGCCGGCATCTCGATGGTCATGCATTCGATGGCCGGCCGGTACTGTTCGACGAAAAGGATCCGCTCTTCAGCGGTTACCGCGATGATCATCACGCCCCCGCCGGGGTTCGTGCGCTCCGCATATTCCCAGCGGCCCCGGCGTTTCAGGCGTAGCCAGGTTCCATTGCAAAGTGTCACTGTTTCGGTCATCGTTGCTGGCTCCCTGAAACTTTTGCGGGCGTGGCGTGGTCTTCACCGCCTTCGATCCCGCTAGCATCCAAGGTTGTGCTGATGAATATCAAGCGATTGCTTTGCTGTATTGCCTTGTTGCTGTCGATGCCGCTCGCGCTGGCCGACAAGCCGGCGACCGAGGCGCCCGCCCGACGCGATGCCACGACGTTCACGGAAGCAGACGTCAATGCGATCACTTCGTCAGCCGTGCTGCAGCGCATGATTGTCGGCTACCAGCGGCTCGGTGACGATCAGCGACTGGGCTGGACCCTGGCGAGGCTCAGTCAGCTCAACCCTGATTCCGGTGATTTGCGCATGGCGCTGGCACTGAACTTTGCAAAGCAGGGCAACAAGAGCAAGACCTACGACCTGCTGCTCAAGATGAAGGAGCAGGGCTACGGTTTCGATCTCGCCAAGGATTCCCGTTTCGCCAAGGTCACCGGCACCGAGGCCTGGGATTACATCGTCGAGAACCTGCAAGCCAATCTCAAGCCGTTTGGCGAAGGCAAGGTTGCCTTCAGCCTGCCCAAGGGCGATACGCTGTTCGAATCGATCGCGTGGGATCCCAAACGCAACAAGTTCCTCGTCGGCAGTGTGCGCGACGGCAAGATCCAGCTCGCCGACAAGAACGGCAAGCTTGAGGAATTCATTGCGCCGGCTGATGGAAGCGGGCTGTGGAGCATCTATGCCCTGGCGACCGACCCGGAACGGGACCTGCTCTACGCAGCCTCGACTTCGGCCCTCTATTTCAAGGGTTTCCGCCAGGAGGATTTCAACAAGACCGGCATCTTCAAGTTCAGCTTGTCCACCGGCAAGCTGCTCGACAAGTATCTGCTGCCGGTCGACCAGGGCACACGCGCGCTGTCGAGCATCACCGTGGGCAAGGGTGGACAGGTCTTTGCGGCGGATGGAATGCGCAACGAGATCTACACGGTTGAAGGCAAGTCGCTCAAGCTCGTCGTCGCCAATCCGAAGCTGACCAGCATTCGCGGACTGGCCGTCAGTGACGACGGCAACACCTTGTACTTCGCCGATTATGCGCTTGGCGTGTTCGGTGCTGACCTGAATAGCGGAACCGGCTTTCCGCTGGCGCATGATCCGACCCATCTCGTGCTTGGCGGAATCGAAGGTCTCTACTGGTACCAGGGCTGCCTGGTCGCGATCGAGAACGGCATGTCGCCGAAACGCGTGGTTCGCCTGCACCTGTCGAAGGATGGCAAGAGCGTCGTGCGGATGATGCCGCTCGATGTCGCCAATCCGGCGTTCGGACTGCCGACCTACGGAGCCGTTGTCGGCGACGATCTCTACTACATCGCCAACAGCCAGAAAGGCCTCTACGGCCAGTACGGCGACCTCAAGGACAAGGACAAGCTCCAGGCAGTGCGGATCTTCCGAAGCAACATGCACTTCGCCTGGGCCGAGGGCGGCATCCGCGCCGGCATGTCATTGCCCGTGCGCGAGGCTACGCCGCAAGAGGCGGCTGCCGCGCGCGCCAAACCTTCGACGCCGGAGCCGCCCAAACCGGCCCAGCCCGACAAGAAGGGCGATTGACCTTCGACAAAGAAACCCGGCTTGATGCCGGGTTTCTTTTTGGCTGGCGGCGCAGGGATCAGGGCTGCGCGGCGATCTGGCGCAACGCATTCTCGAAGACCTCGGGTGGTTGCCCGCCGGAGATCAGGTGCCGGTTGTTGATGATCACGGCAGGGACCGAGTGGATGCCGCTGTCGATGTAGTGTTGTTCCTGTCGGCGAACCTCGTCGGCAAACTCTTCGCTGCCGAGGATGCCGGCGGCTCGATTCCGGTCGAGCCCGACCGAGCTTGCGATGTCCACCAGGCTGAGGTGATTGGAGACGTCGATGCCGTCCGTGAAATAGGCGAGCAGCAAGGCGTGCTTGAGCGCGCGTTCATGCTCGACACCCTCCAGCGCAGCCCAATGCAGCAGGCGATGCGCATCGAAGGTGTTGAAGATGCGGTTGCGCGGGTTGAAAGTGAAACCGAGCGCCGCGCCGCGGGCACGTATCGCTTCACGATTCGCCGCTAGTTGTTCCGGCGTGGACCCGTACTTGCGGGTCAGGTGTTCGGCGGCATCCTCGCCTTCGGCGGCCATTTGCGGGTTCAGCTCGAACGGCTGGAACTGCAGCTTGACGGCGATTTCGCCGTCCAGCCGTGCGATCGCCTGCTCAAGCGACTTCAGTCCGATTGCGCACCACGGACATGAGATATCGGAGACGAAATCGATTGTGATCGGCGTCGGCTGGGTCGGGGCGGTCATGTGTCGAGACTCCATCGCGTCGGCTGCGTTCGGCTCAGCCGGGAAGACACGATGTGCGGACCTTCGACCGGCAATCAAGCCGTCGCGCGAAGCGGGCGCAGCCTTGAGCCTTGATCCAGCGCGAGCAGGCCATGGGCAAGGGCCAGATGTGCGGGCAGCATCAGCAGGATCCACGCCACATTCGCCTGCACGAAGGTCGAGAAGACCTTGCTGAACAGGGCGACGACGGCGAGCCCGGCAATACCCGTCGCGATACCGCGTGCGAAGCGCGTTGTCGCGGCATTCGCAAACGCGGAGCGCCACCAGGTCGGCAACAGGACCAGGCAGAGCGGGCTGAACACCAGCAGGTTCTCGTTGCGCCAGGCGGACTGGTGGTCGGTGAAAGCCCATAGGCCGAGCATGACGACGCCAGTCAGGCCGGCGATCACGGAAAACAGCGTGGTCAGCATGGCCAGGCTGACACGAGCCATGCGGTTGTGCCGTTTCGTCGAGAGGATCAGCAACACGGCCGCGAACGCTGTGCCGATGCCGAGAAATGGCCAGCGCAGGTCGGCAGGCAGGACAGGTGGTTCAATCAGCCGCGAGTTCGCGAGCACGCGCTGGTTGCTGACCAGCGGCAACCCGGTTCCGGCGGCATCGGTCACCTGGACGTCGGCCAGATGCGCCATCAGCTGCATCGGCACGAAACTGTCCTTCCAGAACGACAGGCGCTGATCTGCATACGGACCGAGGCCGACGTCGATGACGGCCATCAGCAACGGGTCTGGTGTTGTCAGCGCATCGGCAAGCAGCCGGTAAGTGAATCCTCGCGAAGGCGAGACCAGCTGCCGGTGGAGGGCTCCGTCGAGCGCGTTGTCGAGCGCATCGCGCAGGCGTGTCGAGCAGTTCGACGTGAAATAGTCGTAGCGATAGTGGCGATTCTCGGGCCGCAGGTTGGTATCGAGATAGGTCTGCAGCGACCGGGCCTGGGCCGGCGTGAGGCGCAACTCCTGCTCGACCACCGAGCGGCCTTGCGAAATGTAGTAGGCGATCTCCTCGTCCGGATCGTCGGTCGCGATCTGGTAGCTCATGCGGCCGCGCAGGAAATTGACGAAGAAATCCTCGTCATCGAAATCGAACATGCCGTAGTTGTAGCTGACCGCGTTGCCGCTGGCGGCATCGCGGATCACGATCGCGTTGTGGCCGAAGCGCTCCCAATAGACTTCGCCAGGTCCGAACGTGAGCACGCTGACTTTCAGCGTTTCGCCGGGGACGGTCTGCGCGGACGCGGCGCAGCACAGCAGCAGGCCCAGCGACACGATGACGGCTGCGAGCCAACGGCCTGCGATGCCACCTGTTGCGTTCGTGCCCAAGGGTCTTTCCGGAATTGCGTGCGCGACGGCAGTCGCCCGGTCGAGGTGGATCATGCTTCCTGGATCCGCACGGCGAACTGCTGCACGCGGCGGCTGTCGCCCTTGCTGACCCGGAACAGGAATCCGCCGAGCTTGATCTCCTCGCCTGGCTGCGGGATGTGGCCGAATTCGGCGGTCAGCATCGCCCCGATCGTGTCGTAGTCCTCGACCGGGAAGCGCGATTCGAAGCGGTCGTTGAAATTCTCGACCGACGCCATCGCGTTGACCAGGAAGCGACCGTCGGTCTGCGGCTGGATCAGGTTGGGTGTTTCTTCCTCGTCATGCTCGTCGTCGATGTCGCCGACGATCTGCTCAAGCACGTCCTCGATCGTGACGAGTCCGCCGACGCCGCCATACTCATCGACGACGATCGCCATGTGGTGATGCGAGAGGCGGAACTCCTTGAGCAGGATATTCAGGCGCTTGGCTTCGGGGATCAGCGCGACCGGACGAAGCAGGCGGCGGATGTCGTCGCTGCCCTTCTCGGCGAAACAGCGCAGCAGGTCCTTTGCCAGCAGGATGCCGACGATCTCGTCACGGTCCGCGCCGTGCACGGGAAAGCGGGAATGGCCGGATTCGATGACAATCTCGAGGACGCTGCCGAGGGACGAGTCGGCGGCAATCGATACCATTTCGGAGCGCGGCACCATGATGTCGCCGACGGTCAGATCGGTAACCTTGATCGCACCCTCGATCATCGACAGGGTGTCGTTCGAGAGCAGGCCATTGGCCTGGGCGAGGCGCAACTCCTCGATCAGCTCCTCGCGGCTGCTGACTTCGCCGGAGAGCGCATGGGTAAGGCGTCCAAACCACGAACGCGGGGCAGGGCTACTGGGAGGGTCCTCGCTCATTTTCCGCAAACAGGTGCCCGATGGGGCGGAACCCCGGAGTGTAGCAAATGCGCTTCGCAGTTCAGGTTCAGGGCGGGCGTGGTGCGTGGACCGGCCCGGATTGACCCGCACGTGGCAAGCCGCTAATATCGCGCGCCCCGTTTCCGGCCTTGGCTTTCCAAGCCGGCTCCGAGGGTCGTTCCCAGAATAACTACATAGGCAAATCAACAATGTACGCAGTCGTACTCATCTCCGGTAAACAATACCGGGTCGTTCAGGGCGAGACCCTGCGCGTCGAAAAGCTCGTCGGCGACGTCGACAGCACGGTCGATTTCGACCAGGTGCTGATGGTCGGTTCCGGCGAAGGCGTCAGCATCGGCGCTCCGCTCGTCGCCGGCGCTATGGTTGGCGCGAAGATCAAGTCGCATGGTCGCGCCGACAAGGTGCGCATCATCAAGTTCCGTCGCCGCAAGCACCACATGAAGCAGCAGGGGCATCGGCAGCATTACACCGAGATCGAAATCACCGGCATCACGGGTGCTTCGAGCAAGAAGAAGGCGACCCAGGAGTAAGTCATGGCACACAAGAAAGCAGGCGGTTCAACCCGCAACGGTCGCGACTCCAATCCGAAGTACCTCGGTGTGAAGTTGTACGGCGGCCAGGCATGCAATGCCGGCAACATCATCATTCGCCAGCGCGGCACCCGGTTCCTCCCGGGCAGCGGCGTGGGCCTTGGCCGTGACCACACGATCTTCGCGATCGTCGATGGCGTGGTCGAGTTCAAGACCAAGGGCGCCGAAAAGCGCAAGACCGTCAGCGTGGTTCCGACCCCGGTCAACTGACATCATCTTGCCCGCAACGTGACAGAGCCCCGCCCTGCGCGGGGCTTTTCATTTGCCCATCGTAGTTCCCGCATGAGCGGCTGGAGGTGCTCCTGCGGAAGCCTGCGGTTGCTGTACGCTCTTGAGCATTCCCGTTTCTTCATTTCCCATTGCCGGCCCTTTCCATGCAATTCGTCGACGAAGCCACCATACGCGTCCAGGCCGGCAACGGCGGCAATGGCTGCGCCAGTTTCCGTCGCGAGAAGTTCATTCCGTTCGGTGGTCCGGATGGTGGTGACGGGGCGAGTGGAGGAAGTGTCTGGCTGGTCGCCGACGAGGGCCTGAACACGCTGGTTGATTTTCGTCATCAACGCATGTTCCGTGCCGAGCGGGGCGAGAACGGCATGAGTCGCCAGATGGCCGGCAAGGCCGGCAGCGATACCACAATCCGGGTGCCAGTCGGTACCGTGGTCCGGAACATCGAGACCGACGAGCAGATCGGCGATCTCACCGAGCACGGCCAGCGCCTGCTCGTTGCCGAGGGCGGACGCGGCGGTCAGGGCAACATCCATTTCAAGAGTTCGACCAACCGCTCCCCGCGCAAGGCCACTTCCGGCACGCCCGGAGAGGAGCGCGAGTTGCGCCTCGAACTGAAGGTGCTGGCCGACGTCGGCATGCTCGGTTTCCCGAATGCCGGCAAGTCGACCTTCATCCGCGCCGTCTCGGCGGCGACGCCGAAGGTCGCCGACTATCCGTTCACGACGCTGCAACCGCATCTCGGCGTTGTGCGCATCGAAACCGACAAGAGCTTCGTGATTGCCGACATTCCGGGCCTGATCGAGGGTGCGGCGGAGGGAGCCGGCCTCGGCGTGCAATTTCTCAAGCACGTCGCGCGCACGCGCCTGCTGCTGCACATGGTCGATATCGCGCCGCTCGATGGCGAGACCGATCCGGTCGAGCAGATCCGGGTCATCGAAGGCGAATTGAAGGGATTCGATCCCGAATTGCTCAATCGCGAGCGTTGGCTGGTCTTCAACAAGGTCGATCTCGTGCCCGTCGAGGAACGCGAGAGCATCGCCAAGGCGATCGTCAAGAAGCTCAAGTGGAAGCGGCCGTGGTACCTGGTTTCAGCGATCGCGCGCGAAAACACCTGGCCGATCTGTCTCGATATCCAGCGCTTCTTCGATGAGCAGCGCCGGGACGCGGCCGAGGCTGCCGCGGCGGCAGGTCAGGGCTGAACCGTGCCAGTCGGTGCGTGGGCACGAGGCCAGGCCGCACCCCGGAAAACAGAAAAGCCGGCTCGCGCCGGCTTTTCACATCGGGCAATCGCGACCGGCTCAGGCCAGCGCGCGGATGCTCGCGTTGAGGCGGCTCTTGTGACGAGCGGCCTTGTTCTTGTGGATCAGGCCACGTGCGGCGTAGCGATCGACGATCGGCGTGGCGCTCTTGAAGGCAGCTTCGGCACCCGCCTTGTCCTTCGCGTCAATTGCCTTGATCACTTTCTTGATCGCCGTGCGGACCATGGAACGGGCGCTGACGTTGCGCTGACGAGCCTTTTCAGACTGGCGCGCACGCTTCTTCGCGGACTTGATGTTTGCCAAGGTAAAACTCCAAAAGCGGGGGGCGGAAAAAGGGGCGGAATTATGCCGACGCAAGCGCCCCGAGTCAAACGGAGTATCGCATGAAGGCGCCCAGCCTGCTCCGTTCCATGCTGACCTTCAGCGGCGGAACCTTCGCCTCGCGCATTCTGGGCCTGGTCCGCGAGATGGCGATTGCCTGGGTATTCGGCGCCAACGCAACCACCGATGCGTTCTGGGTGGCGTTCCGCATTCCCAACTTCATGCGCCGCCTGTTCGCCGAGGGTTCGTTCTCGGTGGCCTTCGTGCCGGTACTGACCGAGGTCAAGGAAACCCGCTCGCACGCCGAATTGAAGGACCTGGTCGCACGCACGGCCGGCACGCTTGGCACGATCCTGCTGGTCGTCACCGCGATTGGCGTGCTCGGGGCAGCCTGGGTCACGCGGGGTTTCGCGCCGGGTTCGGTGGACGAGCCCGTCAAGTTCGCCCTGACCACGGATCTGCTGCGGCTGACCTTCCCTTTCCTCCTGTTTGTCTCGCTGACCGCGCTGGCCGGCGGAATCCTCAACAGCTACAACAAGTTCGCCCTGCCGGCGCTGACTCCGATCATCCTCAATGTCTGCATGATCGCCGGCGCGCTGTGGCTTTCACCCCACCTCGATGTGCCGATCATGGCGATGGGCTGGGCGATCCTGGCAGCCGGCATCCTGCAGTTGCTCGTGCAGTTTCCGGCCCTGCGCAGGCTCGATCTGTTGACCCTGCCACGCTGGGGCTGGCGTCATGCCGGCGTGCAGAAGATCCTGCGCCTGATGGTGCCGACCCTGTTTGGTTCCTCGGTCGCCCAGATCAATCTGCTGCTCGACACCCTGATTGCGTCTTTCCTGATCACCGGTTCCCAGACCTGGCTCGCGCAAAGCGATCGACTGCTCGAGTTCCCGCTCGGGATCTTCGGCGTCGCGCTCGGCACCGTGATCCTGCCGACGTTGTCGCGCCATCATGTGTCGACCGATCGCGAGGGATTCTCCAGAGCACTGGACTGGGGACTGCGCACGACCCTGCTGATCGCGCTTCCGGCCATGCTTGCGCTCGTCTTGCTGGCCAAGCCGATCCTGTTCACCTTGTTCCAGCACGGCGCATTCACGCCTCGCGATGTCGAGATGGCCGCGCTTTCGCTGTCGGCACTCGCCCTCGGCCTGCCTGCATTTGCCCTGGTAAAAGTGCTGGCACCCGCGTTCTATGCGCGTCAGAACACCCGGACACCGGTGCGCGCCGGCATCATCGCGATGATCGCGAGCATGTTGCTCAACGTCATTTTCATCGCTGCGCTGCTGGTGATCTGGCAGGATCCCGAAGGTTCGGACACCGGTTGGTGGACCAGGCTTTCCACGGTGCCGGGTTTGCACATGGGCCTTGCCCTTGCCAGCGCGTGCGCGAGCTATCTCAACCTCGCCCTGCTGTGGCGAGCTCTGAGGCGCGACAGCATCTACCAGGCCCAGGCCGGCTGGATGCGACATCTCGCGCGTCTCTTTGCGGCTTGTGCCGTCATGTCGCTGGTCCTCTGGCTCGGCCTTGGCTACTGGTCCGATTGGAGCGGTGTCGCAGCCGCCTCGCGGGTGCTGCGGCTCACGGTCCTCGTGGTGGCTGGCGCGGGCAGTTTCGTGGCGATCCTTTTCGCCTCCGGGTTTCGCCTGCGCGACCTGCGCGGCCGCTGAGGCGACGCCGGGCAGGTGGCATGCCCTTGTTGGCGTTCAGAGGGTTCGCCAGCCGTTATACTTGAGCGATGTTCCGGCTCGTTCGCGATAGCCTGGGTGCCTGTCTGGCGCCGCAAGGCAGTGTTGTCTGTATCGGTGCTTTCGATGGCGTCCATTGCGGCCATCGCGCGCTGCTCGGTCGCGTGCGCGAGCGTGCCACGGCGCTCGGCGTGATCGCGGCGGCGGTGAGCTTCGAGCCGATCCCGCGCGAATTCTTCGCCCGATCGACGCCGATGCCGCGCCTCGACAATGCGCGCGGCAAGATCCGCCAGGTGCGCGACTGCGGAATCGATCTGCTCCTGATGCTGCGCTTCAAGGCCGCGCTCGCGTCGATGGAGGCGGAAGATTTCGTCGAGCAGATTCTCGTGCATCGACTAGCGATGCGGGAAATCTGGGTGGGCACGGATTTCCGTTTCGGCCGCGCGCGCCGCGGTGATATCGGACTCCTGAAGGAAATGGGTTCGCGTCTTGGATTCCGCGCCGAAGGTTTCGCGGAATTCACGCTCGGCGACGAACGCGTGCGCAGCAGCGCAATCCGCGAACTGCTACGCAACGGCGAGTTCGCATCGGCCGCGCATCTGCTCGGACGGCCTTTCAAGATCGGCGGCCATGTCGTGTACGGGCAGCAACTCGGCCGAAAGCTTGGTTATCCGACAGCGAACATCCGCCTTGGCCGGCGCACATCGCCGATCAGCGGGATTTTCGCGGTGCGAGTCCATGGCGTGGCGGAGTATTCGTTGCCCGCAGTCGCCAGTCTCGGCGTGCGGCCGACCGTCGACGGCGTAGAGCCCTTGCTCGAAGCGCATCTGTTTGACTTCGACGGCGATCTGTACGGGCGCCGGATCGATGTCGAATTCGTCGCCAAATTGCGCGACGAGGAAAAATTCAGCACGCTCGAAGCGATGGTCGCGCAGATCGATCTTGACGCGGCGCAGGCACGCAGGTTGCTCGCCGCACACCACCCCGATTCCCCACCCGATGCCTCTGTCGAATACAGCCGCATCCGTTCCAGCGGAGTTCTCGCGTGAGCAAGGATTACAAGAACACGATCAACTTGCCGAAGACCGAATTCGCGATGAAGGCGAATCTTTCGGCACGCGAGCCGGCGATCCTGGCGGACTGGCATGCAAGGGACCGCTACGCGGAGATCCAGAAACGGACCGCAACCCGCGAGCATGCCTTCATCCTGCACGACGGTCCGCCGTATGCGAACGGCGTCATCCATATCGGCCATGCGGTCAACAAGGTGCTCAAGGACATCGTCGTCAAGTCGAAATTGATGGCCGGTTTCCGTTCGCCGTACGTGCCTGGCTGGGATTGCCATGGCCTGCCGATCGAGATCGCGGTCGAGAAGGAGTTCGGCAAGGTCGGGCAGAAACTCGATGCCGCCGAGTTCCGCCAGAAATGTCGCGAGTACGCAGCGAAGCAGATCGATCTGCAGCGCGCCGATTTCAAGCGTCTCGGCGTTCTCGGCGACTGGGATCGCCCGTATCGCACGATGGACGCGAAGTTCGAGGCCGAGATGCTGCGCGCGCTGGCGAAGATCTACGCGAACGGCCATATCACGCGCGGTTTCAAGCCCGTGCACTGGTGTTTTGATTGCGGCTCGGCACTGGCTGAAGCCGAGATCGAATACGCCGACAAGGTTTCGCCCGCGGTCGATGTCGCCTACGACGCAATCGATGCGAAAGCGCTGGCGGCGAAATTCGGCGTCGACATCAATGACGACACGATCGTCGCCGTGCCGATCTGGACGACCACGCCATGGACCTTGCCGGCCAGCCTGGCCGTGTCGCTCGGGTCCGATCTCGAATACAGCCTGGTCAGAGGTCCGATGCGCAATGGACGCAGCGTGTTGCTGGTGATCGCCACGCTACTGCGCGATGCCTGCGCCGTGCGCTATCAATCGGCTGATGACAACGGCGCAGCGGTCACTTTCCCCAGATCGATTCGTGGCAGCGAACTTGAAGGTGTGACCCTGCGTCATCCTTTCTATGAGCGCGAAATCCCGATCCTGCTTGGCGATCACGTCACTGCCGAAGACGGCACCGGTGCGGTGCACACCGCGCCAGGCCATGGCGTCGAGGATTTCACCGTTTCCAGGCTGTACGGCTTGATCGAGAAATACAGCGCATCCGAGCTCAATCCGGTCGGCGGCAATGGCGTCTATCTGCCGGGCACGCCGATCGTCGAAGGCCAGTTCATCTGGAAGGCCAACGATTCGATCACCGAACTGCTGCGCGGCAACGGCCACCTGCTTGCCCACGCGAAATTCGAGCACAGCTATCCGCATTGCTGGCGGCACAAGACTCCGGTCGCGTTCCGCGCCACGCCGCAGTGGTTCATGAGCATGGAAAAGGAAGGCTTGCGCGCGACCGCACTGAAGTCGATCAAGGATGTGCGCTGGATTCCATCCTGGGGTGAGGAGCGCATTACCGGCATGATCGCCGGGCGGCCGGACTGGTGCATCTCGCGCCAGCGCACCTGGGGCGTGCCGATCGCGTTGTTCGTCGACAAGACCACGCAACTGCCGCATCCGCGCAGCGAGGAGTTGTTCGAGCAGGTCGCCCAGCGCGTCGAAAAGGACGGCATCGATGCCTGGTCCGCGCTCGATGCGAGGGACCTGCTCGCCGACGATGCCGAAAGGTATGAGAAGGTCAGCGACGTCCTCGATGTCTGGTTCGATTCCGGCGTCACCCATTTCGCCGTGCTCGACCAGCGTGATGAACTCGCTCGCAAGCCCGGCGACAAGGTCATGTATCTCGAAGGCTCCGACCAGCATCGCGGCTGGTTCCATTCCTCGCTGCTGACTTCATCGGCGATGCATGGTCGCGCGCCGTATGACGAAGTACTCACGCACGGCTTCGCGGTCGACCAGAACGGCCGCAAGATGTCGAAGTCGCTCGGCAATGTGGTTGCACCGCAGAAGGTCGTCGATTCGCTCGGTGCCGACGTGTTGCGCCTGTGGGTCGCCTCGACCGATTACCGCAACGAGATGACCGTCTCCGACGAGATCCTCAAGCGCGTCTCCGACGCCTATCGGCGCATCCGCAACACCGCGCGCTTCCTGCTCGGCAATCTCGATGGCTTCGATCCCGCGAAACACCTGATTCCGGTCGAGCAAGGCGTGCTGCTCGACCAATGGGCGGTGCAACAGGCGCACGATGTGCAGACTGCCGTGGTCGCGGCCTACGAACGCTACGATTTTCCAGAGATCGTCCAGCGCGTGCAGAACTTCTGCACCAACGAGATGGGCTCGCTGTATCTCGACATCACCAAGGATCGCCTGTACACGATGCCGACCGACAGCCTCGGCCGGCGCAGCGCGCAGAGCGCGATGTTCCGCATCCTTGAGGCGCTGGTGCGCTGGCTCGCGCCGATCACGAGCTTCACGGCCGAGGAAATCTGGCCGCTGCTGCCTGGTGTGCGTGGTGAATCGGTGATGTTCGAGACCTGGTATGACGGTCTCGCCGCTGGGCAGTGCTCGGCAGGGCAGCGCAAGTCCTGGAACGAGCTGCTCGCAATCCGCGCGACCGTGTCCAAGGTGCTCGAGGGCATGCGCGCGGCCGGATCCATCGGCGCATCGTTGCAGGCCGATGTGTCGATCCACCTCGCTGCGGACATGCGCGCACGGCATGCCGAAGTTGCCGGGGAGTTGCGCTTCTTCTTCATTACCTCGGAGTTGCGGCTGGCTGATGTCGCCGACAGGCCGGAGGGCGCGATTCGTGTCGAGGGGCACGATGCCTGGGTCGTCGCCACGCCGAGCGAGCATGCGAAGTGCGTGCGCTGCTGGCACTACCGATCCGACGTCGGCAGCCACGCGGATGACCCCGAGCTTTGTGGTCGCTGCGTCGAGAATGTCGAAGGGCAGGGCGAGACGCGGCTCTGGTTCTGATCCCGGCCGCACGGTGCCCTTTACGCGCCGCGTCGCGAAGCGGCTTCAGTCGCGATGCTTTCAACGCAAGCATGTACCATCCGCAATCCGATTCATGATCATTCGAGTTCAATGCCGAAACAAGCCAACGCCCTGACCTGGTTGTTCCTGTCTGCAGTCGTGATCGTTGCCGACCAGATCACCAAGCTGCTCGTCCTCGAGCGCTTCACGTTGCATGAATCGTTGCCGCTGCTTCCAGGGTTCCTCGACCTGACCCTGGCTTTCAACGAAGGCGCGGCCTTCAGCTTTCTTTCCGATGCCGGTGGCTGGCAGCGCTGGTTCTTCACCGTGCTCGCCATTGTTGTCGGCACGATTCTGATCGTCTGGCTGAAGCGCACGGCGCGGACCGACTGGCGCACCGCGTTGCCCTTGTCCCTGGTCGTTGGCGGTGCGGTCGGCAATGTCATCGACCGTATCCGGCTCGGCCATGTCGTCGATTTCATCGATGTGCATTACGCGACCTGGTCGTTTCCGGCCTTCAACATCGCCGATTCCGCCATCAGCGTCGGCGCGGTCCTGCTGCTCGCATTTGGATTGTTCGGCAGCAAGAACCCGGCTGGGCGATAATGGCCGACATGCAAGTCCTGCTCGCCAATCCCCGCGGCTTCTGCGCCGGTGTCGATCGCGCGATCGAAATCGTCGAGCGCGCGCTGGAAACCTTCGGTGCGCCGATCTATGTGCGTCATGAGGTGGTGCACAATCGTTTCGTGGTCGATTCATTGCGCAACCGCGGTGCGGTGTTCGTCGACGAGCTCGATGAAGTGCCCGACGACGCCACGGTGATCTTCAGTGCCCACGGCGTATCCAGGGAGGTCCGCGACGAAGCCGGCCGCCGTGGATTGACCGTTTTCGATGCGACTTGCCCGCTGGTCACCAAGGTCCATATCGAAGTGGCTCGCCATGGCAAGGCGGGGCGTGATGTCGTGCTGATCGGTCATGCCGGACATCCCGAGGTCGAAGGCACGATGGGGCAGTGGAGCCAGGACAATGTCGGCAGGATCTATCTGGTCGAGACGCCGGAGTGCGTTGCGAGCCTGAGGCCCATGCATCCGGACAAGCTGGCCTACGTCAGCCAGACCACATTGTCGGTCGATGACACCCGCGCGGTGATCGAGGCCTTGCGTGCGCATTTTCCCGCGATTGTCGGGCCGCGGCACGACGACATCTGCTATGCCACGCAGAACCGTCAGGATGCCGTGCGTGCATTGGGCCAGCAATGCGATATCGTCCTCGTCGTCGGATCGCCCAACAGTTCCAACTCGAATCGCTTGCGCGAGCTTGCCGAGAAGCAGGGTGTCCCGGCCTATCTGATTGACGGGGCTGACGATATCCGGCGCGAATGGCTGCAGGGTGGTGAACGCGTCGGATTGACCGCGGGCGCATCGGCGCCGGAGAGCCTGGTCAGGGAAGTGATCGAGCGATTGCAGTCCTGGGGTGCGGGCAAGGTCCGCGAACTCGAAGGAAAACCGGAAAATGTGACGTTTGCGCTGCCCAGGGAGTTGCGCATCAACGTCGTCAGCTGACGCTTGCGCGAGCGTCCGGCATGGCCTTCGGGCCAGGCCGGTCAAGCGATGTCCCGATCCGCCAGCGGTTCCCGGTTCCGGTCCCCGGCAGACACCTGCCGTTCATCCGCCAATTCCTACCTCGCACGCGCGGCGGTCTTGCTGCAGACCGGGCGGCGACGTATTTTCATGGTCATAAGTCCGCAATGGGCGAGGGGAGCTACATGCCAGACCAGCGCATTCCTGCCAGCTCGAACCAGAAAGCTCTCCAGCGAGGGTTTGGGCTGGTCGAACTGATGATCACGATTTCGATGATTGCGGTGCTCACCGCGATCGCCTTGCCCAGCTATTCCTACCTGATCCGGGGCAGCCGGGTCACCAATGAAACCAACGATTTCCTCACTGCGCTGAACCTCGCGAGGAACGAGGCGATCACGCGCAGCCGCAGCGTCACGATCTGCGCGGCCGACACCACGGGCGAAGACCTCCCGGATGCCTGTGGCACTTCGACCGACTGGGTCAAGGGCTGGATGGTTTTCGTCGACGACGCGGCCAAGCCTTCAGATCCTACTCCGGTGGCGATCGAACCCGAGCGGATCGTCCGTACTTGGGTCGGCAATACGCACAACACGCTGTCGCCGGGCGCGGCGACCGCTTTCATCCGCTTCAACAATCGCGGCCAGTCGAACATCGCGGACAAGCTCACGTTCACCCTGATGCCGAGCAGTGATTGCTCGAACCAGCAGAAGCGCGAAATTGTCGTCAATTCGCTCGGGCGATCGGGTTCGTCGAAGGTGGATTGCTCGTGAAGACCAGGAATCCGTTCATGAACTCCAGCATCCGCCGCCGCGGTTTTACCTTGCTCGAAGTGTTGATCGCCTTGCTCATTCTGAGCTTTGGTCTGCTCGGTCTCGCGGCTCTCCAGGCGTATTCGGTCAAGGCGAACCAGAGTGCGAACCTGCGCAGCCAGGCGACCGACCTGGCCAACATGCTGATGGACAACATCCGCTCCAACCGGATCAACCTCGGCTCGTATTACGCGGACAGCTACGAAGAAGTGACCTGCGGTTCAACGCCGACGACCTCGTCGCCGGCTGCACATGATCTCGATGTCTGGCGGATCATGGTGAACTGCCAGTTGCCGCAGGGTCGCGGCGCCGTTGCGCCGATCAGCGCCAACGAAGTCGCGGTCTGCATACGCTGGAGCGATGCGCGCTGGGAAAGCGACAGCGGCACCTCCGAAGGCAAGTGCACCGAGGACGCGGAGACCTTTGGCGCCCGCCTCGCCGACGATGGCCCAGGGGCCGGCACCGATGGCCAGGTCAGTGTTTTCGTGGTTTCGAGCCGGATGTAGGCAGCGGACATGACAATGAAAACCAACAAGCAGAATCAACTTGCCCGCATCAACCACAGCAGCGGTGTCTCGCTGATCGAACTCCTGATCGCACTCGTCATCGCCGGCTTGCTGGCGCTTGGACTCGTGCAGATCTTCGGTGCCTCGCGATCGACATCGCAACTGCAGGATGGGCTTTCCCGTGTCCAGGAAAACGGCCGCTTCGTAACCCAGTTCATGGAGCGCCAGTTGCGCATGGTCGGCTTCATGGGTTGCGGAGCCGATACCGGGCGCTTCACCCAGGAAAGCTTCGTCAACCACCTGGCCTTGTTCGATGGAAGCGTGCCGGATGGTAATCCCTACCGGTTCCAGCGGCCGATCGAGGCGTTTACCGCAGGCACGATGACCGCCACCGACGAACTTGCCGCCGAGCCGATCGTCGATGGCACCGATGTGCTGATCCTGCGCGTGCTGAGCGATGAAAGCACGCCGGTCGTCACGATCTCCAAGGCGAGCAATGATCTCAGCGTGGTCATCGGCGACCCTGGCGCTGCGTTCCTTCCGGCTGCAGGTGACAAGGTGATCATGGCTATGCAGAACTGTCGTTCTGCCGATGTCTTTGCCGCATCCCTGAACGGAACGACGCCTGGTTCTGCGGTCGAAATCGGCGGAGCCACGGCACCCAATGTCTATCTCGATCCATCGGTCACCGACTGCGGTTCGAGCTCCTGTCCCTGGGATTTCCGCATCTCGAATGCGTTCCTCAACGCCAAACCGCTGGTTGGACCCGCCAGTCTCAATGCCGAGATCCATCGTGCCGAGTACTACGCGATGTATGTGAAGGCGAATGCCGCCGGCATTCCTTCGCTGTACATGATCCGTTTCAAGCGCACCAGCGACGAACTCAACGATCCCGAGGAACTCGTCGAGGGCGTCGAGAACATGCAGTTGCGCTTCGGCATCGATACGTCGAGCGATGGAGCGATCGATGAGTATCGCACTGCCGAGGAAGTCGTCGATGGCGCCACCGACGACGCCACGCTCGATCAGAATTGGCGGCGCGTGCTCAGCATTCGCATCGGTCTGGCGATCCGCAGTGCAGACAAGGCCGGCGTGCCGAGCGTCCAGCCACACCCGGTCATGGGCGTCGATCTGACGCCAGCCACCAATGATGGCGCGATACGCGAGGTCTACGAGACCACGATCGCACTGCGCAATCGCCTGTTCAATTCGTGAGGACGCCATGATCCGCATCACGCCACCCCGGTTCCAGCGTAATCAAGGTGCAATCCTTTTTGTCGCCCTGATCATGCTGCTCCTGCTGACCTTGCTCGGCGTCACTGCCATGCAGGTCACCCTGCTCCAGGAGCGTATGTCCGGCAACTACCGCGCCCAGCAGGTCGCGTTCGAACGAGCCGAAGGCCGCATGGCCGAGGGTCGCGACCTGGTCACCGATCCGCTCTACGCCTACGACAATATTTCGCCGGTGCCGGTCGGGCTTTCGGGCACGGACGGTTTGCCCTGGGATTCCTGGCTGACCACCTTCCCGCCCAGCCGCGAGTTCGAACAGAGCGTGCGCGCCTGCGGCGGTGCCTGTCCCGAACAGCGCGGCAGCATCGTTGCCGATGATCCGAACAAGAAGCCGCGGTTCTATGTCATCTCGGGGCAGGAGAAGGATCCCGGCAGTCCCGAGGACAGCGCCGCATGGGCGACCGTGCAGACCATCTACGTCTTTTGAACCGTTTTCAGGACGGGAGTAACCCATGAAATCCATGAATTTCCAGCTGTCTGCCGTGGTCGCGCTGCTTGCCGCCGTAGCAGGTATCGCCCATCCCGACAATGCGTTTGCCCAGGCTTCGGCTGGCGGCATCGATGTGGCCCAGCAGCCGCTGTTCACTTCGAGCGGGCAGCCGCCACTGAACATGCTCGTGATGGGCAAGGACCACAAGATCTATTACGAAGCCTACAACGACGCGTCCGACCTCGATGGCGATGGCGCGCTCGATGTGGGCTACAAGCCAGCCACGATCGACTACTTCGGTTACTTCAACTCAAATCTTTGCTACTCATGGAGTACCGACAAGTTCGTGCCTGCTGCTGCGGCCACGAACAAGCAATGCTCGGGCCAGTGGAGCGGCGACTTCCTCAACTACCTGACCACCTCGCGCATGGACGCCTTGCGTCGCGTGCTGTTCGGTGGCTGGCGCCAGGTCGATTCGACGACGGACACGATCCTGCAGGGCGCGTTCTTTCCGCAGGACGGCCACAGCTGGGGCAAGGAATACCAGAGCGTCGCGCGCGATGGCTACAACATCGCCAACTACGCGCCACTGACTGCGCCCGAAACGGGCAGATACATCCTGTTCGCCGTGACGACGACGACCGGCATCGCCGCTTCTTTCACGTTCCCGAATTACCAGGCACCCTTGCTTCGCGTGCTGAAGAACACCGACAAACGCGTCTGGAACTGGCTGTCGATCGAAGGGCCCGTGGCCGGAAACAAGTGTTTCACCGCCACCAACACCCGGGTCGACTGCGTAACCGCTGCGGTCCTCGCTGCGTACCCAGGGCATCCCGCGAACCGCGGCGCCTTCGGCACGATGGAAACAACGTATGCGACCGTCGCCAATCGCTTCGGATCGGGTGCGTTGAACACGATCAACTGCAGTGGTGCCAACTGCAATCCGTATGGCGCCGACGACAACTATCTCTCGATCATCACCGGTACGTTGCGCACCAGTACGGCGACCCGTTACCAGTTCCGCGTCAACGGTGCATCTGCGGTCGATTTCGAATTGCTGAACGGAGCAACTTCGGTCGCGACGGCGGGGTGTTACGGGAATCGGGGCGCGTTTGGCACATGTACGAATAGTGAAAAGTCCGCAGTCGTTTCCCTCGCATCGAACTTCAACTACACCTTCAAGTTTCGACAGGAAGACGACACTGGCACCGATGGCTACAAGCTCGAATGGCGTACGTGTACGACTGCGGCCGAATCGTCGTGCTCGGCAACCTGGAGCACTGTTCCGAACAGCAATGTCACTGGCATCAACGGCACCACGCTCACTACATACAATCTGACCCCGGTTGCTACTGGTGCCGCCACACGCGACGATTATCTCGTGCGCGTGCAATCGTGCCCGAGCAGCAATGCCGCATTCCGCGAGCCGACCTGCAAGGCCTATCCGAATGGCCAGTACAAGCCGACCGGCATCCTGCACGATTACGGCGAAACGCAGCGCATGTATTTCGGATTGATCACCGGAACGCAGTACAACAATCTCGAAGGCGGTGTGCTGCGACGGAATGTCGCCGATTTCGCCAGCGAGATCGATCCCGCAAACGGACGCTTCCGCACCAACGTCAATGGCATCGTCCGGAGCATCAGCGAGTTCCGCATGATCGGCGGAAACTACGGTGGCGGCACGGCGGACAATCTCGCCAGCGACAGCAACTGGGCATGGAACAACGGTAACGGCAATTGCCCGACGCCCAATGTCACGGTGCCGCTCGCCAACGGCAATTGCCGGATGTGGGGCAATCCGCTGGCCGAGATGGCCTATGAGAGCATGCGCTATTTCGCCGGTGCGGCAACGCCGACGACACGATTCTCGACTGCGAGCGGCAATGGCGCCACCGAGGAGACCGTCATGGGCCTCGGCCAGGAAACCTGGAAGGATCCGTACAAGGCGGTTGCCGATGGCGGCGGCGGTTTCCTGTCCTGTTCGCGCCCGTTCCAGACCCTGATCAGCGATATCAATCCGAGCTACGACGGCGATCTGCCGGGCAGTCCTTTCACCGGTGCCGTCACGACGGTCAACGGAAACCCGGCATCGATTTCGGGCTTCAGCGCCGCGACCGAAGGCCAGGCGATCTGGAACGCGGAATTCGGTGCCGGATCCAAGTCGGTCTTCATCGGCGATGTCGCCAACAGCACGGACGGTGCACCGACAGTGAAGTCGGCTTCGAGCTTCGGCAATATCCGCGGTCTCTCACCGGAGGAGCCGACCAAGGGCGGCACTTATTTCACAGCCAGTGTTTCGCGCTACGCGCGCAGTCATGACCTCAATGTTGTGACCGGCCAGCAGGCCATGAGCACGTACGCCATCGCACTCGCTTCGCCGTTGCCGCGAATCCGTTTCCCGGTCGGTGACGGCGTCATCTCGCTGCTGCCATTCGCCAAGACCGCCAGTGGCACGTTTGGCGCCGGCACGAACAAGCCGACCAACACGATCGTCGATTTCTATGTCGAGAAGATCGTCAACCTGCCTGGTCAGCCCTTCGACGCAACGGTCAATGGGGGCCTTCCTTCCGCGATATTCCGTATCAACTACGAGGACGTCGAGCAGGGCAACGACCATGACATGGACGCGATTGTCCGCTACCAGATCGTGGCCAATGCCAACAATACGGCCACCGTCACCCTGACCTCCGAGTATGCGGCCGGCAGCGCCGACCAGAACATGGGCTTCGTCATGTCCGGCTCGACCCGGGACGGCGTCTATCTCGACGTTCGCGACACCGATTCCGGCGCAGGATCCTATGTTCCGTATTCGTTGAATACGCCGAATCCCGTCCTGCCCGGTGGTTGCGGCGCGACCACGCCTCCCGTCGCTTGCGCTTCGCAGTTGCCGCTGACGTCGGTGCGCACCTTCACGCCCGTGGCGACCGGTACGACCGGTGGTGCGATCTTCCTCAACGACCCGCTCTGGTACGCCGCGAAATACGGCGCCCCCGATCCCGATCCGGACGCCGTCGATGCCGACCACGATGGCGAGCCGGACAATTATTTCCTCGTGACCAATGCGGGCACCTTGCGCGCGCAGCTCGACAAGGCATTTTCCGGCATCATCAACAATTCGGACCCCACCGCGAGCGTGGCGACCAGCACGCCGCGCTATGTGCCGGGAGCGACCCTGGCCTATGAGGCTTCGTACAAGTCGAAGGATTGGACCGGCGACATCAAGGCCTACAACCTGCGTTCGGATGCGACCTACAACGGACTGACGCCGGTCTGGAGCGCGGATTTGCGGATGCCCCTGCCCGGCGCGAGAAACGTGTTCACCTCCAAGCCGGACGCTGGCGCCTTCACCGGGATTCCGTTCACTTCATCCGGACTGGACACCGCAATGAAGGCGCTGCTCCAGGGCACGCTCGATACGACCACGTTCACTACCGATGACCTGATCGCGTATCTCAAGGGTGATCAGAGCAAGGAGCTCGGTGCAACCGGATGCGTAACTGCCGCTGCGTGCCCGTATCGGGTGCGCAGTTCGAAGATCGGCGACATCCTCAATTCGACGCCAGCCGTGATCGGTGTCACGAGCTTCGGCTATGGCAGCATCCTGCGCGATGTGGCGCCAGCGGCGGCTGCCGACTATCCGGCCTATGTCGATGCCAAGAAGACGATCTATGGCGCAACCTCCGATTCGCCGGTCCTGTTCGTCGGATCGAACGACGGCATGCTGCATGCGTTCAATGGCAGCGCCGGTGCCGACGGGGGCAAGGAATTGTTCGCCTACATCCCGAATGCGGTGGTTGGCAACCTCAATCAGCTCGTGACGCCAGGCTATGTCCACCGCTACTTCGTCGATGGTTCGCCGACGGTCAGCGACGCCTATCTGGGCGACTGGAAGAGTGTGCTGCTTGGATCACTCGGAGCGGGCGGACGTGGCGTCTATGCGCTCGACATCAGCGATCCGCGCAACTTCGAGGCCGCCGATGTGATGTGGGAGTTCAACAGCAGCCTCGACGGCGACATGGGCCAGTTCGTCGGGCGACCCTACATGGGCCTCACCGAGAGTGGTGATTGGGTTGCCGCGTTCGGCAATGGGCTGAACAGCGATCGCCAACGTGCGGTCCTCTACGTCATGAATCTGGCTACCGGTGCGCTGATCGCGAAGGTCGATACCGGTGTCGGCTGCCCGACGACAACAGCGGGTTGTGTCGAAGGCCCGAACGGGCTTGCCACGGCCGTGCTGGTCGACAACACAGGCGATGGAGCGGCCGAGACGATCTATGCCGGCGACTACCTCGGCAACATGTGGCGCTTCGAGCTCAACAGCGGCGTCTGGGAACTGGGCAATGGCGGCGAGCCGATCTTCAAGGCCGTCGATCCGACCGGAAAACCGCAGTCGATCACGAGCGGTTCGTACACCGTGGCCAATCCGCTCGGCGGCACGATGCTGATTTTCGGCACCGGTCGTTACCTCAATGCCGACGACGCCGATGAGGCGCGCCTGGGCCTCGGTTCGCGAGCAAGCCTCGAAACTATCTACGGGATCTGGGACAGTCGCGCCTACGACGACGTCAATAACACATGGACGAGCTTCTTCCCGATCGCTTCCCGCGCAAGTGGTGTCTACCCGGACCTGTTGAAACAGGAAATCACGGCGTACGAACAGTTGAATGCCGACGGCACCGGTGGCTATCGATCGGCAACGCGCAACCCGGTCGATTATCGACTCTCGGCGTCCGGCCCCGGTTACCTGGGTTGGTATCTTGAGCTGGAGTGCACAAGTTGCACCGATACCACGGCGATGGAGGGAGAACGTGTCACCGCGACGCCCCAGGGCATCCTGAGCAATGTCGTGTTCAATACGTTCCGTCCGCAAGGCGACACCTGTCAGCCAGGCAGCCTCAATGCGACGATGGTGCTCGATTCGCTGACCGGCGCAGCGGACTACATCCCGATTCCGCCGCCGGGCGGCTGGCCGAGCGGAGAAGAGCCGCCAGACGGTCCGCTGGTCGGCACCGACACGGTACTCGGACCGCCTCCCGGCGAGCCGCCGATCGTGATCATCCGTCCGCCGAATCCCGGCGTTCCGTGCCTGCAGGGTAGCGATGGCTGCGATCCACCGCCTCCGGAATGCGATCCGCTGACCGATCCGGACTGCCCGCCGGTATGCGATCCGCTGACCGATCCGACCTGCGAACCGCCGGTAACGGATTGCGCATGGCGTTCGCCGAACTCCGCAGGCCGGCCGCCGGGCAAGGCAATTCCGTGCGGGCGCATTTCATGGAAGCAGATCCGCTGAGCAATCCATGACCATGCTCCGGGACCACGGAAGGTCCCGGAAACCGAACGGCAGGGAGCGTGTGTTGACTGATATTCTGGCCGGATCGCCACGCGAACGGCCAAGCAGCGAGGACAGGAAATTGAAAAAGCTCAGGGGATTTACGCTGATTGAACTGCTGATCGTCGTGGCGATTGTCGCCATCCTTGCGGCGATTGCCTATCCGAGCTACCAGGAGCACGTGCGCAAGACGCGCCGGGTCCAGGCCAAGGCCGACCTGCTCGAAATCTCGCAGATGCTTGAGCGCATGTACACGCTCAACCGCTCGTATGCGTCATTTGACGCGAGCACGTTCGAGCAGTCCCCTCGAACGGGCAAGAAGTACTACGACATCACGATCGACCCGCTCGACGCCACGACATATACGATCACGGCAACGCCCGCGACACCGTTTTCGGATCCCAAATGCGATGTGCTTTCGCTCAACCAGCTTGGAGTCAAGACTGCCGATGGCACGGAAGGGACTGCAGGCTGCTGGTAGGCGCACATAGTTGCAGGTGATCGCTTGCCCGCTGAGCTGCGGCGAGTCGGTCGTCGATCGAGGTTTCCTGCCTTGTCGAAGCGCGGGCGCGCGTCTATAATCCGCAGCCCTTCTGCGCCGGAATAGCTCAGTTGGTAGAGCGCGTCATTCGTAATGATGAGGTCGTAGGTTCGATTCCTATTTCCGGCACCAGTCTTCCGCCAAGGGGCGGTTAGCTCAGCGGTAGAGCATTGCCTTCACACGGCAAGGGTCGCAGGTTCGAACCCTGCACCGCCCACCACTGCGGAAAAAAGCAAGACGCCGGCCCTGTGCCGGCGTTTCTGTTTCTGAATGAAACGATGCCCAGCCTGTCAGGGCGAGATCAGGAACCAGCGCTGGTAGAGCGCCAGCAACTCGGTTCCAAACACGAACCATAGCCAGCCGGCTGTCGCGATGAAGGGGCCAAACGGAATCGGCGTGCTGCGATCCTTGCCGTTGATCGCCAGCGCAATGCCACCGATCACGGCACCAATCAACGAAGACAACAGGATGATCGGCAGCAGTGCCATCGGCCCCATCCAGGCGCCGAGCGCACCGAGCAGCTTGAAATCGCCGTAGCCCATGCCGTCCTTTCCGGTCATCCATTTGAACAACCAGAACACGCACCAGAGACTCGCCCAGCCGATTGCCGCGCCGAGGATGGCATCGGATTCCGCGACGAAGACTGGAACGAGGGAAAGAAGCAGGCCGAGCCAGAGCAGGGGCAGGGTGAGCTGATCGGGCAACAACTGCGTTCTTGCGTCGATGCCCGAGGCCGCAATCAGGATCCAGGTGAAGAAAAGACCGGCAAGCAACGGCAAGCCGAAGCCGAATTTCCACGCGATGACTGCACATGCTGCGGCGCTGATGGCTTCGACCAGGGGGTACTGCCACGAAATTCGCGTCTGGCAGTAGCGGCAGCGTCCACGCAGGAGGACGTAGCTCAGCAACGGAATATTGTCGAGCGGCGACAGCGCGTGTTTGCACTGCATGCAGTGGGAACCATGAAACACAAGATCCGGCGGTGTCGCTGCTTCGGGCTCCAGCGGATGGCCAAGGAATTCGCGTGCCTGGGAAGTCCAGTCGTGCTCAAGCCTGCGCGGCAGACGGAGGATGACCACGTTGAGGAAGCTGCCAACGAGCAGTCCGAGGACCGCAACCACCGAAATCAGGATCGAGGGCTGCTCAAGCCACGAAAAATCCATGGACACTCCGTCGTCGGAATCGAGCGGTCAAAAATACCAGCTTTCACGCGGCTATTGATCCAGCCCATACATACCGTTCGGGCCCTTCGACGAGGCTCAAGACAGACCTGTCGAAGCCCGGCTGTGGCGACCCTTCAACGGGCCTGTCTTGAGCCTCGTCGAAGGGCTCGGTCCAAACGGTTTTCAAGCCGTTCAAGGGTCGGATCAATAAAGCCGCTTTCCAGGGCATGACGAAAGCATCGCCCTTCAAGAAGGGACAAGCGGCTTAAGCGAGTTCCTAGGGATCGCGATCCCGCGCGGATCAACCGACGACCGATCCGAGTTTGAAGATTGGCAGGTACATGCCGATGACCATGCCGCCGACGATGATGCCGATGATCACCATGATGAAAGGTTCGAGCAGGCTGGCCAGGGCGTCGACCGCATTGTTGACTTCCTGTTCGTAGAACTCGGCAATCTTGAAAAGCATCGCGTCGAGGGCGCCTGATTCTTCACCGATCGACACCATCTGCACGACCATGTTCGGAAACAGCTGGGTTTGGCGGATCGCGAGCTGCAGTTGATGACCGACCGCGACGTCTTCACGGATGCGCTTGACGGCATCGTTGTAGACCACGCTGCCGGTGGCGCCGGCGACGGAATCGAGGGCCTCGACCAGCGGCACGCCAGCGCGGAAAGTGACGCCCAGGGTACGTGCAAAGCGCGCCATCGCAGACTGGCGCAGGATTTCCCCGACCACCGGGATCTTCAGCAGCAGGCGCCCAACAAGGTGGGCGAACTTGTCGGATCGCTTGTACAGCATGACGAGGCCGACAATACTGCCGACAAAGATGAGCAAGATCATCCACCACCACTGAACCATAAATCGCGACAAATTGACGAGCATCATGGTGAATGCAGGTAGGTCGGCACCGAAGTTCTTGAAGACCGTTTCAAACTGCGGAATCACGAAAATCAGCAGGATCGCCGAGACGATCACGGCCACGGACAGGACCATGGCCGGATAGAACATGGCCTTCTTGATCTTGCCCTTGATCGCCTCGATGTTTTCCTGGTAGTTGGCAATCGTGTCGAGGACCGTGTCGAGCACGCCGGCGGATTCACCGGCACGAACCAGGTTACGGTAGAGCTCGTCGAACTGGACCGGGTACTTGCCCAGCGCTTCATTCAGGGCCGAACCGCCCTCGATCTCGGTCTTGATGTCGACCAGCATGTCCTTGACGCGCGGATTGTTCTGTCCGCCCGCAACGATCTCGAATCCCTGCACCATCGGCACACCGGCTGCCATCATCGTCGCCAGTTGGCGACTGAACACCGAGATGTCGCGAGATTTGATGGTCTTGCCGGCCTTGCCGAACAAAGGTTTGGGTTTTGGCTTGACGCTTTGCGGATTGATGCCCTGGCGGCGAAGTTCCGCCTTGACCAGGGCCACGCTCTTGGTCGTGTACTCGCCCTTCATCCGGGTGCCGCGCTTGTCCAGACCGGTCCAGACGAAGGTCTCCATCGCGCTGATTTTTGCGCGCGACTGTCCCGTGCTTGTCTTGATGCCGGCTCTCGCGGTGGCGGTGGTCGTTGCCATGGCTTAGTCCTTGGTCACTCGGTTGATTTCGGTGAGGCTGGTGACGCCGTTACGGGCTTTGAGCAAACCTGAAGCGCGCAAATCTCGGATGCCGTCCGCTTTTGCCTGTTCCGCGATCTGCAGGGCGGATCCGCCGGCAAGTATGATTTTTGCAATCGACTCGGTCAGCGGCATGACCTGGTAGATGCCGGTGCGACCCTTGTAGCCTTCATTGCAACCGGAGCAACCCACGGCTTCCTGCAGCTGCATGCCGGATGCAATGTCGGCCTTCGTGAACCCTTCGGCAAGCAGTGCGGCTTCCGGCAATTCGAGTGGTCGCTTGCAGGTGTGCAGGCGGCGTGCAAGGCGCTGGGCGATGATCAAGGTCACCGACGAAGTGATGTTGTATGGCGCGATACCCATGTTCATCAGGCGTGCGATGGTCTGCGGCGCGTCGTTCGTGTGCAGGGTCGACAGGACCATGTGACCGGTCTGCGCGGCCTTGATCGCGATTTCCGCCGTCTCGAGGTCACGGATTTCGCCGACCATCACGACGTCGGGATCCTGGCGCAGGAACGAGCGCAGCGCGGCCGCGAAGGTCATGCCGCGCTTCTGGTTCTGCTGGACCTGATTGATGCCCGGAACGCGGATTTCGACTGGATCCTCGACCGTCGAGATGTTGCGGCCTTCGGTATTGAGGATATTCAATGCCGTATAGAGCGAGACGGTCTTGCCCGATCCAGTCGGGCCGGTTACCAGGACCATGCCATACGGCTTCTCGATCGCATCGAGGAACAGGTCGCGTTGATCGTCCTCGTAGCCGAGCTTGTCGATGCCCATCTTCGCGGCGGAACCGTCGAGGATACGCATCACGATCTTTTCGCCGAACAGGGTCGGGCAGGTGCTCACGCGAAAATCGATCGACTTGGTCTTCGACAGGTTGAGCTTGATGCGCCCGTCCTGCGGCACGCGTCGCTCGGCGATGTCCAATCCAGCCATGACCTTGATGCGCGATGAAATGCGCGGCGTCAGGCGAGTCGGTGGCGAGGCGACGTGCTTGAGCATGCCGTCCATGCGCAGGCGCACCCTGTAATTCGTCTCGTACGGCTCGAAATGGATATCCGAGGCGCCGCGCTTGATCGCATCGACCAATACCTTGTTGACGAAGCGCACGACCGGCGCGTCGTCGGCACTGTTCGCGTCGACGCCGGTCCCGCCTTCGTCCTCGCCGACATCACCGAGATCAAGGTTCTCGAGACCCTCGGAATCATCCATGTCCTCGATCGTGGTGCTGGTCGCGTTGTGCGCCTGCTCGATCGCGCGCGCCAGTTGCTGCTCGTCGACGAGGATTGGTTCGATGATGTGGTTGGATTGGAATTTGATGTCATCGAGCGCACGCAGGTTGGTCGGGTCGGACACACCGACGAACAGGCGATTGCCACGTTTGAACAGCGGCAATGCCTTGTGTTTGTTGATCAATTCTTCCTTGACCAGTTTGATCGGAATCTGCGCCAGATCGAGTGCAGTCACGTCGAACAGCGGCACGCCGAACTCGAAAGCCGATGCCAGTGCGACCTGATCGCTCGCCACCAGCCCGTTCTCGATCAGCCAGGCCCCGATCGGAATCTTCTGCTTGCCGGCGTCCTCGATCGCCTTGCGCGCATCGGTTTCGCCCAGCAGCCCTTCCGCGACCAGACGCCGGCTGATCCCGGAAAGCCCGGTCAATGTGCCCGAATTCAACTGTGTTGCCATAAGAATGTCGTGCAAGTCCCCGAAACCACTGTTGAATCTACCGCAAATATCCTGCCGAAAGAACACCCGACGCGCCGGAAAGTGTCCGAATCCTCACTAATTCATCCCCTCGCCGGTCTTGGATCGATGCGGCACGGCCTAGGTCGCCGCCGGTCGCCTCGGATGCGTTGCCGTCTACGCTCCGGCGGAGCGGCGGCTTAGCGACATACCGACCAGGAAAACCGCGAGATCGGCGAGCACCGTGACAACGCGAAAGGCCAGTGCGGCGACCAGAGATTGGGCATCACCGAGCAGCGGACCCAGGAGAGCGATCAACAACGCCTCACGGACGCCGACGCCCCCCGGCGCGCCGACAACCAGGAATCCGCCCAGCCAACTGATGGCCAGAAGGGACAGCAGTGCCGCAGGGGCAAGGTCAACGGGTCCGATCAGGTTGGCGAAGGCGATGGCGGTCAGTACAAAGAACAGCAGATAGCACAGGACTGCCGCGCACAAGCCGAGTAGCCAGGGCCGAAATGAAAGGGTTGTGGACAGCGGCGAAGAACGCGCACGCAGGAACCGGAACCCGACGATCAGCCCGACCGCAACGCAAACCAGCAGGGGCCACCGCCATGCCGCCAGCAACTGCAGTGACGCAGGTAACTGGGCGCTTGGCGCCATCTGCGACAGGATCACGGCGACGACAACCAGCAGGAGGGATTCGGCGAGTGCCGCCGATGCCAAATTGATATGCTCGAGGCCCGCGCGACGCGCATGCACGTGACGCGTGGCCAGATGAAAGACATTTCCCGGCAGGTATTTGGCCAACTGCGCCCGCATGTGTCCGATGACCGCCGGTACAAAACGGGCGCCTGGATCCGCGAACGCACGCAGCAACTGCCACCAGGCGACAGCCAGCAACATTCCGCCAAGCGAGTAGACAATCGTCGAAAGCGACATCCGTGCCAGCAGGGTCGGCCAATTGGATTGCTGGAAGATGACGGGAGCGAGTTGCCACAGTCGCCATGCGACGAATCCGATGCACAGCAAGGCGAGCAGGGATCCTAGCAGTCGAGGCAATCGCCTCAACGACAACGGCATAGCAGCATGGTCCAGGGCAAGGGATTGCGCTGTTCGACGATCTCGAATCGAGATGCGATGAACGACTTGAAGGCGCGTGCGCTCCAGTGGTTCACATGGCCGGGTGTATTGCCGAAGTCACCAAGGTACTTTCCACGCATCACATTGAGCGCGCGCCAGATCGGCTCGCGTGGAACGCTGACGAGCAACCATCTCGAGGTAAGCGATTCGAGGATCCGCAAACCGGATTCCGGATCGTCCAGGTGTTCGAGTACTTCACAACAAACCACCAATGGAGAAACTTCCGTACCCTGCATCTGTTCCAGCGAGCGCACTGAATAGTCAATCGACAAGCCCGCTGCCTCGGCACGCTTGCGTGCCTCGTCGACGGCGTCCGCCGCGATGTCACTGGCGCGGACTCGGATTCCATCGGCAGCCAGCCGCATGCTCAGCTCACCCTCGCCACAGCCGACCTCGATCGTCTCGTCAACTCCGGTTCGTTTGCACAAGGCATCAAATGATTCGAGAAACCCATGCATGAGATATCGGGCCAAGGGATTTCGGGTGTGGTACTTGTCGTAGTAGTTCCCCGCTGGCTGAAGCGTGCTCACGATTCGGAATCCCTGTTGGACTTCGGTAGGCGGGAATACTCGAGTCGGCGCAAACGCCATTCGATGCGTTCGAGAAGTCGACGATTGACCGACAGCAGATCGGCCAGGAATCCCAAGACAAAAATGAGCAGGCCTATAGTCACGCAGGCGGCGGCCAGGATAACGGACTGGATATGCCCTTCGCCTTGCCCGAGTAGACGCAGGACCAAATAGCGCAGTCCTGCTCCGAAGCCAATCAACATGAAAATGCTGCTTATCAGCCAGAAGAACATCAAGGGTTTGTAGGTCGCAAAAATGCGCACGATGGTCGTCATGGAGCGCTTCACATAGTTGGCTATTCCCTTGACCAGCCTTGAAGGGCGCATGTCGGCATTGGTTCGTATGGGTACCGAGGCCACGCGGATATTGCTGCGGCCCGCCTGGATGATGGTTTCCAGCGTGTAGGTATAGGAATTGAACACGTTCAGGCGTTCGGCCACGCCTCGGCTCATGGCTCTGAACCCGCTGGGCGCATCGGCAACCTGTGTTCCCGATGCGAGGCGCACGGCCCAGCTACCAAGGCGTTGCAGACGCTTCTTCAACCACGAGAAATGCTCGGTATCACTGATCGGACGCTCTCCCACGACCAGTTCGGCCTCACCGCGCAGGATGGGCTGCACCAGCGTTGGAATGTCGCGGGCGTCATACTGGTTGTCTGCATCGGTGTTGACGATGATGTCGGCGCCCGCCGCCAATGCGGTTTCCAGACCAGTCATGAAGGCCATGGCCAAGCCCCGGTTGACCGGCAACCTCACTACATGGTCGACACCCAGTGACCTGGCCACCTCGGCAGTCTGGTCCGACGATCCATCGTCGATCACCAGCCATTCAACGACACTGCAGCCAGCTACTTCACGCGGCAGTTCGGCGAGCGTTACCGGTAGCGACTCTGCTTCGTTGAAGCAGGGGATCTGGATTATCAATTTCATTGATCTGCGCTCCGCCTATGGCCGGTTGAATACTATATTGGCATGCGAAAGGGGGCTCGCGTGGGAGCGAAAGTTGAAGTTCAAGGCAGAGCGGGTACGGACGAGGTGTCTGCTTTCTTGGTCTTCTGCTGTAAATCGATAAGTTCTCGCTGCAACTCCGAAATTCGCGTGTCGAGAACCTGGAAGTGATTCATCGATTTCAATGCATCCAGCTCTCGCTCGGCCTCATCCACCCGACCAATGTTGATCAACAGGCCCGCCAGATTTGCCCTCAACGCGAGATCGCTTGGCGATTGCTGGATCGCCCTGCGAGTTGCCTTCTCGGCAAGTACTGAATCGCCGAGGAAGTTTTGCGCAAACTGCCCATACAACAAGAACAATTTCCCATAGCCGCCTGGATGATCGGTTGCGGCCTCAAATGCCTGCTTAAGACGAGCTACGTCTCGCGGACACGAATTGGCTTCCAGGCAGGCGAGCAAGCCACCTAATGCTTCCACATCAACTGATGAAACGGGACGAGCCGCCAATTTTGCAATCATCGACGTCCACCACTCATTCTTTATCGGCAGTTTGTGTTCCGCGCTTGCAATGATGAGCAGTTGACTGTGCACTGCGTCGGCATTGGAATCATTGGACATCCGCTCCAGAATCTCGAATGCCTTGCGGCGCAATGGCTCGGGGTCGCCGTCTATGCTCGATTCGAGTAACACCAGAGCATATTCATACTGTGCAGCGGAAGAATTCGGGCGCTTGGCCGCGTCGCTGGCGCTGAGCGTCAATGGGCTGGCCCATTCGATGCTGCGCAAGGCCGTGGTGAAGGCGTAGAAGGAAAACAGGCAGAGCGTCGCGACCA
>JAKQJM010000117.1 GCA_029561145.1 Pseudomonadota bacterium
TCGGTGTAGAGCCAAACCGAATACATTATATATCCATGAGACGAATCTATGATTATGGGGCAGCAGAACAGCGCGAAACCAAAACCAAAGCTCCAGGTCTACGTTAGTCAGGATGTTGCGGTTCGTCTCAGAGATTACGCCTCATTAGTGGGGGTGTCCGCGTCGTTTGTCACAGAAATGGCGCTGCGGGCATACCTCAATATGGAGAAGGTGAAAATATGACGAAAAGGAATAACTATGTCGGCCCCTGCGCCACCGCCTGTAAACCGGGGGCGGGAACCGACACCCAGAATGGTACGTTCGATCGTATATTGGTTGCGGCCACGGAGCATGCCGCACGCGAGGTAGGGCTCCCGGGGCGCGCGGATCGCATGATCGCCTGCCGCTCCTGCGGCGCACCGACCGCGAGCAGCGACGAGATCTGCCGAGACTGCGCGGACGCGATGCGCGCGGAACGATCGGAGGCGCTCAGCGCACTGTGTCGGGTGCACCGGGTGCGGTACGTCGAGGACCTCCCGGTGAGCGCGCTCGAAGAGATGCAGGTCGAGTGGGGGCGGTGCTGATGACCGACATCCGCGACCAGTTGGCGCAGATACGCAGCATCCTCGACGACATCGACCGCGACCTGTCGCCGCGGGCGCTCAAGGGGCAGGAGGATTACGACGCGATCCTGGCGATCATCGATCACCCGTGCCCGGCTGAATACACCTGTAAAGAGTGCGCGTTCGGCAATCAGGCTGGGGATGATTGCATGCAGGGAGATATCCGGAAGGCGCTCGAGAATATGCGCGGGAGTGGGTCGGAATGACCGACATACTCGAACGCGCGTTCATGGCCCGGATCCGGGCCGATGAGTATCGGGAGGCGCTCGCTGCCCTACAGCAGGAGTTCGACGAGCGGCCGGACGTCATCGAGATCAAGCGCCGGATCGAGCGCTGCGAGGAGGAGCGCCGGCAGTGCATCGCGCAGGCGAAGGCGGCGGGGATCAGCAAGCAGGGTTCGTTCCTGCTCAAGATCCGAACCCGCAAGCAGCGCACGGTGATCCCGAAACTCTTCTTTGCGAAACACGGCGC